>JHXJ01000001.1 GCA_000621765.1 Ruminococcaceae bacterium AB4001
TCTTCAGCAGTTTCCTTAAGCGTCTTTTTATCCGACATACACTTCAGATACTGAGCCCAAACACTCAAGTTCTTTCTAGTACCAGAAGTAACGGAACAGGAACTAGGGATAAATGACTTCTTGCAATCACGGCAGAGGAAACGCTGAACACCGTCTTTACGCTTACCGTTCTTAACAACATGAGAACCTTCACAAAAGATACATGTATTACCATCGCAAATACGTGTTTCGATAAGGAAATCCTGAATGTTATCCTCGTGTACATTTACAGTATTGGAAAGAGTCGTATAGAACACAATACGGTCAGTGAAGGATAATTTCTTATATGCAGCAAAGACTTCCTTCAACTCTGACATCGTACGGGCTCCCTTCAAAAACAAACAAACGTTCTATACATATAATAGAACCAGAACGAATGTTTGTCAACTGCGAAATTGAAAAGAGCCAAGGCAATTATAACATTCAACTCTGAAGGTGACTGTTGCGGGGTTAAGACAGATGTGATACATTATTGTTGAACGCGTTCAATAATCGAGGTGTGACCATGCAAAAAGAAGAGAAACTCAATATAACGAAGGAAAAACTGCTCGACGCAACTTTCGGGCTGATGGAAGAGCAGGACGACCCGCTCAACGTCACTTCCAGACAGATAGCGGAGCGTGCCGGCACCAAGCCCTCCATGATCAACTACTGCTTCGGTTCACGCGAGAACCTCATCTACCAGACATTCCAGAAGCAGTACATGGGATTCCTTAAGGAGAAGAAAGTTGCAAAGCTCATAGCTTCGGACCTTGAACCGAAGGAGCTCCTTAAGAAACTGCATTATGTCGTCGCCAAGTGCCTCGTCGAAAACCCAAAGTTTACCAAGGCGATCACCTCATACGTCCTGTTCACCAGGGACCTGACGCAGGAGTCGTTCAGCTACCCGTATGTAAAAAAGCACTATGCCGGCAGGAAGACTGACAAAGAGTGCCGCCTGATAGCGTATGAACTTTCCGCCATGATGCAGCTGATAATATTCCGCAAGGAAGAGATAAAAGCCGGCTTCGGCATCGATCTGGACAAAGACAAAGAACTCAAAAAATACATCGGCATGAGAGTAGATCTGCTGCTTAACTGATAACTTATGAACTACATTTTCGATCTTAGAACAATACCCTCATCAATACTTGAAAAGACCGGCGGAAAAGCCACCTCTCTTTCGCTCATGATGCAGAACCTGAAGATGAATATCCCTTCAGGCTGCGTCATCATATCTGACGCTTTCCGCGACGGGAAGATAACTGAAGAAGCGCAGAAAGAACTGGATGAAATCATCGGCAGATTAGATGCCGGAAAGACTTACGCGGTAAGGTCTTCAGCGATAGGAGAAGACGGCGCGGGCTATTCTTTCGCGGGCCAGTATGAGACCCTGACCAACGTTAAAGCCGATGGGATCAAAGAAGCCGTTGCCTATGTGGCGGGATCTTCTGCAAGCGCCAGAGTCGAAGAATACAAGAGCCGCAACGGAATCGGGAGCGAGGGCATCGGCGTCATCATCCAGGAATTCGTAAATCCTGATTACGCCGGCGTCATCTTCACCTCCGACATCATCACCGGAAAGGACGATAAGATCGTCGGTAACTACGTTAAGGGCGAGGGCGAGAAGCTTGTGTCCGGCACAGAGAATGCCGAAGAATTCAGGATCGACGCCATGGAGCTTACCTACGAAGGCCAGAAAGAACTTGCGCCTTACGCGAGAACGCTCGGGAAATATTCGCTTGCCATCCGCGCATTTTACGGTGTCCCGATGGATATCGAGTGGGCTGTCGCAAACGGCAAAGTCTACATTCTGCAGGCCCGTCCGATCACGACCCTGATCCGTCACAACACAAAAGATTACGACGTCAACGGCTCACGCTCCGGGTATAAGCTCCTGACAAAGACCAATGTCGGCGAGATCTTCATGAACCCCGTCAGCCCCATGACTTTCAGCGTTCTCGAAAAGATCAATGAATTCCTCGGGATTCCCGACTGGCTCGACAACATCTGCGGCCAGGCTTACATGAACATATCCGTCATGTGCTCGCTCATGGTGGGCCTCGGCATGACCCGCGAAAACGCTTACAAGAACGTAAGAGACCTTGTCGGCGAGATCCCGGAAGGCGTTGCGATCCCCATCTCCCCTTTCGACACAAAAGCCTTCAAGAAGAATCTGTGGAAGCTGCTCTTCCCCAAAAACAGATCGAAGCTTACAAAAAAGCAGATGCACGAGATGGTCGAAAACCTCCACGGGATATCAGAAGACCTCATCTCCCAGGTAAAGAAAATCGACAGCAACGAAGAACTCATGAGGTTCTGGGATGACGTGCTCATGCCTAACTTAAGCGACGGCCTCGCTTCGATAATGGCAGAAAGCGGAATGTCTTTGGTTCCTCTTTTCACACTCCGAAAGAACATCACTGAGATCGCGGGAGAAGACATGGCGAACAGGCTCCTCGGCGGCTCGCTCGGAACCCTCGACTGCATGAAGCCGACGCTTCTTCTCGAAGACGTCGCCGAAGGCCGCATGACTCGTGAGGAATACATCCGGATCTGCGGTCACCGCTCCGCCGACGAGATGGAACTTATGGCACCAAGGCCTTACGAGAATCCGTCCTTCTTAGACGATCTTCTGAAGGACCGCGCATCCAACAGTTCGAACCTTCACGAGATGCAGACGCGCCAGAAAGCCGCCTACGAAGAGGCTCTTGCAGAATTCAAGAAAAAGTATCCCTCAAAGAGCAGATGGATCGACAAGAATATCGCCAAGTTCATCCACGCCAATGCTTTCCGTGAAGACATAAGGAGCAAGGGCGTCCGCATCTTCTGCGTCTTCAGGGAATACTGCCTTAAGGCAGGCGCCCTGAACGGTCTTGGCGATGACATCTTCATGCTGGGTTATCCCGAGATGTTCGCTCTTCTTAAGGGCGACGCATCTGCGGTCCAGTACATTCCCGCCCGGAAGGAGAACTTTACAAGATACCTTTCCTACCCGTCGTTCCCGAACCTTGTCATCGGCAGGTTCGATCCCGAAAAATGGCTCGCCGATCCCGACCGCAGGTACGATGTCTTCATCAGCGGACAGGATGCTTCAAAGGGTGCCTCCGACGGTACATCCGCCGGTGATCCTGAGTCCGTTGTCAAAGGCTTCGCCGGCGCCGCAGGTGTCGTCACCGGAACGGTCCGTGTCATTGAGGATGTAAGCCGCATCGATGAGCTCTGTGAAGGCGAGATCCTTGTCACGCGCGCAACGAATATCGGCTGGACCATAGCGTTCCACAAAGTATCGGCGATCGTAACGGACATCGGCGCCCCGCTGTCCCATGCAGCGATAGTCGCAAGAGAATTCGGCATCCCCGCAGTCGTCGGCTGCCGCAATGCCACAACGGTCCTTAAGACCGGTGATACCGTCACGGTAGACGGGAGTGCGGGCACGGTTAAGATCGTTAATGGCATATGAGGCAGGAAATGTAATCTTTCCATCCCTTAGCGCCTTTGCTTGTCACAGTAACGTCAAGACAGAGGTCCCTTATTTATGTTACTATTATTTGAAGGAATAAATACGCGCGAAGGGATAACTCTATGATCGACTTCTATAACGCTTTCATATCGTACAGACACGCTCCGCTGGATTCAAAGATAGCAGAACACGTCCAGAGAAAACTTGAACGTTTCCATGTGCCGCACAAGCTTAAGAAAAATCTCAGACATCAGAAGATCACGCGTATCTTCAGGGACAAGGATGAGCTCCCTATCACGAGTGACCTTACCGAGACGATCACGGGGGCATTAAGGAATGCCGAATACCTGATCGTTATCTGTTCGACAAATACCAAGGAATCTTACTGGGTAAAAAGAGAGATAAAGACCTTCCTTCAGACCCACACTGCAGATAAGGTCCTGACTGTCCTTTGCGACGGCGAACCGTTTGAAGTTATCCCGGAAGAGCTTCTTTCCATGGAGAAAGAATACAGGGACGAGATGGGAATTGCCCACACTGTGAAAGTTCCGGTCGAGCCGCTGTCCTGCGACTACAGACTTCCGAGACCGGCAGCCGACAAGGAAGAGCTTCCCCGCCTTGCTTCGGCACTTCTGGGATGTTCATACGATGAGCTCCAGAGGCGCACGAGACAGTATAAGATCAGGCGCGTCACGACGGTTGCCGGCATTGTTTTCGCGGCAATGGCAGTTTTCGTAGGCTACATGATCTACAGCAACAAGAAGATCAACGAGACATATCTGGAGTCCCTGCGCAGCAGATCGCTCTTCCTTTCAAATGAGGCAGTGTCGCTTCTGGAGGATGACAAGAGGTTCGACGCGATCCATCTGGCGCTTGCATCGCTCCCCAACGAGTCCAACCCGAAGATTCCCGTAACGGCAGAGGCAGTCCGCGCGATCACGAGCGTAACGGCCGCATACCAGTCCAATGCAGGCTCGGAATACCAGCCCGTATGGAACTTTAAGACGGATTTCGAGCTCAAGAAATGCATCAAGACGGATGACGACCAGTACATTGCGGCACTCGACGAGTCCGGAAAAATCTATTGCTGGGACGGAAATTCGCACCAGCTTCTTTTCAAGAATACGCTCAAGGATGCGCCTGTTAATATGATGTTCCTTGGCAAAGAAGGACTCCTCATCACATTCAAGCACAAAATGGAATCCTATGACTTAGGAAGCGGTGAGCTTCTCTGGAAATACGAGATAGAAGAGGATAGGGCATTTTATGAGGACAGCGTGGTTTATGCTGACAATGCCATCTATTTCCACGACGGAGACGGAGCTATCTTAAAACTGTCGGAAATCGACGGAACGGTCAGGGAGACTTATCAGATAAAGGAAAGCAGCAGTTTTATATCGCCTACTGTAGCTGCTCTTACCATTTCACCTGACGGAAAAAAGATCGCATACGCCGACAGCACCTTTGTACTCAACGATGATAAGATCCACATCTACGACACCGAGACCGGAAATGACAGCGCCCAGAAGCTTGACACCTTCTACATCGAGGATATAGCTTTTGCAGACAACGATCATCTTTGTGTTCTTACCAGTGACAGCTTAATTGATTCTTCCACTGCATACAGCAATGAGCTGACCGTTGTCCAGAGGACCGTCATGGAGGCATATTGTTTTGACTGCTCAATGACCCAGAAATGGATGTCCAATCTGGAGTTTACGGATGCGTCAATATTAGTCGGAAGCATGAATCTGCCTGCGCGCAGTGCGGTAATGTTCTTTGCGGGCAACACCGCGATCGTTTACGACCTCGAGTCAGGCGGGCAGAAAAACCTCTACCAATTGCCCAGTTCGATCATCACCGCCTCGGATAACAACGGCGAAGGTCTGCCGGAATTCATCTGCAGACACGGGGAGTATGTTTTCGCGCTGAACGAAAACGAAGACAAACTGGCCCAGTTTAATGTGCTCAGCAATAACTTAAAGGAAGCTATGATCGGCCAGCGTCTTTATGCCGCTCCGGCCGACGGAAAAGATATCATCTGCTACATCCCTTACCTGCAGGATGACGAATGGGAACCTGTTGATGCATTCGGCGGATTTACCATCGGTTCTTCATACCAGACATATTATCACGATGACGAATACCTCGTTATTGCTTCAAGGGTATCCGAGACACACATTATCAGGATAAGCGTTATCGATCCGAAGACCGGCAAACTTACTTTCACGACAGATATTGACGATATTGAAACCCTCACCGGAGGTTTCCAGATACAGCGCGCAGACGGACAGCTCTACGCCCAGTTGGGAGAAAAGGTCTACGAGATCTTCCCTGACCGCGAGAAGGTCAGCATTCTGGATTACACAATAGATTCTTATTCAAATTTCATTTCCGGCGGCAAGTTATTCCGCTACTCGGTCGAAGACTCATGCCTTGTTCTGAAAGTATCAGATATAGACGGAGCAAATGAACGCGAGATCACATCAAAAGAATACGATGGTCTTTCTTCGTTCTCCATCCGTTATCCCGCATATGTCAAAGAGATCGACACAGTCTTCTTCCCGACTGATGAGAGGCTTATCGCTGTTGATCTGGCTTCGGAAAAAGTTAAGACGGTCGATGTTCCCGACGACTGGAAAGTCGATTCGATCGGCGGAAAATTCTATGCCATTGCAGCTGAAGACGGCTCCAAGGTATTGTTATACGACGGGACTACGATCTTTGTAACGGACGGTTCATTCAAGGAGCTTTTCACAATGAGCCACACATACGAAGAACGTTACAGTGCATACATCAAAGATGACATCCTATACGCAATCTCTGACGATTTCCTCATCCTGTACAACAGCAATACGGGAGAGATGCTCAACCAGTATGAAATGACTCTTTACGGTTATGGAGATACTTCGTTCTCGTTCCACGAGAAGACTCACGAGCTCTTCATCAAGATAGGCAGCCAGATCAGCATTTTCGATACAGACACATGGATCGAGACTGCGTTCATAGAGAATGCTTACTGCTATGATGAAGGCGCTGACAGATTCTATGTATACTCATACAGGCTAAGCTCTGAGTGCTATGCCGGATACATCGAGCACTACACTCTGGATGATCTGATCGAGAAGGCAACAAAGATCTTAGGCGGACAGGAACTGCCCGACTACGTCAAAGAAAAATACGGAATCTGAAGTCTTACCTGGCCTTATAGAACTTATCGAAAAGTCTGCCCTTGACGATGTAGATGTCGTGCTCGTCATCGCCTCTTACTGTAAGATAATCGCCGATGTCTCCTGAGTAATACTTGTCCTCAGTCCAGGCTGTAAAGAGCTTTACGGGCTGCTCCAGGGGCTTTGCGAAAACAGTGGCGCTGCCTAATGTCCTGACTGTCTTGGCAAACTGAAGGACATGTTTTACTTCGCCCGTGGAGAGATTCTTTATGTTAGGTTCATACTCGAATTGTCTGGTAAAGACGAAGTTCGTAGGCTCGTAACTTCTGAGGAGCTTATCTTCCATGATGGGATATATCTCGCCCTCGACACCGATCATGAGATATTTGCCTTCATCGATTATCGTGTCGACATCGCCTTCCAGAGTTCTTATGTTGATCTTCGTTCCGACGGGGAAAACATCAGTAAGCTTAATGTATCCCAAAGTCTGCGGAAGCTTAACATAAGCTTTCATCTTTGAAGTATCGAGCTTGGTGTTCTTCGCATAAATGACGATATATTTGTCATAGTAGTAGACAAGCCTCTCTTCAATAGTCTCCCTGGCTGACTTTGTCAGATAATCGGGCTGCATCGAACCGCCGGCCTTAAGCATATGGCCGCCGCCTCCGCCGCCGAATCCCTCAGCGATAAATGCCGCAAGTTCGTCAGCGTGGACTTCCTTGGTGCAGCTCCTGACGGAGAACTTAACTTCGTAGGGGCTTTCATAGAAGGCAACACAGACGTCGACATCCTCGGTCTCCAGAGCAAAGTCGCTGATGACGCCCAGGATGCAGGGATCGCAGGCTTCAGACTGGATGACGAGATACTTGTTGCTCTCGTGATATTCGTAATTGACTATCGCCTTGCCGGTGATGGCAAGTTCTTCAAGGGAAATATTCGAATTGACCATCGATGTGATGACGATCTTGTTGATCATGAGAGAATCCATCATATCCCGGTCAAGAGGGTGCGAGACCTCCGAAAGCCTGTTGGTGTCGGTATAAAGACCGTAATAGAGAGCTGTCGCGAGAAGTCTGTTATCGTTGGGGTTCAGGCCTTCTTCCCTGATCATGTCCCAGCAGATCGTAGCGCAGCTTCCGAGATCGCTCCTTATCCAGTACAATTCCGTCGAAGAAGGAACCTTCTGATGGTGGTCAATGATGGCAACCGTTTTCGCTTTTGTCTCGGTAACGTTCTTCTGTCCGAACTGGCAGTCGACCGTGATGAGAAGATCCGGCTCTTCGGAAAAGTCAGGCTCATACTCTACCGGTATCTCAAGCTCTTTGAGCATGATAAGAAGATTGCTCTTCTTGATCTCGTTTCTTCCCCTGTAGATGAACCTTGCCTTTTTTCCGTTCTGCTCGAAATACCATTTCAGAGCATACCCTGATGCCAGTGCATCAGCATCCGGATTATCGTGACACTGGATCACGATATCGTCGAATCTTAACAGTTCTTTTAATTCCATATTGTCCCTACCGCCTTTAAAAGCTAGTTTTTGTATTCTATCAAAAAGAAAAGGCAAACGCATCATGCTATTCTTGAATTATGGTCTTATATAGTTTAATTTAATCGTATTGTCATCTGAGGATAACAAGAAAGGCAATGTAAAAGGAATCCGGAAAATGAGATTAGCAAATCTTTTAGTAACGATCGCAGGGTTGGTAGTAACGATGATCTACGACGGTATGATCTTCATGTTCTCCTTCCTGGCAGCCTTTTTCGGGCTTTTCATGTTAGGTTCTCCTTCATCAGATACAGAAATGATTGCCCAGATATATGTGGTTTTCGGCGTTTCATTTGCAGCGATCGACTTAGCCGTCACAGCTGTCATTTTGGGAGTTATCGCCTTTGTTAAATCCCGAAAACCCGGTGCTCCTGCAAAGACATACATGAAACTCTGCCTGATAGCCAGCGGAATGATGACCCTTACCGCCATCCCGTCATACCCGCTCGCTGCCTGGATAAACAAATACATGCAGGGCTCGGAATACCTTTACTCCTGGCCCATAATCATAATCCCGCTTACCATCGCCATGATCGTCCTTACGTTCCTGGCCGCCAACAGACTGAAGAAGAAAGCTGCAGCCATTGCAGCTGCTTCTGCTGCCACTGCTGCCACTGCTCCCTATCCCTATCCGCCCGTAAACTGGCCAACAGGAACATGAGCAGAAACGGAACCGGAAGCAATTCCCTTTTAGGAGATATCCTGATAATAACCGCCGGTCTTTTCTGGGGAAGCATGGGCATCTTCGTGCGTCATCTGAACGCACTCGGATTCACGTCGATCCAGGTCGCATGCCTTAGGCTTACGATGGCAGGCATAATCTTTGCCCTCATCCTGCTCATAAAAGATCCGAAGGGCTTTAAGATCAGACCCCGTGATATCCCTTTATTCCTTGCCTTAGGACTTGTAAGTATCCTGTTCTTCACATGCTGCTATTTCACCGCCATAAGGCTCATGACGATGTCCACCGCGGCGATCCTGCTCTACACTTCGCCCATCTGGGTCATGATCCTCGCAATACTATTCCTTAAGGAAAAGATCACTACGCAGAAGATAATAGCGCTCATCCTGGCCTTTGGCGGATGCGTTCTCGTATCGGGCTTCGGCGGAAAGGTCACGCTGCCGGGCGTCCTCGCAGGCTTAGGCTCAGGTCTCGGCTACGGCCTTTACAGCATCTTCGGTACTTTCGCGCTCAGGAAGTATTCGCCATATACCGTCACATGCTACACGTTTCTCATCGCGGGAGCAGGCTCTGTCATTGTCGCTGATCCCGCCTCCCTGATTTCCAATATCAAGGCTGTCGAAAATAAGCCCGCGCTGGCAGGCTTTGTCCTGCTTACTTCTATCGTTACGGCAGTCATACCGTTCCTGCTCTATACCATCGGCCTTAACATGACCACTGCAGGAAAAGCCGCTGTACTGGCGACTATCGAACCTGTCGCGGCCACGCTTTTCGGTATTTTCGTAATGAAGGAAACCATAGGCCCCGTCGCCATCTTAGGCATCGCGCTCGTGCTTACTGCCATCGTGGTTTTAAGCCTCAAAAAGAAGTCATAACCCCCAAATCCTGCTGTTCACGACAACAAAAGTGCAATTCACGACGCATGTGAATTTTGCGCGTTTTGAGTTGGTACTATTACGGTGTCAAAAGCAAAACCCAAAAGAAAAGCGAGGAAAACAGTTATGGATTATGTAAAAGGTTGTGATTTTTTCGAACTCTCAAGATTTAATCTTAAGAAGATCGCAGACGGCAGGATCGGAATCATCGAAGGATTAAGAGATGTCCTTTCCGGCGAGATACTGGGCAGCATGCTCGAAGAAGCAAAGGTTGATTTCGTTGATGCAGACGGCAAGACGATCAAGGGAATGCCCACAGAAGAGATCTTCGTAATGACAAAGAAGATCGACAAGAAGAAGTACATCATCGGTTTATCCGTTATCAAGAGAATAGCAGGCCAGCCTTCCGGCAAGAAGGGCCTCGAGAAGTTCTTCGAAGAATCAACAGACACACTTGTTGAGGAGAAGAGGATCTTCGCTGAAGGATTCGAAGACGAATCCAGCTACTTCGATCACATCATGATCGACCACTTCAGGAACGGTGTCGGCTCAGGCCAGGCAGGCAGAGCTGAATATCAGGACAAGGTCATCACAAAAGTAAAGTACCAGAAGATCCTTGGCATTACGCTCTCTCAGACCGCTATGTTCATCCTTATGCTGGCTATCTGGAGCTGCGTTTTCCATAACATCGCCCTGGGCTTCTGCTTTGCACTCTGCTTAACAGGAAGCTTCACACAGATCACCAAGAAAGCAAAGTCTCAGGAGGCTGATCTTGTAAAAGAATAAAGCTACAGATTACCCACGCTTTTGACATAGATGCCGGCTTTTTCCGCCTCACAGTTTAACTGTTTTCCTAAGGCGGGAAGCCGGCATTGTCAGTTCTTTATATTGTTTGCGTGCGTTATGAGGGCGGCAGTATTATTCGCCCAGAACAGCTCCGAGTTTTCTGTATGTGTCGTAGATCGTCCTTACGCTGTCTTCAAGGACCGCTTTTACGTCACCGCTTATTCCGAGAACAGAGCTTACTTCGTCCAGGATCTTCTGCTCTTTTTCATTGAAATCTGTATCGGCGTAAGCTACTCCGAACAGCTCGAAATAAACGATCTTGCGCTCTCTTAAACCGCTTCCACTGATGCTGTTTAATTCGCTTGCGATATCAACGGATGCAGGGTCAACAAAGTCGAGATCAACACCCATTTCTTCCTTATACTGCATGAGCACCGACTCTTCCTCGGATACTCTTCCGTCAACTGCAGCGAGCACGTTGGCAATATTCCAAAAAGCTTTCTTTTCTTCTAACGTAAGTTCATCAAGTAACATGCTATATCCTCCCTGAATGAATCCATTTTACAACACTATCCGCGATTTTGAAGCCTTCCGGATCATCAGTCCTGATTCCCGCAGAGGATAAGCTAACGCTGAAAGCATTACTTTCCCATAGTTATATGGTAGAAAGGGAACACCGTCATCAGGAGCCAGCAGCAGACACAGATGAAGGAGTTTATATCGCCCTGGCCGCCTTCCATGTAAAGGATCGTCCAGTAAATGATGAGCGGAATGAAGATCAGTATTTCGATGATGCTTATGACAAAATTGAATTTCCTGATCTTCTTGGCCGGATCGGGCTTGCCCTTCATGTCGAAAGAAAATTCCACGCCGCCGTCTTTGTATTCAGCCTTGTGCGAAGCGCCGTGCTTTTCGAGTATTACCGCGCTGATGGCAAGGCCAACGCCGCTTCCGTCCGAACCGCCGCCTCCGAGCTCCATGCGGTCCATAGAAGTCCAGAGATCCTCCTTGCCGTTTTCTCCAACTGATGCAGTCTTATTCCAGACAGACAGTCTGGTGCCTTCAGTAACGATCCTGACAGGCGCATCGTGTTCGCCGTATTTGATGGCATTTGAGATGAGGTTATCGATGACGCTCTTAAGAAGTTCGGGATCGCACTTAACTGCCGCGCCGCCCTTTTCGCGCTCGATCCTGACATCAGTTTCTTCGTAGGATCTCATGACCTCATCGACCAGATCGTCAAGGTTTTTCTCGCTCAGGGAGATCTGTGCCGAACCGTCCTTGACCCTTGTGTACGCGAGCATGCGGTTAAGAAGATCGTTCATGTGGGAGCTCTCGTTTCTTAAGACCTCAAGATAGTGCTCCTGCTTCTCGGGGCGCTGGCCCGTTGAGAGGTATTCTGAGGTGTTCTGCACTACGGCAACAGGAGTCTTAAGTTCATGCGCCATGGCATCTATAAAGTTGTCGCGGAATCTTCTGGCTTCCTCCCTTTTCCTTTCCCTGTTCGAGATGACGATCATGACATAGAAAGCGAAGACCTGGATGTAAACCGCAGAGAGCAGCATCTGGGGCCTTGCCTGTTCAAAAGCTATCCTGTCGATGTCGAAAGCAATCGTAAAAATCACGTTCGGGAAATCGCCGTGAACCTTATAATACTTGGAATTGCCCGGGAACATGGACCATCCCGTCAAAACGGAATTCGTATACACATTGTTCTTTGTTTCCGCCTCGTCATCTTCAAGTAATTCATTCATCTTCCGGCTCTGCGGAAGAACAAAGATCTTGGTCTCAGTGACATCCTTTTTATCTCCCAGATCGTCGAAGATCAGTGCGCTCTCGTCCGTATTGCCCATGGCGCCCTTAGTAAGATTCCCTGCCCTGTATTCGATCCCGCAAATATCTTTTTCTCCGGTCCCGTTATCTTCGGCATAGATCTTCAGTATCTTGATATCAACGTTCTTTTCTGAAGTGACGATCTCTATGAGCCGGTCTACCTCGCTCTCATCAAAGCATTCTTTCAGATCGACGACTTTAAGCTCTCCGTTTTCCTTATAGAAAAGCACGGTGATCTTCCCGTCTATCCAGAGCGAAAAATCATCTGTGTTACCTATAAGCTGAGCAGAAACATTGTCATCGAACCCTGACGCAGTCTCTATCATCTCGACATTACGGAGCGCCTCTCTCATCGAAAGCACCGGATCGTCGTAGTCGTAGAGCGTCTCGTTAAGCCTGAATACCGAAGCATCGTTGGTATTCTTTACCTGGTGCCTCGCGCCGATATAAAGCGCTCCTGATACGAGCACGATCATGAGCAGCGCTATCAGCTCGAAAAGCACGTATTTCAGCAAATGTTTTGTTATGAGTTTTATCTTTTTCTTTTTGTCATTCATACCCGTTTCCTCCGATCATCCCTTATGGACGTCTCAAACAAAACGGTACCCCTCTTTAACGACTGTCTCTATGTGACTGCCGTAATCTCCGAGTGCCTTTCTGAGCCTCTTGATGTGGGTATCGACAACGCGGTCATTGCCGTCGTAATCAAATCCCCATATCCTGTCGAGGATCTGTTCCCTTGAAAGGACTCTTCCGCGGTTAGAGATAAAGTAACTCAGAAGGTCGAAGTCGAGAGAAGCGAGCTTGATCTCACTGCCGCCATATGACACCCTGTGCGTCACGAAATCGATCGAAAAACTCCCGTCCGTGAAGTTCTTCCCGGTCATGGCGCGTCCGCCTGCACGCTCGAGCACGGCTTTGCATTTAGCCGCGAGGACCGGAAGTGAGAACGGTTTGGTGATATATTCGTCGGCGCCGAGCGAATAACCCAGGAGCTGGTCTTTCTCCTGGACCTTTGCCGTAGCAAGGATCACCGGCACGTCTTCTCTTGAGCGGATCTTGCGCAAAAGATCAAATCCGCTCATCCCGGGCATCATGACGTCAAGCAGCACGAGGTCGTATCTCTCGTCAAGGAACAGGTTCCATGCCTTATCACCGTCAGAAGCAGCATCCACATCGTAGCCGTTGTCGGAAAGATAATCCGTAACGACTTCTCTGAGGTTTTCGTTATCTTCTGCGAATAAAATGCGCGGCATGATCCTCTCCTTCGTTTTGTCTGATGACGCTATGGTAACCCGCCTATGTGTACTCTCTGTGTCAGATAATAACATTATTCCGCGTTCAGGAAAAACCGTCTGACAAGTATAAAGGCTGCCGCAAGACGAAATGCGGCAGCCCCTTGTAACCATGGCGCTCCAAGCAGGAATTGAACCCGCATCTGCGGTACCGGAAACCGCCATTCTATCCATTAGACTATTGGAGCAATAAACTCAGCCATTATACAGCATCACCGTCAGGCTTGTCAGCAGGAGCAGGGGTCTTGTTCTCGTCGAGAATCCTTAGAAGTCCGACGATCTCTGCTACTGTCTTTTCCTGCTTTGCAGATGACGGTTTAAAGAGCATGAAAGGCAGCGATCCCGTTGCATTTATGGACACGCGCGCACCGTAGAACTTATCACGCATCAGCGCTCCGAAAGCCTGCATGTCGATCTGGAGATTCGGGTCGAGATAAAGCCTTACACCGGCGTTCTTAATCGATGCTTTCACGAATCCCAGATTGCGCGCGATAGAACGCATAAGTGATATTCCCGAGAGGATATAAACTTCGGGAGGAGCATCGCCGTAACGGTCCGTGATCTCGTCTAAGAAATCACTGTAAGACTCAAGTCCGGAGATGTCTCCGATACGTCTGTAACAGCTCATTCTTGCAGCTTCATCCTGAATGTAGGATGAAGGAATATATGCATCGTAATCGACTTCAACAGAGAAGCCCTTGTCTTCCACTCCGGCGTGTCCTGTGATGACATCACTGTCGAGGACGGCATCCTTGCCTTCCTTAAGAAGCTTTATCTCTTCATCTAAAAGTCTGCAGTAAAGTTCATATCCGATAACGTCCATCTGACCGTGCTGTTCGGCGCCCAAAAGACTTCCAGCGCCTCTGACCTCAAGGTCGCGCATTGCGATCCTGACGCCTGATCCGAGCTCTGTAAATTCACGGAGCGCATTAAGTCTCTTTGTTGCCTCCTCATTGAGGGGAGCATCTGCGTTATAAGTGATGTATGCATATGCCTGTCTGTCAGATCTTCCGACACGGCCCTTTATCTGATAGAGCTGCGAAAGACCGAAGCGGTCGGCGTTTTCGACGATGAGCGTATTTACGTTAGGCATATCCACGCCGTTCTCGATAATCGTGGTGCAGACTAAAATGTCGTATCTGCCTTCTATAAAGTCGGTGACAACAGCTTCAAGACCGTTCTCGGGCATCTGTCCGTGAGCGTATGTGACACGGACTCCCGGCATGCTTTTCGCAAGGCTGTCAGCCACTTTATCGATGTCGGATGTGCGGTTATAAAGATAGAAGATCTGTCCGCCTCTTGCGATCTCGCGCAGGCATGCCTGGACAATGATCTGTTCATCGTAACCCAATACGTATGTCTGGACGGCGCGTCTGTTAAAAGGCGCTTCTTCAAGTACTGATATATCCCTGATGCCGGACAGCGACATATGAAGTGTTCTGGGGATAGGTGTTGCCGAGAGCGATAAGACATCGATGTCGGTCTTCATGGACTTGATCTTTTCCTTGTGATTGACGCCGAACCTCTGCTCCTCGTCAACAACAAGAAGGCCCAGATGAGGGGGCTGCACGTCGTTTGAAAGGACTCTGTGCGTTCCAATGATGACGTCGACCTTGCCCTTCTTTATGTCCATGAGATTCTGTTTGATCTGGGCAGGCGAAACAAATCTTGAGAGCAGGCAGACGTTGACAGGGAAGTTCTTTACTCTCCTGACGAAATTCTCGTAATGCTGCTGCGCAAGGAGCGTCGTGGGCGCGAGCATTATTACCTGTCTGCCGTTCATTACCGCTTTGAACATCGCCCTGAATGCGACCTCGGTCTTGCCGAATCCGACGTCTCCGCAAAGGAGCCTGTCCATTGGCTTTTCGGACTCCATGTCAGCCTTTATCTCATGCGCTGCGCGGAGCTGGTCGTCTGTCTCGACAAACGGGAACCCGGCTTCGAAAAGCTTCTGCTGGTCCTCATCCGGCTCGCACGCATAACCTTTGTTTACGCTTCTTGCAGCATAGATCTTAAGCAGGTCGTAAGCGACTTTCTTGATCGATTCCCTGGCTCTTGAGACCGTCCTCTTCCACTCGTCGCCGCCGAGCTTTGAGAGCTTCGGTTCCTTCTCGCCCGGACCTACGTATTTCTGGAGCGAATCGAGATTTTCGGGAAGGATGTATAACGTCTCGCCTTTAGCGTAAGTGAGCTTTAAGTAATCCTTGCGGACATCGCCGACCTTCATGTTGATCAGGCCTTCGTAGCGGCCGACACCGTGCTTGTCGTGAACTACGTAGTCACCGGGTTCGATCTCGCTGAAGAACCTGATCCTGTTTCCGCCCTTCTTCTTTTCGGGGCGCTTCTGCTCAGAACCGTACAGTTCCTGCTCACCGAAAACAGTGAAGCCCAGCTTGGGATACGAGAAACCGGCCGGAAGAGGCGTATCGATCACTTCCTTGAAGCAGTCAAATTCCTCCAGGCGGTTCTTAAGAAGTTCGTATCTCCTGCCGTGATGGGAAGCGAGATATATGTCAGGATTACTCTTGAGAAGGGCAGCCAGTTCTTCCGCGCGGCCCGTATAGTTATCTGCAGGGAAACCTGAGACGGTCAAAGTCGTTCCGCCGGGCATTCCGTTGCCCGGAGACTGGAACATGGACAATGTAACAATGTTATTGAGGTTATCCAGAGCCACCATGAGCTTGGAGATGTTTACCATCGCAGACGGGGAGCATGTGGGCGCGATACCTATCTCAAATGAGTCACGGCAGCGCTGTGCATATTCGCCCGCATAAGAATTCAGGCGGGCATCTATGTCGACCATCTCGTCTGCAAAGAAGATAACATCGTTACCATTGACATAATCGATTGCTGTATTGAAATCCTTGAGAATGATGCCGAGCCATCTGGCTATACCGGACGGTTCGATTCCGTTCCTTATGCTTTCCGCGTCACCTGCAGCTGTCCTCGACAGGAGCTCTGCGGCCCTTCTGACTTCCCTTGTAGCCGTATTCATGCGCGAAAGGTCGTCCCTTACCTGATTGAGGACGAGATCTGCCATGAAATCCCTGTTGTGCTCCGGGAAAGCATATACC
Organism: Ruminococcaceae bacterium AB4001; assembly: GCA_000621765.1. Taxonomy (GTDB): domain Bacteria; phylum Bacillota; class Clostridia; order Saccharofermentanales; family Saccharofermentanaceae; genus Saccharofermentans. The sequence goes on from JHXJ01000001.1 coordinate 16,743, forward strand.
GCTGCAGGCACGGCCACTGTCTCAGTGAGCTGGCCCGTCGATCTCTGCGTCTCGCGGTCGAATGTCTTTATCTGGTCTATCTCGGTATCGAAAAAACTGACTCTGACAGGTTCTGTAAAAGAAGGCGAGAAGATATCCACGATATCTCCCCTTACCGAGAATTCGCCCTTCTCCATTACCTGGGCAACATTTTCGTAGCCGTTGAGCAGGAGCGCTTTGACCAGTTCGTCACGCTCAAATTCCTGCCCCACGCTGAGCTTTAATATCCTGTTTTTGAATGTCCTGGCAGGCTCTAGCTTATTCAAAAGAGCTCCCGCGGTTATGACAGCAGCCCCGAAACCGCCTGTAACAAGCTCAGATAACGCCGCTGTCCTCATCAGCTCTAAATCCCTTGAAGAAGCCTCTGCGCTTACCAGAGACAATTCTGAGGGCATCAGGAGAGTTACCGGTCCATCCGAAAACGCCGCGCAAAAAGCTGCAGTAGTCCTTGCTCTTGCGCTGTCAGGCTCGATGAATACGGCCTTGCGTCCTTCAAGGCGCGCCAAAGCCATCGCAACATAGACCTTCTGCTCTGCGCATAGGCCCGTAATGTTCAGATGCCTGCCCGTCTTGAGGCAGTCTTTTAAACCGGAAACGAGCTCTTCGTCGGATGCGATCCTTCCAAGGAGCTCTGAAAGTTTTTTATCCATTGGAGATGATCTCCTCAACTGCCTCACAAGCCTTGATAAAGGCATCGTTCATGACGGCCCGTTCGCTCTGGGGTACTTCGGAAAGAACATAATTGACCAGCTCCCAGTTTTCGGGGACCGGACCTGTACCGATCCTTACTCTCGGAAACTCTTCTGTTCCGAGAAGCTGGATACAGGATCTCATTCCGTTATGCGTTCCGGCACTGCCCTTGGGTCTTACTCTTATGGTGCCCTTGGCGATGTCGATGTCATCGTAGACGGTGATGATGTTCTTCGGCGGGACCTTATAGAAGCGGCTTATCTCGACAAGACATTCACCTGAATTGTTCATGTATGTCGTGGGCTTGATGATGATGACATCCTGCCCTTTAATCTTGCCCTTGCCCCAAAGGCCCTTATACTTCTCCTTGCCGAGAAAAATGCCATGTTTATCCGCGAGCATATCCACAGCGAGATAGCCCATGTTGTGCCATGTATAAAGATACTGTTTTCCCGGATTACCGAGTCCGGCAATTATCCACATTGCTGGCCTTTCTGAAGAATCAGACCTCAGAACGTCTGTCGTCGAGTTTGATGTAGTTTTCGCCTCTTGAACGGCTCTTCTCAGCAACCCACTTGTCTTTGTTGACCTGCTTGGATCTGCCGATACCGAGTGAAAGCGGCGGAACGTCCGTTGTTATCGTGGAACCGGCGGCAATATAGCAGTCCCTGCCGAGAACGACAGCAGAAACGATATTGGAGTTACCTCCGATGAATACGTTGTCTTCGATCGTGCAGCCGACCTTGTCCTGGCCGTCGAAGTTACATGTGACGGTACCGCATCCGAAGTTAACGTTGCGTCCGACCTTGGAGTCGCCGATATAAGTAAGGTGACGTGCTCTCGTATATTCGCCGATTATAGATTCCTTGACCTCAACGTATGCGCCGAGAGTAACGTGATCGTCGATCTTACATCCGGCTCTTACATGTGTAAAAGGTCCGATACGGCAGTCTTTGCCGATTGTGCTCGAAACAACGATGGAATTATCTATCTGCGTACCGTCTCCGATATCGGAGCAGTCGATTCTCGTGTTCTCACTGATGATGCAGTCTTCGCCGATGTTCGTATTGCCCATGAGGGTCGTTCCGGGGAAGATGACCGTATCGCGTCCGATCTCAACTGCGTGATGGATCCATACTGCATTGGGATCAACGATCTCTACGCCGTTTCTCATGTGACGCTCGATGATCCTGCGGTTCATTATCTGTCTTACCTGTGCGAGCTGGATCCTGTCGTTTACTCCCCTTGTATCATCGAAATCGCAGACAACGGCGCCTACCGTGTAGCCGTCGCCGATAAGGATGCCGATGGTATCTGTGAGGTAGTATTCCTTCTGCGCGTTGTTTGCGCCGATCCTGCCCAATGCAGAGAGGAGCAAAGGGGTCTTGAAAACATACATGGAAGAGTTGATCTCTCTGACCTTGAGCTCTTCCTCGGTGCAGTCCTTATGCTCAACGATCTTGATGACGTTGCCGTCTGCTCCCCTGATGATCCTTCCGTATCCTGTCGGATCGTCAGCCTCAGCCGTGATGATTATGGCTGCGCAGTTTGATTCAGCGGAATCAAATGCATCAAGGGCCTTCTTTATCGTATCTGCGGAAACCATCGGGCAGTCGCCGGGAAGAACGATCGTAAGTCCGTTCCTGCCTTCAAGGAAAGGCGCAGCCTGCATTACGGCGTGGCCTGTACCTCTCTGCTCTTCCTGAAGCACATATGCGACGTTCTCGCCAAGTACTCCTCTGATCTCTGCCTGCTGTTCACCAACTATATATACCTGATCCTGGCAGCCTGCCTCCTGAAGAGCATCAGCTACCCACTGGATGATCGGTTTGCCCGACACCTGGAACACGACCTTGGAATGCTTTGACTTCATTCTCGTGCTTTTTCCTGCCGCCATAACAACCGCGCTAATTTCCATATTAGAACCTCTTAAGTTATTGATTTGGGATTACCCTTAGCATTATAGCAAATCTTTATTTCTAATTAAATGAGAAGCCCTGCACTTTTAAGGACAAAGCACAGGGCGTTATTTCGTATTTTCAAAGCCCGAAAAGACTTATTCTCAAATATCTTCTCTATTAGAGATCAGCTACGGAGTCGATAGCCTCACGCATATTTGCCTCAGATTTCTTGAGGAGCTGGTACTCTTCGTCTGTGAGACGCATGTCGATGATCTTATCAACACCGTTAGCTCCGATGAGAGCAGGAACGTCGAGAGTAACACCGCTGATACCGTACTCACCGTTGAGTCTTGTAGCAACTGTTCTGATCGTGTGCTCGTCTTCTGTGATGCTTCTCAGGAGTGTTGCAGCGCTTACAGCAATACCGTTAAATGTAGCGCCCTTGAGCTTGATGATCTGAGCGCCGGAAGACTTTGTCTGCTGAGCGATCTCATCCTTAACGTCCTGGCCGAAAGGTACGCCGATAGCTTCTGCATACTCGTCAATACTCATACCTGCAACGTGTGTGTGGCTCCATGCGGGGAACTGTGTCTCTCCGTGCTCACCGAGGATATATCCGTGAACGTTTCTGACGTCAACACCGAGTTTTCTTGAGATAAGGACTCTGAAACGTGCTGAATCAAGGTTTGTACCGGAACCGATGATCATGTTCGAAGGAAGTCCGGACCACTCAGCTACCTTATATGTAACGAGGTCACAAGGGTTGGAGATTACCATGATTACGCCCTTGTTGTAGTACTCCATGATGCTGTCTGTGATTACGTGAGCGAGCTTGACGTTCTTCTTTGCAAGGTCAAGTCTTGTCTCGCCTTCTTTTCTGGGGATACCAGCTGTGATGATGATGCAGTCTGCATCCTTAACGTCACTGTAGTCGCCGGCATGAATATACATATCGCCGATGAACGGAAGTCCGTGGCTGATATCAAGAGCTTCACCAAGAGCCTTTTCCTTATTGACGTCAATAAGTACGAGCTCAGAGCAGAGCTGCTGCATAGCGATTGCGAAAGCTGTAGTTGATCCTACTGCACCTGCGCCGATAATGGCGACCTTTGTTCCTTCTTGTTTATACATGTCTCATATGCCCCCTTTTGTAGCAATACGAATGATAACAAGAACCCTCTTTCAAATAAAGTCATTATTCGTTAGGATTTTTACCTAAAATTTGCACTCGGGAAATGCTCTGAAAGTGTATTTTGATAATTTGATAATCAAAGTTTTTCCTTGATTTTATTGGGTTTTGCTCGGGGGGCGGCTTATTTCTTTGTCTTAAAACAAAGAGCAATAATTGAAACTATTATCAGAGATTTGTTCCACATAGAACATAAAAACGGCGCAGAACCATTGGTCCTACGCCGTTGATATTTGATTTGACTGATCGAAAATCAGATCTCCTGAGGGAGCTCCAATGTTCTCTCTGCATTGAGCTTTGCGCAGAGTTCAACGAACTTGTCGAGCGCAACGCCCTGAAGCTGCTTGTTTGAGCCTCTGACGTTAACGGATACTGTGTTCTCGGCAGCTTCCTTATCGCCTACAACGAGGATGTAAGGATCCTTCATCTGCTTGAACTTCTTGATCTTGTCTCTCATGTTGACGTCTGTTAAGTCGGACTCGACTCTTACGCCGGCCTTTGTGAGAGCGTCAGCAACCTTCTGTGCATACTCATTGTGCTCAGGTCTGATCGGTACGACTGCAACCTGATAAGGATTGAGCCAGAACGGGAACGCACCCTTGAAGTGCTCTGTGATGATGCCGATGAAACGCTCGAAAGAACCGAAGATGGCTCTGTGGATAACGATAGGCATCTTCTGAGCGCCGTCCTTGTCGACATAAGTGAGCTCGAAGTTATGAGGGAGCTGGAAGTCGAGCTGGACTGTACCGCACTGCCACTCACGGCCAAGAGCATCCTTGATCTGAAGGTCGATCTTCGGGCCGTAGAACGCGCCGTCGCCTTCGTTGATCTCGTAATTGCCCTCACCATACTTCTCGTCGAGGATGGCCTTGAGAGAAGCCTCAGCAGCGTTCCAGGACTCGATGTCACCCATGAAGTCGTCAGGTCTTGTGGAGAACTCAGCCCTGTATGTAATACCGAAAGTCTTGTAGATCTCGTCTGCAATTGCGATTACGTCCTTGATCTCGTCCTTGATCTGCTCAGGTGTAACGAATGTATGGTCGTCATCCTGACGGAACTCCTGGACTCTGAAGAGACCGTTCATCTGGCCTGACTTCTCTTTACGGTGGAGAACGTCATACTCACTGTAACGGATAGGAAGTTCCTTGTAAGAGTGCATTGTGCGCTTATAAGCCATCATGGCGTTAGGGCAGTTCATCGGCTTGGCAGCCATTGTGTCCTCAGCGTCGTTGGAATACTGTTCGGGAGCCTCTTCGCCCTTAACAGCATCTGTAGCGTTAACGCCCTTTGTGATACCGGGAACGATGAACATGTTGTTCTGATAGTGTGCCCAGTGACCGGAGATGAGCCAGAGCTTCTTGTTGTTGATCAGAGGTGCGGAGATCTCTGTGTAGCCGTGTGCGCCCTGGAGCTCTCTTGAATATTTCATGAGCTCCTGATAAAGGATCCATCCACGGGGAAGCCAGTAAGCCATACCCGGAGCTGTCTCACGGAACATGAACAGGTCAAGCGCTGTTCCGATCTTCTTGTGGTCTCTTTCCTGAGCTTCCTTAAGCCATGCAAGGTGAGCCTTGAGCTCGTCCTTTGACGGGAAAGCGAAAAGATAAATTCTCTGCAGCTGGTCTCTCTTCTCATCTCCTCTCCAGTAAGCACCGGATACGTTCTTGATCTTGAAAGCAGCGCTGAAGAGCTCTTGTGAATTATCTACGTGAGGACCACGGCAAAGGTCGATAAAGTCATCACCTGTGTTGTATGTTGAGATTGTCTCGCCTGCGGGCAAGTCATTGATAAGTTCTGTCTTGAACTTCTGGCCCTTAAATATCTCGAGGGCTTCTTCCTTTGAGATCTCCTTACGTGTCCAAGCTTCTCTGCGCTTGATGATCTCGTGCATCTTCTCTTCGATGGCCGGGAAATCTTCTTCTGTAACTGTTCTCGGAAGGATAAAGTCATAATAGCATCCATCCTCGATTTCCGGTCCGATTGCGTACTGTACCTCTGATCCGAAGATCTCGATCACTGCCTTAGCCATGATGTGTGCCAGGGAGTGACGGTACACCTTCAATACTTCTTCTTTTTCCATTGTAAAAATTCCTCCTCTAGAGTTTTATGCACAGAACCGCTGTGCAGATAGAAGAAGATTGTATCACAAATAAAATAAAAATGTTGATTTGTAGAGCCTTACAGGCAAATTGCCTTCTGTCCGTGCAGAAAATACAGCCTGCACCGTGGCATCAAAAAGGGGCGCACAGAGCACCCCTTCAGATCTGATATCAAATGTCAGCCGGTATACAAGCGTGAGCTTATACGATGTTCTTTATGCCTTCGCAGATCCTTCTGGCAACCATCGGATTGTTCATTGTGTAAAGGTGTATGCCCTTTATGTCACTTACTAGAAGATCAATGATCTGGCTCAGACAGTAAGACATGCCGGCATCGAATAATGCTTCTTTGTTGTCCTCATATCTGGATATGATGCGCTGGAATCTCTTCGGAAATGAAGCGTTGCAGAGCGACACCATTCTCTTGATCTGGGCAGCATTGATCACCGGCATGACTCCCGGGATCACAGGGACTTCGATCCCCGCTATCTCGCACTCTTCGTGGAAACGGTAAAAGATGTCGTTATCAAAAAAGAGCTGTGACAATAAAACTTCCGCGCCTGCATCAACTTTCTTCTTAAGGCTTTTTATCTCAGATACGGTACTCGGTGATTCAGGATGACACTCGGGATAGCATGCTCCCAAAAAGCAGAAGTCATTCCTGTCCTTAAGGTATGAGATGAGATCCGACGAGTGTCTGAAATCATCTTTGGCGCACGCATTCGGATTCGGGTCTCCACGGAGCGCCAGGATGTTTTCGATACCTTCGTCCTTTAAGACCTTGGCAAACTCGTCGATCTCATTCCTGTCATAATGAAGGCATGTGAGGTGTACCACAGGCTCGATACCGTATTCGTACTTGATCTTCTTTGCGAGTTCGATCGTCCTGTTGCAGTTGGATGATCCGCCGGCACCGAAGGTAACGCTGATGAAGTCAGGCTTTAATTCGGCTAAGACTTCGAGCGTCTCGTCGATGTTATTGAGTTCCGTATCTTTCTTCGGCGGAAAGATCTCGAAAGACAGACTTCTTTTCGTGTTGTAGACCTGTGATACTTTCATGATCAACCTCTGATCTGCTTTGCGGCAGCCACTAAGTTTGTAAGACTCTTAACAGTCTCTTCGTTTCCTCTTGTCTTAAGACCGCAGTCAGGATTTACCCAGAGCTTTGAATCTTCGATCTTTGCTCTCATCTTCGTAAGTGCGGCAACGATCTCTTCAACGGAAGGCACACGGGGGCTGTGGATATCGTAAACACCCGGGCCGACTTCAGTCTTAAAGTTGTTCTCCTTCAGCGAATCAAGGATCTGAAGATCCGAACGTGAAGCTTCGAATGTGATTACGTCAGCATCCATTGCATCGATGGCGGGGATGATGTCCGTAAACTCGCTGTAGCACATATGAGTGTGGATCTGCGTCTCAGGCTTTACCTTGCTGTGAACGAGTCTGAATGCGGGGATCGCAAAATCAAGATACTCGCTGTACCAGTCAGACTTTCTCAAAGGGAGCTTCTCTCTGAGAGCTGCCTCGTCGATCTGGATGATGTTGATGCCGTTAGCCTCAAGATCGAGAACCTCGTCCCTTATTGCTAGAGCGATCTGGAGGATGCTCTCCTTGATGGAGATGTCTTCTCTCGGGAATGACCAGTTAAGGATCGTAACAGGACCTGTAAGCATGCCCTTGACCGGCTTGTCTGTGCATGACTTTGCGAACTTGGACCACTCGACGGTGATGGGTTCTCTTCTTGAGACATCGCCCCAGATGATCGGCGGTTTAACGTTTCTTGTACCATAGGACTGGACCCAAGCTTTCTCTGTGAAGAGATAGCCATTAAGATGCTCACCGAAATACTCGACCATGTCGTTTCTTTCGAACTCGCCGTGAACGATTACATCAAGGCCTATCTCTTCCTGGAGCTTAATGCACTCTGCGATCTTCTGCTTGTTGAATTCAACATACTCTTCCTTCGACTTCAGGCCCTTCTTGAATTCCTGTCTGTTCTTTCTTACGTCCTGTGTCTGGGGGAAAGATCCGATCGTTGTCGTCGGGAACAAAGGAAGCTTTAAGATCTCCTTCTGTATCTTTTCTCTCTCCCCGAAAACGGGAAGTCTTACATAATCTGCATCCGTGATCGCAGCAACCTTTGCCTGAACATCCTTATCCTCACTGTCTTTGCGGCCATCGAAAAGACTCTGGTTCTTTTTGTAAATATCGCTGTTCTCATAATCCGTACCGGCAATTGACGCGATCTCTGAAAGTTCTGTAAGCTTTTCTTCGGCGAATGCGAAATGCTTCTTATAATCTTCAGATAACTTGGTCTCGTTTTCGAGTGTATATGGAACGTGCAGAAGTGAGCAGGATGTTCCGAGAACTACTTTTTCAACGCCGGTCTCCTTAAGTAATGAAAGTGTATTTTTATAATCGTTTCTCCAGATATTCTTACCGTTTACAAGACCTGCAACGAGCACCTTACCTGAAGGGAAACCAAATGTCTTAACAAGCTCCAAAGTCTTTCTTCCTTCAAGGAAATCAAGACCGATGAGATCGAAATCAAGACCGATCACTTCTTCATAGATATCTCTGATGTCACCGAAATATGTCTGGAGCAAGATCCTGGCTCCGTTCTTGTTTGCGAGGATAGAAGAATAGATATCCTTGAACAGGGCGATGTCTGAAGCGTCCAGATCTCTTACGAGATAAGGCTCATCGAATTCGATAAGATCAGCGCCCTTGGAAGTGAGAACGCCAATGAGCTTAACGTATTCTTCAGTAAGCTTGCCGGATACGTCAGAGATCTTCTTAGAGCCTGTATACTTCGCAAGCTTTAAGAATGTGAAAGGTCCTATGAGAGCAACCTTTGTATCAACACCGAATTCCCTTGCTTCTTTATACTCATCGACAGGCTTTGTTCCGGCCAATCTGATCTCTGTATCGTCATCGATCTCAGGTACAAGATAGTGGTAATTTGTGTTGAACCACTTCTTCATCGCGAGAGCTTTAACGTTGCCCTTCTCTCCCTGGTATCCTCTTGCGAGCGCGAAATAAGTCTCGAGTTCTGAAAGGCCCAGGTCCTTATATCTCTGCGGAATGATGTTGAAAAGAAATGCCGTATCAAGAACGTTATCGTAGAAAGAGAAATCATTGGAAGAGATATAAGTGATGCCTGCTTCCTTCTGCTTAAGAAGATCTTCTTTTCTGATATTCTTTGCAGCTTCTTTAAGTCCGGATTCGTCTAATTCGCCATTAAAGAACTTTTCAGAAGCAAACTTAAGCTCCCTGTCCTTGCCGATCCTCGGATATCCGATTACTGATGTTTTCATATGTATTACCTCCGTGTATGCAGTGATTATCTGTTGTTACGGAGTATAATCACACCGAATCAATAGGTAAAATACATTTATCCTGGGTCTATCCATAGACAATATCTATGGCAAGCGATAAAATGCAATTGTAATCTATCGGGGAGGAAACCGCTCATGACCTATAAACAGCTTCAATACGTAGTTACCGTTGCAGAGGAAGGCAATATCACGAGTGCTGCCAAAAAGCTCTTCATAGCGCAACCGAGCCTGACCTCAGCCATAAGAGAACTCGAAAACGAATACGGGATTACTATCTTCGTGCGTTCAAACAAAGGAATCAAGCTGACAGCCGAAGGTGAAGAATTCCTCGGGTATGCCAGGCAGATCTTAGACCAGACGACACTTATAGAAGAACGTTATAAAGGAAAGCCGTCAGGAAAGCTCAGATTCTATGTATCTGCGCAGCACTACTCTTTCGCGGTAGAAGCTTTTGTAGAACTCCTCAAAAGGAGCGGCGCTGAGAAATACGAATTCCATATGCGTGAGACCCAGACATATAACATCATAGACGACGTATCGCAGTTAAGAAGCGAGATCGGTATCTTATACCTTAACAAGTTTAATGAGGAAGTCATCACCAAAACGCTTCGCGATAACAACCTATCCTTCACTCCCCTGTTCAGGGCTGAACCGCATGTCTTCATCGGCAAGAATTCCCCATTGGCCAAGAAGAAATACCTGACATTGGAGGATCTCAAACCCTATCCGCGTCTGTCTTATGAACAGGGCAGCCACAATTCATTCTACTTTTCGGAAGAGATATTAAGTACGGTAGACTGCGATAAGGAACTCGTTGTCCTTGACCGTGCCACTCTGTTTAACATGCTGATCGGTCTTAACGGTTACACGATCTGCAGCGGCGTCATAAACGAAGAACTCAACGGTCCGAACATCATAGCCAAGAAGCTTAAGGTCGACGACTACATGGAGATCGGATACATCCTTCCAAACTCCATCCACCCTTCACACCTGACATCGGAATATATAGAGATACTGAAGGAACTGACCGGCAATTCCAAGATGATGTGAAAAAAAGCAGACTGATCTTGGCGTTGTGTATTATTTTGATGGTGGAGTCGCCAGCGTCTCACATTCGTTCGAAAATGGAAGAGACTATAGACCGGGTGGAAATATTTTTGTAGCATACAGATAATTCCTGTATGACAGATCACAGATATTCTGAGTTCATTTAACAGAAAATCCCGAAAACCTTATAACAGGTATTCCGGGATTTTTCATTTGGCGGAGCCGCAGGGATTCGAACCCTGGTGCCCGTGAAGGCAAACGGTTTTCAAGACCGCCTCGTTATGACCGCTTCGATACAGCTCCATTTAAAGGCACTTAAGTATACATAAATTATAGGCAGTTTGCAAGCACTCCGGCAAAATCCTATCAGATTACTATATTTAAGGCCTTAAGCGGTCAGGTTACTGACCGCAAAGCATCTTGATCAGATCGTCCAGGTCATCGTTATTCTTATAGTCGATAACGATACGTCCGCGGCCTGTGGAGTTGTCGAGGACCTTGACCTTGACCTTTCTTCCAAGTTCCTTCTTAAGCCTGGTCTCAACATCCTTTACGCTAAGGGCAAAGCGGATGTCAGGCATCTCAGCTGCAGGCTTCTTTGAAGGATTTGTCTGGGCTTCCATATACTTCTTAACGAAGATCTCAGCCTGTCTTACATTCATCTCACGCGCCATGATGACGTCAGCAACCTTGCGCTGGTCTTCCTTGGTCTCAAGGCTCAGAAGGACCTTGGCATGTCCTACTGACAGATCTCCCCTGCTTACGAACTCCTGCAGGGACTCGTCCAGGTTAAGGATACGGATCGTGTTGGCGATCGTAGCTCTCGGCTTACCGAGCTTCTTGGCGAGCTGCTCCTGTGTGAGCTTGTGTGCCTTTAAGAGATTCTGCATTGCAGCAGCTTCTTCAATAGGATTTAAGTCCTCTCTCTGGATATTCTCGATGAGGGCCTGCTCCATTGTCTCTCTGTCAGAAAGATCCCTTACGATTGCAGGGATAACGGAAAGGCCAGCTACACGTGCTGCTCTCCAACGGCGCTCACCGGCTACGATCCTGTAGCCGTCTCCCCTGCGCTGAACGATGATAGGCTGGATGATGCCGTTCTCTTTGATGGAAGATGCAAGTTCATTGATCGATTCATCATTGAAGATCTTTCTGGGCTGGCCGTCGTTAGGGGAGATGTCATTGATCTTGAGATCAACAACGGAATCTCTCTTGTTCTCAGGAATACCGTCAGATGAAAGGAGCGCTCCAAGACCTCTTCCCATAGCAGACTTCGTTTCAGATACAGCCTTTACAGTTCCGAGAGGACGTGCTGTCTTTGCAGGCTGCGCCTTTCTTACCGGAGCACCTTTTGCACGTGTACTCTTCATGGGAGCCTTCTTGGCTACAACCTTGGCAGCAGGCTTTTTAACTGATGCTGTCTTAGCTGGAGCCTTAGCTGCAGGTTTCTTTGCAGTAACAGTCTTCTTTACAGTGGATTTAGCGGCTGTTTTCTTTGCCGCAGGCTTTTTAGCTGCAGCTGTCTTTGAAGTTGTCTTTTTAGTAGTATTCTTCTTTATATTAGCCATTTCATTATCTCCTTATACTCTCTTCAGTACTTCTTTTACAAGCGACTCATAGGCCTTGGCACCCTTTGAGTTCTTATCGTAATCACAGATAGCAAGGCCGTGGCTGGGAGCTTCTGCAAGGCGCACGTTTCTGGGAATTACTGTCTTGAATACTTTGGTTCCGAAGTACTTATCTGTTTCCTCTTTTACCTGTCTGGAGAGCTGCGTTCTCATGTTAAACATCGTGAGAACAACGCCGAGGATTTCAAGATCAGGATTCAGCTTTTTCTTAACGATGTTGATCGTATCCATAAGCTGTGACAGACCTTCCAGAGCATAGTACTCTCCCTGGATCGGAATAACCAGACGGTCTGATGCCGTAAGGGCATTGATGGTCAGCAAACCCAATGACGGCGGGCTGTCCAGGATTATGAAGTCATAATTATCTTCAATGGATTTGATCGCATTTTTAAGTATCTGTTCTCTAGAAATAACAGTTACTAGCTCGACCTCTGCACCCGCAAGATTGATGTTTGTGGGGCAGATATCTACGTTGTCTGCGTTAGTTTCATAGATAACTTCCGAGATGGGTGTCTCGTTGATCAGGACATCGTAAACTGTCAGTTCGAGTTCACGTTTATCAATGCCGAGACCACTGGTTGCGTTGGCCTGGGGATCCATGTCGATCAGCAGGACCTTCTTCTTTTTCTTACCAAGGAAAGCAGCGAGATTTACTGCTGTCGTAGTCTTTCCGACTCCGCCTTTTTGATTTACAAGAGCAATTACTGTTGCCATACTTTACTCCTTTTCCCTGTAATGTTTCATATGCCAATTCTATCACTTTTAATATGAATTTATATATGTCAACTTTGAGACAAATTGATACAATTGTTCCACGTGGAACAATATCGAATATGCAAAATGAGGATTTTTCTAATTTGAGATTTTGGATCAGATATATAATTCTCCATTTTTAAGCTGTTGACTGAAATGTTCCACGTGGAACATTTCATCAAAACCGAGATTCTGATCTGCTCGTCAATTTTGGTCCGGTCACCCGATTGTTCCACGTGGAACAATATGAATAAAAAGAGCGCCACAGAATCTGCAGCGCTCCTACATGTTGAAATGTGATGGTCCGGATATCAGTTGTCGATATTAGCGAGCTTCGCATTGACCTGGATAAATTCCTTACGGGGCTCTACCTGGTCACCCATGAGAAGCGTGAATGTCTCATCTGCTTCCTGAGCGTCAGCAAGAGTAACTCTGAGAAGTTTACGTGTAACAGGATTCATTGTCGTATCCCAGAGCTGCTCGGAGCTCATCTCGCCGAGACCCTTAAATCTCTGGATGAGAGGATTCTCCCACTTATGAGCGATCTTGATCTCTTCGATCTCTTTATCGTCATAAGCGTAATAAGCTTCATCACCCTTGTAGACTTTAAAGAGCGGCGGGCATGCGATGTAAACATATCCGCCTTCAACGAGAGGACGCAGATATCTGAAGAAGAATGTGAGAAGAAGTGTTCTGATGTGTGAACCGTCGACATCGGCATCTGCCATGATGATGACTTTGTGATATCTGAGTTTTGATGCATCGAACTCATCACCGATTCCGGCACCCAGAGCCATAACGACAGGCTGGAGCTTCTCATTGGAATATACCTTATCGATTCTTGCCTTCTCAACGTTCAGCATCTTACCCCAGAGAGGAAGGATTGCCTGATACTTACGCTCACGTCCCTGCTTAGCGGATCCGCCTGCGGAGTCACCCTCTACGATGAAGATCTCACAGAATTCTGCCTCATCGCTCTGGCAGTCAGCAAGCTTACCGGGAAGTGCGTTATTCTCAAATACGGTCTTTCTTCTTGTGAGTTCTCTTGCTCTCTTTGCAGCATCTCTTGCTCTTGAAGCTGAGAGACATTTATCCATGATGAGCTTTGCGATATCAGGATGCTCTTCGAGATAGATCTCGAGCTTCTCTGAAACAACGCTCTCGACCATCGGTCTGATCTCTGCGTTACCGAGCTTACTCTTTGTCTGTCCTTCGAACTGAGGATCAGGAAGCTTAACTGAAATGATCGCAGCAAGACCTTCTCTTGTATCTTCACCCTGGAGTTTTACGTCACCGTCTTTGATGAACTTATACTTCTTAGCATAGTCATTTATAGCTCTTGTCATGGCTGCACGGAAACCTACAAGGTGCGTACCGCCTTCAGGAGTAGCAATGTTATTAGCGTATGTGTAAACGGTTTCCTGATAGGAATCGTTGTACTGGAGAGCGATCTCAACGAAGTTATCTCCCTGCTTTGTAGCAAAGTAGATAGGAGGTGTGTTGATAGCTTCCTTATGTCTGTTGAGATACTCAACGAATGAGATGATACCGCCCTCATAATGGAGGTGCTTCTTGATCGGTTCAGCGCCTCTGTTATCGCAGAGATCGATGGTAACTTCCTTGTTGAGGAATGCCATTTCACGATAACGTGTGATCATTGAATCGAAGTCAAAAACGATATCAGGGAAGATTGTGTTATCCGGAATAAAGTTGGTCTTCGTACCTGTATCATCCTTATCACATGTTCCTACGACATGAAGAGGAACTGTTGTCTTACCCTTCTCAAATTCGATCTCGTAGATGTTTCCGTCACGGCGTACCTGGACCTTCATGTGATCAGCAAGAGCGTTAACTACGGATGCGCCTACACCGTGAAGACCACCGGAAATACTGTAAGCTCCGCCGCCGAATTTACCGCCTGCGTGAAGCACTGTGTGAACGACTTCTACAGTAGGAATTCCGAGCTTAGGATGATTACCTACAGGAATACCAGAACCGTTATCCGTAACTGTTACTGAACCGTCCTTTTCGAGTACGACATCTATCGTATCGCAGCGTCCTGCAAGAGCCTCGTCGACTGAATTAGCGACGATCTCATAAATGAGGTGATGAAGACCTCTGAGTGTCGTATCACCGATATACATACCAGGTCTTTTTCTGACGGCTTCCAGACCTTCAAGGACCTGAATATCATCTTCGCTGTATTCACTGTTGTTGGATGTATCGAAGCTGTCCTGATCTCCTTCTGCAGCGAGAACGTCAGCCATGGATTCTTCCTTAAAGTCCTCTGTCAGAGCTCTGGGGTTCTCAGCGAGATTCTTAAGTTCGTCATCGTCTTCCTCTTCAACGGGCTGGAAGTAAAGGTCAACAGCACCGGTAGGGCGGGAGGAGGGTTCCTTAGACTCGGAATTCTCCTCGAAATTGAAATTCTTCTCGTCGTTTTCCTTCATAAATGTTTAAACTCCTATTCTTGGCGGCATTTCCCGGCAAAGACCTGGAAATACTGTATTTATAACACTGTTAATTGCAGGTTTTCAGAAACTGTCGGATGACTTGAGTCTGTTTAAAAGCAGGTTCGAAGATAAAGAACAAACATATGTTTTATCATCGGTTATCACCAATGTCTTAGGTATTTCCTCAGTCACGTACTGCAGCCTGCCTGATTCGTCCTCGCGGTTCATGTAATCCGCAATATCCTTTTGGGAAGGGAGGACGGTCTCAAGATTGACTATCGCTGTAACCGAAGATTTGAGTACTGAAAGATCATTGCCGATATGAATGAACACTCTTTGGCCTCCAAATCGTCCGTATATCCTCTATTAACTAATAAATTATAACATAATATAGGATAATAATATGTTTATTATAATATAGATTGTGGCTGTATTTGGCGGTTTTTTAGTCGATTTTGACCTAAAATCAGGATTTTTTCTCGATTATGCCGTTATCTACGCAGAAGAAATCTGCGTTTTTGGACCATCCCATCTGATCTATCTCTTCGCCGATCATGTTCTTATCTGTGCATGTGATGAATATCTGGGCATCCTTCATTGATGAAACCAGACTTGCTCTTCTTGTCTTATCAAGTTCGGAGAAAACATCATCCAGGATGAGAATAGGGGTGGATGATACGAACATCTTGATTATCTCCAGCTCAGAGAGCTTGAGAGCGAGCGCAGCCGTTCTCTGCTGTCCCTGTGAGGAGAAGTTCTTCATGGCAAGACCGTCCAGTTTTATGATGATGTCATCCCTGTGGATTCCGGTAGATGAAATATGCTTGTCTATGTCGTAATTTCTGACCGATTTGAGCTTAGCCAGGACCAGATCAGAGAGAATACCCTTAATTCGCCCGTAATCAGCCCCAGAAAGGCCCTTATGCATGAACTCGTCATATTTACTGTTTTTATTAAGAAACGTTTCTAAGGCCCCTACAACGCCAAATATAGTGTTGTACTCAATTGAGAGGTTTTCTTTACCACCTGAAATGCTTCCGTGATGCTTTGAAGCCATGTCTGAGATTAGCTTTGCAAACCTGTATCTCATGAGGATTATCTCTGCTGAGAGGTCAGCAAGGGAGAAATCCCAGAAATTAAGCTGTTCATCAATAAGACCGGGCTTGTCATCGCTCAGTTTTATGCTCTTGAGCAGTGCATTTTTCTGGGCAAGGATCCTGCTGTAACTGTTGAGCAGGTTGAAATATGAAGGGGAGACCTTTGAAATCAGCGTATTTAAAAATTTTCTGCGGTAGGAGGGAGCGTTTTTTACGATATTCAGATCCTCAGGAGCGAAAATAACTATGTTACATACGCCAAGATATTCGGACATTTTGCTTATGGTGGCATTATCCCTGATAAGTATCCTTCCGGCCTTACCTGATCTGCTGAGTGAAGATCTCTCAGTGTAATAGCATGCGGAAAGCTGGACACTGCAGCCGTCATCATCTGTCATTTCAAGAGATGCAGTATATTCATTTTCACCGAACTTTATAAGATCCGAATCCTTACTCGTTCTATGTGAAGCCATACTGGATGCGACATAGATTCCTTCTACGAGATTAGTCTTTCCCTGGGCATTATTTCCGTAAACGATATTAACAGAAGGCCCGACATCCAGATCGAGCCTTCCGTAAT
This sequence comes from Ruminococcaceae bacterium AB4001, assembly GCA_000621765.1. Taxonomy (GTDB): domain Bacteria; phylum Bacillota; class Clostridia; order Saccharofermentanales; family Saccharofermentanaceae; genus Saccharofermentans. Next base: position 33,557 of record JHXJ01000001.1, read on the forward strand.
TTCTGAAGTTTGTAAGATGTATGCTTTTTATGATCATTATCTTCTGATAGGAAGAATAAGATAGATATATTTCTCACCCTCAACAGGCTTGATGATACAGGGTCCCTGACCGCCGTTTACTTCAACTCTGATGATCTCATCATCGATATTCTTAAGAACATCGATAACATATCTGGAATTGAAATCTACATCGATGAGATCGCCGTCAAGGCTGATGTCGATGTTCTCCTGGAGATTACCTCTTGCAGAAGTAGCCTGGACAGTAAGCTCTGAAGGATTGTTGCTGAGGAATCTTACAGGGCACTTACGGTCATCAGTCATGATGATGAGTGAAGCTCTGTCGACAGCATCAAGGAACTGCTTGCGGTTGATAGTAATGACTGTCTTAGGATTCTTTGCAATGATGGAATCAAAGTTGATGAACTGGCCTTCGATAAGACGTGAGATCATTCTTACGTTGCCGATATCGAAAAGGAGATTCTGCATTGATGTATAGATATTGATCTCTGCATCCTCATCATCACTTAAGATCTTGCTCATCTCAGTCAATGCCTTACCGGGAACGATATAGTTGATCTTAGGGAAATCATTGCCCATATCTTCACGGTTGATAGCCATTCTGAAACCGTCGATGGATACAACGGAAAGAACTGAACCGTCACTTACGATATTGCTTCCTGTGAGAACAGGACGTGAATTATCCTTGGATACTGCGAAGATAGTATGGTTGATCATATTCTTGAGGATCTTCTGGCTCATTACTATCTTTTCAGCTTCATTCTCTTCGATCTCAGGGATCTTCGGGAACGGTTCCGGATCAAGACCGGCAATCTTAAATTCTGCCTGTCCGCACTTGATGGTTGTCTGGAAATTATTATCTGAAATGATATCTACTTCAGGCTCAGGAAGCTTTCTGATGATGTCTCCAAAGAACTTTGAATCGATTACTACAGAACCTTTCTCAGAAACGCTGGCCTCAACGTCTGCCTCGATACCTGTCTGAAGATCATAACCTGTAAGCTTGATCTTGTTGTCTTCTGATGCTTCTATAAGAATTCCATTAAGGATATTTACTGTACTGTTGGTAGTAACAGCTCTTTGGACTATGGAAACATTATTTACCAAGTCATCTCTGCTGCATGTAAACTTCATTTGGATTGGCCGCCTTTCCGAACAAATAAAATATTTCAAACATTATACACTGATTATTATTAAAAATGTATAGTTTAACAGTGTTACTAACTTAGATTTTAAGGACAGTTTCACGAACTTCCGGGTGCTGTCCTGTAGTATTTAAAGTTAGTTAGTATTCGCCCTATTATGTCGTGTTCAAATGTATATAACTGCTGAAGATTCAGTATTTTCGGGAGATTGGCATAAACAATCGATGTATAAAACAGAATATTTTGATGTTCAAAAGAATACCTTTTTGAACACTGTTACATTTGTATACAATCCGTCTACAGGTAATCTACCGGAAGTTTTGCACATAAGAACAATTAATGTTCAAATCAGGTTATGTGCTTAACAATATCCTCAGCCTCAGCTTTGAGCTTTGGATCCTCATCTACGTTATTGCAGCCGTGCATAACTGTCGTATGTTTACGTCCGCCAAAGATCTGACCGATCTTCTCATACTTGAATTCGAGATAATCCCTGCAGATGAACATGGCAACATTACGGGCATTTGAGATCTCGGCACTTCTGAGCTTTGATGTCAGCTTATCCGGCGTAAGGTCGTAGTAATTTGCTACAGCATTTATGACTATCTCAGGTGTCAGATACTTCTTCTTATTGGGCTGGACGATAGGTACGATGATTTTCTGGACATCCTCTAAGGAAAGCTCACCGTTAGCCAATGTAATATAAGAAGAAATGGTATTGAAAGCACCATTGAGCTGTCTGATATTTGTGGTCACGTTTTCGCAGACATAATCGATGATCTCATCTGAAAGAGTGAAATTCTCATTCTCGAGCTTGCTTAAGAAGATAGCCTTACGTGTCTCAAAATCCGGCGGCTGGACATCGAACATGATGCCGTCCTGGAAACGTGAGGTAAGTCTGCTGTTGAGCTCCGTAAGATTGGAAGGAGCCTTGTCGCATGTGATGACGATCTGTTTGCCGGCTTCGATAAGAGCTTCAAACGTATTAAAGAACTCAGTCTGTACACTTTCTTTTCCGATAAGGAACTGGATGTCGTCAATAAGGAGGACATCGACAGTACGGTACTTGTTACGGAAGTCAGTGTAATTCTTTGTCTGGATGGTAGCGATAAATGCATTTGTAAAGGCTTCGCAGGTCGTATAAATGACCTTCTTTTCAGGATGCTGGGCCAATACGGCATTGCCGATCGCTTTCATGAGGTGGGTCTTTCCGAGTCCGGAATTACCCCAGAGGAAGAAAGGATTTCTCTGTTTCTGACCGGGCTTTGATGCGACAGATACAGCTGACGCATGAGCGAAACGGTTACAGTCACCTACGACGAAGTTCTCGAAAGTGAACTCGCCTGTGAGTCCGGTTGAGGTAGGGATCTCGCTCTTTGCCTGTCTTGCGGCTTTCTTCTCAGAGTTGACCGAAGCATTGAGGGCTTTGTCATCACCTTCGAGAATGAATTTTACGGCGCAGGTCTTGCCGGAATTGGCAGTCCTTATGGCATCTTCAATTCTCTTGCTGAGCTTCTGGTTCTTGACGATGCTGAGGGAATACTCGTCTCTTGCTGCGAGCACAAGCACATCATCATCCGAATGGACAACTTTCATCTTGCTCAATATGGAATCATAGGTAACGATGTCGATATCATCGTCATACTGAAGCAGCTTTAAAGCATTATTCCAAATGGAACTGTCCATGTAACCCCTCCGTAACAAAAATGACGTGCGAGTAACATAATATCACGGTTTGGGAGTATAATGAATAAGCATTTTATATCAAAAATCATCGAAAAATCAGGCAGGATAATGAAACGGTTCGGGTCCGGAAACAGCGACAGTAAAAAAAGTAATCTGATTACTACAGGACTGATACTTCTTAGTGTCGTTTTTCTTATAACGGGCGTTATTCTTCTTTTAATTGAACCGATAAAACGTCTTAACAGACAAAGGATTTCCAGTGAAGCAATCAATGTAATAGAAGAGAAGATATTCTCTTCTGAAGCTGATGAGGCTGAGATGACATTTGTCGTTCCCGCGACCGGAAATGAGGTCAGCGGTGAAGAGTACGATTTCATTGAGGAGACCGAAGAGACTGAAGAGGAAGAAGAGAGCGGCGGCGGTGGCGGATATGTCACCCTCAATTCCATTGGCATCCTGAAGATCAGCAAGATCAACTGCAAGTATTCCGTTTGGGATGAGGCTACAAAAGTTTCATTAAGGTACGGACTGGGCCACTATCCTGATTCTGTAATGCCAGGCGAAAGAGGAAATGCGACAATTTTGGGTCACAATTATAAAGACGGGTCCATGTTTCACAGGCTGGGTGAGCTCAGTGTAGGAGATAAAGTCGTATTTACCGGATCTGACGGGGTAGATAAGGTCTTCTATGTTGAAGAATCCAAGATCATGAGCGCTGATGAACTGGTGGATATCGCTGTCGGCAACATAACAACCGACAGGCAATTGACACTTGTTACATGTACTTATGAATACGGAAGACACGGCTGGAGAAGAGTGGTTATCTGCAAGATGGAAGAAGAGCCTGAAGTTGAAGAAACTACTGCCATGACAGAAGAATCCGGATCAGAGACGACTCTTGAGACGGCAGAAACTTCTGAGGGAATCACAGAGACTTCCGAAACGACCATTGAGGAGACAACATCAGCGGAAACTACCGCAGAAACAACGGCAGAGACCACGGTGGAGACAACTGCTGAGCCCGTGGAAGAGACAGTAACGGAGACAACTGCTGAGGAAGTTGGATAAATCACCCCGCACATAATAAATATTTCTGTTATAATTGGCGCGGGTTTTTTTATTAACCCTATTAAATAGATTCTTAAATATTGGAGGAACAGACAGTGGTAACGGCTATAGTTGGAGCTAACTGGGGTGATGAAGGAAAGGGCAAGATCACCGATCTTCTGGCAAGCGAGTCTGATATTGTTATAAGATTTCAGGGTGGCGCAAATGCAGGACACACCATTATCAACGATCACGGAAGATTTGCACTTCACCTGATGCCTTCCGGTGTTTGTCACGAAAATATTGTTAATATCATCGGCAACGGCGTTGCACTTGATATCCGTAAGTTCATCAACGAATACAACGCGATCAAAGAGCAGGGCTTAAATCCCCAGCTCCTCGTATCTGACAGAGTTCAGGTCGTTATGCCTTACCATGTAGATTTCGATAAGTTTGAGGAAGAGAGATTAGGCGGTAAGGCTTTCGGTTCAACAAAGTCCGGTATCGCTCCTTTCTTCTCCGACAAATATGCAAAGATCGGTTTCCAGGTTTCCGAACTTTTCGATGAGGCAACACTCAAGGAAAAGATCGAGCGCGTACTTGAGATCAAGAACGCACTTCTCGTTAACCTCTATCACAAGGATCCAATCGATTCCCAGGCACTCCTTGAAGAGATGCTCGAGCAGGGAAGACTCATCAAGCCTTTCGTTACAAATACACAGGCTTACCTCTATGAAGCCCTTAAGCAGGACAAGAAGATCCTCCTCGAAGGCCAGCTCGGTACAATGAAGGATCCTGACATGGGTATCTACCCGATGGTTACATCTTCTTCCACTCTTGCAGGATACGGCTGCGTAGGAGCAGGCATCCCGCCTTATGAGATCAAGAAGATCGTTGTTGTTACAAAGGCATATTCTTCCGCAGTAGGCGGCGGCGCTTTCGTTTCAGAGATCCTTGACGAAGCAGTTGCAAAAGAGCTCAGAGACAGAGGTGGCGACAAGGGTGAGTACGGTGCCACAACAGGACGCCCGAGAAGAGTCGGCTGGTTTGACTGCGTTGCTACACGTTACGGCGTAAGACTCCAGGGCGGTACTGATGTTGCCCTCACAAATCTCGACGTATTGGGTTACCTGGATAAGATCCCGGTCTGCACGGCTTATGAGATCGACGGTGTTGTCACAAAGGATTTCCCGAATCCCACACAGCTCGACAGATGCAAGCCTGTTATCGAATATCTTCCTTCCTGGAAGGGCAAGGGCGAGATCAGAGGCCTTACAGAATACGATAAGCTCCCTAAGGAAGCTCAGGATTATGTTGAGTTCATCGAAAAGGAGATCGGAGTACACATCTCCATCGTATCAACAGGACCTGTAAGAGAAGAGATCATCAGAAGATAATTCAAAAGACATTCCTCTCGCATAACGGAGGTTTCCAAGATGAAGACTTTGCGTAAGAAAGCGGTAGTTGTTTTTATGACTGCTGCTTTGTTGCTGAACACTTTTTTATCGGCCGGATGTAATTCCAGGGAAGTAAAAGATAGGGAAGAGATTCAGGAAACCACGCAGCAATTCATAGATGCTTTTTCCACGGGAGACATCTCAGAGGTAAACCAATATGTAAGAGGGAGCATATCTTTCTATACATACGAAAGCGATGAGGAAGCGGTCCTGATGAGGATCGCCGGAGCGACCGAGATCAAAGAATTCACTGAGATCGAAGTCAGCAGGCGTGAGCTGAAAGCTAAGGCTAAGGTGAAGATCAGATACATCGACATCGTCGAATTCTGCGAAAGCGTAGCTTACAGCAATACAAAGGATGAGTTTTTTAAGGCGATCGATTCATACACTGACAAGAAGACAGCCAATCTCACACTGAACTTTGTTTTCGATGAAGACGAAGGAAAGTGGCTCATAAAAGAAGGGTCAGCGGATAACTTCGTTGAACGTTTCGACAAATATTACTATATAAGTGTAGTGCCTGCCTTTGACAGCTCCATGGAAGCACATATCAGAGAATACATGGGAGATCTGGCGTATGGTGATTTCAACCAGCCGGAACATATTCTGGATCTGAGCTATATGAGGATCTTCGACGAGTGCAGTATAGATGACCAGGCAGTGAACGATGCCGTCAAAGAATTCGCAAAAGCTTATTTCTACTATATTTCCGACCACGGATATACATTAGAGCCTGATCCTGAAAATCCGAGCCATATTATCCTGTCTGGATACGTTCCCTCTAAGACAGAGATCCTTGATTACTATGCTTCCGATGAACGAGTAATCGAGATGTACATGACGAAGATCAGGATGGCAAGCTCTGTAAACAGGGATATAAAACCCGAAAATGTTGAAAGCGCGATCGCTTCTGAGATATATCTTGATCTGGCAAAGCGCATCCCCGATATGAGTCCTGAAGAATATAAACTGGATATCTATCTCATTTCAGCCAATCCGGAAACTTTTGAGATCTCGCTCGGCACATACGACCAGAACATAATCCATATAACGGAAGACGAGGTCTCGATCGCCGGTACTGTCTCATTAGAACAGGATTTCAGATGCCGCCAAAAAGCAGTAGAAGCGCTCTATTATGCAGGTGAGATATCACAGGAAAAATATGACGCTTATGAGCTGGCTCTGGAGAGGGACTGGAAGGTCCTGAATGGGGAAGGGGAAATTGATACCACCCGCAGTGTGGAGTGGGAAGGCACGTCCAGACACACGAACCAGGCAGTTAATGTCGTGGAAGAGATCCCCGGATGGTCTGACGGAGAACTGATCTACGGATACTCCGATAGGGACGAAAACGGAATATCGCTTTTCTACAGCAAGGAACCGGGGTGGCTTAATACCGCCGGCTACTGCATAGACGATGACGGGATCACTGTCATGATGAAATACGATCATGAATTCGCGGAAGGAACGGAACTCATTTTCGACTGGTATAAGGACGGGAAGCAGATTAAGGATTCCGTCCGAGTTACTATCGGATTGGACGGAACCACAGAGTTCGAATTCACGCTGAAGGATACTGAAATAGATAAGTATGGCACAATCGAGTTCCGCTTCTGGGAAGATGATCATTCACACGTGATCGCGTATATAGAACTTACAAAATCCTGATTTTCGTGAGTTAATATAGGGGTAAGCCAAGAGCTTTTGGAATGGGGGAAATAGAAATGGGATCATTAAGGACAAGAGCTGCCGGACTTCTCATGTCCGTGGTTATCGTATCAGGCGCAGTTTTACCGGCAGGGTGCTCAGGAAAGAAAGATATCAGTGAGATAGAAGATCTTACGCAGAGGTTCATCACGGCTGTCGGATCAGGCGATGCAAATGCCGCTAATGCGCTGGTCGACGGTGAATTTACGCCGGACTATCCGGATATGGAATATCTCGACAACGTCGGCATCGAATACGACAGTATCGCGGCAAAACTTGCTTCCAAGACTGAGATCATGTCTTTTGATAACGTTAAGCCTGACCGGAAAAACCAGACCGCGACAGCAGATCTCACGGTCTCATTTCCCGATGTTAATGCATTCTGTACTGACCATACGGAAGACTTCCTTACGGTAGAAGAATTCGTCAATGCCGCTGATGCTTACACCAAGAGCAGGACCGCCGGCATCACGCTCGATTATGTTTACGACAAGGCCAATGACTGCTGGCTCATAGATAACATTTCCGCGAGAAAATACATGACCAATTTCAATCCCGCTAAGACGGATACAGGATCGGTGTATTTCCTTGATGTCGCAATGTTCTCTGCTGAAGAAGCGAACAGCATGTTTAATGATGTTTACCAGGGACTTGCAAAAGGAGAATTCGAACAGCCTTTGTATTCGCTCTACATCAATGACATGAGGGTCTTTGACCTTCTGTTCTTCAACGGCGATATTATGTACGACGCGGTTGAGGATTATACGCAGGCATACTTCAAATACATCGTTGACCACGGGATTGAGTTTGAGGAGATCCCTTCAAATATCTCCGGTTATTACACGGTCAAGGTGAAGGGAAAGGTGCCTTCCGGAAATGCCATGCTCGATTACATGACCAGCGACGAGAGCGTTACGAGCCTCATGGTTTCCCTGCTGAAGGAGATCTACGTTGATACCGGCAAGACGTCCTATGAACTCTGGAACGATACTTATTCAAAGTTCTATGCCGATCTGGCAGTACTGATTCCTGACATGGAAAGCCAGGATTTTGAGGCCGTTATGTCCGTTGACCGGAGCGTGCCTGAGCCCGACAGGATCGACATGGAGATACCGCTGAGCGTCACCAGGGAAAGGGTTGTCGAGAAAATGCAGGTCCCTTATCAGCAGAACACCAGGTGCTTCGGTCTGGCCGTTGAGCAGCTTGCAAATGACCTTCCTTCTGAGTGGTACGATTACTTAAGTTACAATGCGGAAAGAGGCATGTACACGCACATGTCGTACTTCTACGATTCGCAGAGAAATCTTGCCGGCTGGCTTGGAACCGTTGAGTACCAGAACCGCGCTCTTGCCGTGTCAGAGAGATTGCCTGATCTTTCGGAAAGCCACCTTGTATATGGCCAGGTCAGGGATGAGGATCCCGAGGTCAGATACGTAATGGAGTACGCCAAGGAACCGGGATGGCTCAGGACGACAGGGTATTGTGTTGAGGAAGATGTCATATATTTCCTGCTTCTTTTCGATCACGAATTCGAAAGGGGAGATTCCCTTGAGTACGAATGGTCCCTTAACGGAGAACAGATCGGAGGAACGAGCGTAGCCAGAGTCGGTGAAGGCGATCTCTATACGTTAGTTTTTCCCATCCCGGCCGATAAACTTACCCAAGGCGGAAAAGCAGAGCTGCGCGTATGGGAGGCAGGTCACTCGCATCTGCTCGCTTATGTATCGCTTACCCAAAACTGAGGCGTGAATCCAGTCTCCGATTTGCACTAAAAAACGAACAAAAAGGTTTATTACTGTCGGGAAGTACAGAGTATAATGAGTCATTATAGATTCAGTATATTCAGGAGGAATTCCCATGGCAAAGGAAATGATCCTCGTCCTCGATTTCGGCGGACAATACAATCAGCTTATCGCAAGAAGAGTTAGAGAACTTTCCGTATACAGCGAAGTTCTGCCGCACACCACAAGCCTTGAAGAGATCAAAGCAATGAATCCGTCGGGAATCATCCTCACGGGCGGTCCCAGCACGGTTTACGAAGACGATGCTCCCAAGTGCTCTCCCGAGCTTTTCAAGATGGGCATTCCGGTGCTCGGTATCTGCTACGGCGCACAGCTCATGAATTACCTTTTGGGCGGCGAAGTAAAGGCTGCTCCCGTAAGAGAATACGGTCACACAGACGTTACTGTTGATACTGAAGCAAAGCTTTTCACAGGCGTTCTTCCCAAGACAGTCTGCTGGATGAGCCACACGGTTTATATCGCTACTCCCGCTCCCGGCTTCAAGATCACAGCCCATACTGATGTCTGCCCGGTAGCTGCCGCTGAGAATGTCGAGCAGAACCTCTATTGCGTCCAGTTCCACCCGGAAGTTGTTCATACAGTCGAAGGCACAACGATGCTCGCAAACTTCGTTAAGAATGTCTGCAAGTGCAAGTGCGACTGGAAGATGGATTCGTTCGTCGAGACATCGATTAAAGAGATCCGCGAAAAGGTCGGCAACGGCCGCGTTCTCTGCGCTCTTTCAGGCGGCGTTGATTCATCCGTTGCAGCAGTTCTCCTCTCAAAGGCAGTCGGCAAGCAGCTCACATGCGTATTCGTTGACCACGGTCTTCTCCGTAAAAACGAAGGTGACGAAGTTGAAGCAGTATTCGGACCTGAAGGACCTTACGATCTTAACTTCATCAGAGTAAATGCCCAGGAGCGTTTCTATTCAAAGCTTGCCGGTGTTGAAGATCCGGAGACAAAGAGAAAGATAATCGGTGAGGAATTCATCAGAGTCTTCGAAGAAGAAGCAAAGAAAGTCGGCGCTGTCGATTTCCTCGTTCAGGGAACGATCTATCCTGACGTCATCGAATCCGGTCTCGGCAAGAGTGCCGTTATCAAGTCACACCACAACGTAGGCGGACTTCCTGACTATGTTGATTTCAAAGAGATAATCGAACCTTTAAGACTTCTGTTCAAGGACGAAGTAAGGAAGGCCGGCTTAGAGCTCGGAATTCCCGAAAACCTTGTCTACCGTCAGCCGTTCCCGGGTCCGGGTCTTGCGATCCGCATCATCGGCGAAGTTACAGCAGAGAAGGTAAAGCTCGTTCAGGATGCAGATGCCATCTTCAGAAGAGAGATGCAGCTTGCAGGCTTCGATAAGTACGCTAACCAGTACTTCGTTGCACTCACGAATATGCGTTCCGTAGGATGCATGGGCGACGAGAGAACATACGATTATGCTTGCCTCTTAAGAGCAGTTACAACAACAGACTTCATGACCGCCGAAGCAGCAGAGCTCCCCTGGTCACTCATCAACAAAGTCACGAGCAGGATTGTCAACGAAGTCAAAGGCATCAGCCGAGTCTTCTACGACTGCACGGGCAAGCCTCCGGCAACGATCGAGCTTGAATAATTGCAAAACGCTGGAAATGCCCTAAAATAGGGCATTTCATTTTTTTAAGCCAACAAAAAGCCAACCAAAATCAGTGATATGTATTTTTCAGAAGTCCTCCCGTAGTCATAGGTGGACTAGATTTGCAGCTCAAAAAGTTATCAAGAGAACTTAACCCAGATGGTATAATTATCTTGTCTGGGGGAATGAACCCTTAGTCGAGATAATCAACAGTTTTATCGGAAAGCAGGTAGTGATCATGGTATTTGACATACTGTACCGTCATTGGGTAACCATACTCACCATCCTGGTCTTTGCCATCAAGCTGTGGCCGGGAAAGAGATTCAGGAATACTGAGACCAAGTATTTCTGGTTAACTGTGCTCAGCACGCTGATCCTTGTTATCGAAGATATAATCGAGGTACTTTGTGCATCAGACCCATCACTCCGGTTTGTAAGGATCTTTGTTTCAGTTATCGGCTATACGATGCGCTCTGTGGCGGGTCTCAGTTTGCTTCTGGTAGTCCTTCCCTATAAAAAGCGGAGATTTATCTATTGGATCCCTGCTCTTATAACGCTTGCGACAAGCAGCACGGCTTTCTTTTCGGACATAGCATTCGGATATGACGAGAACTATGATTTCTACAGAGGTCCTCTGGGTTATGTAGCGTTTGCAGTCCCCATCTTTTATGCGATCATGATTTTGGTGATCGTCTTTAAGAATTTCTATGAAAAAAGCAGCATCGAGAGATTCATCGTGCCGGTATGTACGATATTCTGTCTGTCCACCTCCTTCCTTGATGCCATGTACGGCGGTGTCAGGCTTAATGAAGCGATCATAATCAGCGGAGTATTCTTCTATCTGATCCTGTATTCCAATGACATAAGAAGAGATTCTCTGACAAACCTTCTCAACAGACAGGCATTCTACGATGACTGCAGCATCTATAACAGGAGCATTGAAGCGGCTGCTTCGATAGATATGAACGGGCTTAAGGATCTGAACGATTCTCTCGGTCATGAGGCCGGAGACAAAGCGCTCAAAAAGATCGGCGAATGCATGATCAAAGCATCCGATGAGAAAACTCTTGTTTACAGAGTCGGCGGAGATGAGTTCGTCATACTCTTCCTTCATTCGGACGAAAAGATCATTTCGGATGTCGTAAAGAAGATTGCTGAAGATGTAACTAAGGCAGGTTACAGCATCTCAACAGGATACTCCATTCGCAGTCATAAAGACAGCATTGATGATGTTGTCAGAGAATCAGATAAACTAATGTATCAGGATAAAGCAGGCTACTACCACTCAAAAGGCATGGAGCATAGAGTAGATCACTATCAGCCTCAAGGAATAACCGAATCCGAAAATGAGTAAAAATGGAGAAAGATCAAGTTTGCTCTCACCCATTTATCTTCATATCATAATATGGCAATTCGTACCAACGGTTTGTTCCTGATAATCTGGTTCGCCGGTTATCATAGTGATGTTGTCGTATTGTTTTTCGGTGAGTCTGAGCATTCTGACAACACCTGTTTTCAGAGCATATTCTTTTATCCAGCGGTAATGCTTCTCGGCCGCTTTCCGGTTTTGAACTATACGCATAAACACTTCGGGAGCACTCTTGTGATAAGTATGATTGCAGCTTGTTAAGATGGAGTAGATGTATAACTAAAGCCAACAAAAAGCCAACTTCCGCCCTCCCAAAGCAATAGAACACGTGGAATAGGAAGAAAAACACCACAAGATATTGTGCTTTTTGGAACACACTGACCACAAGATATGGGAGGCTGCAAAGAGCTTGAATAGTCTCAAAACGCTGGAAACGCCTGTAAATAGGGCGTTTCAGTTTTTTAAGCCACTAAAAAGCCACCAGAATTTCCACCCATGTATTTTTGGAATTAGAAACAAAACTGCATTTCATTAACGATCTGCAGCTCAATAATATATCAAGAGAACTTAACTACGATGTTATAATTGAGAAGACAGAGGAATGGATCCTTTGTCGAGATAATTAACAGGAAAGAAAACTATGAAAACAAGTGAAATGAAGTGGACTCGAGAGCCGTCGGTATACCTGATAAATGAGGATCGTATAGAGATAGTTACTGATCCGCATACGGATCTGTGGCAAAGAACCTATTATCATTTTCGCAATGACAACGCTCCTGTTCTTCAATTGGAGACGGAAGAGAGATTTTTTTCTTTTATTGTAAAGACGGATTTCACCGACAGTCATCACCGTTTTGATCAATGCGGGATCGTTATGTATCTTGATTCGGATAACTGGCTTAAGGCTTCAGTTGAATACGAGAATGACGAGTTCCAGCATTTGGGTTCTGTGGTAACTAATAACGGTTATTCCGATTGGGCTACTACATCCATCCCGTCTGATGTTAATAGAATGTGGTATAGATTCAGCCGGAGAGAAGAAGACTATTGTATCGAGTGTTCATATGATGGAAAGAGCTTTACTCAGATGAGAATCTGCCATATGTGGAAAGGCTCAGGAAAGATCCGATTCGGAATATATGCCTGCAGTCCGGAAGATTCAAGCTTTAAAGCAGTGTTTACTGACTTTATGATGACAGACTGTTTATGGAAGGCACATGACGGACAGAAACCGGATGAAATGTAAAATCATCAGGATAACTGAGAAAGACAAATCGGGATTTATAGAGGTGAGCATGATGTTGGAAATACTGAAAACGAGGTTTTTAGAACACAGGAATCTTCATCCGGGTCTGGAATGGTCCGAGGTGGAGCATAGGCTTTGTGAGGCTCCCGCTGCCATCGCGGTTTTGCAAAAGATGGAGGAAAGCGGCGGTGAGCCGGACACCATGGGTTATGACGTAAAGACGGGAAAACTCATTTTCTGCGACTGCGCAAAGGAATCGCCCGTCGGGCGCAGAAGCCTGTGCTATGACGAAAAGGCATTGCATGGGCGCACTAAAAACCCACCGTCAGGCAGCGCCGAACGGAAAGCGAAAGAGATTGGCGTTTCGATGATGACGGAGGAACTCTATCGTCGACTGCAAAGTCTCGACTCATTTGATCTGAAAACGTCAAGTTGGATCGCTACACCAGATGATATCCGCAGTAAGGGCGGCGCGCTGTTCTGCGAACGCCGCTATGATACCGTGTTCACTTTTCACAACGGCGCGGATTCCTACTATTCTGTGCGCGGATTCAGAGGGTATATTCTTGTCTGAGTACCGGACTCAATGATAAAAAATACTGCGATTTCTTGGACTGGAAAAGCGACAAATTCCAGTTTGTCGGCATGAACGTTGGAACATAAAATCCGGAATAAGATATACCAATGTTCTTGATTACAACTGAAAGCCAAGAGGTCTCTTTTATCATCCGGGAACGGCTGACAGTGTTGAAATAAGGGAATTAACTAGAACGACGCCTTTACCTGTGCGAGGAACTTTTCCGCTATAGGCGTAAATGTCTGGTATTTGTTCCAGATCAGATACAGCTTTGTTTCCTGCTTCGGAGACAGCGGACGGAATACAAGGTCGCTTTCTTCGGAACAGTTTATCAGGTGTTCGAATGTAAGAAGGATTCCAAGACCTTCTTTCGCAAACATGGAAGCATTATAAGAAAGGCGGAATGAGCCTTCCAGGTGAAGCTCTGAGAAGCGCTCGCCGGCCCATTCAGGTATCTCGATATTCCAGCTTTGCTCTGAGCAGAAGAGCGGCTGGCCGATAAGGTCTGAGACCTTTATATTCTTTTTATTTGCCAAAGGATGGCTCTTTAACATGACCGCACCCCAGCGGTCCGATGCCGGGAACGGGAGATATTCATACTTTTCCTTATTGGGAAGCTCGCATATCACACCGAAATCGAGTATGCCTTTGTCCAGCTTCTCGGTTACCTGCTCCGTATCACCGCTTGTTATGTGGTAGGTAAAGGACGGGTATCTGTCTTTTAGTTTCTTTATCTCGCGTGCAAGCAGGGCTATCTGATACGATTCTCCAAGCCCGAAATAAATATCGCCGCCTGTAATGTCATCAAGGGAGATGAATTCCTGCTCGATCTTATCTGCCATTGCGACAAGGTCTTCGGCACGGTCGCGGAGCAGCATGCCTTCATCGGTCAGCTTGATGGAGAAACTGTGACGGGTAAAGAGCTTTTTGCCCAGTTCGTCTTCAAGAGCTTTAAGCGCCTTTGATAAGGTCGGCTGCGTCACATGCATGAGCTCTGCAGCATGGGACATGTTCTCTTCTCTGGCAACTGCAAGAAAGTAGCGAAGGTTCTTTATCTCCATCAGGCACCCCTTTCTATGATATTCCAATATGGCATATCATGATATTCATTTTATTCATTAGCGCACTTCATAGCAACCCCTTATACTGATCTTGTAAGGACAAAAACAGTTTTAGCGGAGATCCGGTTATGGACTTGAAAATGATGATCGACAGTCTGTCTGAAATAGGCTTGACCGATGAACAGAAAAGAACGGCAAGAAAGCTCTATAACATGGGTCAGAATGCGGAACTTATCAGATATCTTAAGAAGTGCCGGTGCGGCCTGATCGATGAGATGCATGAGAGCCAGAGGAAAGTTGACCGGATGGATTATCTGATCCGGAAAGCAGAGAAGGAAACAGTATAAAAAGCCACGGAGGTTTATAACGATGAAAGCAGAAGATATGAAGCTGGTAACAGAGTGGGATAAGACATTTCCAAAGAGCGGGAAGGTTGATCACAGCAAAGTAACCTTTGTGAACCGTTATGGAATAACATTGGCTGCAGATATGTATATGCCGAAGGGAGCAGAAGGAAGACTTCCTGCGATTGCGGTAAGCGGACCTTTCGGTGCGGTCAAAGAACAGTGCTCAGGCCTTTATGCCCAGACCATGGCAGAGAGAGGCTTTATTACGATTGCATTTGATCCTTCTTATACCGGAGAGAGCAGCGGTGAGCCCCGATATATGGCATCTCCCGACATCAATACAGAAGATTTCATGGCTGCAGTAGATTTCCTTTCTCTCAATGAGAAAGTCGATCCTGACAGGATCGGTATCATCGGCATCTGCGGCTGGGGCGGCATGGCTCTTAATACGGCTGCATTAGATCCGCGCATTAAAGCTACGGTTGCTTCGACCATGTATGACATGACCAGAGTTAATGCCAACGGATATTTCGATTTGGAGGACTCCGAAGAGCAGCGTTATGAGAAGAAGAAGGCAATGGCAGCTCAGCGTCTGGAAGACTTAAAGAACGGTACTTATAAGCGCGCAGGAGGATGCCTGCCGCTTCCAGTTCCGGAAGATGCTCCGTTCTTCGTGAAGGATTACAGTGAATACTATAAGGGAAGGGCATATCATGCGAGGTCCCTTAATTCCAACGAAGGATGGAATGTTACAGGCTGTGAGTCTTTTATGAATCAGCCGATCTTAAGGTACTCGAATGAGATAAGAAGTGCAGTTTTGATCATTCACGGAGAGAAAGCTCATTCCTGCTATTTCTCAAAGGATGCATATGCGAATATGACAAAGGACAGCAAGTATAAAGATAACAAGGAACTCATGATAATTCCCGGCGCAGTTCATACGGATCTGTACGACAATCTTGATGTTATTCCTTTCGATCATATCGAAGAATTCATGAGAAAATATCTATGAGAATAAGAAGAATCTTTGCACTTCTTGTATTGGCATCAGTCGTGTTGGCGGCAGCATCATGCAGCACGCAGCAGAGCGCTGAGTCAGTTACTTCGGCTGTGCAGACAACGGAGACAAGCGCGTCTTCTGAGGATACAACCATGAGTGAGCAGACGAAAGCAACAACAGAACAGAGCATTGAAGCCAAAGCCGGAGCCTTTGACATGGTAAACAAAAAGGTCAGACTCAACAGCGGATATGACATGCCTATAATGGGACTCGGCACATATTCGCTCGATCACGATACCTGTGTCAATTCCGTAAAAGCACTTCTCAGGAACGGCGGAAGACTGATCGATACGGCATATATGTACGGCAATGAGGATGCGGTAGGTGAAGGCGTCAGACAGGCGATGGAAGAGTATAACATTCCGCGTGAAGAGATATTCGTCATCACCAAGATATATCCAAGCCAGTTTAACGAACCGGAAAAAGCGATAGATACGGCGCTTGAAAAGCTTGATATAGGATATATAGACATGATGCTCCTCCACCATCCGGGAGCAGGAGATATAGATGCCTACAAGGCGATGGAAAAGTATGTTGCGCAGGGAAAGATCCGCTCTTTGGGACTTTCAAACTGGTATGTGAAGGAACTTACGGATTTTCTTCCCAAGGTATCCATAACTCCGGCGCTTGTACAAAACGAGATACATCCTTACTATCAGGAACAGGATGTGGTCCCGTTCATTCAGGAAAAAGGAATCGTTGTCCAGTGCTGGTATCCTCTCGGAGGAAGAGGTCATACTTCAGAACTCCTCAATGACGGGACGATCAGCTCGATCGCAGAGGCACACGGAGTGTCTTCGGCACAGGTGATCCTGCGGTGGGATCTGCAAAGAGGAATAGTTGTGATCCCGGGTTCGAGCAATCCGGATCACATAAAGGAGAATCTCGATCTGTTCGGCTTTGAACTTTCGGATGACGAGATGGCAAGGATAAATGCTCTCGACCGGAACGAAAAGCACGACTGGTATTAACGGGGTAAACTTATATGAGAATGAACATTGCAGCCGCTTTGACCGCAGGCACGATCCTGGTAAGTCTGGCAGGTTGTTCTGCGGCTCCTGAATCTACACCAACTTCTGAAACGCAGATTACGACTTCGGCTGAAGAAATATCCGAAATGACGATAGAGAAGACTACATCAACGGAAACGTCTGCAACTTCTGAAATGACCATTCAGACAGAAGAGACGACTACCGTCACGGAGGCAGAAAGATCAATGACATTAAAGATCGGAGAAAGGGAAGTTCAGGTCACCTGGGAAGATAATGCTTCAGTGGAAGACCTGAAGAAACTCGCTTCATCAGATCTGACCATAAAGATGTCGATGTACGGCGGCTTTGAGCAGGTGGGTTCCATAGGGCAGGCTATCTCAAGAGACGATAAACAGACAACAACTGAGCCTGGTGATATCGTTCTTTATTCCGGTAATCAGATAGTGGTGTTCTATGGATCCAATTCCTGGAGCTATACAAGGCTCGGTAAGATCAACCTGACTGAAAAGGAATTAAAAGATCTCTTAGGCAATGGTGATGTAACTATTACGCTAAGTCTTGATTAGATCGTATATATCAGCAATATAACGGATAAACAAAATGTCAACATAAAATGGCACCTCACTAATTTTATGTCAGGGTGTGTCTGTTATTAATTACTGGTTCTGCAGCTCAAAAAGTTATCAAGAGAACTTAACCCGGATGGTATAATTTTCTTGTCTGAGGGAGAGATCCCTTAGTCGAGAAAAACAACAGGATGATGGGATAAGGATAAATGGATAACAGTAGAATAGAGAGTTTTATCAGAAAACAAAATGTGGCATTTATATGCTCTGTTGATGAGACAGGGTATCCCAATGTAAAAGCGATGCTCAAGCCGAGAAAGATCGACGGGTTGCGTCAGTTCTATTTTTCGACAAACACTTCTTCTATGAGAGTAAAACAGTATATGAATAACCCGAATGCATGTTTCTATTTCTATCATAAGGGACTGATCAAATACACGGGTGTAATGCTTAAGGGCACGATGGAAGTACTGACTGACCAAAAGACGAAAAACATGATCTGGCGCAAAGGCGACACGATGTTTTATAAGGGCGGCATAACAGATCCTGATTACTGTGTTTTGAGATTTACTGCGGAAAGCGGAAGATACTACTGTGATCTTGAGACAGAAAGTTTTACGATAGAATAATAGTAGGATTAATAATCAGAAAGTATTACTAAAGAACAATTTAAAGAATAGTGTTTGAAGGAAGCGATTTTGATTATGGGGAAAAAGAAAAGAGAACACGTAGTTTTCGATCAAATGCTAAAGCAGAAAAAGAGTATCCCTTTTTCGAAAACAATAAGTGATAGCCCGCGAAAACAGAAAACAAAACCTTTGAAGTCAAAATAATCATCAGGAAAAGTGATTAAGAGAATACGGAAATAGATTTTGGGGAAAAGGATCTGGGAAAGCGGCAGGTAATATGAAGATGACATATTTCGTTGAAGGTATACAAGGAAGCGGTAAGAGCACTCTTGTAAAGTTATTGTCGGAGAAATGTCCGGACCATAAAGTTCTTGAAGAAGGTGACTATTCTCCGGTAGAACTTGCTTGGTGCGCATATATGGGCATGGAAGACTATCGGGCCGCTTTGGAAAAGCATACTTCCCTGAGGCCGGAGATAGAAGCGAAAACCCATTTTGAAGATGATCATGCGGTTGTCTGTTATACAAAGATCCGGACTGATGACCGGAACTTTTACCAGGCAATGGAAAAATATGAGATATATAACAACCGGGTATCCTTTGAGCGGTTCAAAGACATTGTCTTAAAGCGCTACGGCAGATGGGACGGGGCACCTCTGATTACAGAATGCGCTCTATTCCAAAATATCGTGGAGGACATGATACTGTTCCGGGATATGCCGGATGAAGACATCATAGATTTCTATAGAGATATTAAGAAAGCTATAGGCGATAAGCAGATCCAAATAGCTTATCTTAAGGCAGAAACGGATGATATCAGAAGGAATCTTGAGACAGCACGGCAGACCCGGGTCGATGATAAAGGCAATGAGGTCTGGTTTTCGATGCTCTGTGAATATTTTAACAACAGTCCTCATGCAGTCAGAACCGGCCTTGAAGGCGAAGACGGCTTAGTCCGGCACTGGACTCACAGGCAGGACCTTGAGCTTAGGATATGTGAAGAACTGTTTTGGGACCGATGCACGGTATTGCCCTCGAAATTATATGGGGAGAGGGATATTAGAAAGTTGTTTGGATAGTCCGGTTTATAATCAGTAACCCGTTTGGAGAGAAACAATGATCAAGGCTTTGTTTGTAGATTTTTATGGTACTGTTGTTCATGAAGATGGAGCAGTCATTAAGGTTATTACTCAGATGATCAAAGATACCGGTGACGGATCTGACACATCTGATATCGGTTCATTCTGGTGGACTGATTTCCAGACGATGTTCCTTAATTCATTTGGCATTGCTTTTGAGACTCAAAGGGATCTCGAGAGAGAATCATTGGAACATACAATCGAAAAATTTCATTCTTCGGCGGATGCTTCAAAGTTAAGTGACATGATGTTTGAACATTGGATGAGGCCGCCGATATTTGAAGAATCCAAAGAGTTTTTCAGCAAATGTCCTATCCCGGTCTACATTGTTTCCAACATTGATACATCCGACATAATGTGCGCAATCGAATACCATGGTCTCAATCCGGCCGGCGTTTTTACATCCGAGGATGCAAGATCATATAAACCTCGAAGGGAACTGTTTGAACTGGCACTTAGCAATACCGGGCTTATGCCTGACGAAGTTATTCACATCGGTGATTCAATAAGCAGTGATGTTAAAGGCGCTTCTGCTCTGGGAATCGGGACTTTGTGGCTGAACAGATCCGGGAAGGCTGTTCCCGAGGGTGTTACGGACATAAAAGATCTTCTTGACGCATTAGATTTTATCGGTTGATGAAATCTTTTATAATGAACCAAGAAGCTTTGATGCTTGACGATGAGTTATCTCAGAAGATAATATCCGGAATTAAACAGACAATGCCCGGGAGCACAATTTCGAGTTTGTTTCATGATATAATACCACCCATGACTAACGATAAGATTTATTCACAAAAACGGAGCATCAGCTCTGCATATATTGATTCAGGATTGAAACTTGGTATAGCTCAGGCTGTTCTTATGGTTCAGGATAACCTCACAGAATGCTTTAACATGATGAATTGCGACGGTATCTATTATAGAGAACTGGGTTACTTTTGGGTGTTTACGAAGTCAAAATTCAAGTTCTTTAAGAGGCCTCATTGGCGTGAAACGATTGAAGCATCAACGTTTACCGTTCAAAATTCGGGGTTGAGAACAACCGTCAACAGCATATTTAAGGATAAGAACGGCGAAACACTTCTGGTTGCAAATCAGGAGGCTTGTGTCTTGGATATTGAGAAGCACCGCCCGGTTCCGCTTTCAAAGGTTCCGTATCCGCAGGATGGATTTCCTGAGAAAGTGTTTACTGAAGACTTTGAGAAGTTTGATGTACCTGATCAGGACTATGAAGAAGTCTACGAACAGATCATAAGATCTTCTAATATCGACATGTCTCATCATCTCAATAATATTGAATATATCAAGTTTGCACTAAACGTATTCTCGGAAAAACACTTGTTAAATCATGAGGTTCGCGAACTTGAAGTGCACTATACGGGAGAAAGCAAAGAGGGCCAAACTCTGAAGATCCTGAGATGCGATAAAGCTGAAGGAACCTATATCAAGATCAAAGAAAGCGATCGCAGCGTGTTTGAGATGAAGATTAGGTTTTAAAATATTCAGGATTATAATGATCTAGGAATGATGAATTCTTAAAGTTTGATAATTATCAGTTGTGTTTTTGAGATTGTTATATGAGAAAAGTAATAAAAATAGCCGTTCCGATATTATTACTGATTGCAGCGTTACTTGGACTGATATTCATTCCCCGCGACATCACGGTGGTTATTTATCCGCCTGATAATTCTCATAAACATACGATAGTTTTCGATGTTAATCCCTTATTGAAGATCAAGATTCCGTCGGTGCGTGTAACAGAACATGACATCTCTCATATAGAAAATTCACAGCGCTATCCTTTTGATGCTTATGACTATGTCAAGGAACACGACAATGATGTGTACTTCGGTCAATATAATTCGATCTTTGCATGTGTCAGAGAGATAGACGATCATATCTACTATTACAGGATCACCGATGTGGAGAATATATACAAAATAAGTAAGACTACAGGAGAGATAACGGCTGTTCCGATGTCGGATTGTAATAACCTTAATAATACTGATATCAGAAAAGGATTTGCCGAAGTTGATCACAACCTGCTCAAACATGTAAACATCACCACAGAAGCTTTAGCTGACAGCTATCCGGGATTCGAAGATGCAGTCAACAGCATTGACGGTGAATTCGATTGCCATTCTTCATATTACGTTGACGGCAGGATCTTCTTCATAAAGAACAATACCCTTTACGAATACTTCCCTGAAACCGGCAAGGCCAAAAAGACCTTGTACCTCGGAAAAGGAAGCCTTGAATTGATTACCATAAACGGAAAATGATAATCTATAAGTGGTAAGAAAAATTAACAGTATAAAGAGTCAGCAGTGCGAAAACGAGGTATTCCTGATGCAGAACGATCAGTACGGGCAGAACAGCCAAAACGGTGCGCAAAACAACCAGTACGGTATACAGAACAATCCTTATCCTAATGTTGCATATCCGCCGGTTCAGTACGGTCCTGCCGTGCAGCCCGCTCCGTATCAGCAAAACGTTCCGTATCAGCAGGCTCCTTCTGCCGTCAATTCCGGGAAGTCCAAAAAGACCGCCATGATCTTCTGCATCATATCGAACGTGCTGATGGTTCTTGGCGTACTTGCCATTCCGTTTCTCTTTGTCATGATCCTTGCGATGGGTTTCGGTGCTGTCGGGGATGCTTTTTACACGGCGTTTCTCATTGCGGTTGCATGTGCGTTAGGGCCGATCGCGAGCCTTGCTTTCGCAATCGCGGCGAAAGTAAAGAACCGTAAGAGCATCTGGGCAGTGGTGAACATGGTGATCTCAACCATACTGATACTGACTCCTGTCGCACTCGGAATAGTCTATGTGAATGACAGGAAAAACAATCCTAAGCCTGTTTCACAAACCGAGGAATGCTGGTACATTTTAAACGAGCACCCGTACTATGACGAGATGAAGTCCTGCCTTGAAGAGCATGATTTCGACGACACAATGATTGACAACTCGGGACGCAGAATGGCGAGTTGTAATTATATAATCAGGATATATGTTTCTACTGAATCTTCGGAGGAGAAGCGCAGCGAAGTCAACGAATACCTGAGGCAGATGCGCGACATCTGTATCAAGACGGATGAGATGGGTATATATCCGGAAGGGATGAGTTTCACGATATGGTTCTTTTATTTCGATCCGGATATTGACAAGAAAGTATATAGTGCAGTTGATATACCTGACATTTCTGCGGATACTCCGGATGACGAGATAGATGTCGATAAATATATCGACAATGCGCTCTCGGGCGGACTTGTTCCGGGTATTATCTGGGACAAGCTGGGCAATGCGAATGTGCAGGTCATAATATATTAAGATACAAGCCCGTATCGATGATGCTCTCGAGAAGGGTTATTTGTCCAAAGGTACTGTGCCATCGGAAATTGGTTATGAAGACGTGATGATCGTGGTTTACTAAGGATATGAACATAAGAACTAAGACAATCTCAGTAATATTGGCATCTGTGATGATTATGTTTTCGGGATGCTCATCAGCAAATAAAGACCGGCCTTATGACTCTTCATTTGCCGATGCCAAGGCTTTTGCCGAGTATTGGTGCGGACCTTGTGAAGAGATTGATTCTTATACTGTCACTGCAAATGACACAGATATCCTCATACATAAAATCACCGATTCTGAATATGGATTCACATATACTGTTGAAGAGAGGTATCATGAGTATTCGAATAAGAGTAAGCCGGTTGCATCTTACTATTGTAGAGATTTTGATTACTACTACCTTAAAGAATTCCTCAACAGAACTGACCTGTCACCGGTGACTGACAAATATGATATAACGATCGAGCAGGATGAGCTGATCGAGACAAAAAATAAAGATATCTACAACATATATTTTAATGGTATCTCGATGTGGACAGACAGGTCTCTGACTGATGCAGAGGGCAGCGAAGTAATGGAGTTTGTCTATAACGCTCTCGACAGCTTTGACACCCGTGATCACTTCACAAAAGATCCTAATTGTACTTCTGTAAGCTATGCTCTGTATTGTGCACCCAGAGAGGAAGAAGCTGTGGTAGGAACACCGCACCATATGTTTTCTGGGCGCTACGGCTACAGGCAATGAGAGCCCAACCTAACGCTTGCGGCATTATTGAATAATAGAATGGAACATATAATAAACAGAATAGTGAAATAAGCAAATCGCTGTTTGATGAGGTAAAGATGGTAATAATATTAACAGGCGCATCCCATATCGGAAAAACGGTTCTGGCACAACGGATGCTTGAGAAATATAAATATCCTTATTTTTCAATTGACCATTTGAAGATGGGGCTTATTCGCACCGGGATGACTGCTCTCACACCTGAAGATGACGATGAGCTTACAGATTATCTTTGGCCAATAGTTCGAGAGATTATAAAGACTGCTGTTGAAAATGAGCAGAACCTCATCGTTGAAGGCTGTTATATACCTTTTGATTGGCGAAACAGTTTTGATGAGCTGTATCTTCAATCAATAAGATTCATTTGTCTTGCTATGTCAGATGAATATATAGATTCGCATTTTGCAGATATAAAAGCACATGCTTCTGATATCGAGAAGCGGCTTGATGATTCCTATTGTACGGCTGAACAACTGAAACAAGATAATCGCCGGATCATAGATGGTTTCAAATCTAATGGAGAACATGTTACTCTGATCACAGAAAACTATGATGATCCAATTAAGGGAGTTTTGGATTAATAAATATAGTTTGCCGGGATAGCAAGTTATATAAACAGTAAATGAGGCTGGTATAAATGAGTTATTTCAGATACGAAGATAAACAGATCGGAGATTTCTTTCACAAGCCTATGGATGAGCTAAAGGTTCCGGTGTTGTTGACGGGAAGTCTTGAGGATGATCTGTTCCCGAAGGGGCATTGTAAGGTCGTTTTTGATGAGATTTGCGCGAAGACTTCATTTGCGAAGGTGCATATATTTGATCACGGCGACCATCCCGCAATGCTGAGTAATATGGATGAGTTTGTTAAGTTATGTTAGCGGATGAGGATCTCGCATAAGACAGTTGGGAGAAGTGAGATGTATATTGTCAAAGCAGAGGAAGATCAGATAGAAAAAATCGTAGATATATCTGTCAGAGCTTTTGAAACAGATGTAAATGTCGGCGGAGTAAAAGGTGATTGTCCGCCCGGATTTGATTCAGTTGAATGGCATAAACAAATGGCCCGGGAGGGGCATTTGTATCAGGCAATGATAGGAAAAGATCTGGTAGGAGCTGCCATTGTATTTCCAGATGAAACAAATAACAGCGTATACATTGGCAGGATATTTATTGACAGCATCTATCATAGAAAAGGTTACGGAATTCTTTTGATGGAATGCATAGAAAAGGAATTCCAGTGTGCTGCTGAGTTTAATCTGGATACCCCATGCTGGAATGAGCGTACAAATGCTTTTTACAGAAAATTAGGCTATCGTATCATAAAAACTGAAGATGGTTTCGTCTTTTACCGGAAAAGAAAAAGTGAACCCGATTAGGAACGCCGATAGTATATCAAACCAGCAGTAAAGTGGACTAACACATAATAATTCTGCAAAGAAACGGTGTGTTCCTGATTTACCCTAATTATCCCGTTTTTTTCACAAACCGGTGAAATATAATATTCATAGGGTGGCCGAATCGGGAGGTGCATGGAATTCCGATTATGAATATATCGGTTGGCAATGGTGGCTTGCACGTACTGATAGTGGTGAATGGAAGTTGATGACATGGGGATATTAAATTGCTGATAAGTTTCAAATACCGAGATAGAGTATTATTTCATCAAGAAGATTTGCTAATAAAATGGTTTATAGTGGATCAGGGATAAAATGAAACGTAATATTGGAATAATATTGATTATGATATTTGTTCTGGGGCTATTCGGCTGTAGTATCCCTAAAAAATTAACTCTTGATAAGGTTGTTGAGTTGTCTGCAAAAGGGTATGAATTGACTTGGAGTGATTTTGAACAATATTATGGTTACGAATGTGGGTCCGGTCTTTATATCTTGTGTTATCAGATCGATGACGATTATGAAGTGCGGATAGGAGGCTTCTCGCCTGAGGATAAATTACCTATGTACATTTATCTTGAACGAAAGAACAATACAGGTGATCCCCAATTCATTGATATTAGAAAAGAAAATGTAGAAGATTTTATCAATGCAACCAAATAGCTTGATATATCAGCAGTATGAACAAGGGGATAATTATGGAATACTTAAAATCGCAGAACAAAGAAAAATACAAAGAGGAGATGGCAGATCTTTTCTTTAAAAGCGCCCAGCTTATCAAGAATCCTAAAGCTGAGCTCAAATCATTTTATGGTGTGGCAATAGCAGAATTAATTCTGGCCGGTATAGGCATTTTCCTGGTAACAGTCGGTCTGGTGTTAACTTTGATCAGAAATCAGTTAAACGGATCCGCGGTTGCCTTCTTTGTTGTTATGTTTGTAATCTTCATAATTATCGGCATGCCTCCTGTTCTGGTATTTAGCGCAAGAAAGAGGATAAAAAACCGTCCGGATAATGATAATCATTTTGACTGTGATAAGGATGGAGTTATATTTATTACCTCTCAAGGTGAGCGAAAAACATACTGGGATAGTTTTCAGGCCATAAGGACTTTTAAATATACAATGGCATTCATCCCCCAAGATCGAAAAGGGATGTATCTTCTTGTTCCAATCGAGAATCTCCAAAATGTTACGTCTTTTCTTGAAGAGAATGATATTAATATCGAAGTAATTAGATAGTATTTCCAGCAGGAAAAGGGACTAAAGAAAAAAACAATGAAGAGAAAAATAGCGATAGTCTTTGCAATTGTAGTTATTCCAATAATACTTTTGTCGATAATTCTATATTTGTCACAGTTTCATTTTGACTTTTCACAGGATTATAGAAGTGTAGAAGGATATGAAAACATAGTTTTTAAGGATTCCAAGAGTGATCAGTGTTTCCGTTTATGTGCATGGGGGTTAATAAAAGCAGAGAGCTATCCTGAATTTCAGGATCATCGTGAAACAATCGGTATACCATATGATGAATACCGGTCATTAATTGAGCATGCTGACGGAGGGTATATTTGGCAAGCAGTCTCCTCTCCTGACGGAAGATACATTTTGTATGTTGAGAAAGTGGGCATCTCGGGAACAACAGATGATGAGGATGTGTATTACAAGGTGTATTCGCCGGATGACGGCACGACTACAACCATTTATTCCGGATACAGACAGTATTTGCTGGTTGATTGGAAATAACTATTGCAAGGAGAATTATGAAAAAGCGTGCACAAAGGAAATGACATATGGAACTGAAGAAACTTAATGAACATATATGGTATATGCCTTTCGAAGAAGAGCGCGACCGTCCGAATCTCGGATATATCAAGGGCGATAAGATGAGCCTGGCTATCGATGCGGGCCATTCGGAAGCGCACCTCAGGGAGTTTTACGATTTGCTCCAAAAGGCGGGATTGCCTCTGCCTTCGCTTACGGTCATTACACACTGGCATTGGGATCACACTTTCGCGATGCATGCCGTAAACGGTCTTACCATTGCAAACAAGACGACAAACGGGCATCTTCTGGAATTCATGAAGAAGATAGAGACGAGTGGTCCTGATTCGTTCTTGAATATGAACGACAGTGTTCGAAAAGAATATGAAGGCGGTAAAGAAGTGATCATCGTCCCGGCTGATATTGTTTTCGAAGGCGACATGACGATCGACCTTGGCGGATGCACGGTAAAGATCATGCAGACTAAGGCTCCTCACACAGACGATTCAACGCTTGTGTATGTGTGCGAAGATAAGACATTGTTCCTCGGTGATGCCACTTGTGCTCAGTTTCCTAATGGCGGCAGGGATAAGGATCTTGCAAACGAATTGGCTGACAAGATCAGAACGATCGATCCGAAGATATGCGTTGAGGGGCACTGGCAGCCTGTAGAGACTGAAGATACCCTTGCTGATCTTCTGGCCTGAGTGTAGCAGTATGGAAGGAACACATAAAATGAACAAAAAGAAGATAATTGCGTTTTTTCTGTACTTACTATTCTGATCGCCTCTGTCCTCACAGGCTGTAAAAGTCAAGAAGACAGGCAGAAAGCTGTCATACAGGCATTTGGCATTCATGAAACGGAAGATGTCAGCAGTATAGAAATGACAGTGGCGGTATCAAAAGTCAGGTCCGACTGAGCCGCACTCCATACAGAATTTGCCGGTGTTGGAGGCTCCGCACATGGGGCACTTCCATCCGTCGGGTTTTTTTGCTCCGCATTCGGGACAGAACTGAGCCGTATTTCCCTGTTTGCCGCATGCCTTGCAGTTCCAGGTGCCTGGAGTTGGTGAAGCTGCCTTTTCTGCTGTCTGATTGGCATTCGCATTTGCAGCCTGCTGCTGCGCCATAGACATCATGCCCATGATGCCCATCATTCCGAACGCGTTGGCCGGCTGTGAATTGTAGGGATAATACTTCTTCGTATCTATCTGTGATGTTGAATCGAATTCCGAATTGGACGCAATGTAATTCAGGAGCTCAAGCGTTTTGTCAGGATCTGTGAATATCCTTTCCTTTGTCTTACCGAACTGGATGAAGCTTTCCCATTTGCCGGGTTCAACGTATGCTTCGGCAGGATCCTTGCAAAGCTCTCTGACCTTTTCCTTTATATCGGGAATCAGGCTGTCCGGGACTTTGTATTTTTTCTCGTTGAGACCTTCTCTGATAACGACAAAATATTCATCGCCGAATGACCAGAGGCGGCTTGTCTCGGTGTCGGGGAACATTGTCCTGATAACTGCAGGAGGCGTATTGTCCGGTCCGCAGTATATCTGATGGTAGATCGTTTTGAGTTCGAATTCTTCAGGCAACGCGGGATTTGGATAACAGTGATTGATGAGACCCCTCCTGTCCAAAGGTTCGCCCAGCTCATCTTTTAATTCAGTCAGCATTTTCAGCATGAGCTCGTCATCAAAGTCATACCATGTGTTTTTGTTATCTTCGTATATCTCGATAACCGCTGCTGTCGTTTTGCCGTTATGCTCGGTTCCCCTCGGGAAATAACCGTCATGGCTTCCCGTAGCCTTTGACAAGACCTCTTCCTTAAACTGTTCACCTCTTTCTTTGGTGACGGCATAGTCCTTGTTGCCGCATGTCAGAAGATAAACTCCATTCTTGACTGTGGCAAGACGGAAATCGGGATTTAACGGAGGTCCTCCGCAAAGAGTCGTTTGGAACTGATAGTTTACAAGATCCCTGTATGCGATATAAACAGACATAACCTGCATGCTCCCTCTTTTCAAAATGTCATATCATAATACATAGAATATATCACACCAGGAGGACTCAATTGGTTTGATAATTGTTTAGTTATATATTCTTTCTGATTTGGATTTTCGGATTGTTTGTGGACAAGAATGTTAAACTGATCTGTGAAAAAACGTCCGAGACTACTGTAAAAGAAACAAAGAAAGGAACCTGAAGTAAAGAGAATATGTATATTTATATCGCTTACAGAGACCTGAAAACACATTACACTCAGAATTCCCTCTACGGCGGAGTGCCATACAACAACGATTACAAGTTCACAGCCATAAAGGATGGTCTTTACTATCTTCTTACTCTGAATGGTGCGAACTATCGCGTGTCAAAAGAGGCCGGAGAAAAGTTTATCGAAGATGTCTTGAATAAATGCACGGGTGAACATCAGGGTTCCTTTCCTTTTGTTCGGTCACTTAACGGTAAGGATATGGCTGCAGTTATCGAGCGGTCGCGCGAAGTGGATTTGCGCGGGCGCGGGCATTTATCAAGTCAGAATTTCTATTACGATATGGACGCTGACGTTCTGTATCAGATGTTGGAAGAACTGAGGGCAGGGTCAGGAGAACCTATGGATAAACGTGCATTAATGAACTACTGCTATCCTAACCCTACACTGCCCGAAGGTGATTTTGATCTTACCGGGATCTATCACGGCATTTACTGCACGCCGGACAACAAGCCTAATTCCGTAATTCAGACCGTTTTCCCGGATAAGAAGGTCAGTTGCTTTTCAATAAGCAAGAACGGCGCTTACATTCAGATGAGAGTCGATGACAATAAAGTGATGAGCAACGTGCCGGCAGAACTGATCCCGGAGATCAAGGAGAAGGTGAGACAGCTCTGTGCTGATCCGAAAGAGGCTTATGTTGAACACGGCGATTGGGAAGGCTTTATCAGATTCAATAATGACGAGGAAATCTTCACTGATCCGGATAAGACACTGGAACTGCTTAACGAGATTGCATCAAAGAGCGAGTACGACAAAACTGAAGCGGTGGATACAAAGAAATATTACACTGTAGGCAAAGCCCCGCCCGGAGGTTTTGAAGGATTTGAAATGTTCGGCATGATGGGTGGTTTTCCTGTTGCTCCTTCAGTTTCTCCGGCTGACACGCCTTCCGCAAGCACAGAGGAGCCTGCTTCGGATAGTAAGAAATGTAAATTCTGCGGTGCGGATGTCACACATGGGCAAAAGTTCTGTTCAGAGTGCGGAGGCAAAGTAGAATAATGATGATAAGCAGAACCTATGTAAGACATGGATGAGTTAAGTCAATTAAATCAGGAATGAGGTAAGTGTATATGAAAATACTGATCTTCAATGGTGGGCCACACAAAGGAAATACATGGCGGCTAACTCAGATTGCAAAGAGTTATATTCAGAAAATTGATAAGACAGTCCAATTTTGTGAAGTGCATTTATCAGATATAGATATCCCATTCTGCACAGGCTGCAGTAACTGTTTTCGCAAAGGACATAAAACTTGTCCGCATCATAATAAAATACAGCCAATAATAGATATGATAGAAGAATGCGATGCAGTTATTTTCTCTATTCCTTGTTTTCAGGGGCATTTGCCCGGAATTATGAAAAATTTTACAGATCATATGGCATTTATGCTGCATAGGCCGAGATATTTCAAAAAGAAGGCTCTTATAATCAGTACAACTGGAGGTGTATCTGCTCAGAGTACAACAAAAGCCTTGGCAGCGACGTTGCCCGGGTGGGGCTTTAATAAGTGTTACCAGCTTCCGATAACTGCACTGAGCTGGAACGACTACAAGCCAACAGAAAAGGATATGCGAAGAACATATGATATCACGAAGAGATTTTACCTTGATGTGAAATCCGGAAAAGCACATGTTCCGGGAGTGGGCGTGCTGATACCGTTTAATCTATTTCAGGCCATGTGCATTGATAATAAGGGAGAAAAAGAATATCCGACTGAGGATAATAACTTTTGGCCGAAATACAAAGGCATGAGATATGCTCCGGGTATACCAATGACGCCTTTTAAACGAGTCATAGGTTGGCTTATATATCAAGTCGGAAAGAAGCTTTCACAGACAATGGTGATCACATATAGGAAATAGACCACCAAATTCAAAGTTGTCAACATGATCTGGAATGAACAATGTGGAAAAGACAACTGATAATAACATAGTGCTCAACTTGGAACATCTTTGGTTTAGTTCTCAAATAACTAAAATTGACGATAAATACAAAGATTTGAAGTGCAAGAATAATTCAGGTTGTTATTGCTTGCGTTCATCAAGGACTTTCTGGACTCTGTCCTGAATAATGATTATTACCGAATCAAGGTCCTTCTGGCCCAGGAAATATGCAGGCATCTCTTCAATAAGAATCATGCTCATGTCCGAATTCTCGCTGTTCATGGAAGAGCAACTCAAGATGATCCTCTCTATGTTATCGATGTCTGCAGAAGTATACTTCTCATCGTCGCTTAACTCGTTGCCTGATCTGTCACCATAATTAAAATAATCGGTCAGGGCTTCACCTGCACTTCTGAAAGCACTGCGGTTAAGGACAAAGTTACTTCTCATGGCAAGGCCCTTTTGAACGTCTTCAGATAGCAGGTAGCTGATAAATCCACCGCAGGCATCAATGTCCGTTGCCTGAGATGAGATCGCAACCGAACAGACAGATTCAAACATTGGGCCTCTTCCGTCAACAGAAGGCATTCCAAGGACCGTTGGCTCGCTGATAAATGATGAATAATTCTTCTTCGGCAGGAAATCCGCTATTCCCTGAATCTGGCCGCATTTGGCATACTGGAAATTCTCATAATATGCTTCAGGCACATTATCAAAAGACATTCCTTTCTCAGGGACATTGTCCTTCACATACAAAGCAAGCTCTGCAAATTCGGGCGTATCAAAATCGGCTTTGCCATCTGCTATAAACAGATCGTCCATATAATTTACCAGTTCGGAAAAATAAGCTGCCTGTCCCAAAGAGATAATGTCCGTTCCGTTCAAAGTTCCGCTTAAGAATGCTTTATATTCTTCAAGAGTAAAGCCCGTTCCGGAACTTCCCGCAACACTCATATCTGTATAGATGCCGTGGATAAAGAATCCTACCGGCAGCTGATAAAGGGCGGTGCCTGTTTTCGAGCCCTCGATAATATTCGTAAAATACAGATTGGGATCCAAGTCCATTACATAAGGCGTGAGGTTTGCAAGATAATCGGGATTGTTGAGCTGTCCGTAACTCTCGCTGCTTATCAGGATATCTGGACCCTTGCCTGCAACGATGTCAGTAATCAGGGCATTGCTCATGTTCGAATTGATGCTGAGCCTTAAGAGCTTGTCCTCATCTGTGTTTCTCGCATTGTAGACATCTTCTGTGGAATAGTAATCCTGTTCGTTATACCTGTATATTGTCTCGATGCGGTACTTCTGATTGTTTGCATTGTAATCCAAAACCGCCGCTCCGATACTGATATCCATTGAGGGAGCGTAGAGCTCTAAAACGGTCTTGCCTGCATGGGGATTCTTGTTAGAACGTGTCAGTTCAATAACCTGGAAATCCTTTTGAGCAGCTTCATAATAGGAAATGTTTCTGATCTGTCCTACGAAGATCAGGGAATCACCCGTGCAGTCAACAACTTCCACTTGCCAGTCAGAAATATAACCCAGATTCACATCACACCAGTTGTAGTTGAACACTTCTTCAACAGTCTTCGCGCTAAAATCTATTCGTGATAATCCGCTGGCCGTTCTACAGTAAATTTTGCCGTCCGTTCCGGTAATGATATCTTCCAGTCTGTCGGGATTGAGCCATTCGTACTCTTTGGAATCAGCTTTAATAATTTTCCCTGATGACAGGCCGAGTTCATAATACCTTCTTCCCTTTTGTGTAGATGCGAAAACAAGCGCATTATCCTCACCTGTCGGGATGATATCAAAGACATTGTTAATAGTATTGTCAGGTTCTGCTATTTCTGCAGCAACACTATCGCCGCCGGGAGAACTTATCTCGAGATTGCAAGAGCCGTTGTCCCAGTTATAACTGACATAGACCATGTAATCGCCGGCCTTGATCGAATCGGAAGGATACGGATTAGTTCTCTCGAGCGAACGCGTTGCCAGCACTTCGCCGGTCGCGGGGTCGTGATCCTGTTCTTTGGATTCCGTTCTTATGGTAATGATCCCGTTAGAGTAAATTACGCTTCTGACACTATCATCAGAAGACTTATAAGAAGAATTCTTAACATCGATCTTATTTAACACTTCACCGGTTGCCTTGTCGACCGTCAGGACATATCCGTAGAAAACGTCGCCAAAATTTGTAGAACGCGCTGACTGGAGATATGCGCCATGCGTATAGATGACCATATATTTGTCGTCGGCACCAGCAAAATCCTGCTGCAGATCCTGAAGTTCTTTATCGTGGTTTACACCTGAATCAACATCGTAGATATTTGCTTCGAACCACGGATCATCCTTAGCTATCTTTTTGGAACCGTCAGCATCGCTAATTGTGCATGAGGCGACAGATAACACTATCGATGTTATCAAGACTATGACTCCTATTTTTCGAAGTGCCTTATTCATATTCTCACCTGTCAGATTGAATAATATAATTATATCTGCAATTTGTTTCATTAACATAAAAAAGAGGGAATATTTTTATAGATAGAGAATATATGATAATAGATGCAATACATTAATAGAAAAACAGCATCAAATATAGAAGTGTCCTCCTGCCACATATAATTTGAGTTATGGTTGGTCTGTAGGATACTTTGCCGAAAAAGTTCTGAGAGATTAAGGGAGGCAGTAACCATGATCCGCACATGCGATGAATGCTACAACATGAGACAGCCGCACACTACTACATGTCCTGATTGTGGTAAAAATACTGCTGTTGCTCAATTGATAGGACCTGAATTAGTAATAAAATGTTCTTGTTGTGGCTTTGATGTTATTGGTGTGAGTTTTTTCCCGGCTTGTTGGGATAATGACAGGTATTCATTAGTTATCGGAAAACCGGAAGATTCTAAAAAACTTGTATCGTTAGCAAGAACCCTTAACGAAAGAGTCGTTGAATTGAATCAACGATTTAATGATTCTAATGGCCAGATAGAGGTTACTTTGAATGTAAGAGATTATATTGAAAGGTATAAGAAAATTAACGAATTAGGGATTCCATGTTTTCTAGATCAGAATTTGATAAAGAAATACAGCCGAATACTTGATTGTCCATATTTTACAGGGGGATAACGAGTTTATATTTTTAGCCACCAAAAAGCCACCAGAAAAGGAACTCAGACAATTTTACGATGTTATAATAAGAGAGACAGAGGAGAGGTAGCTTTGTCGATTAACTTTTAAGATATTAATATGGTAATTTGCGCAAATGAAAACGGGCAGGAAGATTTTCAAAACAGTACTTGTTGCGATAATTTTGGTGTTTTTAGTGCTTTGCGTTATCCCAAATCCATTAAGTGGAGCCAAAGCCGCAGATGGCGGAACTAAAATATATACAACGATCATACCGGTCGTTTATGTTATAGACTGGAATAAGATTAGTCTTGCGCCTCACAGCGATAAAGCTAATCCTGACAGCGAGAACTATGACCCGAATTATCCCAGGGGAGAAACTACAATGGGCAAGCAGGTTTATCTGTTTGGTATATGCGTATATGACGGACGCTATACCGTTGAAGGTATTCATACCAGATAATCTGCGAAATGGGGTTTTTAATATAATTCGGATATAAAAATATCCAGACAGGACTTTTTGTCTGGAATACCGCAATTTAATGCAATAAGCCTCGGAGCATGCTCCGAGGCTTATTTACTGAATGATTATAACGGAAGATAATCAATGCACATGTAATAGACACCGATCCGTTTGATCTGATCATTTATATCATGCTTGATATGAGTAGCCTTAAAAGGTTTTCTCTGAAGCTGGTTTAATAGTAGTGCCAGCGTTCCTATTTTACCGGGATGATATAATTACCTTATCTGAGGGAACCCTCAGTCGGGGAAGTTTTAATAATGTAATCTGTTTTAGGCAGTAGCAATAGTTTTTAGAAAGGCTGTATAAATATGTCCTCAGCCGTAACAGAAAAAGTAATTGAGAAGAAATACGCAAAACTTAAAGTGTTTGCCAAACTGACGTTCAGATATGCAATATATCTGGCGATTCTTTTCGTGCTCATATACGGGTATGCAATGAACATGGGCTTTGATGCTCCGATGGAGTTTACGAGGAAATACTGGTTGGTCTTATTGGCAATATCCGTCTTGGGAATAATAGTTAAGATGGCCATGGAGAAGGATGTCCGCGTAACGGTGCTCAGAAAAACGGTTGAGATCTCAATCGGCGATTCGGATACAGTTTATCAGGTTGCGGATTATATCGGCCCCAATATCAGAAAGTCGAAAAATATAAACCGCCGACATGAACTCGTTTTTGCCGGCGGCAGTGAAAATGGGGATAAGGATATACACATAGCTCTTCCCGGAATAAGTGTCAGACAGCTTAAGGATATTTCCGATGCTGTTTATACCGCTAAACATGAGCTCTCCGGGGATTATCAATATACTGCATTTGAAGGAGATGTTTACGAGAAGAAAAGGTGTGCCACGGTAGATGTGAAATTCGTTTTTCTCATCATAGGATTACTCCTGATTGTAGCGTTAACTGGTATGCTTATTCTGGGTTATATATTTAGTGCCAGAATAGATATCGGTTCATTAGCATTTTTGCTGACCATATTGGTTATCCTTTTCATTATCCAGTTATCGAAGTTTTTCCGTTATCTGCCAGTAAAAGAAGCACCTTCAAAAGCGCTTGGTTCTTTGAAGTTTGACTCTTCAGGATTGACTATAAACGGCAGATCTTTCTTATATAAGGAAATTGAGTCGGTCACCATGACGGCTCCATATCTGACAGGTTTTCCGAAGTATCACAGGATCTTATCCGTAAAAACATATGATGACAAAAAGCCTGTAAGGTTTTCTTTTGGCAGACGTCCCGCAAATGAAAACACAGAAGAGAATGTACAGGGGTGCACCTGTTCATATTCTGCTCTTTACGAGAGATTAAA
Source organism: Ruminococcaceae bacterium AB4001 (assembly GCA_000621765.1). GTDB lineage: Bacteria > Bacillota > Clostridia > Saccharofermentanales > Saccharofermentanaceae > Saccharofermentans. The sequence goes on from JHXJ01000001.1 coordinate 69,421, forward strand.
GACCGAAAAAGCGCTCGGAAGAAAGTTCAGGATATAAATGTCGATAGATAATCAACAATATATGAAAGTCGGAATGGAAAAACATTTATTACGTAAGATGGTGGCTTCTTTGCTTGCCGTATCTTTCATGATCTCAATTGCATCATGTGGCACGAAACCAAAAACGGAAAGCAGTCACAGCGGCAAACTGATCGATGAAGATATGCCGTGGTTTGAGACAAAAACTTTCAAGATCGACAACGGTGTGGATCCTGACAGAAAAACGCAATACATACACTCGCAACTGGCAGGTTCAGACGAAGACAACTATATCTTTTTCACACAGGGCAATTATGAGTATCCGGAAGATTACGACTGGGAATATGAATCCTATCTTAAACTGCTTATCTCAAATGTTGTTGTTGTCAATAAGAAAAGCGGCGAGACCAAAAACATCATTGATCTTCTTCATTTTTTCGAAGACGGGGAATTCCCGGAAGGTATTATCTATCTTAACGGCAATATCGTAGTCGATGCCAGTTCATTTGATACAGCAACAAATCTGCAGGTCATCAAAGAATATACGATAGATCCTCTTACCGGCGACATCCTCAATGTCACCAATGAAGAGTCTTATAAGCAGGCATCACAAGTGTTTGGTATCGGCGACTATCAGATACAGGTATCGATGAACTGGAATACAGATACTCCGGAAGGATATCTCTATGTGACAGATCCTGCAGGAAATGAAAAAGAGATCAAGATCGAAGACGGAAATACAACCATCTATTCTGTTGACAATATTATTCCCAAAGGTGAAGACAAAGCCATTGTTTTCCTGGGTGCTGATATCGGTTACGACTATCTTGAACTGGATCTGAAGAGCGGAAAATTAAAGAAGCTGAATCCGAAAGAATTCGACTGGCTTGATTCTTTTTCCATCTCTAACATGACAAGCGGTTCAGACGGGAATATTTATTCCGCAACACCGACAGGAATATCCAGAGTCGATATAAATAACAAGACTAAAGAAGAGATCTTCAACTACAGCTGGTGTTCGGCAAACAGAAATTCCCTCAAGGATTACAGTCTCGGTCAGGTCAGTGAAGACTCGTTCATCCTTTACGGCGAAAAATACGATCCGACACCATTTTCGAGTTTCAATGACTGGAGCGCCTCCGCTTTCGAGATCATTTCGTTCACAAAGGCCGGTAAAAACCCTCATGCAGGCAAGAGGATCCTTGAACTATACTCGCCAAGCGGTTATTTGGATGAGGCGATGTGTGATGCTCTGACGAAATACAACGAGACAAATGACAAGTATTTCATCGAAGTCACAGACCGTTACAGCAGCTGCTCTGACAATCTCAACAGCATAAACAGCGATGATGAACTTTCCAGGTCAGAGAACGAACGGAATTCTGCCATTTCAAATAAGCTGTCCATGGACATAATAAGTGGAGACGGACCGGATATGTTCCTTGATATAAGCCAGATAGACCGGATCAATAACAGCAGCTATCTTGTCGATCTTACGCCTTATGTCGGAAATCTTGATCCTGACAGATACTTCACTAACATTGTCGATAATGCAAAAGTTGACGGGAATCTGTATAACGTTCCCTTATGCTTCGGTATCAGCGGAATATTCACTGACGGTGCATATGCAGGTGCATCAGGTTTTGGTTTTACGACAGATGAATATGTGGATTTCCTGACAGGTCCCCTTAACGGAAAAGATGTTATCTCATATGGCCAGCCGTACTATTTTGTATGTCTTTTTAACGCAGCGAGAAATGAGTTTATCAAGAATGGCAAGGCCGATTTCTCGGTGCCTGAATTTGCAGCGATTGCAGAATTTGTTAAGAATAACGTTCCCGAAAATTCCATAACCTGGGATGATGGGACCAGTTCATTCTTATCTTCATACGGTGCCGGAATGTTTGAATATACCGAACCGGCCATATATACCACAAGCAACAATTTCGCTGACTATCTCATCACTTTGCAGCAATTAGAATCCGGTAACTCCATACTCGGATTGCCTTCCTTAGACGGGCACGGACCTGTGACAGTAATTTCTTCTTCAATTGCCGTATCTGCACAGGCATACGATATCGATGCCTGCGTAGATTTTGTAAAACTTCTTGTGTCTGATGAGATTCAGAAAGAATATTCACTTAACGGCAGCTTTGTCTTGAACCGTGAATACTTCAGATCGACCGGAGAGGCAGCAATCGAATACTATAACCAAACCACTATCAGCAGTCTTTTTGGAGGTTACTTTGAAAACACCCCCGAAAACAGGGTCAGGTACACAGAAGAGCACATTGACGTTCTCGAAAATACGATATTGAACAGTTCTTCCGCCACGACTGAAGATGCCGATATCAATATAATTCTTATAGAAGAAATGCCGGCTTATTTCTCAGGCCAGAAGAGCCTTGATCAGGTGATCAAGATCGCTCAGGACAGAGTTCAGAAAGTTCTGGATGAACGAGGATAAGGATAGGATGAACGGTTTTTAAAATTCTTCCTAACTGCCGGGAAACAACAGTTTTAGGATGAATGGGAAATCGGAAATTCATCCCATTAACGATGCATTTTCAGTTGCAATTTGTCTTGTGACAACTCATTCTTTTGCAATAAGTCAGGGGCCGCCGCATTTCTTTTTGCGACAGCCCCTTTTTGCCTGATATAGAGAATACTCTGTTACGTAACTACGCTTACGAGCGATCCGTCGGCTTTTACGTCGTATGTCAGATAACTGCCTTCGAGTTTCTGGCCGTTCCAGACTATGTTCGTACAGGCATCGAATATATGGGCCGGAGACGGAACGTCGTGTATATCGCAGTCCTTAAAGTTGATTCCCTTTGTCCAACTGAAGTACGTTGCTCCGCTGCTGCACTCATAGATCTCGGTGTTTATAATGTCGATGTCGGAGCACATATAAGTTAAGATGCCCAAGTCTCCGCAGCCGTAAAGGCGCATCTTTTCGACCTTGATCTTATCAGTTTCATTGAATGAGAGAACTCCGCCGGCGCAGGCACCTTTTTCCTTGGTGTGGCCTGCCGTGAAACCTTCGACAGTAATGTAATAGCAGTCTTGGAAAGAGAGTACATTTGCATAGCGCGGGAGGGCTTCAAGTGTCGTTGCAGCAGGATCGGGATTCTTAGCCTTGATGGTCAGATTCTGTACATCGCGGATGGAGAGTTCATAACCGTCCGGTACTGAATTCCAACCGTAGAATGCGGTGCCTGTGCCTCCGTAATCCTTTGCCTTGGACAGATCGAAGTTTTCGCCGTCGAGGACGATTGTACGGTCAGGTCCGATGGCTTCGAGGAACTCATCGACCGTCGTTACGTTGATCTCAGTTCCCGGAGCGACATCCATTGCCGGCTGGGTAGGGAAGACATCATTTGAAGTCTCAGGATTGATGTCACGGTACTCCATGGCCTTGAACTGCTCTGACGCAAGCTCATTGCCGTCAAGATCAGTTGCCGGGATTGTTGAAGATTTCTTGTACCACCCTTTGATCTCGTTGTCTTCAAAGTGGCAGCCGTCAACCGCCGTACATTTCTTGTCAAAATCGAAAACGCTTTCTTTAACTTTGTTTTTCGTTACCTCATTAGAGAGGAAATATACTTTATCCGAATTGCTCGTATAAAGCATTCCATCAATCCTGTTGTCGTGGATATTGCAGTGAGAGACTGAGATGTCCGTGCAGTTGATTACATCGAAAAGATGGTATGCAACGCTATTGGCAAAACGTGTTCCGTGATCGTGAATATCGCATCCGCTGATGAGAATGTCTTCACAGTACGTAGCTTTAACTGCACTGACGCTGCATTCGTAGATATCACATTCCGTGATATTAACATTTTCGCAGCTGCATATATCAATGCCGATCGTACCGCATCCGTAAAGGCCGCATGATTCTATGTTGGAGTCAGGGCAATTAGCAATGTAAAGTACAGCGCTGTTGCAGGGATCGGGTAACACCGTATGACCGGCTGTGAGGTTTGAAACAGAGAGATTCTTGCATCCTGAGAAATTGATTACACACGCACTTCTGTCGACAGCCACGATAGATGTCTTTCCCATTCCTGCGCCGCGTATCGTGAGATCCTTAACATCGTGGATGACAAGTTCGGCGCCGTTTCCTTCACTGTCGACCTCGCCGTTCCATGAATAATATTCGCTCTTGGAAGTCTTGCCGTAATCAAATGCCTGGGTCAGATCGTAAACACCTTCAGCGAGCTCGATAACGGTGTGGGGAGCAATTGAGACGAGGAACTCGTCAACGTTCTTTACCTTGACTACACCGTTTTCTGCCTCGGGTGCGAAAACCTGTATTTCCGGTTCATTATCGGTCTCGGCGACGGAGAACGAAGGATCCGTTTCTGAAACTTCTGTGGTAACAGGTGCGGGTTCCTCCTCCTCTGAAGGTTTTCCGGATAAAGGACCGGCAGCCACACTGCAGCCTGTAAGGAGAGCTACGGCAAGGACAGTTGAAAGCAGGCGGACGCCGCTCTTCTTGTAGTTCATTATCTGAACAAGTCTTTCTTTGAGATTTTTCTTATCATTTGCAAAACTCGTTGCAACAACTGCTGAAGGCAGAGGAGACTGTGCTGCCATCAGGAGGAGTGAATTGCCGTAAGACTGCTTTTCGTATTTGTCCATGGAACGCAGAAGCATCTCGTCACAGCTCAACTCGCATGCACGGTTAAACTCCTTGCGTATTACCCATGCTACGGGATTGAACCAGTGCAGGGAAAGGATCACTGCTGAGACCCACTTGTAGAGCGTGTCGAAGCGGCGGTAATGCGTAAGCTCGTGACGGAGAATGTTGAGCAGGAGCTCTTCATTGTAACCGCGGTAAGGCAGAATGATCTTCGGTTTGAAGACGCCTAACAGCATGGGTGTACGGACTGAGTATGAATAATAGAGAGCAGGCTTTCTGCCCGGAATCGAATCATATACTGCTTTGGTAAAGTTATCCGGTTCCATAAGTCTTTTCTTCAGTCTGAAGTCGAACTGGAAATATGAAAACACCGTGATCCCGAAGCTCACGACTGCGCCTGCAGCCCAGACTGAGAGCCAGAGCGCAGGTGATTTCCAGTCGATTGAGAGCTCTGCCTTCGGAGCAGTTTCAGAAACTTTTACTGCTTGTGTTTCTGTTGCAACCGGGGCGGCGTCTGATATGGCTGTATCAGTTTTCGCTTCATCGCTGTAATCGAATTCAGGAACCTGCCGGGCATTATCCTGAACATACTCGAAAACATTCTCCTGGGCATATTCCTGAACGTTTTCCTGAGTGTTTACTTCGCTGTAAACAGCAGGCTCTGAGGGAGCAGGCATTTCATTTGCTGTTTCTCCTGATGTGGGAACAAAACCCGGAAGGGGCAAAGCAAAACGCAAGAGCACCAGGAGCCATGCATAGTAATAAACCGTGCTCGGCATTTTTCGCAAAACGGTATAACGCAGAACCATCAGGAGCAGTGCAATAACACTGCCGCTTATGGTCATAACAAGCAATGGGTACATTTTCTATTCCTCCACCTTGAACATTTCCCTTAATTCGGCAATATCGTCCTCAGAAAGGCCGTCCGAATTGACAAGAGAAGCTATCAGATCGCGGGCCTTTCCGTTATAGATACGGGTAATGAGATCCTTGGTAGCCCATGAACTGTATTCCTTTTCCGTGATGACCGGAGAGTAGTAGTAGACATTTCTTTTTTCCTGACGCACAACGCCTTTCGATACGAGTCTGGAGATCAACGTCTTGATCGTTGCAGGCTCCCATCCCTTTGATTCCTGAAGCTGTTCACGAATCGCTGTAACAGGCAGAGCGTCCTTTGCGTGCCACAGCAGTTTCATGACCTCCAGTTCGGAATCAGTGATTTTGCTGGCAAGATTTTCCGGCATGTAATTATCCTCCATATTTGCGGTTTACAATTGTAGCTTAAGCATTTTCAATTTAGCATGCACAGACTACAAATGTCAACTCTGATGGAAGGATGCCCTAAATTTGCCTAAATAAGCGGCATTTGCCACCGAATTTTAAAGTAATAAATCACACTGCACCTATGAGCAGCATCGGCACAGCGAAAACAAGCCGTTAAGGTTGATTATTCTGTTGCTCTTCGCTTTGCAGCGGCACCTTTACAGATCAGTGTTGACATTCCAATACTTTCTGATAACATATGAGCAGTTATTCATATGAATAGTTGCTCATATGAGAAAAGGAGTGCCGCATATGTTTTGGAGCAGGATAGCATGGATCTATGATCTTATTGAGAACATCTATAACGGTAAGGCAAACAGACAGACCACCGACTACGTAGCTTCACTTATGAGTAAAGATGACAGCGTTCTCGAGTGCGCCTGCGGTACCGGCATGTTCAGCGTAAAGATCGCGCCCCGTGTAAAACAGTTAACAGCGACTGATTTTTCTGACGGGATGCTCAAGAGGACCGGTAAGAAATGCAGAAAGCTTGATAACATTATTATTGAGAATGGCGACATCACGAATCTCAGGTTTGAGAATAACTCTTTTGATAAGGCAGTCGCGGCGAACGTGATCCATCTTCTGGATGACCCGAAAAAGGCAATCGGCGAGCTAAAGCGGGTTGTAAAGCCGGGCGGACAGATAATCATCCCGACATATATCCACTTCAAAGAAAGCAAAGCTGCAAACCTTTTTAACAAGCTTGGTGCGGACTTTAAGAGGCATTTTGACGAGAATACTTACAGGGAGTTTTTCAAAGAACTTGGAATCGAAAATGTCAGCTTTTACGTAAGCGAAGGCAGGATGAACTGCGACGTGGCGGTTTTCGAGAACATATAAGATCAGGTGGGCAAAGACACTCCAATCAGAATAATCATAAAACGCTTTTATATGATGATATAATTAACTCATATGAGGGAAACCCCCAGTGCGTGAATATTTTAATAAACCAACAGAATTCACGCTTGTAATGGAAACTAATGTGAGGGAGAGAAAGATCATGAAGAAGCGTTTAATGGTAATTGTTTTAGCACTCGCGATTGCAGCAACAGCTACAGCCTGCGGTAAGAAAGGCAGCAACGAGACAACTTCCGGAGACGGTGGCAAGCCCGCGGTTGAAGAGAGCGAGGCCCCGGCCGGATCTGACAAATCACAGAATGGCGCTGCATCGGCTGATGTCAGTGAGATGCTCGGCAGACTTTATATCTTAAATGAAGATAAGCAGGATTCCCCGATTACAGCAGTTATGCTTGTTGGTAATCAGTACGGAACGGTTGATGATATTAATGGTTTGGAACCCAGTGCAGACTATATCAGATGTATCTTTTCGATGAATGAGTGGATTACCGTTTATCCGGTTACAGATATTGATATGGAGGGATTCAGAATTTTCATTTTCGCTCACGAGAATGATTTCTCTAACTACACCAGTACATATCTCTCAGATCATGAATATGCTGCTTCGGCTTACTTCCAGGAAAATGAAGATGTTCCCGGCGTAAAATGTTCTGCTGATGCATATATTAATCCTGCCTATAATCCTGTCGGATATTACGATATCGTGTTCTTTAAGGTCGATCAGCCGATTGCCGTCATTCCTGTAAAGGTATACGCAGAGGGCGAGTTGGAAGGAAAAGACTTAAAAGCCATTATGGATTCCGAGAGAAAATAAGAAAGCGGGGCTGATCTTTAAGGGCCCTGTAACTACGGCTGAGATCGACAGCCTTCATATACCGTCAAAAGATGTTATGATCGGTATATGCAGCAAGACGATATCGTTTTTCAGCGGGCAGTAAATATAGGGAACATAGGTCATGAAGAAAAGATCAGATAGGTTTTTGACAGGTGTTTGTGCGGTATTGGCATGCAGCTTCATATTGTCTGCCTGCTCGGCCGTAAAAGACATTACCCCGATAGCAACTTCCAACAGCACATTTCCAAGCGCTTTACTTGATACTAAAGATCTGGCATTTACTGCTTCATGCGAGAATGAAGGTCCCTTCAAATGGGGAAGCGATTATTGGACCAAAACGACTTATACTCTGTATTACAACGGAACGATAGAGATAAAGACCAGCTACTCATTAAGCGGCGAATCGGTTGAGTCAAAGGATATCAGCTATACGGATCTTAAGAAGATCAGAGAGCTTGCGGATAAGTTCACTGCAAACAGATCCAAGTACGATCTTGATTATTCGGATTACTATGACGGAGTGAACTGGTACTTTTACACATACGATACTGATGGCCGCAGGGAATCTGTATACGGCGGCTACATAATCGGGATCAATGAGCTCGTCGGCATAACGGATATTCTTGACAATTATAAGGTCAGTGAGACATTGATCGAACGTGCCTTTAATGCGTTTGAAGGCACATACGTATGCGCTGATGATGAAGATCTTTATATCTCGCTCTATAAGACCGGCGACCAGATGTTTTTCGAGATCAAAATAGCAGACGGCGAGGACGCTGAGATCTACGAGATCACTGATATAGAACTGGAGGAAGAACAGGTCCTGTTCGGTTATGTCGAAGATAACATCTGGCAGTTTTTTTCTTACAGTTATTCAGTCGGGAAGACACAGCTCCAGGACACTGAGACATCTGTAACTTATGTCAGGAAGATGCTTGACGGAACGGCAGACTGACAGATAACGTTGTTGATGGTAAAAGCCCTTTTTAATAAATTTTATTTTACAGAAATATTAATATTTCTTAATTGAGTGATAGTTTCAATATATTAGACTATAAGAGTAAATAGTTTCCAAACATAATACAGTTGGGAAAAGAATCTATACTAATGATCGAAACGCAATGTGAGATTTGAAAGGTTTATGTTTGAATTCTGATACTTGCGTTGTTTTGTTATATGCAATGACGATATTGTGGCACCGATAAACGGAAGGAAATACTACTATGAAAAATCGATTAATATCAATTCTGATAGTTATTTTTATTTGCTTTTCATTTATTCCTTGCAATGTTTTCGCTGAGGAAAATGACAATGTGGAAAATATCAATGATCTCATTTCCTCACTTCCCGAAATGGAAGACCCTACTGGTGCAAAGTACTACTTTTACCGCCAGTTGAATGATGAAGAAAAAGCCATATATCAAGAAATTCTCGCAATGCCTTTTGACAATGAAGGTGTGATGTATTTTTCTGGATTAGATAAATATACTCAGGAAGAACTTCATTATCATGCCCAACGAGCTTTATCTGCTTGTATATCAGATAATCCTTTTCTTCATAGTTATTGGGATAATTGCATCATGTGTTCTGATGGAAAAGTTGCTGTTTTATCGTTGATTAATGATTGGGGCGAACTATATTCTTCACAAGGCATCCGCGATGAAGCAGAATTAAGAGCCAATGCTATAGTTTCAGAAGTCGGTCTTGATGGTGATATTTATACTCGCCTTAGAAAATTAATAACAATAATGACATATGAGATGGATTATAATTCCATAGATGAGCATGATTATAAAACATTTGGAAATAATGATTGTGTTCTTGGTTGCTTGATTGATGATTATGCTGTGTGTGCGGGTTTTGCTGATACACTCAAGTTTTTGTGTGACAAACTTGAAATTCCCTGCATTATAGTTGGAAATTCTGGACATGCATGGAATTTTGTCTGCATGGAAAATGGACAGTGGTATTCAGTCGATGCTTCAGCTATAGTTCCGGCTGATGGATTTTCTGATGAAACTACAATAACAAACTTTATTGAACAGGAGTTGTTGCTTGGAAGTACATCACCTTCATATACTGGGAATAGCAACTATTTTATTTCTGATCTTTGTATTCTTCCTGATGATAATTTTGTTTTTCCTGTTTTATCAACAGTGCATTATGAATACTCGGGTATATTTGAATATAAGTATTCTCCGGTTGCTGAGCTAGAATTGCCCGACCTTTCATTTCGCTATATAGTGAATGATGATGGTGTATCCTGTACGATAATTGGATGTCAGGGGAAGCGGACAGGTGATCTCATAATTCCCGAAACAATTAACAATTATACAGTCACTGCAATAGGTGAAGGTGCATTTTTTAATTGTACTGGATTTAATGGGCAATTGGTGCTTCCATCATCACTGAAAGAGATTAAGGTTCAGGCTTTTGCAAATTGTAACAAGCTAACAGGGATTGATTACTTTCCTGAAGGACTTCAGAGAATCGAAGACGGTGCTTTTATATCATGTAAAGGATTAACGGGGGAAATAGTTCTGCCGGAAAGCGTTCAATATATTGGTGATAGTGCTTTTTATAATTGTACAAATTTGACGGGAGATTTTTTTATCCCGGATGCTGTAGATTTTACATCACGTGTTATTGAGCTTACTGGAATACAAAGTGTTTCAATTTCTGATTCAAATAAGAAATACAAAATAATTGACGGACTATTGTTGTCTAAGGACGGAAAGACTTTATTATATTGTCCGCTTGGAAGAACTGGTGCATTAATTGTTCCTGATGGTGTCACTAGAATTGAAGACTCGGCTTGTTCTCGTTGCAGATACATTACAGATCTTTTTTTACCTAATTCACTAATCTACATTGGAAATTCGGCATTTAGAGATTGTATTAGCTTATCTGGCGATTTAATACTTCCAGATTCGATAGAAACAATTGGGGATTCTGCTTTTCTAAGAGATATGAATTATTCTTATGGAGGATCTCTTCATTTACCATCCAATCTGAAGATTCTTGGCAATTTGGCTTTTACAAATTGTGGATTTACCGGTGAATTGTTTATTCCAGACAGTTTGGAAAAGATTGAAGGTGAAATGTCTTTTCATGCCAATTCTTTCAGCAGCCTTATATGTAGTGAGAGCAATACAGTGTTTATCAAATATTATAATGAGAGTAGCAGTGCATTTAAAATATCTAACAGTTATCCGCTCCGTCTTATAGAACATCGGGATAATTATGAAATAACAATTTCATTTAATGCTAATGGTGGTGAGAATGCTCCAAAGTCATTTAAAACTCTTAGTGGTTTTAGTTTTGTGCTTGATCAAATTCCTGTACGAGAAGGCTTTGAATTTATGGGGTGGAATGAGGATCCAACATCTCAAGAGATTTTTTATAGAGAAGGCGGACGCTACTATTTTGAAGAGGATAAAGAACTTTATGCTGTTTGGGAAGAAAGCTCTGCTGTAATAAGGGGTATAACCGACGATTTCACATGGGTTCAGTATCAAAATGAAATCACTATTATTGGATACTCCGGTATTCCTCATTTCGGACAACTAGTTATTCCGGATTATCTCGATGGCTTGCCGGTTTGTGGAATTGGCCCATCAGTATTTGAAGGAATTCGGATTCGTTTCGTAAGTTTTCCAATAACGCTTCAGTGGGTTGGAGAAAACAACTTTAGCGATAATGTCGCTTTTATTGGGTATCAAGGTAGTAGATCTGAGTGGGAAAGAATAGTTTTTGCGGATGGCAATGATTCAATTAGAAGAAATGGTGAATTTTATTCTTGGCCAGACGATTTTAGTACAGTTACAGCTACAAGGATCAATGTATCTTCAGTAAGTACAGAAACGGTTAATACTCAAAAAGAGATTGAAGCTTATTCCAATTGTACAGACTACGGGTCTAGCCGATATACTGCTTATTTTACAAATTTTCACGGCGAGTTTTATTGGTGTGTATATGATGTCCCACCTACAGGACATGCCTGGGGTGAGACGGTATATACGTGGTCAGATGATAACCGTACAGTAACTGCAAAGAGAGTCTGCGCGAACGATTCAAGTCATATTGAGACTGAAACTGTAGAGACCGATGTGGTTACATTGTCAGCGTGCGAAACTGATGGCGCAAGAACATACTCAGCTGTTTTTACTAATCCGGCCTTTGAAAAACAGATAAAGACAGAGATTATCCCTGTAACAGGACACGCTTGGGGTGAGACGGTATATACGTGGTCAGACGATAACCGTACAGTAACTGCAAAGAGAGTCTGCGCGAACGATTCAAGTCATATTGAGACTGAAACTGTAGAGACCGATGTGGTTACAGTAGCGGTGACTTGTGTAACTGATGGCGAAATAAAATATACAGCAAACTTTATGAATCCTGTCTTTGAAAATCAGACAAAGACAGAGACAATCCCTGCGCAAGGTCATATGCCCGGAGAGGACATCATGGAGAATGAAGAAGACGCAACATGTGAGAGCGACGGCAGTTACGATCTGGTCGTTTACTGCACAGAATGCGGCGAAGAGATAGTTCGTGAGAAAATTACGATACCGGCAACAGGACATGCCTGGGGCGAGACAGTATACACTTGGTCAGAGGATTACAGTACAGTAACTGCAAAGAGAGTCTGCACGAACGATTCAAGTCATATTGAGACTGAAACTGTAGAGACCACTTATGAGATATTGATTGATGCTACGATTTTTGAAGATGGTTCTGGTTGTTATTTCGCAGTCTTTGACAATCCTGCTTTTGAGGCTCAGGAAATGAGCGTTACTATTGTTAAACCATTTAAGGTAGGTTGGGTCAGATATAATGATGTTTGGTATTACTTTAACGCTAACGGAGTTATGCAGACAGGCTGGATAAAATTGGGTGGTGTTTGGTATTACCTAGATTCTAGCGGAATCATGCAGACTGGCTGGATAAAGATAAGCGGCGCGTGGTATTACCTGAATTCTAGCGGAGTAATGCAGACAGGCTGGGTAATGGTAGGCGGTTTTTGGTATTACTTAGATTCTAGCGGAGTTATGCAGACAGGCTGGATTAGATCAGGTGGTGCTTGGTATTACTTAGATTCTAGCGGAGTAATGCAGACAGGTTGGATTAAATCTGGCAGTTCCTGGTATTTCATGGATCCTAAAGGTGAAATGAAAACTGGCTGGATCAAATCCGGGCGAGATTGGTATTATTTGGATTCTAATGGTGAAATGAAAACAGGATGGGTCAAATCTGGTCGGGATTGGTATTATATGAATTCTAATGGAGCAATGCAGACAGGATGGGTCAAATCCGGCTATGACTGGTATTACATGGACGATTGTGGTGCTATGTTGGAAAATACTAATAAAATCATTGGTGGAGTTATCTATTATTTTGATACTACCGGAGTTTGTACAAATCCTTAAAACAGAATAATCGGTAATGCAATATATAATCGGTTGAAGGAAACTTTGACCGATTTTTTTGATAAATGAAATTTATAAGCATCTACGAATCAAATCGTCATCTTCTAAAGCCTTTTCTAATATTCGACTTAACACAGCTGTATATCCCTTTCCAAGAGATTTGGCTTTAGACAATGATCTGGAAGATAGCCATATGGTTACTGTTTTCTTTCGGCGTTCTTCCTTGCGGAGCTCCGATACTCGTCGAAACTCAGATAATTGTTCATCGGTCAATTCAGGACAATCTTCGTCAAACTCAACAGGACGTGTTTCAAGTTCGTCAAGCATTTTCTTCTGTTCTTTAGTTAATGGTTTTGTAATATCAATTTCTTTTCGGATTATCATAATATTCTCTCCTTTCACGTGCAATCGCCCTTCTGGCGGATATCAGTCTGATTACCTCCGTTCTTTCGGTATAAGCTACGCAAATCACGAGAATGCTTCTTGTCGTATAGCTCAATCCTAAAAGAATCATTAAAGACCCTCGATGCAGTTTCAAAGTCTATTCCGTGTTTTTTTATGTTTGTTTTCTCCTTTGATTCGTCCCATTCAATAATCATATTTGATACTCCCCAATATTATTATGGAGCACAATATGTAACACAAATTGAACTCTCATTTGTACGAATATAATTGCTGACTTGTGGTTTTAACTTGCAACGAAGCCGATTATGTGATAATAAGCAAGAATACGGAAGCATATAAGCTGATTGAAGAATTTGAGAAGCTTGATCGCAGTTCAAAAGACAGATTGTTGGGTTATATCAGTGCTTTGAAAGATTAATTGGAATATCAGGATAATGCGCATCAATTTATTGCAGTGCTCTATACGAGAATATAAGTGAGAATAATTCTATGGTAAAGATAAGATTCGGCCGACGCTCAGTAAGCATGGGCGACGATGTATATAACGGGATCTACACGATAGAGCTGCCTGATGAAGCAACATTAGGGGACTTAATGAAAGTGGTCCTCTATGGCGGGCATGAAGAGCCTGACATTGATCTGGCCCTTATTGAGAGATCGCATTTCAGATAACATGCCAAGGGTAAATCATGGAGAGAACATACAATAAACTGGTGCGGGATAATATACCTGACATCATCATTTCGAAAAAGGAAACGCCTGTTACAAGAACTCTTAATGACGAAGAGTATAAGAAGGCTTTGGAAGATAAGCTTTTTGAAGAGTATGAGGAGGTCATTTCTGCCTGCGGAAGTGAGCGCTGTGAAGAACTGGCAGACATGATCGAAGTCATAAGATCGTTAGCCGGGCTTGAGAACAGAACGCTTGAAGATATAATAAGACTGGCTGATGAAAAACGCGCAGAACGCGGCGGCTTCGAAAACAGGATCTTTTTAGAGAAAGTAATCGGGCAGTAAACATCCGGAAACGACTTATTTATGAGCAATAAGAAAAGAACAGTATGGAAGATAATCAGACTGGTAACTGCAGTCCTTCTGCTGCTGTTTTTTATATTCGTCGTATCCACAGCGATCAGAAATTATAACTATTCCGGCACATATCCGTATCCTTCTATCGGCGGAGATATAAACAACTGGGTGGATGCAACAGTCGTAGATGTAGGTATCTACATTCCGTTTTTATTTGTACCGCTGACCAGTTCCCTGATACTGTTCATCATCTCCTGCGTTAAGCTCAGAAAAAACAGCAAAAACTCATCGACTGACAAGGCCTGAACTTCGAAAATAGTGTCAAAATGATTTAACGGATGATATAATTATTTAGATTGGGGATGGGGATCCCCGGTTGATTAACTTAATAGTTATTCTTACGTACATGTTTTTTTGAATTGGAATAGGGGAAAAACAGTATGAACGAATGGTTTAGAGAGTATTTTGAGCTGCATAGCACATGGGGACGTCACAGCTCTTACAAGGTTTATAATCCTGTAACTGGTGAGTTGTATGTGAACAGTGCCTTGGGACTGGCGTCTGTCGGTGTCGCAGGCTTTAATTTCTTCAACTTTATGATGCATCGGGATATGATTGTTGTCGTGATTCTCGGAATTGTTGCAGTTTTGCTTGGAATCGTGGGAATGGTTCTGTCAATTATGAACATTCCTTATTCATTCAGAAGCAAAAGCATTTTCAGGGTAATAGTTGCTTTTTTCGGACTTATTATGTCGATAGGAGGCATATTAGTTTCAGTAATGACGGTTATCTTTGCCAACAAATTGATACAGGCTGGAGTAGTTTAAAGCATGATCAGGAAACTTACTGAGAAAGATTTTGATGAAGCCATAAATGTTATCTGCAGCAGTTTTATGACTGTTGCAAAGGAGTTCAATATCACACAAGAGAATGCTCCTATGTTTACGGCATATGCAACAGATATGAACAGGCTCAGGACGTGGATGTTCGAGCAGCATCGTCCCATGTACGGTTATTTTGTTGACGGCAGGATGGCAGGTTACTACAACCTGATGATAAAGGGCGAAGAATGTGAACTCGGAAGCTTAAGCGTATTGCCTGAATACAGACATAGCGGCATCGGCGGTGAACTTCTTAAAGATTCGCTATCCCAGGCTGCTGAACACGGCTGCAAAGTAATGAAGCTCAGTATTGTGGAAGAGAATAAGGTATTGCGCAAATGGTATGAAGCATATGGCTTTACCCATACCGGGACGATGAAATTTGACTTCTTTCCGTTTACTTGCGGTTATCTCGAAAAGAAGATCTGATCTGCCCTAAGGTGACAGTTATGAAAAAGATTACTAACATAACAGGCGTTGTTATGATCTTGGCTTATATAGCTTTCTTAGCTATAGGCTGGAAAACATTTCCGGATGAAGTGCCTACGCATTTCAGTGCTGTCGGCGTCGCAGATGAATTTGGGAGCAAGACATCCCTTTTCATAGAGCCTGCGGTCATGATCGGATTGTTCCTGCTTCTGGCGATAGTAGAGCATTTTCCAAAGATCTGGAATATTCCCATTGAAGTGAATGAGGATAACGAGGAAGACGTACTGAAGGCGTGCTATGGCTTGTTCGGCGTCATGAAGATATCCATTGTCCTGATCTGCGCTTTTTCGGGATTCATGTGCATATATAGAGACTTCCCGTCCTGGCCCACGATCATGATGGTAGTGATTATTCTATTCACAATCGCGGTAACGGTGTTTAAAATATATAAGTGTAAGCTGGACTGACCGCCGGGGACTCCCCGGGCAGTAATGATATATGTCAGAACGGGGATGGGGATATGGATACATTTTCTAAAGCACTGTTAAGCGAAAAGACAGATAAGATCCCGGAGTCTTTCGACTGGTTTGCGCCGCTTATAGGCGATTGGGACTGCGACTACTACGATGAATATGTTAAGGGTGAGAAGCGCCATGTAAAAGGCGAATGGATCTTTAGGCGCGTGCTGGAAGGAACAGGGATTCAGGACATATTCATTTTCCCGTCAAGAGCGACAAAGGAAGCTGATCCCCAGCCTGACGGTGAATATGGTTCATCTCTTAGGATGTTCAATAAGAACAAAGAGTGGTACGACGTGGTCTACACCTGTGCAGGCACGATGAAGCGTCTGACATTCAGAAAAGAAGGCGACAGTCTCGTTGGAAAAGTTTTGGATGAGGAGAGCACATACTGGATCTTCTCGGACATCACAGAGAGCAGTTTTCGATGGGAGTATGTGAAGGATAGTAAGGATGGATCACGCGAACTTGTCTGTGAGATTATCGGGAAAAGGATAACTTAGAGTCAGGGTTACGCTGTTACGGATATGGGCAGGGCTTACGTATGAATATAAGCAAAAAAGTTCCTTTAATTGTAAGCATAGTTCTGGTGCTGATCTGGGGTTTTCTTGGCTTCAGATCTGCAATGCACATGGACGCCCGCACAGCATCTCCCCAGTTTACACGCCAGGTTACGCTTGCAGAAGATGTAAGTGTTTTTAACACATATGGAGTTGTCGACAGTATTCTGAACGGAGAACCTTATGATGATGATCTCACGGTCCTACCGGCAGGCTCTACAGGCCAGGTAATGGTCTCATACAGCCGCCGGCATGACTATATTAAAGATCCTGAGACAGAGGTATATGGTTTTGCTGTTTATTTTTCCCAGAATGATGAGCCTGTCAGGGTTGGTGTACAGACCGGTCCGGAAACACAATTGGAAAATACCGACATCTACTATAAATGTATCGAAAACTATGAGGACATCTTTGCCGAATATAATCAGAAAGTAAAAGAGGCTAAGTCCGAATGGGCAGTACAGTGTATCCTGCGCGTGCTGACAGGCATAGCCGTAGCCGCGTTCTTTTCGGCGATTTTCCTGATCGAATGCATTGTTGCCAATAAGCTCAAAATGCATCCTGTCGTGTTCGGTCTTATCTGTTTCGTTTTATTCGTGATAATGCTGTTTGCTGTTCTTCTTTCATACATTTTATAATGTGCTTTCCGGAATAAGGAGAACGGTGCATAGTGTATAATTGAACCGGACAAAAAGCCGGTGCTCTGTCCGATGCATTTAACTTACGGGGATAGGATCATGAGAATAGAAGCAGCAGGATTGGAAGATCTGGAATCAATATTGAAACTTCAGTATCTGGCATATCAGTCTGAAGCTGATCTTTTCGGCACCCGTGATATACCGCCTCTCAAACAGACTCTCGAAGAAGTGACTGAAGAATATAACTCCGGAATGATCCTTAAGATGACGGATGATGACGGCACCATCATCGGTTCTGTCAGAGCCCATGAGAATGACGGCACGGTTTATATCGGCAAGCTTATGGTCCATCCTGATCATCAGAAAAAAGGATATGGCTCACGTCTTCTTACTGAGATCGAAGCGTGCTTTCCCGGTAAACGGTACGAGCTTTTTACCAGCACGAGAAGCGTGGATAACATCAGGCTTTACAGCAAAATGGGATATAAGGAATTTAAGCAGGAAGCCGTTACCGAAGAACTGGTATTCGTGTATATGCAGAAGTGTTGATAAGCGGCATGGGGGTGTTTTGGGATGAGCGGTATAAGCGTAGCTGCAGACAGGGAATGGGCAATAAAACAGGAGTGATCTTTTATGGAACTTTGGGATCTTTATGACATAGACGGAAATAAGACTGGCGAAGTCTGGGAAAGAAAGCACGGGAATTTTAATGAGATTCCTGACGGGCGTTATCATCTGGTAAGCGACATCCTCGTTAAGCACGTAGACGGCACTTTCCTTTTGACCAAAAGAGATCCGCGCAAGGATATATATCCGGGCTTCTGGGAGCCCGGTGCAGGCGGCTCTGCGGTGCAGGGCGAAGGTCCTGAAGAGTGCGCGGTAAGAGAGCTCCTCGAAGAGACCGGACTTAAAGCGGACAGCATGGTTTTCATCAACAGATCGGTAAGCGAGAAGAGCCACAGCATCTACTTTTCTTATCTTGCCATTGTAAGCTGCGATAAGGATTCAGTCGTGCTTCAGGAGGGCGAGACAACTGATTATGCATGGGTCGATCTAAAGGATTTCTGGAAATATACAGAGTCTGAACAGGCCATGAGAAATCACGTCGAAAGATACCGTCCTTATCTCGATGAAGTGTTTGCGGATATTGATGAATAACGGTTTGGAGAGTGCCTGAATGATCGTCTCGTTTGATCTGGATGATACATTATTCGTGTCGTCCGTGAATTTCAAAACAGAAAAAGAACTCAGCTTTCCTTTTAACAAGATCTACAAGGAAAGGCTCCGTCTGGGCACGAAGGAACTTTTCGAAAAGCTCCAGCCACATGCCTGACCAAGGCGCGGAGCGGTTATTTAATCTTACGGGAAAAGAGGAAGAACCAGTATGAAGGTCGGAATTATCGGTTACGGAAGTATGGGCAAAATGCTGCTCTGGAAATTCTCGGAAAAGGGCTCAGTCATCAGCGAGGATCTTTATGCGTTTAACAGAACGATCGAAAAGCTCGATGAAGCAGGACAGATCGCGCAGATAGTAAGCGCCAAAGAGCTCGCATCAGTATGCGATATAGTTTTTGTCTGTGTCCGTCCTGCGGACATTAAGACCGTTTTGGAAGATATCAAGGATTCGCTCAAAGAAGGCGCACTCCTGGTTTCATTAAACGGCAGCGTTTCTTTCGAGTCGATCCGTGCGACTCTTGACTGCAAAACCGCAAAGGTAATACCGAGCCTTACTGCAGAGATAGGCAGATCTCAGACACTCGTCTGCTACAACGATAAGGTCACCGATGCAGATAAGAGTGCGCTTAAGGAACTTCTTACATCAATCGGCGATGTTATCGAACTGCCCGAAAACGAGATGGGAATGGGTTCCGAACTTGTCAGCTGCATGCCCGGATTCATTGCATCGATCTTCGACGTCATCTGCAATTCCGCCAAGAAACATACCCGGATCCCTGACGATCAGATCGTCCGCATGGTCCTTCAGACAATGAGCGCAACGGGCGACCTTATGCTCCAGAAAGATATGACTTTTGAAGATGTCGTAACAAGAGTCGCAACGCCCGGCGGAATCACCGAAGAAGGCACAAAGGTAGTATATTCGGATTTCCCTGAAACGGCAGACCTCCTGTTCGAGAAAACGCTGGAGAAGAGAAGAAAAACAGCTTCTAAAACTTAAAGCTGAATGCTTTGTTTTAGAAGCTGATAAGATAAATTTTTTAGCCTGCCGTTACCGGATCAGTCAGGCTCGTTTGCGTTTTCATCTTTCTCGTATTGACGCTGGCCATCTCCAGAAGGTGACTGTCTGTCAGACCCCTGGCCCGGCCATTCAGGATAACCCTGACCATCGCTGTCTGAGTAAGGGAAACCCTGTCCGTTGTCACCAAAGCCCGGATAGCCCTGTCCATTATCACCTGAATAAGGGAAGCCCTGGTAGTCCTTTGCAGAATCCTGCTGTTCTTCTTCAGGAAGAGTTGACTGCTGGCGGATTCCGATCTTTACTTTGACCTTGATGGTCTCGCCGTCGCGGTTGACCGTAAGAGTGAATTTCTCGCCTTCTTTTCCCTGGCTCAGGATGGAAATGAGATCATCTGTACCTGAGATCTTTTCGCCATTGACTGCCGTGATGATATCGCCTTTCTGAAGGCCTGCATCTTCTGCGGGGCTGTCCTTTTCGACGCTTTCAACTACTGCGCCCTGAAGATCAGTATTCTGATAGTCGCTCGTAAGGGTGTAGACCGTTATTCCGATGAAAGGCTTTTCGATGTAGCCGTCTTCGATAATGGAAGTGATGATGTCGCGGACGGTATTGATCGGGATCGCGAAGCCGATGTTTTCGATCGATGCGGCAAACGAGTCGCCGTTATTGGAATACTTTGCATTTGTTATGCCGATGACTTCGCCGTGTGAATTGAAGAGTGCGCCGCCGGAGTTACCTGAGTTGATCGTACAGTCAGTCTGGATAAGTTTCATGACCGAATTGCTGATCGTGACCTTGCGGTTGAGCGCGCTGACAGAGCCTGAAGTAAGCGAGAACGAGAGTTCGCCCAACGGGTTTCCGATCGCAACGACATTGTCGCCTACGTTCATCTGGTCTGAGTCGCCGAGAATGACCGGAGTCAGGTCATCGGCATCGACCTTTAAGACTGCTATATCGTTGCTCTCGTCGTAACCTACGAGCTCCGCTTCGTATGATTTGTTATCGTACGTTGAGACATTGATATCGCTTGCGCCTTCGACAACGTGATAGTTCGTTACAATGTATCCGTCCGCAGTGAGGATGAAGCCTGAACCCGATGCCTGGCCTTCCATCTGACGGCCGTAATAACTTGTCGTTACTGTTGAAAGGATGCCTACTGTAGAGTTTACGTTCGAAGCGTAGATCTCAGCATCAGTCATTTCGCTTTCAGTGTCGACCGATGCCAGCTTCAGCGTTTTCTGGCTGCGCTGGCCGACAAGGATCGTAGATTCATCTTTTACTGTTTCTTCTGCCGCAACACTTTTTTCTCTTAACGCATCGTAGGCAAGAATGCCTGCTGCGCCTGCCGCACCGCCGACAAGGGAGCAGCAAAGGGCCAAAGAGACTACCTTTGCTGCCGTTCCCCTTGTCTTCTTAGGGGTGGGTGGAGTAGGAATGGGTGTGTATGTTGTATTGTCCTGTGCATTATTAATTGATCCGTTATATTCCCAATTGTTATCCATGTTGATCTGTCCTTTCTCCCGTTGGATTTGAGCCTATTATTTGACCGGAACTTGAATTTAACCTGAAACAAACTGTGGCAAAATCAAGTGAGCGCAAATGCCCGAAAATGTTGGCTTTCTGGTTAGGATTGGGATTTTTTTTGATATATAATTAAATATAATTCTGTCATTTCAGGTCAGTTTCAGGATGGGCTTTTAAGATATGCTCATCGAGGTGGGACATCATGAAAATATTAATCGCGGAAGATGAAATCTCCACAGCGAAAGCGCTTAAGGTAATCTTGGAAAAATCCAAGTTCTCTGTAGACATCGTTCATAACGGGACCGATGCGTGGAGCTACATTCAGTCAGGCTCTTATGAAGTCATAGTCCTTGATATCATGATGCCCGGAATGAACGGGCTTGAAGTTCTTGCCAAGATACGCGAAAACAATATAAAGACACCTGTATTGATGCTCACTGCAAAAGCCGAGCTCGAAGACAGGGTCGCGGGGCTCGATGCAGGTGCAGACGACTATCTCGCCAAGCCTTTCGCCACGAGCGAACTTATCGCAAGAGTTAAGGCACTCGGCAGGAGAAGCGAGGTTTATTCAGACTCCGTAAAGTCTTTGGGCAATCTCGTTCTCGATTCCAACAAATATGAGATGCGTGTAGGCAGCAAGTCCGTAACGCTTACAAATAAAGAATATCAGCTGATCGAGCTCTTCATCCTCCATCCGGGATTTGTATTCTCAACGGAACACCTGATGGAAAAGATCTGGGGTCTTGATTCCGAGTCTTATATCGACGTCGTCTGGACACATATCGGATTCGTCAGAAAGAAGCTTAAGCAGCTTGATGCAAACGTTGAGATCAAGACCATCAGAGGCGCAGGCTACTCGCTGGAGGTCAATAAATGATCCGGAAACTCCGTTGGCGTTTTATCTCAACAGCGATGCTGGCATTTTTCCTTGTTATCGCGCTGATCGCATCGTTCGTTAACGTTGCCAATTACTGCGTTGAGACGAACCGCCTCGATGATACGATCGAGTCCATAATCAATTACGACCCTTACCAGCGTCAGTTTGGCGGACGCGGTCCTGGCGGCGTAATGGGTGGCGGATGGGGTTCCGGCGGAGACAATACCCCCATGGAGCCTTTCAGAGCCCTTCCCGATGTCGAAGCCAACTACATGACGAGATTCTTTATCGTTGCGATCGGCGACGACAGTTCTGTATTGTTTACCTCTTTGGAATTCGTTGCTTCTGTAGATGAGAGCCAGGCTGTCGAATACACTATACAGGCTTTAAATGGCAGCGCCGATAAGGGATATATCGGCAGTTACCGTTATAAGATAATTGATGCCGATGACGCAGTCGTAGTCGTATTCCTGAACTGCGAAAAGGAACTCCGCTCCATGCATTCCATCCTCATGATGACTCTTGTTATCTCGGGCGCTGCACTTGTCCTCGTCTTCTTCCTGGTTCTTCTGTTCTCCCGAAAAGCAATACAGCCGATCGCCCATAACATTGAGATCCAGAAACGTTTTATCACCGATGCGAGTCACGAACTGAAGACCCCTCTGACATCGATCTCCACGAGTGTCGACGTCCTTGAGATCGACCGCGGAAGTGACGAATGGACCGACAACATCCGTCAGCAGGTCAGCCGCATGTCCGACCTCGTAAGCCAGATGGTCGCACTCTCAAGACTTGATGAAGTAAAGCCCGTTCCTGACAAGGAACAGTTTGATCTTACCGGTGCCATTTGGGAGACTTTGGAAGTCCACATTCCACAGGCAAAAGCATCAGGCAGAACGATCAAAACTGATATCCCTGAAGGCATTTCCATCGTCGGCGAGAAATCATCCATCCAGCAGATGCTCTCTGTCCTTATAGATAACGCGGTCAAGTATTCCACTGAAGGCGCGGAGATCCTTTTAACCCTTAAGAAAGTCAAGAATAAAGTTCATATCGAAGTCTTCAATCCGTGCAATTACGAGAAGGCTCCCGACGTTGACCGTCTTTTCGACCGCTTCTACCGTCCCGACGAATCACGCAATACATCTACAGGCGGCAACGGCATCGGTCTTGCCATCGCAAAAGCAGTAGTAGAAGCGCACGGCGGCAAGATCTCCGCAAAGTGCCCCGACGGCAAGTCCATGACCATTACGGTAGAGCTGTAATTTTGCGAAGACGTATCTTTTTCGATGTATCGTAAATGAATGTGGAGAGTTTTCGATAGTATTCGGGAACTCATAAGAGTACTCGGGAACTCATAAGGGTCACTTTGGAACTAAACGAACCGAATGTGCACTCATTTGGTGACTTTTGAAGGCCCCAAAAGTCACCAAAAAGTCATTTCTGCCGAAAAATGAGTAAATGGTGACTTTTTGAGCCTCTCGGAGTCACCAAAACGCATACATTTCAAATCGAATGCAATCAAGATATAATGCACTTCAATCGCATCCGGGTTAAATTGAATTCATCCTTCAAGAGAACACGATTCTTTTTTCGAGCGATCATTGAATGCAATTCTCACTCGTTTTCAAACCTTAACTTTTCCGACAAACCTCTGAAAACCGACAAGAATCCTGTCAGGTTTTGTCAGGTATTGTCGGGTTTTGTCGGTTTTGAAGGATTTGTTTACATTTAGATTTATGTAATCGAAAAACGAATCGCATATAATCCGTCTATGGATTTATTGAATAAACATTTTCCGCAAGAATATCTTGCTCTAAGAATCAATTATTGCCGGCAGCAACTCGAAAAGCTGCCGAAGGTTTCGCTGCAAACACACTCGGTTCGCGGAACACCAATACAGAAAATTGTAGTTGACAATCACAGGTATCAAATTGATTCTGCTTCAGGAAAAGAATACATGAAGCTTTTGCAGAAACGTGATGATCTCGAAAGAGAACTGCAGATTTATGAGGCAATCTGGAATGCCAAATACAAGGATGCTCCTTTTCCGGAATGTGTGCCGCACAAAGTGGAACGCATCATGTTCACTGACACAAGAGAGACAGTTATATTGAACAAAGAATTCTTTGACAGCCTTAAGAATGATGCTAATACCAAGCGTGAAAAGCCCAAGGACTTTCCTTTCGACGGGATATACTACCGTTCTGCAATTGAACGGGAAATCGCCATGTTTTATACGGAAATGGGCATTCCCTTTAAGTATGAACCTGAAATGATCATTAAAGGGGTGAATGGATTCACTTATCCGGATTTTGTTCCGTATATAAAAGAGCTGGATAACTGCAAGATCCATGAACACTTTGGTATTAAAAATTCTGCTTCATATAATAGGATTACCAGCATTAAGTATGGCAATTATTCAAGTGCCGGGCTGATTCCTGAAATAGACGTATTATTCACTCACGACGTCAATGGCATGCCGTTTGATATAAGAGCATTTTCCTCAAAACTTAATACTGCGATTTATACCACCATGATCAGTACCAAGCAGCCATACTGATTCTTCGCAATTGATCTTCAAAAAGCCAGTTGATTTATTGGGGGCGGTTCGTTTCACTTTCAAGCATAAGACCGTACCGGGAGTTTCTTCATCGAAAATGAAAAAAGACTGATTTGGGAGTCTGGAGACCCTCCGGACTCCAAAATTTTTCATTTCCAGCCGTCTGTCGGTTGATCCGGCGGACGGCTTTATTTGGTATGGGACAGATTGGTATAATTAGCCTGTTGGGCGATTAGGATTTGTGATGGTAACGAATGGTGTTGCGACTGTTGATGCAACATTGATTCTTATTTATCTGTAAAGATAGTAAATACAAATGACAGGAGCAGGATCACTATGAAAAAAGCAATTGCATCAGTGCTGCTTACGGTTATGTTATTCGGCTTTGCCGGATGCAGCAACAAACCGGAATTTAAGGTCGATAATGAAGATAACGCAATCAGCGTTTATACCTGTCCTTCTGATAATATTTTCGGGCTAGAGAAAGTGGTTGTTTTCGATAATTACGCAACGGCCGTTTTCGATAAGGATATATGCGACAGGAAAAACCATCAGCCGTACATCGGTGATTACGTTGATGAAGAAGAATATCATTACGGTTTCTACGTTCATGTTGACAACTACTATACCGGGACGCTGGTCTTCGAATCTTCTGAAGAGAACAGGATCTATAAATCAAACATCAGGATTATTGACGGAAGATATGTTGTTACTGAATCGTTTAATGATGATGAGAGGCGTAGGAAAGATCCGGAAAAAGATTTTAAGATCACAGGGCTTGATGTTGCCAAGCAGTCGGTCCTTATTAACGACGGCAGCTTCGAACTGACTTACACTGAGGTAGACAGTTCCGGAAAAGAGCGTGAAGTTTCGCAGTCTTTTGATGCAGCGAAAAGAAAATGGGGCAAAGAGCAGAAAGGTGAGTTTGAATATCATGGTACAGATATCGTCAAATCTTATTTTCTGAGACTGACGCCATATGAAGAGTACACGTACAAGAGTGATGGCGTGGAATATTGTCTCATGTCTTTTGATGATTATTTTGTGCTTGAGATCATGAACAGAAGTGAAGAAACCAAGACTATCGGAGGAGATTATAAACTTCAGATGTCCGATAACGGAGTCTTCAGAGATCTCCCGACAGTTGATAACAATGAGTTTTACAACAGTTTTCCGAAAGTGGTCCTGTGCGATGTTAACTATAATTCGGAAGAGACGGAGATCGCTCTCGGATCTTACGATGATACTTTTGAGATCGAGCCATACCAGGTCATTCACGCCAAGTTGCTGGCGCTTCCGTATAATCTCATGCCCTCCGGCGAGTATGCGGGCGATTACAGGCTGATCTATGGCGATGCGGTTATAGATTTCAGTTTGGAACTCGATTATGCCTGGTAATATCCGAATGATATAATTTCATTGCCGGAGAGGATAATTCCGGCAATGATTTTTCGTTCTTGGGGTAATAGTTTTATGTACAAATATATGCGCATTCAGGGCAGGGAGGATTCTTATATTACTAAGTATCCGAAGGGCATTTTCAGCCTCTGCTGGAACCTGGTAAGAGATAAAGTCATGACTGATGAAGAAGAGAAAATGTTCATTGCCATCGACGAATGGTTTAAGGAAAATCTTCCGGAACCTGAGCCCTGCAAGAATCACGAAACGGTCATTACATTTTTCAAATGCGAGAGCACTGAAGAGATGGTCAGAAAGCTCGAACCGGCCATCGCTCTGCTCGATAAATACAATAAACCATACGATGTCGTATATACGAATTTCGTTGGAACGATAGTCTATGAAGACGAATGGCAGATCTCCGTCTCTGTCGAAGACGGGAAAATGATCTAAACAATACGAGGTGGATTTATGAAACGAGAATTAGGAATAGCAAGATGCGGACTGGCCTGCTGTCTCTGCTCCGAAAATGTTGTCTGCAAAGGCTGCAAGAGAGACGGTTTTAAGGAACTGTCCTGGTGCAAGGATGCCGATTTCTGCGAAGTCAGAAAGTGCGGTATCGCGAAAAACGTAAGCGGCTGTTATGAATGCGAACCCGCCAGTTGCCGTAAAGGTCTTTATGCAGAAAAGATAAAGCCGCGTGCCTTTGCGGAATTTGCTCGCAGATACGGCATCGAGGAACTTCTGGACTGCCTCGAAAGAAATGAGAAAGCCGGCATCGTTTATCACCGCGAAGGTATCATGGGCGACTACGACGATTTCGATGATCTCGAAAAACTTATCGAATTCATCAGGACCGGAAAAAGATAAGAAAAAACCTAAGGAGAATATACAGTATGTGTTTGATCTGTGACAGGATAGAGATGATCAGGAACGGAACGAATCCGTATTTTGTCAGAGAACTTGAAACAGGTTATGTGGTAATAGGTGACAACCAGCATTTTTACGGTTACTCACTCTTCCTTTATAAGCATCACGGCCAAATAAGGGAGCTCTTCGAACTCGACAGGGAAGAGAAGATGAAGTTTCTCAAAGAGATGAGCCTCGTTGCCGAAGCTACGTCAAAAGCATTCGGAGCAGAGAAAATGAACTACGAACTTCTCGGCATGGGTGATGCGCATCTTCACTGGCACCTCTATCCCAGACGCAAGGGCGATATCGAAAACTACGGTAACAACGGCGTGGGCCCCGTTTGGTGCTATCCTTTCGAAAAGATATACAGCGACGATAACCGTCCCAGCAGCGAAGAATTAGAGGCAATGAAAGCAAAGCTCAGTGCTGAGCTTGATAAACTGATCTGAACTAAGCTGGTTTTGGATTTTAGGATCCGGACTGGCGGAGCTCGATTTCCTTGCTGTAGAACCTTAATGTATCCCTGCCAAAGCATACCCATTCGATCAGGTCGAACTGGTCGGGATGCTTTTCTACAAAATCGTATACAGCTCCGACGGCTACCTTGTTAGCCAGCTCGAGCGGATAACAGAATGCGCCGGTAGAGATAGAAGGAAATGCTATCGTTCTGATACCATTTTCGATTGCTAATTCAAGGCAGCTAGTATAACAGCTGGCAAGCAGTTCGCTTTCCCTGTTGTTACCGCCATGCCACCTCGGACCGACAGTGTGAATGATGTATTTGCAGGGCAGATTATAAGCCCCTGTTATCTTGGCTTCTCCGATCCTGCAGCCGCCAAGCGTCCTGCACTCTTTAAGAAGATCCGGTCCTGCTGCATAGTGTATTGCACCGTCAACTCCGCCACCCCCGAGAAGTGATTCATTAGCGGCATTTACGATTGCCTCAACGTCAGTCTGCTTGGTTATATCACCTAATATTGCTCTGATTTCCATAATGTAAATCTCCCTTCTTTATATAACCGGTTATTATTCCGCTGAACATTTGAATCCTTCGGAGCTTATTCTAAATACCGTTAAGCTTAGATTTAATTTATCACTGGTTTTTTCACAATTCTATATGACCGCAGAATGAACAGAAAAAAAGTGCATGCGGAACTCTTTCAGGCTATCCGGCTCCCGATCACAGCCCGGCACTAAAGCTGTATACTCCATTTTCGTACTTTTCTGAATCGATCATTATGAGGTTTCCGTCATAACAGAGAGAATCCGGAACTGCCACTGTCTGATTCAGTTCATAGACCTGATCAGTCACGATATATCCTTTGACAGATTGTAATTCCCCGTCTGTTGATACAAGGACCGTATTCTCGTCCAGTATCATTGCATAGTAATACTGGACCTCTTTGTTTTTCTCCAGAAGATCATACAGAGAGTCATCGGGATCGCACCAGTCTTTCAGCTGGTTACTGCGTATTACTTTTCCAATAGCGCAATTGCCGGCATCATACTGTTCTGAACAGATACCGGAAATTTCAATTGCAATTTTACGCTTATCCTCATCAGATAAAGGCCGGTTGCATGCTGATAAACAAAAGCCTGCCAGCAGCATAAAACACACGATCAGGATCTTTTTCGCATTCATATATTTTCGGTTCTCTCCAAACAGATTCAATATTTTTGCCGGGATCCGGATCCCGGGAAGAATATTATATCAGTTCCCGGATCTTTCAGTCTTAAGCCTAAACTTATCAGGATACAAAGATGTATAATAGGAAACGGCGGATAATAGTTTGGGAAACATTTTAGATTTCAGATCATATGAATAATATGAAAAAACCGAGAAATAAGAAAGCCATCATTATAACGGGAATCGTAATGCTTATAGGGATCCTGCTGGTTCTGGCAGGCTTTTTCGGAGGCACGGTTTTAGGGCTGTTCAACAGCAGCTTTGACGCCGATAACATTAATCCGGAAGATATTGGAAAAACATTCAGAACGGACATTCTGGTCTATTACGAGACCAATATCGACAATGAGAGTAAGGCTCTTCAGGTCATGGGACGGCTGGACGGAGAAGGCAGTGAGCTGCTTTTGGATTTTTCGGAATTAAGTGATAAAGAGATAAATCTTTATTATTCGAAGTCGCTGCAGCATGTCACCATTGAAGGAACCTTAAGGGCAATGTCCGATGAAGAGTTTCAGGAGATCGCCGGACAACTTGCAGATTCTTACGATTACATCTATTACAACAAGAAAAGCGAGGGAGAATGGCAAAATGTCACGCTGGACATGTTCCATCAGAGGCTGGTGGAGACGGTGCGCCCTTATTGCATCAATGTCACTTCGATAACCAGTTTTAACTGGATCCCTTTTATTCCCGCCGGCATAATAATCTTCCTGCTGTCGCTGGTGGTTGAGATATGCTTTGTTTTCAGGCTCAAAAAGAAGATCGTGCTGCCTGTCGTATACGGACTCATGATCATTGTCCCGTCTGTCATGTTCTTCGGTCACATCAGGACCATACTGTCGGTAAAGAAGGTTTCTGACGGCTTATATACGATAAAAAACATTGAATGTACCGATACCAAGGATCTTCTGGCATCAGATTCAGGCAGCGTCAGCGAACTGATGAGCTGGATCTTTGACAATCATTTGTATGGCATCGATCTTGGGATCAACGATGATAGTTTTCGTATAGGATGCGCATCTTTCGCAGCGTTATCACCTGATAACGATCACCTGTTCGGAAGAAATTTCGATTACCCGGAGACGGACACGTTACTTGTATATTCACATCCTGAGGGAGCCTATGAATCAATAGGCGTTGCCGATATCGGCATATTCCGTGTCGGCCAGACCTATCCCATAAGTCCCGACTCGCCTTTAGGCAGATTTGTAATGGTCGTTACTCCTTATTTTGTTGTAGACGGCATGAATGAGAAAGGCGTCGGAGCGGGGATCCTTGAACTCGTGGTCGACGAGACCCATCAGGATAACGGCAAGCCTGATCTTCTGATCTATGCCGCGATAAGAGGCATTCTCGACACCTGTGCTTCTGTAGATGAAGCCTTGGCATTTCTTGAATCCTACGATATCCATTCCGGTCTTGGCGTAGACTACCACCTGTTCATTACGGACAGGTCCGGCAGATATGTTGTCGTCGAATGGATCGAAAATCAGATGGTCGTAACTGAGCACCCATGCTGTACAAACAGCATTATCACTCTCGGTGAGTTTTACAATAAGGGCAATCCTGACGGAAGACTCGCCACCATCGAAACCGAACTCGGCTCCGACCGCATCGTTACAGAGCAGGAAGCAATGGATATCCTTCATAAAGTTAATGGCAACGGGCTTTCTGCAACCGAATGGTCATGCGTCTATAATCTTGATGATCTGACTGTAAACATCTGTCTCGACTGCGATTATTCGACGACTTATACATTCAGCCTGAGTGATTTCAGTTAAGAACTGTTTCAAATGCTATACTAGATTTTATAAGGAAGAGGTGACCGATAAGCCCTCTTCCCAATAAATCTTGAACATCACGGGAGGTATGTATGGTTTTAAGATCAAGAAGAACAAGTTATGGTTTGCTCACTATAGAGGACGTATCCGGCGGATATATAATCTGTCTCAACGGAAAGCTCTACAAAGGCACATACAGCAGCCTGGATGATGCAATCAGAGATTTTGAATCACTGCCTAACTGAACTGATTTCACTAATAGCAAATTTTATATAACCCGGAGCTTACGTCCATGATTAATTGACGTCCTGTAAGACGGCATTTAAAATCTTCAGCTCTTGAATTTTGTTTTAAGATAAGTTACAGAATAAGAAAGTATTCTCAGCCGGGGATACTATAATTATTATGTGGTTTTCCGTTTATTCTTGTGTGTATCGAGGAGATATTATGGACACGCGTTTAAAAAGTATTATTTCATCACTATTGGCAGTAACGATAGCATTGGGTGTTGTCATATTTGATAGATCGACAGTCAATGCAGATAGTGTATATATAGTTAAAGAGATCGATCTGTATTCAACTGCAAGCAAGAGTCTGGTAAGCATACCTGAAGAATATAAGTCATCTTACAAGATCACCCTTGCAGATCTGGGCCTGACCAAGGGGAAGATCGTCAGTTGCAGTGTTTTGAAAAGTTCGCCCAAAAACATATATTATGATGACTATTACAAATACTCTGTCAGTGTAACCAATGACGGACTTGTTACTCCCGGCGGCTCGTTTTGGATTGGTGATGATTGCTATGAGGAACGCCCGCAGGACGGGGTATATGATGAATTTTGGCCGAGCAACGGAACGGCTGTTGTCATGGTAGTATTAGAGGGCGGAAAAGAGTATTACATAACATTCCATAACCATGACTATGACCAGATCTATGCGGATAAAGTCATAGATGATTTCATTGCCGAAAACATAACATCAGACATGTCCGTGGAGGAGATCGTCACTGCAGCAACAAAATGGGTAGCAGAAACCTTTGATTACAGCGATAAATGTGCGGCAGCTTACACAATGATCTCAAGAGGTGGCGGTGATTGCCATGCAAGTGCCGATCTGATCAGCCGGATCTGTCAAAAGTGCGGACTTCATGCCTGGTCACGCAATGCCAACAAAGATCCCGGCGCAGGTTCAGGTCATATGAATGCAATCGTTGAAGATAAGGAAAACGGTGTCTGGTATATCTGTGAAGCCGGTTATGGCGGAAAAGCTCCCAGATATTATAATGTTTATTTCAGGAAAAGCTTGTACTGTTATCGTTTTATTTCTTCGCAGGATATAGAGCTCTATCAAATAGATGCTGATAATGAGACATATGCGAAAACAACGAGCATAACGGTCCCTTCTCAGATCGAGGGCTATACGGTCTCTTCGTTAGGCAAGTACTGCTTTAATAATTCTTCAAGGATTAACCATATAAGCATTCCGGATACTGTCAAAACTTTGAAAGAGGGAGCTTTCCGCAACTGCTCATCATTGGATTCAATGGATATCCCTTCAGGTGTTACTTCGATCGACACCGGAGTCTTCTATAACTGCAGGAATATGAAGACCGTAAAGATCCCGTCTTCAGTTACTTCGATCGGCCAAAATGCATTATACGGATGTCAGAAACTGACGGACATTTATTTTGAAGGTTCTGAAAGCGATTGGAAAAAGATCGAGATCGGAACGGGTAATGATGTCCTGTCCAAGGCTGTCATCCATTACGGTTCTTCGCCTAAGAACGGCTGGGAAAAGACATCAGACGGAAAGTGGACATACTATGACGTTGGCCGGCTTGCAACAGGCTGGCAGGAGATCAACAACCTGAGATATTATTTTGATGAATCGGGAATAATGCAGACCGGCTGGCATTTTATGGATTATTGCTGGTTTTACTTTGATGCATCCGGAATAATGCAGACAGGTTGGCTTCGACAGAATAACAAATGGTATTACCTGTATAAAACAGGACGTATGGCAAGTAATTCTTTTGGGTGGATAGATGGTGACGGCTACTATTTTTCCGGGACTGGGGAAATGGTAAACACCGGATGGATTCAGCTATATAACAGATGGTATTACTGCAGCCCGTCAGGAAAAATAATGACAGGCTGGAATCAGATCGGCGGTAAATGGTACTATTTCTACCATTACGGAAATATGGCGACCGGCTGGGAAAAATTGGGCAACAGATGGTTCTATTTTGCAGACGACGGTTACATGGTCACTGGATGGAAGAAGATCGACGGCAAGTGGTACTATTTCGACAGTAACGGGTATATGCTTACAGGTTGGCAGAAGATAGATAACAAGTGGTATTTCTTCCAATCTGACGGCATTATGCAGACCGGCTGGTTCAAAAGCAACGGCAAATGGTATTACTTCAAATCCGATGGTGATATGATCACCGGCTGGCTGAACCTTGGAAAGGACTGGTACTATTTCAACAGTGATGGAGATATGGTTACCGGTTGGATCGCAAGAGGCGGCAAATGGTACTTCTTTGACAGCAACGGCAAAATGGTGACCGGCTGGCTTTTAGATGACGGACATTGGTATTATCTCGATTCTTCCGGCGGCATGGTGACCGGTCAGGTGAATATATCCGGCAAAGATTATTATTTCGACGGATCCGGCATCTGGATCGAGAAGTGAAGCAGAACGATCAATAAAACAGATATTGGAAAGACAGGATTAACACTCTGAAGAGAGGTGATTAAATGAGTACCGGTTTAAGAAGATGTATCTCAGCACTGCTGGCAACGACAGTTGCACTTGGTTTTGTCGTGTTTGATAAAAAGGACGCCAGAGCAGCTGTCATCAAGGAGATCGATCTGTATTCAACTTCAAGCGACAGTCCGGTAAGTGTTCCGGGAAACTACAGAAAGTCGTATCAGATCACCCTTGCGGATCTGGGTCTGACCAAAGGAGAGATATCATCTTACAGCGTTCTGTTCAGACAGCCGGATGGAATCCTATATGAAGATTATAACTTTGCCGCTGTCAATGTATCAAACACCGGCCTCGTTACTACGGCTTGCTGGTATTGGAATAACGGAATTGGTTACAGTAATCCTCCGGAGGATTGGGACTACACCAGAACTACTCCTATTACCGGAACGGCGACGGTAAGAGTATATCTGAAGGATTACACTCATTACGACATAACATTCCACCACATTGATTACGATGCTGTTTATGCTGATAAGGTTATAGATGATTTTGTCGCGAAAAACATAACGTCGGACATGTCCGTTAAAGATATCGTCACAGCAGCAACAAAATGGGCCGCAGAATCATTTGATTACGGCAATACTAGTTCCGCATATTCAATGATCATCTACGGATATGGTGACTGCTGGGCAAGTACCGACCTGATCTGCCAGGTTTGCACAAAGTGCGGACTGAAAGCCTGGGCTCGCAATGGCAACAAAGATCCGGGCGCAGGCTCAGGCCATATGAATGCGATGGTTGAAGACAAAGCAAACGGCGTCTGGTATGTCGGTGAAGCCGGTTATTCCGGAAAGGCACCCCGTAAGTATTCTGTCCGTACAAGGACAAGTTTGTACTGTTACCGCACATTAACTTCGGAGAACAAAGCGGTTGAACTCTATCAAATAGATGCAGATAACGAGACATATAATAAGACAACGAGCATCAGGATCCCGTCAAAGATCGAGGGTTATACAGTCACTTCACTTGGGGCAAACTTTATAGCCGGCAACACGGTAGTTAACCATGTGATAATTCCGGATACAGTCAGGAATCTGGGAAACGGAGCTTTCTATAACTGCTCGTCATTGTCTTCAATAGATATTCCTTCCGGTGTTACTACGATCGGTGCCGGAGTTTTCGGGTACTGCACATCACTGAAAACTGTTAAGATACCTTCATCAGTTACTTCTATCGGCAATGAAGCATTTTTCGGGTGCGAGAAACTGACTGATATCTATTTTGAAGGTTCCGAGAGTGATTGGAAAAAGATCTCGATCGGCTCGGATAACGATGTCCTGTCCAATGTCACATTCCACTATGGTACTTCACCTAAGACCGGTTGGACAAAGACGTCAGACGGCAAGTGGACATACTATGATCTTGGCAGTCTCGCGACCGGCCTGCATGAGGTCGACAACAGCATGTACTATTTCGATGCGTCCGGAATAATGCAGACGGGCTGGCAGCAGATAGATTCTTACTGGTATTATTTCAAAGCTTCAGGAGAAATGCAGACAGGCTGGCAGTATCTGGGCAACTACTGGTACTATCTGGACTATACGGGAAAGATGCTCAAAGGTTTTCAGAAGATCAACGGTTCCTGCTATTACTTTGGTGAAACCGGTGAAATGGCAACCGGCTGGAAAGAGATAAACTACGGCTGGTTCTATTTCGGGACATCGGGAAATATGCAGACCGGCTGGCAGAAGATCGGAAACAAATGGTATTTCTTCGAAAATACAGGCCGAATGATAACCGGATGGAAAAACCTTAGCGGCAGCTGGTTCTATTTCGACACCGACGGCTGCATGGCCACAAGCTGGAAGCTGATCGATGGCAAGTGGTACTACTTCGGAAGCAACGGTTACATGGTCAACGGCTGGCAGATGATCGGCGGCAAGTGGTACTTCTTCGATCAGTCCGGATACATGATCACAGGATGGTTTAACAGAAACGGCCACTGGTATTACCTTGCATCTTCCGGCGAGATGACGACCGGCTGGCTGAAGCTTGGCGGCAAATGGTATTATCTTGATACTTCAGGAGCAATGGTAACAGGTTCCGTAAAGATTGATGGAAAGACATACAACTTTGGAGACGATGGTGTTTGCCGGAATCCGTAAACAGCGTTTAGAGGTGACTTAAATGAGTACCGGTTTAAGAAGATGTATTTCAGCGTTACTGGCAGTAACGATCGCAGCAGGCTTTGTTGTATTTGACAAGAAGGAAGCCAACGCATATGTCGTTAAGGAGATTGATCTGTATTCAATCGATAGCGAAAGTCCGGTAAGCATACCGGAAAACTATAAAACGTCTTATCAGATAACCCTTGCTGATCTGGGTCTGACCACAGGGAAGATTGTTAGTTGCAGTCTTTTGGAACATGTGCCTGACAGTATATATAGTTTATATCACGAGGATTATTTCCGTAACGCTGTCTCTGTAACCAATGACGGACTTGTTACTCCAGGCGGCGAATATTATGTTGATGGTTATTTCACCTATGAACGCCCGCAGGACGGGATATATGAGGAATTCTGGCCAATCAACGGAACGGCTGTTGTCAGAGTTGTATTAGAGGGCGGAAATAATTATGACATAGTATTTCACCACCGTAACTACGAAAAGGTCTATGCTGATAAGGTCATAGATGATTTTATCGCCGAAAACATAAAACCAGACATGTCCGTCAAAGAAATCGTTATTGCAACAACAGGCTGGGTAGCTAGATCCTTTGATTACAGTGCTGATTGTGCAGCGGCCTACACAATGATCTCAAGAGGAGGCGGTGACTGCTGGGCAAGTGCCGATCTGATCAGCACGGTCTGCAAAAAGTGCGGATTGAATGCATGGTCACGCATTGCCAACAAAGATCCCGGCGCGGGTTCAGGTCACAGGAACGCAATCGTTGAAGATAAGGAAAACGGTGTTTGGTATATCTGTGAAGCCGGTTATACCGGAAAAGCTCCCAGGAATTTTGATGTTTATTCCAGAACTAGTCTGTACTGTTATCGCCTTATTTCTTCGCAGGATAAAACAATAGAGTTTTATCAAATTGATGAAGATGTTGAGACATCTGCAAAAACTACGAGCATAAAGATCCCTTCACAGATCGATGGCTATACGGTCACTTCGTTAGGAAAAAACAGTTTTTATAACTATCATACAATTACTCATGTAAGCATTCCTGATACTGTCAAATATTTGAAAGAGGGAGCCTTCCGCAACTGTGAAGCATTGGAATCAATGGATATTCCTTCCGGTGTTATTACGATCGAAGAGGCTGTTTTCTCTAACTGCGAGAATATGAGGACCATAAAGATCCCGTCTTCAGTTACTTCGATCGGTCAAAAAGCATTTTACGGATGTCAGAAACTGACTGACATTTATTATGAAGGTTCTGAAAGCGATTGGAAGAAGATCGAGATCGGAACGGGTAATGATACCCTGTCCAAGGCTACGATACATTACGGTTCTTCGCCTAAGAAAGGCTGGGAAAAGACGTCAGATGGCAAGTGGAAATACTATGACGTTGGCCGGCTTGCAATAGGCTGGCAGGAGATCGACAACCAAAAATACTTTTTTGATGAATCGGGAATAATGCAGACAGGCTGGTATTTTGTTGATTATTTCTGGTATTACTTTGATGCTTCCGGAATAATGCAGACCGGTTGGCTTCGACAGAATAACAGCTGGTATTACCTGAATAATACAGGATCTATGTTAAGCGATGTTTTTAGGAAGATAGATGGAGACTATTACTATTTTTCCGATACAGGGGAAATGGTAAATACCGGCTGGATACAGAAGTTCGACAAATGGTATTACTGTTCCTCTTCAGGTAGGGTTCTGACAGGTTGGAATCAGATCGGCGGCAAATGGTACTATTTCTACTCCTTTGGAAATATGGCGACCGGCTGGGATAGACTGAACGGCAGATGGTTCTATTTTGCTGAAGATGGTTATATGGTCACAGGCTGGAAGCAGATTGACGGCAAATGGTACTATTTCAACAGCAACGGTTACCTGGTTAACGGATGGCAGAAGATTGGCGGAAAGTGGTACTTCTTCGATCCATCCGGAATCATGCTTAAAGGATGGCTTAACAGGAACGGCCATTGGTATTACCTTGCTACTTCAGGCGAGATGAAGACCGGCTGGATGGATCTAGGAAAGGACTGGTATTATTTCGACAGTAATGGCGAGATGGTTACCGGCTGGCTTGCAAGAGGCGGCAGATGGTACTTCTTTGGCAGCAACGGCAAAATGGTAACCGGTTGGCTTTTAGATGGCGGCGACTGGTATTACATGAACGGTCAGGGAGTAATGGTTACCGGCACCCAGACCATAAACGGAAAAGAATATGTTTTCGATTCCACCGGAATATGCACCAACCCGTAACTGCAGCTTTGTAATGTTCTGCTTTTTGGAGGACAGTCAATGAGACCGATTAATGAATTGCTCCCCTGGTTTATCAGTGAGCAGGATTCGTGCCAGAAGCGCGGATTAGGCCATGTCCCGCCTGCGCTCAGAAATCTTTCTGAGGGAGTAGAGGAAGATGATGATAAAGCTGCTTATCTTTCGACGCTGATCACCATTTTGCAGGACTATAAGTTTTATGAAACGCACGGAGGCGCTGCAGGCGATATAACCATCAGTATTATGGAAGATCTCGTGGAATTTCTCGTTGCCGAAAAAGAGAAGCACAGAGAAAAAGCATATGAGTATGTCGCCTTCAAGGATAAATGGGAAATGTCGACACAGGAATTGGATGCGATGACATGTTATTTCGATGCGGAGATATATGTCCGTATGCTGATAACTATCGCGAAATCCAATTAAAGAACAGGAGAACGGAACATGCCGTTAGTCAGAATTGAAATGATCCGCGGGAAAGATCCCGAATACAAGAAGACCCTGCTCAACTGTATCCATGAAGGCCTTGTCGAAAGCATCGGCATCGAAGACTGGGACAGATTCCAGCGCATAATCGAGATCGACAGGGAAGACTTCGAGATCCCTCCCATGAAGACGGACAGCTTCATGATCATTGAGATCACCATGTTTCCGGGAAGGACCGCCGGGCAGAAGAAAGCGCTGATCGAACACGTCACTTCAAAGCTCGTCGACCGGTTATCCATTGCCGCAACCGATGTTTTCATCGTGATAAATGAACCCGCAAATGAGAACTGGGGCATGGCAGGAATACAGCGGGCTGAGAAGAAGTAATACGTGCTCCATTGACTGCACCTGACAGACGTGACTTCAGTGTTGACAATTTTGTTGACGATTCTGGGTCAAATCCGTCAACATTTTCGTCAACAAAGGCTTTGTTGACAGTTTTGTTGACGATCTTGAAGCAGAATCAGCAACATTTTCGTCAACAGGTTCCCGGGCTTCCTGTGAAGAGCCATTTTATAGTTAGAGATGTATTCAAAATTTCGAAAACACTCAGTTTTGAATACAATTATTCCTTTGTGTGTAATCAAAAGCTTCAATTTTATGTTTTTTGATTATACCTCCCCCTTCGCGAAAATAATCCCCCACCTTTCCACAGTAAAACTTACTGAGTGAAACTCCTTTTCCGGTTATTGGCAGCTGCGGATAAATCTGCAGCGAAAAAGCCAACGTAAAGGAGATTAAAACCATGAGATCAAATGGCGACAGAAAGACGCTGAAGGAGATACTGGGAAAGTCCAAAGACGGAAGTGGTCCGGACTCGAATGAAATATCGCAGATAACTCAGAATCTGATGCTCAGCAGAGGAATCAGCATGCTGGATCCTTATTGTAAGGATTGGGATCTTATGACATGCGAAGATTGGTTTAAGTTCCTTTGCCATGCGGCGAAACTTCCCGTAAAAGAGTATTCCTATTGTTTTATAGTACACCGCTTTGCAGAGCTTGCTGCGAAAGGCGAGCTTGATACCGATTGCGTGATGGTCCTTTCGTCACTGTCGCATGTCTGCGGGAAGACTGTGAAGCCGTACATGAAGATCCCTGTTGCAAAGCTTTTAAAGGAAGCAGGTCTTGAGGATATTTATGACATGTGGTTCCGCAGGGATGCAGAGCTGTACCGTGAGCTGAAAGGCAGGGATGTGACAGTCGGTTTTGTCCTGCTTGCGAGCTTTCTGATGACTCATTTCTGTGATGACGGAGCAAAACCCGTTTCACTGGATGTTCTTAACAAAAAGCCGGCTGATACTGAAGAACCTTTAATCCCGTTTAAGCGCATGAAGAGGGAGATCGAAGATCCTGATCTGGAAGGCGTCATTGCCGGTTACGTTATCGTCTGGACCTGGGTGTTACTTGTCATGGCGCCGCTGCAGATATTAAAGAAAAGCGCGGATAAAGGAAGAAAGGATCAGTAGGCAGGAGGTTTTTCGGAAGTGAAATTTACTGACCGGAATTACCGGTCCGGTTATAGGTGAGAGGAAACAACATCCCGAAGAAAATCCAAATTACAGGAGGAAGATTTTATGAACGCACCGATTCTTCATGAGTCATCAAGAGGTATAAGCACGTACAGCGTGGAGAGCAGTCTCCTGCAAAGAAGGATACTGTTTTTTAACGAAGAGGTCAACGCATTAAGTTCCATCCAGCTGATCGAACACATGCTCTATCTGGAAGCAGATAATCCGGAAGCGGAGATCACTGTGTGCATCAATTCTCCCGGAGGAGAAGTGGTAAGCGGCCTTGCGGTCTACGACGCGATGAGAATGATCGAATGTCCCATCCGCACGGTATGCACGGGTACGGCAGCCAGCATGGCTTCGATCATATTCCTTGGCGGAGACAAGCGCGAGATGCTGGATCACACGAAGATCATGATCCACGATCCGCTCATCAGCCAGTCGGCAGGAGCCAAGAAGGCACTGGATTTTGAGAAGGAAGCAGCACAGCTGATGGAGGCACGTTCCGTTCTGGCAGGCATCATCGCAGACCGCTGCGGAAGGAGCATTGAGGAGGTGCTCGAGAAGACGAAGGAAGACTGTTTCATGGACGTTAAGCAGGCAATCGAATTCGGTATCGCCACTGGAAGCTGCAAGCATATTTGAAAGGAGATCTGAACATGATCAAGCATTATTCAGGTAAGAGAAGAGAGTCAGTGAGAGTTTTCGCTAAGGGATGCATGAGAAGTGAGAACTCAAGAAAGACGGGGCTTAACAACAACGTTCTGGTCATAGGCAACCCCGGCTGCTGCAAGACCGGTTCGTACGTTGTCCCCAACATATACAGCACCACGGGAAGTATCGTCATCTCAGATACGAAGGGGCTTCTGTACAGGAACCATGCGCCGGAGCTCCGCAGAAGAGGCTACGATGTCTGTCTTCTGGATTTCGTTCATCCCGAGAAATCTGATTCCTACAATGTCCTGGACGGTATCACGCGTTCGACCAAGCGCGTAAAGCGCGTTGTATATCCGGGCGAGGTTGATGACAAAGGCAACGTGCTCCTTGAAGAGGAGACCATGGAAGTAACGGTCGAGACTTACAGACAGTTCGACATCCATAAGCTCGCAGCGGTCATGG
The DNA here is from genome assembly GCA_000621765.1 of Ruminococcaceae bacterium AB4001. GTDB lineage: Bacteria > Bacillota > Clostridia > Saccharofermentanales > Saccharofermentanaceae > Saccharofermentans. The sequence continues at coordinate 110,224 of JHXJ01000001.1, forward strand.
TTCCGGACAGCATAGGAGATGATGACAAGTTCTGGATACAGGGGGCGCGTCTGGTATTGGAGAGCCTTATGGCGTTCGTTGTGGAGAAGCTTCCCAGGGAAGAACAGAATATGGGGTCCGTGGCTGAGCTCTTCCGTATGATGTGTAATGAAATGATGGATAACGGCACGGTTTCATTCTTTACCGATCTCGAAATGACCGATCCTGAGAGCTTTGCGCTGAAGAAGTATAACCTCTTCCGCTCGCTGTTCAAGGCCGAGAGAACGTGGGCGTGCATCTCGCAGTTCTGCGCGAATGCTCTGGATGTTTTCGATGCTGACGAGAACGCGAAAATGCTGTGCAGGTCAGGCATCGATCTTGCGGATATCGGCCGTAAGAAGACAGCGCTTTTCATCAACGTCAGTGACACGGACCGCTCACAGGACTTCATCATCAATGCCCTGTATACACAGCTTTTCCAGGTGCTTTTCGCTGAGGCGTATAAGCATAAGGACGGGTGTCTGCGCTGCCCCGTGCACATCGTTCTGGATGACTTTGCGGCGAACGTTTACATCCCGGATTTTGACAAGATCCTTTCCGTAACACGTTCCAGAGAGATCAGCGTAAGCGTTATCCTGCAGTCGTTGTCGCAGCTTAAGGGCATGTACTCTGAAGGCCAGGCGTCCACGATAATTAACGACTGCGACACCATGATCTATATGGGCGGACAGGATATGGAGACTGCGAGATTTTTCGCGGACAAGGCAGGTAAACTTCCTGAGACGATCCTCGCATTAGACCTTGATCACGCATGGCTCTTTACCAGAGGTGAGAAGGCTAAGCTCGTTGAGAAGATCCCGCCATATTCCGTTTCGGCAAAGGATTTTGAACCCTAAGTTACAGCGCCTGCAGCCCCTCCGCCAGAGCACCTTCGGAGGGGTATATAAGCAGGGGTTAATTTGATAAACTTTTTACATGACAGGAGGAATAATTTATGTCATTCAGATACCACAATCAGAAGTTGAAATTCAGCATGGAAGAGATGATAAAGGAACTGCAGAGGACCTGTGAGGGAAAGAATCTTTCCATAGGTGAAATCACATGCGATGAGGATGGTTTTTACAGTGAGGAAAAACTTCTTGTTTTCCTCGACGAGCTTGTTAATGCCGACTGGTCTGAAGAAGACGGCGTCCTTTTTTCCGCAGCTGACTGGGAGGCTCACCGCAAAGACAATGAATACTTAAAGACACTGCTTTACGTGCTGATCCGCTCAATGCAGGCGCAGATTGCGTATTTCACCTGTCCTTACGGCGTGATCCCCTGTACCAGTGATACATTTGAAGATCTTTTACTGAGCGTCAACGGCATGGGTGACTGGATCCGTCCTGTTGTCTTCGGCAAGGAGCCGCAGCGCGAACACCTTGTTTCCGCAAGCCTCGAAGCTACCGCAAGGAGTTTATACCATTACATTACAGGCGAAGACATGGCGTTCCCTGATCCTTATTCAGTAAAGGCTGCAGAGCCTGCACCGGTTGTAAAGACCGAAGAAACCGGCGTACAGGAAGATGTTCAGGAAGACGTTCAGGACGATATACCTGGTGATGTTTCCGACGATTGGGATGAATATGATTTCGATTATTATTCCGGCCTTATCCAGGCCATCAGGCAGGACAGGGAAGAGTGGTATTACCATGGCGATCCTGCAAGTGAGAAGGACTGGGAAGAAGATTCGGATAAAGATGCTTTCGACCAGAAGAGATATTACATCGGCGATCTGTCGACTCCTGAGGCGAAGGAACGCTTTGAAAAGCAGCAGAGACGCGTACGCTTTTTCTTCAGGAACAGACAGGAGTACGTGGAGAAGTACCGTGAGCTTGCAAGACTGAATGAGTCCGGCTCCGAAAGATATAAGAATATCCTGGATACGCTTCCTGCAAAGGTGACGGCATGGCTGCAGGATCACGACCGTACGGTCTATACGGATGCGGAATTCTGCGGCAGGGTTTTCGACATGATATATGCCGCAACGCGTGACGTTATCAGGTGGCAGGGAAAGCAGTAAACAGAGGAATGCTGATATATGCAGGATAAGAAAGTTAAGAAAGACAAGGCCGGCGGAAACAAAGAAGACGTTTCCATGCCGGCAGGAATCTCGAAACTACTGATGGAACGGCTGCAGGCGGAGTTCCTGGACAGTCCGAAGAATTCCATTCTTTTCGAATATAAAGCGGCGGAGTTGGAATCAGGATATATCAACCGTTCGGATTCCGGCAAAGAGCCCCAGGAGTACGATGCCCTTTGCATGAAATACGAAGCGGCGGTCAGTGCAGATAAGAAGAGCCGTCCGGGCAAGGTCACCGAATATCTGGAATTTGTAATCGGTAAGCTGTCGGATCCCGGCAGCGGTTACATATTCTCCGGAAGAAAGTCGGGGGTCCTGTTTGAAGCAGGAAATGCGGGAGACCCCGTAAAAGATAAGGAAGTCCTGAAGAATTTCGTAGCCAGATGGAACGACCGCCTGGGCGCTTTCGGAGTCTATAATCTGCCTGTATATGAAGAGCTCGCAGTTAAGGCTGTCAAAGCCACTAAAGTCGCTGAGGCTTATGGCAAAGTCACTATCCCGGAAGGGAAGGCCCTGATCCTGGATTCTGTCTCCAAAGACATGCTTCGTGAGATCCAGAAGGAATGCAAGAACATATGCATCATCAAGGCTGCCGGATACGAGATCGACAACTGGAGCAAGAAGACCGGCGCGCGAAAACTTAACCGCAGCCTGATAGATCTTTGCGGCGAAAGGGGTCTCTTAAGCCTTGACGGCAATTCCAAAGACGCGGATAAAGACCAGATCAGAAAGCAGTATGCCGACTTCCTTTACAGCATTTTCGAAGAGACAGATGAGGAACGGAAAAAAGAGTGCGGGTTAATATTCATCCCTGTCTATGTTGATGCATTTACGGGTGTCAGCATGTGTATAGCCGGCCGCGAAAGTTACTATTACCACGAAGACGCCATGACCAGATTAGCAGGTCTGATGGACAGAACGCCCGGCGGGCACAAACCGGAAAAGGATGCCGGCATTTCCGAAAAACATCAGACTGAAGAAGTGTATAAGGTCAGAGGCGAAAACATGTTTTGCTGCGCGATCTCAGTCCTTGAATTTACTGATGTTGCGGCCAAGTCGTACTGGTCTTCCGTGCGTTTCGAGACGCATGACAGATATACGAAAAACATGAACATCTTAGACGGGTACCAAAGCAAATCCGAAGAGGAAAAGAAAGAGGCTTTGGCGGAATATTTCGATGCGGCATATGCTGATTACATTGAAGCATGCGGCAGGGCAAGAAGACACTTCCAGCACATAGACAGCGTACCCGAACAGCATAAGGATGCGTTAGCCGGGACAAGGTTTTACAGGGGACTTCCTCAGGGCATCTTAGAGGAGAAGGTTTCTGAAGATCCTGACGGCGCGCGTAAGAGAAAGGAAGAGCTTGACAGTAAATACGAAAATATGCATCCCGAAGGATCAGGACAGATTACTTAATACAGAGACCAGTCTTTCCCGGTCTTCTTCGGATGTGATTCCAAACGAACCAAGGTAACTGTCCCGGTATTCTCTTTCTTTTGTCTTTCTGTAATCGAGCTTATGCCTGAGCCTGGCAGAACTTACAGTGATCTCTTTTTCTTTGCGTCCGTACATGTCTGGCTGATGCTTCACCGCATCATTGAAATCGCCGGCTAAGTTTTTGTTATCCCTGTTCTTTAGGAGCTTGTTCTCTGCTTTTTTCGCGCTTATCAATCCTTCAATGTACGAAGCCCCGTCACCATCGAAGTCATCCGCAGTGAGGTTCTGAAGGCTTTCAATAAGAAGGACATAGATATCGTTTATCAGGTCCTCATTGCCGGGAAGTCTGGGGATCTTTTTTTCAAGATATCCGGAAGCATACATGTCAGTAATGAACTCTCCGATGAGTTCTTTTTTCTCTCCGGATGCATTTACTATCTTATGTATTCTCTGATCTAATCCAGATTCGAAATCTTTCATTTTCGGGATCCCTGAAATATTTTCCGGACCGGCCAGATTTATTGACTGGTCACTGGTGACTGCCTTTTTATTTTACCTTAGTTCCTGACCGATTGTGCGTTTTCCAAAGTAAATTCTACTGTCTGATTTTGCGAATCCGTTTATGTATGAGCGCGAAAGCGTAACACACAGAAGGGAGAATCTGATCATGGGTATTGATTGGGAGGACTTCTACGGATACGAAGAGTACGATCCGGCCGATTATGGCGATGCCTACGACGATGATGTCGACGACTGGGACGACGAAGAGTAAGTAAATCCGAGGAAAGTATAACATACGGTAGAGGTAATAAACACTGCCTCTGCCTTAAACAAAAGGAGTCATCAATATGAAGGATACGCTCAGCATTTATAAGGCAGGCAGCAATCCCAAGGCAGGCGAGATCTATTTCATGAAGGACACCGGCACGGAGATAGGCTGCGAGGAAAAGAAGAGCCGCTATTGGGTCGTAGTCAGAAAGACCGGTTTCGGAAATAACGTGATAGTCGCCCCGCTCATTCCGGACAGCAGGAGCCGTCAGGGCAGGGTACACATCGAATGGGTCAGAACCTGCGCGACCGGCGAACCGAGAATTATCGCCCTCAACCAGTGCAAGTCGGCAGACCCCGCAAGACTGCTTCCCTGCAATCGCAAAGGCAATATCACTCTCACAGAGTTAAAGGCTGTCTACGATCAGATGGCAGAAATCTACAGAAGAGAAGCTGCAAAACTCGATAAAGATATGGACATGCCGGAAGCCGGCTGATAACGGGTGATGCGCCTGGGGTTTACTGCTTAAGCATCCAGCTTTACCAAAGCGATAAACTTTCCGTCTTTGGAGCCGATGCTCAGCTTAAACCCCGGCATTGCCTGTTTATTTTTCCCGCGCATAAGATAGAATAAAGGCAGCTTTGATATGGGAAACAGAAATTGCATTCGGGGAGCATATAGGATGAAAAGGACCAATAAGATAATCTCATCGGTTTTGGCTTTTGCACTTGTCCTTTCAGGTGTCGGAGGCTGTTCGTCAAAACAGGAGAGCAAGAAAAAACCTCAATTCATTCCGGAAGATACACCGTGGTTTGAAAGCAATACTTACGATGTCGAATCCGGCGCGGATGCCGCACGCGGGATCGAATATTCATCGCAGGAATTCGCGGGATCTGACGACAGGTATTTTGTCGTTCACACTTCCGGAAGATATCAGATGCCGCCCGAAGATGAGATCGACTGGAATAAATTCGATTACAACAGTTACAATTTCCACAGGGTTGTCGTGATTGACAGGAATACCAAAGAAACGGTCAACGTTTTCGATCCGGAATCTGTTGCGGACCAGGGCCTGACCACACGTGAATTCCTGGATTCCATCGTATATATGGACGGGAAGATCACCGCAAAGACGACTGCAAAGATAAGGGACTTCGATCCGCTGACCGGCGAGGTCCTGGATACAAGACCGTCAGGTTCAAACGGAATCAGTACCAGTTCAGAGTTCTATAAAGTTGGTGAATACGGTATCGATCTCGAAACGGACTGGAAAGACAACGGATTATCCAGCTGTAATATCAACGTCATCGCACCTGACGGCACAGTCACAACTGTCGAGCTTAATGAACTTGATTCCAGCGTCTATGCAAGCGCCGTCCTTGAGCTTAACGATACAACGGCACTGATCCCCGTCTCTTCAAACAAAGGATATGTCTTCTACGAACTTGATCTTCCCACGGGCAAACTGACCACCGGAAAAGAAAAGGATTACGAATGGCTCAATGTTGATGATCTCGGCACGACGATCGTCGGCTCGGACGGGTTCGTATACACTCGCAACACCATCGGGATTTCCAGGATCGACGCCAAGGAAAAGACCATGGAGGAAGTCTTCAATTACAGCTGGTGCGGGATAAACAGGGGAGTGATCGAAGGCCTGGATTTTATGGAGTGTTCCGGTGATTCCATCATCCTTCTGGGACAGACAAAGCCGTCATCGATTTATGAAAGCGCTCCTTCTGATTTCCAGATCGTGGAACTTACAAAAGCCGGCAAAAATCCGAATGCCGGAAAAGCGGTCCTGGAGCTGTATACGGAGAATATGGATGAGGTCCTTGGAGCTGCCATAGCAAAATTCAATGAGACAAATAAGAAGTACTTCATCGTGATCTCCGACCGTTACGACGCGGGCGATTACGTCGATACAGCTTTTTCCATGAAGCAGCACAGCGATGATGAGTGGGAAGAGTACCAGCTTGGTGTTTACTCAAAAATGAGTAATGCCCTTGCAATGGACATCATGAACGGTGAAGGCCCCGACATACTTATAAATACCAGTAAATATGGCCAGTTGAACAATTCCGCGTGCCTCGCGGATCTGACTCCTTACGTAAAGGACCTCGATCCTGATTCGTATTTTACTAACATCATCGAAGGCTCGAAAACAGGAGACGCGATCTATCAGCTCCCCGTAAGCTTCTCGATCTTCGGACTGTATACCGATGCGAAAGAAGCCGGCAGCTCCGGCGTCGGATTTACTCTCGATGAATATACTTCATTCGTCAGCGGTGCATGTAACGGTACCGATCTTCTTTTGGAGGGTCAGGCAGTATATTTTTCCGGGCTGTTTAATTCAATGAGAGATACTTTCATCAAAGACGGGAAAGCCGATTTCTCCGGTCCCGAGTTTGCTGCACTTGCAGATTACGTTAAGACAAACGTTCCTGAGAGGAGTCCGGGTTGGGAAGTGATAACCGAGCAGACATATAACTACGTGGATCTCTTTTCCTGCAACGGTATCGGAAGTTTCTATCACGAAAGGACAGGCATGATCAACGATCCTACTATCCTCGGAACGCCTTCCCTGGACGGCCGCGGACCTATGTTCAATTCGCAGTTTTCCGTAGCGGTATCTTCTCAGGCGCCGGATATCAATGCCTGCGGTGAGTTCGTGAAGATCCTTCTTTCCGATGAGATTCAGACCGCTATCGCTATGGGCGATAATTTCGTGCTCAACAGAAGCTCTTTCAGAAGCGCCGCTGAGGCCGCTAACATCTATTACAACAACGGCGGATCGATGTGCTCCACCGGCGGCGGAAGCACCCCGTATAACGGCGGAAAGAAATTTTCGACGGAGAATATCGACAGTGTTGAGCGCATCATCCGGAGCTGCACATATCTGCGCTCTAAAGATGCCGACATAAGCATCATCCTGATAGAAGAGATGCCGGCATATTTTCTCGGGCAGAAGAGTCTTGATGCAGTAATCAAGATCACCCAGAACAGAGCACAGAAAGTATTGGATGAGAGAGGCTGAGCTGCCCCTTAGGTGATGGATTTTACTGATACCACCCGTCGGTCGGCAGGACTCCGTCCCTGAATCTCGCGTCAGTATACTGTCCGGAAACTTTTCCGTACGCGATTATGTTTCCGGTATTGCCGTCCTTATCCGTATCAAGGGCGAGGAAGAATTCATTCATTTTCGGATTAACGCCGTTTACGCACCCGCCCAGCTTTTCAGCAGGTGCCCTGAGTGCGATTACATATACATCAAACACATGCGTGTAACCGTGTCCCAAATGCGGGCCGTTGTACTCGACCAGCTTGTGCGCCTGGCCGCGGGGGAGTCCGGCCTCCTTTATGCCCTCTGCCTTCCAGTGAAGAAAGCCGTTGGAGTTTCTGTCGACCATGTATACCACATACTCCTCAGCGCCTTCCACGGGCTCCCACGAGAGTTCCGGAGAAGCGTTTTCGCCGAGCTTGCTGTTGGAAATGATGTCGTTCCAGACACCGTTTTCTAGATCGGATGATGTGAGCTCAAAGGTCTCAAAGCCTTCAAGATAGTGGTTCTCAATTCTGGCTTCAGGGAACGTGACCTCAGTCTCTTCCGTCTCTTCTGTCTCTTCTGTCTCTGATGCCGTCGTTGTCTCTTGGCTTTCTGCCGTCGTCGTAGTAACGTGCGGCTCTTCGGTTATCTGCCTGAAGCAGCCCGAAAACCCCGTCAGCACTGATGCGCACATCAACAACGCGAAAATCTTTTTGTACTTCATTATCTTATGGTGGTACCTTTCCAGATCATTCCGCCTCAAAGGATATAACAAAACATTTTATTTCGCTATGCTGTTTTTGTGTGGAGCCAGGCGGTGGATATGTAGGGAACAGCCTCAAAAGTTACGGCAGACTTACGGCTGAGCCGCAAGTTTTTATGTAAGTTTTCGCAAAAACCTCCCAAAGTTACGGCAGACTTACGGCTGAGCCGCAACTTTATATGTAAGTTTTCGCAAAAACCTCTCAAAGTTACGGCAAACTTACGGCTGAGCCGCAAGTTTATATGTAAGTTTCAGCAAAAACCTCCTGGTGCTCTGTCAAGATAACAGACAGTAATTTCACATAATCACGCGCTGCTGTTGACGAATTTGTTGACGAAAAAGACTCCAAACCAGCAACAAAATCGTCAACAAAGCCATTGTTGACGAAAATGTTGACGGATCTGATCCAATATCGTCAACAAAACTGTCAACACAGAGGAAAGGATGGAAAAACGGTTCTTAGTTTTCGACATTCCAGATTCTTTTGGGTACCACTTTAAAACCTCGGCTAAAACCTCGGCACCTGCCGGGCAAATTGCCGAACATTCGGGCGTTTTAAGCTAAAACCTCGGCTAAAACCTCGGCACCTGCCGGGCAAATCGCCGAACATTCGGGCGTTTTAAGCTAAACCCTCGGCTAAAAGCACGGCACCTGCCGGGCAAATCACCGAACATTCGGGCATTTTAAGCGCAAAAAGGGATGCCCTCATTTGTTGGGCACCCCTCTTCGGCAATTGAATAGGAAGAAAAAAGGTAGAAAAAAGAAATTAGTTTTTAGTTTGAACGGCCGCGCCTGCCAGTGAGGAGGCCTCTTCGGGAGGAATCGGTCTGCCCCAGACGTAGCCCTGGATGTAGTCACAGCCGATGTTCTTCAATACCGTGACCTGGTCAGGTGATTCAACACCTTCGGAGACGACCTTAAGATCGAGGATGTGGCCGATCGAGATGATCATGGCGACATACTGCTTGGACGAGTCGCTGAGGTTCATCTTGTCGATGAAGGACTTGTCGATCTTCAGAGTGTCAGAAGGGAAGTTGTTGAGATAGCTGAGTGATGAATAGCCGGTTCCGAAGTCATCGATGGCGACCTGCATGCCGAGCTGCTTGATCTCGTCGATGCGCTGCAGGGCCTTCTCGGCGGAATCGATCATTATGGATTCGGTTATCTCTATCTCGATGCGCTCAGGCGCGATCTTGCGTGTGGTAAGGATATTCTGTATCTCTTCGATGAAGTTGTTCTTCATGAGGTGTCTTACGGAGACGTTTACGCTCAGGACGAGGCTGGGATCGTTCAGCTGCATGAGGAATGCTGAAGCGAGGTCAAAGACGCGCATGTCGATGCGGTCGATGAGGCCCGTCTTTTCGGCGACGGGGATGAATACGTCCGGGCTGATGAATGAGCCGTCATCGTCCTTCATGCGGGCGAGGGCTTCGAAGCCGCGGAGCTTGTGGTCCATGTCGTACTGGGGCTGAAGGTGGAAGAAGATCGTATCGTTGCTGAGAGCTGTACGGATCTTGCGCTCGATCTCAAGGTCCTTCTCCGTGCTGATGAGGGAGTTGGTGAACTTGAGGATGCGGCTTCCGGAGCCCTTCTTCTTGACTTCGTGCAGTGCCGTGTCGGCGTAAAGGAGGAGACTGTTGGTCTCTTCGCCGTTTTCGGGATACTGGGCGTAGCCGAAGCATGCGGTCATGTAGTAGTCGCAGTTATCGAGGGTGATCTTCTTTTCGATCTCGTTCTTGTATGCGTCGATCGAGTTCTCAACTTCTTCGGCGGATTCGTATCCGCTCAGGATGAGCATGTATTCGTCGCTGCTGATCCTTGCGACGAAATCGTTTGTGCCGGAATAGCCGGAATCAGCCAGGTACTCGAGTCTTGATGCAACCTCTTTGAGGACGGCGTCACCGGTCTCGTGCCCCATGGTGTCGTTGATGCTCTTGAAGTTGTTGAGGTCGACGGATACGATAGTAAACTTTTCGTTGTGCTTGATGTAATCCTGAATGAGCTCGATGCACGCGAAGCGGTTGGGGAGCCCGGTGAGGCTGTCTGTAACGGCCTGTTCGCGGATGCTCTGCTGGTACCTGGTAATCTTGCGGTTGCTGAGGAACAGGATCGTTGAAGCGATTATTATCAGGAAAAGGCTTACGATGCCCGGCAGACTGTGATAGTTGTGACGGACGAAGATGTTAATGAGGAGTATCGGTGACTGGATCAGCAGAAGCGCGATGGTTACGAAATATCCCATCTTGCGGAACAGCATGACCAGACAGATGAGGCATATGTTTCCGACCATGGAATATACGCCCGCAAAAGACCTGTATTCAATAACGGCATCATTGATGGTTATTGAGCCCGACATCCTGGATGCCTGCGTGACCAGGAAATACGAGATGAAATACAGTATCAGAAGAACGATGAACGCACTCTTCGGCATCTCCTTCTTCTGCGACAGCTTATTCAGTATTTTATCGATGTTATTGCCTTTTCTTACCATTTAGAACAGCGCCCTTGTTAAACATCACCCTTGAACGAACCAGTAGAAAACGAACTTTTGGAAATAGTGAGTTCATTATAGCAAGGCGAAAAACGGCATATCCTACACTAAATTGTTTCGAAGGTATCTAATTTATACACAAACTGTAAAGATTGCGTTAACGCTGATTCCATTGTTTTCGGTATTCCCGGGGTGACTGGTCGAAAAATTTGCGGAACGTTTCCGACATGTAGCTCACACCGCGAAAACCGGTCGCGGCCGCAATCTCGGACATGCTCTGATTCCCGGAACGCAGTGATTCAGCGACTTTGCGGCACCTTAAGTGCATCAGGTAATTGATGGGGGACTCGCCTACATACTGGTGGAAAAGCGTGTTGCAGAGTGACTTGCTTATGTTCCCGCTGGCGGCAATATCGCCCAGCGTGATCTGTTCCTGGTAGTTATTGGCGATGAAGTTCATCATTGCCTTGAATGACTTCATCTTGGGGTCGGACAGTGTCTCCTCAGTGTTCGCTCCGAGAGATTCGGCCTGCTTGCGGATGATCTCCCAGATCATGTAGAACTGCTTCGTGATCTGGAAAGGGTCGTGCCTGATCTCCGGGAGACCCAGCACAAGGTTCCTGATCTGCTCTGTATGTTCGTTGATGTACCTGAACCTGAGATAGGGCAGATCGGGATTGTCGATGATGGGGCGGACTGCCTGCATCTCGACGGCGACCGAATTGATGAGGATCCCGGGATGTATTACGCAGATCACGTATTTCGCGACTTCTCCGTTGACCGTCATGTTGTAGTGTATCTGATTGGAGTTGACGACTATCGTATCGCCCTGGCGGAGCAACAGTTCCTTGCCGTTCACGAAATACGCCACCTGACCTTCCTTGATGGTCATGATCTCTATATCTTCATGGAAGTGGGGGACGCCTTCCCAGGTGACTTTCGGCGCGATCCAGCCGTCGTATATATATGAAGGGAATGACGGATCGTCGTAATTGACGATCTCGGAGCCGTCGTCGCGTTTTACGATGAGTCCCAGCATCTCTCTTTTCATAACATTATTCCTCCGGAAACCCGAAAATAATAACAATTTTCCACGCGCATGTAAGATAGTTATAAAAAACAGGCATTTACAATCTATTTTCGACCTCTTTCATACAATATACTTGCAATTGAACAAAAAAGGAAGAGGAAAAACACTATGGAAGAAGCAGTAGTAATGAAAAACGTCTGTAAGGACTTCAAGGTGTTAAACCGCCACGAAGGCCTTAAGGGAAGCATCAAGGACCTGTTTTCGAGAGACTACAAGACAGTCTCCGCAGTAAAGGACGTCACCATGACGGTAAACAGGGGAGAGATAATCGGATACCTCGGCCCGAACGGCGCCGGCAAGTCCACCACGATCAAGATCATGACGGGAGTCTTAGAGCCGACATCGGGCGAGATCCTCGTCAACGGCAAAGTGCCTTATAAGAACAGGACCGAGAACTGCGAGAACATCGGAGTCGTCTTCGGCCAGCGAAGCCAGCTCTGGTGGTCACTGCCGCTGATCGAATCTTTCAAGCTCTTAAAGGATCTCTATATGGTTCCCGAAAAGGAGTACGACGACATGATCGCGCTCTACCGCTCACTCGTCGACATCGAGCCGATCCTCCATAAGCCCGTAAGACAGATGTCTTTAGGCCAGAGGACACTGAGCGATATCCTCGCCGCATTCCTCCACAACCCGGCGATCGTATTCCTCGATGAGCCGACGATCGGACTTGACGTATCGATGAAGTCGAAGATCCGTGAACTGATCCTCGGCCTTAATAAAGAGAAGAATACGACAGTAATACTTACCACCCACGACATGGGCGACGTCGATGCACTGTGCAAAAGGATCGTCATCATAGACAAGGGCATGAAGATCTACGACAACGACATAGACCACCTGAAAAACTATTTCGGTTCCTACAGGACACTGAAGCTGAAGCTTGCAGATGACACCTGGGAAGAGATGTTAATAGACGAGAAGACGACCGATGTCATGGACGTCATCATGGAGAAGCAGAAAGAGAAGAAGATCAAAGACGTTAAGATCCTTGAGATCTCGACTGAGGAAGTCATCAGAAAGATCTACGAAGGGGGCACAAAATGAATCCCAAGAGACTTTTGGCATTAACAAGGGCCGGGATCATGGAGTCACTGTATTTCAGGCTCGGCATCTTCGTTACTTTATTCGCGAACCTGATCTATCTCGTTCTCGTCTACTATCTCTGGAAAGCGATCTACGCTTCATCGGGCACCGATGTCGTAAACGGCATGACCTTTACGGATACCATGATCTACCTGATCCTCGCGACCGCGATCTTCAATTTTCTGGAGATGTTCGTCGTCTGGGATATGAGCAGGTCGATACAGTCGGGCAAGATCGTTCTCGATCTTTTAAAGCCGATGCGCTACAGGAAGTACACCTTCTGGAGCTACACCGGAAACCATGTGGTCCAGTTCTTCCTGACGTTCGTCCCGACATTCATCGTCGTCATGATTGTCACTCACGGAGCAATAAAGTTCGGCCTGAACATCATCTGGTTCCTGGTAGCGACAGTGTTCGCGCTGATCATCAACTACAACATCGAAATGCTGGTCGCGCCCATCTGCCTTTTCACCGAATCGACCTGGGGCATCAACATCGTCAAGGAGACGATCGTCCTCCTGTTATCAGGCGCAACGATCCCTCTGGCATTCTTCCCGGAAAAGATCAGGATGATCGTGCAGTATCTGCCTTTCCGCGCAGTGTACGACATCCCGCTGTCGATCCTTCTGGGCAAGAGCGGCTCGGACACATGGGACGGACTTTTGAAACTATTCGGACTTCAGATCGTATGGCTTATCGTGCTTACGGTCGCAGGCAACATTTTCTGGAATTGTGCGGTGAAGAAGATCACCGTGAACGGAGGCTGACATGCGCAAGAGAGGATTAAAATTCTACATGAGCATCTACCGCAAGATACTCATCCAGGATCTCAAGAGCAAGATGAGCTACCGCGCGGATTTCATTATCTCGACCATCGGCATGATAATGACCAATCTGTCAGGCTTCGTGACCTTCATGATCCTGTTCCACAACTTCCCGACGATCAACGGCTGGGACTACTACCATATGCTGTTCCTGTACGGCTTTTCGCTGGTCGCGCTGACTCCGGTCCAGTGCTTCTTCGATAACAACTGGAACCTGAGGTTCATGGTCCAGAGCGGCGACTTCATCAAGTACTGCTTCAGACCGGTCAACGTGTTCTTCTATTTCATGTCGGAGGTCTTCGACGTGAAAGGTCTTGGGCAGCTCGCTTTCGGCATTGGCACGATCGTTTATGCCTGGATCAAGATCGGGATCCCGGTAACGCCACTGGTGATCTTAAAGCTCATCGTGTTCCTTTTCACCGCGTCGCTCTTCATGATCGCGCTGATGAACTTCGCTGCAGCGACCTGCTTCTGGATCAAGAACTCCGGCTACGTAATGGTCATCATGTTCCGTTTCAAGGACTTCGCGAAATACCCGTCGAGCATTTTCGAAGGCATCTTCAAGGTGATCTTCACGTTCCTCATCCCGATCGCGTTCATCGCATACTATCCGAGCCTTGTGATCTTATCGCCGGATAACGTCCCCGTCCTTTCATGGATCTCGCCGCTGTTCGGTCTCATATTCTTCTACCTGAGCTACAAGTTCTGGATGCTCGGTGTTCGAAAATATGACTTCACAGGTTCATAATGTTCCTTATATGGAGGTAATCTGAAATGAATGATCTTGTAATGATAATCAAGCAGACTGTTGTCCCGAATTTTCTTAATATCAGGACATCGATAAAGGCCTACGACAGGGATGCCCTCTGCTGCGGCGCACCCTGCTGGCGCTGGGTCTACCACGCGCTCCACTCAGCTGACAAGTGGTTCATCAATCCCAATGTCTATGAGGAGCCCGCGTTCCACGAAGAGGGCATGGACAACCCTGATAATCCGACGTCAGTGGTGCTTTCCGACGAGCAGCTTTTAGAGTATCTCGATGCCATCGAAAAGAAGACTTTGGACTACCTTGATTCTCTGTCTGATGACATGCTCTACGAGTGCCCTGAAGGGTGCCGCTTCACGCGAATGGAGTTAGTGCTGCGCCAGTACCGCCACCTGTCTTTTCACACGGGCATGTTAAACGGCCAGGTAGCAGTCGCTACGGGCGAGTTTCCGATGTGGGTATCTGATGCCGACAAGTATATCGATGACGGCATCTTCTTTGGCAGGTACCGCGGAGGTCAGACGAAGATCTGAGGTATCTGTTTGATGGCTCGAAAAGCCGCTGTTGCTAAAAATGGTGCCAATTTGAGCATGATTTTGGCAACATATCTGTCACCAGAAAAAACAACACCTGCTTTAGCTCTGTTTTCAGAGTTTTAGCAGGTGTTTTTCTTGACAGCGTTCCCAAAACAATTTAAAATGACACTGTGTCATTTTAACAAGCGCGGGAGACAACCATGCCTAAAGTTAGCGAAGAATACTATGAGAAGAAGCGCCGCGAGATAATCGATGCGGCATACCGTGTGTGCGCCAGAAAGCCGATCACTTCGATCGACATGAAGGACATTATTGCGGAGACGGGTTTTTCGCATGGCGTTATATACAGGTATTACAAGGATCTCGATGAGGTGTTTAAGGATCTGGTCATCACGATCAATTCGGAGAACAAGATCGACGACAGGCTCGATGAGATTCTTAGCAAAGCTGACATCAGGGAGTGGGAGCAGACTATTTACAATATCTGCCGGATGCTTGCTGACTACATGAAGGAGGTCGGAACGGATCTTCTTAAGGTATCGATCTATGGCGACATGCTTGCGATGAGTGATCCTGAGCGTGCGATGAAGATCGCGCAAAGGCTTGGAAAAGATGAGCAAAGCCCTTTGCTTTATGCGACTGAAGCCATGACAGCATTCCTTACAAAAGTGATTAAGCAGAATAAGTTAAAGCCTGCGGTGCCGGTCGATCAGATAATACAGTTTTTTATCGTGAACTATCACGGAATACAGTCGGGATATGTGCTTACAGAATGCTTCAAGGCTGAGCACATTGAAGGCAAATACAAGATTGATGACATGTACAGGAACCTCGCGACATCTGTTGTGCTCATGATGGGCGGAAAGGCAGCAAAATGATCTTCCACACTTACGGAAATAAAGAGAACAAAGCGGTCGTGCTGATCCACGGAATGCTCACGCCGTGGCAGATCTGGAACTATGCGATCGAGAAGTTTTCCAAGGATTACTATGTTGTCGTTCCTGAGCTTGACGGGCACACGGAAGATGAGCCGAGCCGGTTCTTTTCAGCAGGTACAGAAGCAGCAGTTATCGGCGAATATATCGAGAAAGAACTGAATAACGAAGTGTATCTTCTTGCGGGTCTTTCAATGGGAGGAGCGATTGCTTCAACAATAGCAATGTGTTTTCCTCAGATGTTAATAGAACATCTTGTGCTCGATGGTGCGCCTCTTCGTAAAGTCAACGGCATCCTTCAATTCATCATGATACAGAATTACAGGAATCTCATAAAAAGATCCAGGAAGCGCGACAGTAAACTTATCGAAAGATCCAAGAAAGAATTCCTGCCTGAGGAATATACAGAATACTATCTGAAGATCACTGATAATATGGATATTTACGACATCCGTTGGATGATCAGTACCGTTTTCATTAACAGTATTAACAGGTCCTATCCGAATGACATAAAGATCCTGTTCATGCACGGAACAAAAGGAAATGAATCTGTTGCGGCAAAGTCAGCGCTCACAGTTAAGGAATTTAATCCCCAGACAGAGATAAGAGTTTTTGATGGTCTTGGACACGCAGAGCTCGCGTGCTTTATGCCCGAACAGTGGTATGAGGAAGTCAGGAGTTTTATAAGCGCATGATCGATTACATCAGAGAGAACTTCAGTTACTACCCGATCTACTACAGGCTCCTGTTCAAAACGAAGAAGGAATTCACGCCGGAATACGTGTCTTACGGAAGCGATAAGGAACAGTATTTTCTGTACTACGAACCTTCTGAGCCCGTAAGCGACAAGGTCGTTATCTGGGTCCACGGCGGCGGCTGGAATGCCGGAAATCCCAAGTTCTTTGACTATGTCGGACAGTATATGGCCAGGGCAGGTTACCGCTTTGTTTCCTTAGGTTACAGGCTCTCGCCGAAGAACAAATATCCCACGCAGATCGAAGACGTCTGTGCGGGGTTTAACGCGGCGAAAAAGTATCTGCAGGATAAGGGCATAGATACTTCAAAGATCATTCTTTCAGGCCCTTCTGCGGGCGCGCACCTGTCATCGATCCTGTGTTACAGCAAAGCCACGCAGAAGAAGTATAACGTCGACCTCTCCGGAGTAATCGGTTATGTCGGTTTCGGAGGTCCGTACAGTTTCAGGAAGAGCACCGGACTGACATTAAAGATGCTTCTAAGTATGCTTTTCGCGAAGGGGTACGACAGGAAGGAAGCAGAGCCATGGTCGCTCATGGAGAAAAGTGATATTCCGATGCTCCTGATCCAGAGCAGGCACGACGGACTGATCGGGTTCGGGTGCGCCGAAGACTTTGCGCAGAAGGCAGAAGTGGTCGGGAACATTTGCGAGATCTACGAAGTGGAAGATAAGAGAAATACGCATTCATGGTACACAGCCGGGTGTTTTCTTTTCGAGAGGGAAGAGAATAAGACGCTCGATAAGTTCATGTCGTGGATCGAAAAAATCTGACTGACGCGCGCAAATCCGATGGCTTTCACGAGCCCCCGTCAGGCTTGAAAAGGGCTGGATTCTTCTATACTATTTACCCATAATCCTATATTTTTAGAGGGAGGAATAGTCTCGTGTCAGCTTGGAAAAACAGAAGTCTGTCCACCAAGATCATTCTGATGGTCGAGTTCATCCTCCTCATTTCCAGCGTTCTTTTCTGCTCGGTTTCTATCTATCTGGCAAGGGTCGGCATCCGCAAGGCGATCCAGCAGCGAATGCTCGACATCGCGAACTGCGCTGCCGGTTCCGTGAACGGCGAGGTAATGAAGCACCTCTCGGAAGACCAGGTTGGAAGCATCAGCTATAACAAGATCTACGACACGCTCGCGGTCTTCAGGGACAACGTCGAGCTCGAATATGTTTACTGCATCAAGCAGGTCGGCGAAGAAGATTTCATCTTCACGATGGACCTCGATCAGGTCAGCCCCGCAAGCTATGGAGACAGAGTCGAATTTACGTATGCGCTCAGCGTAGCGGGAAGGGGAATCGCGGCAGTTGATGAAGTTCCCTATACGGACCAGTGGGGCGAATTCTACAGCGCGTACAGCCCCGTCTTCGATGCTAACGGAGCGGTCGTCGGCATCGTTGCAGTAGACTTCTCTGTCGACTGGTTCGACAACCAGGTTGCCGCGCAGACGCGTTCGACGGTATTCAGTTACGCGGTCATCCTGCTCTTCTCACTGTTCGTAGCGGCGATCCTGGCACTTGTTACGGTCAGGCCTTTCGTCAAGGCGCAGGGCCAGCTCCTCGAAGAGAAGGTCCGTGCCGAGAGCGCAAACAACGCGAAGAGCGACTTCCTCGCAAACATGTCCCACGAGATAAGGACACCGATCAATGCCGTCCTGGGCATGAACGAGATGATCATCCGCGAAGACCTGCGCGCGAAAAGCGCACCTGCCGGCGACACTGCCACCGTCAGGGAAGCCATCGACAACATCGGCGTTTATTCTGGCGACGTAAAGAAGGCCGGTCACAACCTTCTCGCGATCGTCAACGACATCCTCGATTTTTCCAAGATCGAAGCGGGCGCCATGGACCTTTCCGAAGCGCCTTACCAGCCGAGTTCGCTCCTCAACGACCTCAATAACATGATCGTCTTCAAGGCACAGGACAAGGGCCTCGATTTCTCTATCGATGCCGATCCTTCGATCCCCTGCGAGCTCAAGGGCGATGAGGTCCGCGTACGCCAGATCCTTACGAACCTTCTGAACAACGCGGTCAAATATACCGAAGAAGGTTCTGTCGATTTTTCGCTCCGCGGCGAAAAGCAGGAGGATGGAATGCTTCTCCTCACTGCAGTCATTAAAGACACCGGCATAGGCATCAAGGAAGAGGACAAAGAGAAGCTTTTCAGCAGGTTCCAGCGCCTCGAAATGGAGCACAACAGCACGCTTGAAGGCACCGGCCTCGGCCTCGTCATCACGCAGCGTCTGCTTGAACTGATGGGCGGTACGATCTCCGTCGAAAGCGAATACGGCAAAGGCTCAACCTTCACGGTCAGCTTCCCGCAGAAGATCGTAAACGACACCCCCATGGGCAACTTCCACACCCACTTCTCCGCGAACGCCGCAATCGACAAACCTTACCGTGAATCTTTCCGCGCACCTACCGCGCGCATACTCTTAGTCGACGACACGAGGATGAACCTCACCGTCGTTGTAAATCTCCTCAAGAACACGAAGATCCAGATCGACACCGCGCTTTCAGGCGCAGAGGCAGTCGACAAGGCATGGCGGATCTCCTACGACCTCATTTTCATGGACCAGAGAATGCCTGAAATGGACGGCACCGAAGCCCTTCACCGCATCCGCTCAAAGGATGACGGCGCAAGCTCAAAGGCACCCGTCGTCTGTCTCACTGCCGATGCCGTACTCGGCGCCAAGGAACGTTATCTCTCAGTCGGCTTCTCTGATTACCTCACCAAGCCCGTCGACAATCTCGCACTGGAAAACATGCTCTTGAAATACCTTCCTGCAGACAAGGTCGAAAAGGTGATCGAGGAATCCGAAGGCGAATTCTCCGATTCCGAGACAGCCATCCCGGAAGAATTCGGTCCTCTCTGCGACATAGGACTCGATCCTAAGACAGGCCTCAAATACTGCCAGTATGACGTGGCCTTATATAAGTCGCTCCTCGCCGAATATGCCAAGACAGGCGGCGAAAAGAGGGCCCGCCTCCAGAAGAGCTTCAAGGCAGGCGACTGGTACAACTACAGCATTTTCGTTCACGCTCTCAAGAGCACATCAAAGATGATCGGCGCTGTAACCCTTTCCGAGAAGGCAGCCCAGCTTGAAGCCGCTGCAAATTCCGGCGACATCGGTCTTATCCACTCCGAGCATCCTGAGGTTATAAGCCTCTATGAACAGATCACGGAAACGATAATCTCCACCATCAAGGTGCCCGCCACATCAGACGACGACGGCGGCATCATGGAATTCTCGCCGAGTGAAGACGTAATGGAATTCCTGCCGAATAATGGGGAAGAGTGATTTTTTGCGCTGACGGCGGAAATGCTGATTCTGGTGCCGGAATTGATCTTTTTTGGCACCACATTTTGCACTTTGGCCTCAAAATGCCAAAATCTGTCCCGCCCGGCGGACAATCCGGCACCATTTTGGCACCAGGCGTGAGGCAAAACCGCTGTTGACGGATTTGTTGACGAAAAAGACTCCAAACCAGCAACAAAATCGTCAACAAAGCCATTGTTGACGAAAATGTTGACGGATCTGACCCAATATCGTCAACAAAATCAGCAACAAAGAACGGGCGGAAAAAGTAGAAAAAGCAACTCCACACAACAGCATGAAGAAGAAAATAGCCTCTGAAGGCAGCGCCGTCAATGGACGCGGAGCTTGCCTCCGGCACCATTGACTGCTCGCCTTTATAGGTGCTTATAAAGTGTTTAAGAGGTCGGATTGAAGTGAACCCCTGAAGTTGAACAAACTTCGGGGGTTCACTTCGGATCCCCGCCCCCGCATCTATAGATGCCGGTCTTTACGGCTGTCGCTTGTTGCTTAATATTCACACACGTCACCAACAAAAACTGCCCCACAAGCTTAGCTTACGGGGCAGTGCAATAACAAATATAATTACTCTTTACTGGCGCTTATAGACCTTCCAGAGTGACTGCAGTGACAAGCCGCTGGGGAAGTTGATCTTGGTGTTCCTTCTGAAGAGCGCAGTCGAGATATCGCCGATTGTGTTGTCTTTGATGTTCTGCACTTCAATGGCAGTATATTCATCGAACTCCGTTACCTGGATGTGGATGTTGCCGGTGTAGGTCGCACCCATCTTCTTCAGATACTTGATCAGCTTTGAAACGTCATAAGCTGCTTTGTCATTCGGGTTCTGGGTGTACTGCCAGTCAGAAGCGTTGCTGGACTGTGCGAACGCATCGAAATTGTAAGTGTTGTGACTTATCTCCGCATATTCTACGGAGCCCTCAAGGAGATTGTTGAAGCGGATCTCCCTCACTTCGGAGATGGAGGTGCCATCGAGTTCGAAGTAAGCTCTGTAGGAAGCGACAAGGCCGTTGTCCTGACCGGCTTCGAGAATGTAGGCCGGCGAACTCTTGCTTCCGCAGGAAGAAATAAACAGGCACACAAAAGAGAGTGCCAGCATCGTGCATATGAACTTAGTGATTCTGCTCTTCATATTTGGTCCCCACATTTCTTTTTACTTATGCGTCAGAATAACAGATTTACATCAAGAAAAACAGAAGGTATCGAAAATTGCTCTCGTATCAGCGTCGCCGGTCGTGAATCTGAAGTAGACCGCATGTTTGCCTGTAATTGTTTCCGAAAGCGCGAAAACGATCTCCTCACAATTTTCTTCTGCCTTGCCTGTAGCAACAACTTTGCCGTCGTAGGTGTCAGTCAGGATATCTACTGTAAAGCCCTTAGGGAATGAGCCGTTGATGACTGCTTTGGTCGCGCCTTCAGTACCGAATGCAAGATACTTAAAGCCTATGGTCGCGCCGCTCTGGATGTCGACAACGGGAGAAGACTCGCCTTCGTAAACAGGCTGGATGTGAGCGACTCTGACGCCCTCATTCGTGCCCTCGGCGTTGCCCTGGTACATGGGCTTTCCTAAACCGTCGTACATGTGGCAAGTGTAGCCTGCGGAGATGATGGAATATGCATCAAGGCCGTCAAGGTAGAAGCCCTGTGATGTGCAGTCGACTACGTCGGATTTAACGGGCTCGCCGTTCTCGTATGTGATCTTGCCGATGAAGATCCTGCCGTCCTTGTCCAAAGCAATGTCGACGGGTTCGACCATTGCCTGGCGTGAATATTCGTTGCAGCCGGTCTGTCTGTGATAGAAGACGTACCACTGGTCCTTTACCTTCATGAGTGAGCCGTGGTTGTTGCCCCACTGGTATGTCATGATGCCGTTGCCGTCAGGTCCGGTGATGATCTCACCGCCGTTGAAGCTGATGTCGCCGCCCATCTTGTATTCGCCAAGAGGGGAGTCGCTCCACTTATATGAGAGGAAGCCGTTGCAGCTGCCGAAGACGCCGTTTTCGGGCTTCGGGTATTCGTATCTCTTGGAGTATACGAAAACGTATTTGCCGTTGATCTTTCTGGGGCTCGATGCTTCGAAGAAACCGTCTGTAGGGATTACGTGGCCGTCGTCTTCCTTGATCCAGAAGGGCTTTGAATGGCCGATGATGTGGTTTCTGACCGTTTCCTTCTTGATCGTGCACATGTCGTCGTTGAGCTCTGCAGCGTGGCATTCGCAGAAGCCCCAGAATGCGTAGACTTTGCCGTCGTCATCTACGAGGATGCCGGGATCGAATCCGAGCTCTGTCTTGACGGGGTTTTCGAAAGGTCCCCAGGGGCACTTGGATGTAACGAGCATGATGGATGAACCGCGGTTCTCAGCGGCATACATGTAGAATGTGTCGCCCTTCTGGACTACGTCAGGTGCATAGAGGTCGCCGCCGTCAGATGCCGTGTAGCAGATGCCGTGGCATGTCCAGTTCGTGGGATCGTCAACGGGTGCAGACCAGACGACATAATCAGGGCCGCAGTAGTCGGTCTTCTTGGTGTCGTGTGAACCGTAAAGGTAGATGCGTGTCTCGCCGTTATAGGTGAATACGCGGGGCTCGCCGTCCGGAACGTGTTCCCACAAAGGCATATAAGGGTTTGCGCCAGTTACAATTCTTTTCTCCATGTTTTGCACCTCACTTTATTTTTTTTGTCCTTACGCCTCTTTAGAAAAGAACGGCTTCGGAAATATACATCATCACTATGCTTATTATATTTATCAGAAAGATGATTGCGACTACTTTTATGTGAGTTTTCTTTTTCTCAACCAGGGTCGCGATGAATTCTCTTACGAACGCATTGATCCAGAAGTAAGCCTTCGTCTTGCTGCCGATGCCTTCGGCCTTAAGGCCGTTCTGCTCAGAAAGCATTCCGGTCCTGAATACGTGATAGTTTGTGGTCGCGAAAGCAGCCTTGTAATCAGTGGAGCCGAAGTGTTTTTTGAGTTTATCCTTAGCGAACCTGATATTTTCTTCAGTGGAAGTCGAATCTGTCTCTTCTAGGATATGGTCTTCGCTTATGCCGTTTTCCAGGAGATAACGCTTCATTGCTTCGCCTTCGGAGATCACTTCGTCGGAGCCTTTTCCGCCCGAGGGCACGAAAATGATGTCCTTGCCGGTCTTTTCCTTCTGCATTTTCGCGAACTCAACGGCCCTGTCGACGCGGGACTGCAAAAGCTTTGTGAGGGTTCCGTCTTTTCTTATCTGGCAGCCGTGGATGATGATGTAATCCTTATCGAATGCCGTGATATAGAAATATCCCGAGACAGCAATGATAAGGGCAAGGATAACGAAAAAGTACTTTTTTACGAATGAGATCACCATAACGAGAATTATATCTTATTACTTTTTAGAAAAACACGCGACAAAATCTCAATGTTTACGGGACATATTGACAAGTTAGCAACGGCTAACTATAATGCTGTTGACAGGTTAGCAAAGGCTAACTATAATGTGGAGCGAAAAGAGGGGCTCTTAATGAGTGAAGAAGTAAAATCGGACATGAATCTTGGGGAACTTAAGGCAGGTGAAACCTGCATAGTTGATGCGGTCGGAGGCGAAGGAGCCTTAAGACAGCACTTTCTGGACATGGGCATACTCCCGGGCGCGGAGATCACGATCGTAAAGTTCGCGCCGATGGGCGACCCGGTTGAAGTCAGGATCCATGGTTACGAACTGACATTAAGACTTGATGACGCGAAGAAGATCGCCGTGCACATGGCACCGAAAAAGCCTGAAGCAACAGGCACTTCCAGGCGCAAGAAGCCCAAGACCGCGCACCCGAATCTCGGTGAGCCTGGTATCCACCACGATAAGAAAAACGAGAATCCTCTGCCGGACGACCACGTACTTACTTTCGCGCTCGTCGGCAACCAGAACAGCGGAAAGACAACATTATTCAACCGTCTGACGGGTTCGAACCAGCATGTCGGAAACTTCCCGGGCGTTACGGTCGACCGCAAGGACGGCGCCATCATCGGATACCCGAATACAAAGATCACCGACCTTCCCGGCATATACTCGATGTCGCCTTATTCCAAGGAAGAGATAGTCTCCCGTGACTTCGTTCTCGACGAGAAGCCGGATGCAATTATAAATATCGTAGACTCAACTAATATCGAGAGAAATCTCTACCTTACGATGCAGCTCCTTGAGACTGACCGTCCGGTCGTTGTCGCCCTCAACATGATGGACGAACTTACCGGTAACGGTGGTTCTGTCGACATCAACCTGATGGAAGAAATCTTAGGCGTTCCGGTCGTTCCTATCAGCGCTGCTAAGAACCAGGGCATCAACGAGCTTATTACCCACGCGATTCACATCGCGAAATATTGCGAGAAGCCTTTGGAACAGGACTTCTGCGCGCCCGATTCGCCGGTCCACAGCTCTATCCACGCAGTCGAGCACATAGTCGACGACAATTCCGAAAGATGCGGACTGCCTTTAAGATTTGCAGCGTGCAAGGCTCTCGAAGGCGACAGCCTGATACTCGAAAAGCTTAAGCTCGACGACAATGAAAAAGACCTGTTGGAGCACATCAGGGTCAAGGTCGAACAGCAGTCGGGCTTAGATCCCGCGGCGGCCGTTGCGGACATGCGTTTCGCATACATAATGAAGCTCGTTGAGCAGTGTGTCGTAAAGCCCGTCGAGAGCAAAGAGCGCGCGAGAAGCGAACGCGTTGACCGCATCTTAACAGGCAAGTTCACGGCCATCCCGATCTTCATCCTGATAATGGGTCTTGTATTCTTCCTTACCTTCAATGTTATTGGCGCAGGGCTCCAGTGGCTGCTCGAAGAAGGCATTGCGACACTGACGGACCTGACCGACAAAGCGCTTACTGCCGCCAACGTTAATGATGTAATAAGAAGCCTAATAATCGACGGTATTTTAGGAGGCGTCGGAAGCGTACTGAGCTTCCTTCCGATCGTCGTTGTAATGTTCTTCTTCTTATCGCTCCTGGAAGACAGCGGATACATCGCGCGTATCGCATTCTTCATGGATAAGTTACTTAGAAAGATCGGTCTTTCCGGAAGAAGCATCGTGCCGCTTCTCATCGGCTTCGGATGCACGGTTCCCGCTGTTATGTCTACGAGGACACTGCCTTCCGACAGAGACCGTAAGATGACCATAATCCTTACGCCTTTCATGAGCTGTACCGCAAAGCTCCCGATCTACGCGTTCTTTGTAAGCTCATTCTTCCCTCAGCAGGGCGGACTCATAATGACGGGTCTTTATCTTTTGAGCATCGTCATCGGAATCCTGATCGCTTTCGTTTATAAGAAAGTCCTTTTCAAGGGCGAAGCTGCTCCGTTCGTAATGGAACTTCCGAACTACAGAATGCCGTCCTTAAGATCTACTCTGCAGCTCATGTGGGAAAAGGCAAAAGACTTCCTGCAGAAGGCATTCTCGGTAATCCTCATCGCGACTGTAGTCGTATGGTTCCTGCAGAGCTTTGACACGAGATTCAACCTTGTTTCTGATTCGCAGGCCAGCATAATGGCGCTCATCTCAGGCTTTATCGCACCCATAATGAAGCCCCTGGGCTTGGGCGACTGGAGGATCACGACATCCCTCATCAGCGGATTCATGGCCAAGGAAAGTGTCGTATCGGTACTTGAAGTCCTTTTCGGAGCTGAAGGCGGAATCACTGCAGTATTAGGCACGATAGAAGCCGGAACGCTTCTTATCTTCAGCCTTCTTTACACGCCCTGCGTCGCAGCGATCGCTTCCGTAAAGCGTGAGCTCGGATGGAAATGGGCAGCAGCCCTCGTCGTATGGCAGTGTGTCCTTGCTTGGATCGTAAGCTTCCTGTTCAGACTGATAATGCTCGCATGCACGGGAGGTCTTGTATGAAGCCTGTAGATATCATCCTGATAATCGGTCTGGCCGCCGTCATGGTGATGGCCGTGGTCATCGCGGTCAGGCGCAGGAAGAAAGGTTCTTCCTGCTGCGGCGACTGCGCGAAATGCAGGAACTGCGTCAAGTGAATTCCCGGATAATCCTGTGCCATACGGAATAACTTCGCTCAGGAAATCTTCTCGCCTGTCCTCGAACGCGTAAGCTCGGTCCTTAATGCCGAAGTCGTTGCCTTGTGCTGGATAGGCTTCCAGCCCGGATTAACGAAGAGCGCGGTAAATGCTACAGGGATGTATGTGAGCATGAACAGGGGGAAAGTGAAGACCGAGAAGATCTTGCGGGCAGCGCCTGCGTGAATGTTCTTCCACTCCGTGATCATGGTGATCGTACCCAGCACGAAAAGAAGTGCACATGCGTTGATTATCGTCTCGAACATCGACCAGAGCGCGATCGTGATGTCTCCGCCTGCGATGGCTCCGATGATGCCGTAGAGAAGGTTGCATGTGATGGAGATCGCGGTAAGAAGGAACGCCGGCATGATGTTCATTGCCATGTCGAATGCAGCGAAATTGCCGTGCAGCGTCTCAGACATCAGGTCCTTTCCGTAGTGCGCGAAAACCTGGATATAGCCTCTTGCCCAGCGCATGCGCTGAGTAAAGGACTGCTTTAAAGTAGTGGGCTGCTCGTCGTAGAAAACTGCGCTTCTGCAGAATGCGATCTTGCGGCCTTTACATACGCGGTTGATAGTGAATTCTATATCTTCTGTGAGGAGATGGAAAGGCCAGCCGCCGATCTCCTTAAGTACGTTGTTTGCAAAGAAGAATCCCGTTCCGGATATGGCTGCGGAAGAACCGAGCTTATAGCGTGAATAGTTGAGATACATTGATTCTCTTAAGAACCAGAGGCCGTAGCCTGAACTGATCCAGTTGTCGCCATAGTTCTTCGTGCTTCTGTAGGAAGTGATGACCTCGTTTCCTTCGAGGTGGCACTTGTGCATCTGTTCGATGTAGTCAGGTGTGAGGATGTTGTCGGCG
Source organism: Ruminococcaceae bacterium AB4001 (assembly GCA_000621765.1). Classification (GTDB taxonomy): domain Bacteria; phylum Bacillota; class Clostridia; order Saccharofermentanales; family Saccharofermentanaceae; genus Saccharofermentans. Next base: position 137,076 of record JHXJ01000001.1, read on the forward strand.
TCGAAAACGAAATATCCGTCGAATCCTTCCGGGAAGTCCCTGCGGATCTCCTTAAGGAGAGCTTCCATAGCGTATCCCTTGCCGATGAGCTCTGTGGAATGACGTCTGTAAGCGACTGCGTTGTGGCTGACTGCTACATCGTATGTGTCGTCGGTGCAGTTGTCAGCCATAACGAATGTCGTGATGTTTCCTTTGTATGTCTGGTTGTTGATGCTGTCGATGAGTTCGCCGATGACGTTTGCCTCGTTGCGTGCGCAGATGAGGACGGCGTAGCTCTTAAGGTTTCTCTCGCAGAGTTCGTTGTCTGCGTTTCCTGGTGTTCTGACGGTCTTCTTTTCGCGATGCTGCATCCAGAGCGATACAGGAACATAGACGAACTGGTACGTATAGCACAGCGCAAAGATCGCGGTAATGATGAAATTGATGATTCTGATTGTTTCCATATAGTTTCTCCCCAAGGTTCTCCCTGCGACACATTATTGCATAATGTAATAAAAGAAGTAGTGGCAAATATCTTAAGATTTCCTTAAGACGGTGAAGAATGCTTATTTATTGCGTCAGAAAAGTGAGGCAATTTTGTGTGCCTGAAGAAAATGGGGCATAAATTGTCAAAGGGAGTTTAAGAAGAATACTTGAACTCAGTCCAGGAATGGACGCTTCCGTCCGGTTCGAAACAGGTCTTTTTGATCATGTTGCCGTTATTATCGTACTCATAAGAGTACCAGTCAGCGTAAGAAAATTCGTCGGGATAGGAAGTTCTTTCCATCGTAAGATTTCCGGAATCATCATATTCATACTCATAGACGATCCCGAAGCCTCCGTCAGAATAGTCGTAAGTCCTGATAAGGTTTCCGGCCGCATCATATTCATTCTTGATCAGGTTCGTTATAGAACCGTTGACATCAGTATATGACTTTATCAGTTTACCGTTGCCGTCGTATTCGTATCTTTTATAAGATTCAACTTTTCCGGTACCGGTGTAATTGGTCTCGAGCAACAGATTTCCATAGGAATTATAAGCATATGAGACAGATCCCCAGCATTGTCCGCTGCCGTCAAACCATGTGTTTCTGGTAATGTTTCCTAAGACGTTGGTCTCATATTCATGCCAGCTTTTTACCTGGCCTTTATCGTCAAGCCACGACTCTTTTTTAAGATTGCCGATGAGGTTATATTCATATTCGCGCCAGGTTTTTATGCTGTTGTCACTGTTATATTCGATCTTTTTGGTAACGTTTCCGTAAGGATCGTATTCGTACTCTGCCCAGTAACTGTCCTTGCCGTCCATGAGTGTAACCGTCTTTATCATGTTGCCGGAGTCATCGTACAGGTATTCGGAATCCAAAACAGGCGCACCCTTGTAATTCGTCTCATCCTGTTTGGTCAGGTTTCCGGCGGAATCATATTCATACTTGATTGAACTCAACCGGCTTCCGTCACCGTCATAAGTGTTTTCCAGGATCAATACAGGTTCAAGCGGTGCAGTTTCAGTAGTAGCAGCAGTGCTCTCAAGAAGATTGGTGGGCTGGCTGCTGCTGCAGGAAGCAGCGCACAGCACGAAAACGCCGGTAAGAATAACTGCATACAGCTTCTTCATAAGTCCCTCCCCATAAGATCTGGCAATCTTCTAAAATCATATCCCATCAAGGTGTTATCCGTCTATATGCCCGGGTAGTTGTGAAAGCGCAGTTCATATTTTAAGATTAGCATTAGTTGGATAAATAACTCGAAAACGCTGTAAAAGGACCATCATATGGCATTCAAGATAATACGCAACGACATAACAAAGACAAAGGCTGACGTCATCGTCAACACAGCCAATCCCGACCCCGTTTACATGGCGGGCACGGACAGCGCGATATACATGGCCGCAGGCGCCGAAAGGCTCCTTGAGGAGAGGAAAAAGATTGGATGCATCGATGTCGGCGAAGTGGCCGTAACGCCTGCTTTCGACCTTGACGCGAAGTACATCTTCCATACCGTCGCACCTGTCTGGGAAGGCGGCGGAAACGGCGAGAAAGATATGGTCAGAAAGTGCTATCTTTCATGTCTCGAAAAGGCCGTCGAACTTGAAGTTGAGAGCATTGCTTTTCCGCTTATAGCGACAGGCATCTACGGTTTTCCCAAAGCCGATGCACTCCTGATCGCGACATCGGTCTTCAGCGAATTTCTGGCAGATCACGAGCTCGAGATAATCCTGGTTGTTTTCGACAAGGAATCATTCGTCATTTCAGATAAGATCTTTGCAGGCATCGACAAGTATATCGACGAGAATTACGTTGAAGAAACGATCAGGGCAGAGTACTCCATGCCTGAAGAGGAAGCTGAAGAAAGCGCAGAATGCGAAGACAGTGAACCTCCCGTAAGAGACAGGCGTAACAAGCGTGCCGGAAACTTAAGGCCGTCTCATCTTTTTGGCGCCCGCAGTCGCGAATGCGCGGATGCCATGGTGCCGCCCCCTGTGGATGGAGCGGGTGCAGCAGCGGCTCTTGTAGGCTCTGCAGCACAGTCCAGGAGATCACTTGAAGACGTGGTAAAGAATGTCTCCGAAACGTGGTCCGAGAGCCTTTTGAGGCTCATCACCGAGAGGGGATACAGCGATACCGAAGTCTATAAGCGTGCAAACGTCGACAGGAAGCTCTTTTCGAAGATCAGATCGAATAAGTATTACCAGCCAAAAAAGAACACCGCGGTCGCATTCGCGCTTGCGTTAAGACTTAATCTCGATGAGACAAAGGATTTCCTAAGGCGCGCCGGCTATGCGCTCTCGCCATCGAGTGTTTTCGACCTCATCATCGAGTATTCGATAGAGCACGAAGTATATAACCTCATGCTTATCAACCAGGCTCTTTTCGATCACGACCAGCCGCAGCTGGGTGACTGACCTGTGTATTATTCCACGGTGAATTGAAGTCGGAAGAAGGATCAGCGTTCTTCTTCGCGGCGGCGTCTCCATGACAGAACGAGCACGGTCGCAAAACCAGCCGTGATGGTCATGAGCAGGCCTAAGCTTACATCAATGTCCGTGTCAACGCCGGTAGGAAGCAATCCGATACGGGAGTTGATAAACTGGACTCTTCTGTTGTTCTTGATGCTGCCGTTTACGGTTCCGTTTGAACTTACAAAGAGGCCATCACGGTATCCCTTACTCTGATATCCCTTTGGATCCTCTGTAATCGAGAAATATGCGTCATCATCGATATCAAAGAATACGACGCTGTCTCCGTGGCCGAGTACGAGATCTATCTTTCCGTTATCAGCTGCGGTGAGGACATGTTCAACACGGGCTTCCGCATTCTTCTGCGTATATACGGTACCGACATACGGATTACCGCTTCCGTCTGTAAGAGTTACGGTCATCGGGAATTCGTCAGCCCTGTTACCCATGTTACCTTCGACCTGCTTGGAAAGCATGAGATCTCCGACAGCAGGATCATTGTAGATCAGGAGAGTGTACTGAACCCTGTCGTTTTCGACTTTCTCTTCGACTATAACCTCAGGATGGACCGCATTGAGACGGATATCACCTGTTTCAGTAACGGTAAAGAGAATAAAGTAGTTAAGACCGAAATGGGTTGACGGGGTGGAGATCTCTCTGAGCTCATATGTGCCGGGCGCAAGAGTTGAATTGATGCCCGGAACGATACCGTCAGCACCGGTTACAAGGCTTTCATAACCCGGAATAGGCTGGAAGTCTACGATAGTGACACCGCCTACGGTCTTTTGCTTATGCAATGCAAACTCAACACCTGCAACAGGAGCATTTGTCAGTCTGTCTTTCTTTGAGATCGAGAAATCGTATCTGTAGTTAATGAGCGTGATAGAAGGATCTGCAGGACCGGCAACGTAATCAAATCTGTCAGAATCGATGCTGGCATTCTTCGGATCCGGAGTTACTTTGATTGAACCGTCAGCGTTCATTCTTATGGTAAGAGGATTCTTGAGGCCGGCATAACCTGAAGGTGATTTGATCTCAGTGAGAGTATAATTAATGCCCTTTCTGAGATATGCCATGGTAACAAAGCCTGTTGCATCTGATTCGAACGTGCCGATGAGGGTACCAGCATCATCGCGCATCTCAAAGCGCGCACCTGCCAGAGGAGCACCGAAGTTGTCCGTCTTATTGATCGTTATACCGTCACGTGTGTTCTTAATGGTTTCAACACGCATATTGTTGCCGGTGTAATCAGGATTGCTGTCGTAAGTGACTTTGTATGTGCCGGGATAAGTAACGTTTTCGCCCTTAAGTCTGGCGTTCAGATCAAACTCGCCATTATCTGCCAAAGGAGTAATGGAAGTGTATGAAGTTACTTTGCCTTCGCTGTTAACGACAGGATCTTCGATGACGACTTCTCTGATGTGATAATTCTGCAGGGTCAGTCCGCTGTCCAATCTGTCGTAGTACCAGTATAAAGTATTTTTTCTGAACTTAAGCATGTAGATCGAATCAGGATCCAATACCTCTCCGGAAGCAGAGTCCTTATAAACTGCAAAGTAAGTATTGTCACGGTAAGATACGAACTGTTCATCAGACCATTCCTTATATATTCGTATACCAAAACCTTTGATGTTATGTACCTCTACATAAGGATCCTTGCCCTTGATGATGGTGCTCGTTGTATCGTCGTCCTCTATGTGACCTGTCTCGCTGACGTCATCGTGAACGACATAATGTATTCTTGAATAGCCGTCAGGCATCTCATCATATCTTTCCTGAACTCTGTATTTCGTTCCGGCAAGAAGTTCTCTGACCTCAACAGTATAGAAAGCAGGGATCTTGGAAATCGCACCGTTCATTGAAGTCGTAAAGCTTGCAGCAAGTTTATCCGAATCTGACATGGTCTCATAATCATTTGCACCGGGGATCGGAATAAACTTCTGCTGTGTGGAATCCCATCTGCAATATATGCCGTCAGGATCCTTTACATGATATGTATACATGTTGGCGAGGGTAAGTTCATTTGACGTCTCGTGCTCTGTTGCCAGGTAGAGTCTGAAATCAAATGTTGTATCATCCGTTGTCAGCTCATTGCCCTCACCAATCCCGTTCTCGTTCCAAAGGTACTTCTTGAAGGACAATACACGAAGAGAAGCGGGGTTGACGTTATTGACATAATTGACACTGGTACGGTCCTTTGCTGAAGAATCTACCGTCTTATAATCACGCCTGTCATAACCTGATGCCGCACCATCAGGTAATGTCCCCGTCAGTTCGACCTCGTTGGCATAGACATGGTTATAAACATACGGATCGATACCGCATTCAACGATGTAGTACTTGATGGTTTCATCAGGAAGCTTGATCTCGCATGATTCACCGGGTTTGAGGAAGAATACATCGTTATAAAGCTGATCGTCTATTGTATATTCATATTTATATTTAACACTGGTGTTGGTGCTACGGTAGACAACGTTTATATGCTGGTTGGAATTGTTGAGTCTCTTGAACGGTCCGTTTTCCTCGTCCTGATACCAGATCTGATAAGGGAATTCAGCGTTAAATTTTTCAACATTATTAACACCGGACAGTTCCTTGCTGAGGATAACGGTTCCGGGTTTTACCGAAGACTGGTTGAAGCGCATACGGAGGTTGGACGCACCGCCGCCTCTTTCCATGTAGAATATCTTCATGGTGTGAGCGGTGTAGTCCTTGAATACATATTGTCCGGCGGAATTCTGTTTGAATATCTCATCAAGTTTTGCATCTACTTCTGCAGATGATAATCCTCTGCCTTCATAGTTTGCCTTGAAGATATCATACAGATTGTATTCAACGGAAGGCTTTTTATCTCCGTTTGTCTGGACAATGACTTTACCTGTTGAATAGTTGATAGAACCAAACAATGCACTATGTACACCGCCCAGGTCGATTACGAGTTCGTCGTCAACATAAAGCCAGAAATCATCGTCACCCGTGAATTCATAGATGATGTCGTGGCCCCAGTCATCAAGTCCGTCAGGAGTCTGGACAAATGACGTCGTCAATTCTATGCCAAACTGATAGTCAGGATCATCTATCTTGTGCAGAAGTTCATTCTTTCTCGGATTGCTATCCGGAAGCGCAACCTGAAGAGCAGTGTATTTATTCAATAGTGATGAGTAGTCTCCGGCGTCGATACCATCGAAAGGCAGGAATTGTCCATGCTGCATAGATGGCTTTGTAGAGCCATCTACGGTTACCAGTTCCTGATAAACAGTGAAGTTATCACCATTACCTTTTGTCAAAGTAGCTGTGTTTTGGGTACTGTCAAATACGAAGTATCCTGAAGTGTCGTAAGTCGATTGAATGAACAGATGATTTACTTCTCTGAGCCTGGAAGGATCGTAGAGAGTCTTCATCGACAGGCCGCTTTCTGTTGCTGTAGGATAACCGTCATCACCTAATTTAGTTGACAAAAGGCCTTGCGTCGGAGGAATACCTGCGGACCATAATGTTCTGGCACGGGAACCCAGGAAAGCCGTTTGCTCACCATTTACCCAACCGTTGTTACCGGAGGGGCAATCGAAATCAATTATCTTCATTGAGATACCATATTGATTATTATCGACAGTTTCTACTTCGTGAAGTTCGTCTTCATATGTTGTTTCCTTAATGGTCGCAAAATAGAAGTCTGTAGACTCGTTGGAAGGAACAGTGCCCGTGTAAGGATAGGAGATGATCTTCGGATGGTTGGGATTGGAACTGTCAGTCCTGATGCCCGCGTATGCGTAGTTTGTGTCATCCCAGGCGATAAAAGGCGAGAAGTAATTACCTTCACGTCTTCCGGTCATATTGATACCGATCTTTGTATCTCCCAAAGCAGTATCGCTTCCTGCATTTGGTCTGATAAATTTCTCGGAATACTCATTGTATAGTTCGTAATAGTAGTTTTCGTTTTCCGGGGTCTCATCTTTATCTTCATCATAGTAAATGGTGAGATCCCACAACAAAGTGTTGATTCTGTCGTCGATCCACTGTATTTCGTCGCCGTCTTCGTAACACTCATATAAAGATCCGTCGTGGTCGACAGCATAGAATCTGTATTGTTTATTTGCAGCATCCCAGACACGGGTGTATATGATTACGCGCGAACCGGTATGCAGGCTCGGATCGGATACGCTGATCTTTTGAGCCGAATAAGGCAGAACGTAATCAGAAGTCAATGTGGAAAGTCCGGCAAGATTAAGCCATTTGTAAGCGTTATTTACCGAGGCGTTTATGGTATTAAAACCAAGACCAGGGTCACCCGTGTAAGCTAACGCAGTACTTCCTGATACAAGCGAGATCTTACCGGCATTTGTACCTGTACCCGGAATTACCTGTATTTCCTTTGGAGTATCAGATACAGTAACGCCATAGGCATTTATATCAAGATATTTGATAGTACCGTCTATTTCAGCGGAGAGATAGTATTTGTCATCTTCAACTGATGCAAATGTCCACATCGTGAGATCCGTGTCATTAGGAACGAATATCTTTTTACTGTAATCATTGTTCTTTGTAAGTACCGGCATGGTAATGGCATCAAGGGAATTGGGAATGGTCGAGTCTGCCATCATACCCTTGCCTGAAATACCGGTTCCGTAATAGAGCAGGCCATATGTCTTTCCGTCAAGTTCGTAACGGTCGTAATGTGTGGAATTGGTCGTGGTATACCATAATGCGAGTTTTGCGTTGGGATCCTTAGCAGCATTTGTGGCATTCCCATTAGCATTGTATGTGGCAAAGCCTTTTCCTCCGTCGCCACTTTGTTGATTAATATAGTAGTCTGTGGTTCCGCACTTTGCGTTGAAAACACCGGACGGGCCATCCGGAAAATCACCAAAGGTGAAAACAGTTGCAAGCGATGCATCCGTTACAAGCGATAATGAATTGCTGTTTTGCCTGACATAATATGTAGTTCCGTCTTTATCGATGCTGAGTTTATACTCATTTGTATTTCCGGTAGAAATGAATGTATAAGCCTTTGCATTATCGTTAGGATGATCACTTGTAGTTTTAGCTGTCTTTGAAATACCGGTTCTTGTTCCGCCTGCCGAATACTCTTCGTCTATAAAAGCACAGTTGTTATTGGGATTACCGATGTAGATCGCAGTCGCATGGGCAGGGATCCTGTCTAATGAATTGATCCTGTGCCATACGACATTGTTATTGGCAGAAGCAGAAGGTCCTTCGACGATTGCATATGCCGAGAAACCTTCCGCATCGAAGACGACCTCTGTTCCGTCACCATTTTCGGGATCCGTAACGTCAAGAGCGTCAACAACAGTCGCTTCAGAATCATCGTTGATGTGAACGACGCTTACTTCGTTTTCGAGAGTCTCGTCGAGCGTGATTTTAACGGATACAGAAGTTCCTTCGGCAGGTTCATATTCGGTGCCATCCTTCATAAGGCAGATATCGAAGAATCTTACTCTGTTTATCTCGACATCGCTTAATGCCTCCGAAGTAAGATCAAGATATTCATCATATGTGTCACCTTCAAAGATCTCACTGACGACAAGCTCGCAGTCGGAAGGAATGCCCGTGTCTTCTCCGTAAGATGCGGTTACTGAATAGCCGTCACCCTGGAATGTCTTTGTTACAACGGATTCATCCTGAGCGGTCTCACCGGTTGTCTCTGCAGCGGTCTCTACGGTCGTTTCACCAGCAGTTTCTGCGGTGGTCTCAACTGTTGTCTCGTCAATATCAGAAGTTGCTTCCGTCTCATCTGCAACGTCACCCTCAGAAGATGTCTCAGATGTTTCTTCTGAAGTCTCTTCAGTCGTCTCAGTCGTTTCCTGACTTGTTTCAGTTACGGCCGTGTCAGATTCAGGCAGTTCGGGTTCATTCTTCAGCGTCATCATGCCGGAAGTGGTTACCATGTTGCTGATAACGAGGAGCAGGGCGATCAGACGGATGATCACGTGTGATCCGGCAAACCTCTTGAACTTTGCGAACAGGGAGGATGTGTTTCTATGGAAATGCATGTCGTTAAGCATTTTCAGCCTCCCTTCTCTTTCTCATAACAGCGAGGAGCAATGCTGTACCTGAAGAAAGCAGAATTACTGCGCTCAAGGTATTTGATGTGCTGTCTTCACCCGTCGCAACGATAGGCGCACGGGGCTTTTTCGCGCTGTTCACAAAATTCACTGCTGTCGGCTTTACCGCATCATCATTGCTTAAGATAATCTGATACTGCAGTTTTCCGTTTCCGTCATCGGTTACGAATACCGTGACCTGATAGACTGAATCATCGTAGATTATGTTGCTGTCGGAACCGGCCTTCTCATAGACCTTGTAACGGTATGTGCCGGGTTCATTGACAACGACCGTAAATGTTGCAGAACCTGAATCCTTTATGGTGACAAGTTCCTGTTTTGCAGACGGAGCATCCTTGTCGAGCTTTTCGATAACTATCTCGTAGACCTCTTCATCAGGATGTCCTGTTACATTGCAGCTGACTGGTACAGGTACCTCGAGAGGTGTGTAGTCGAAAGCTGCCATTGATGTGGAGAAGCAGAAAGCGAGCACGACACTCACGGTCATCATGACCGTCAGCGTTTTTGCCAAAGATTTAAATGTTTTTGCAAATTTACTCATTTACTGCTGCTTCCCTCTGTGTGCCTAGTAAGTATGCAAACACGACAATCCTCGTGGTTGAGGCGTCGCCTGAGCATGTTGACAGACATACGATACGTTCCTGCCTGTCCATTGAAAGTTTCCTGAAGTTCTCCAGAAGAAGTTCGTAGTTTTCGGGATCGAAAACGCTTTCGTCTTTTGCATCCGTTGTCATCGCATAGAACACTTCGAGTTCGTACGATGTCTTTCCGTCTCTTCCGACCAGCAGGGTGCCGTGGGTATGAGACTTAAGGAATGAATCATCCAGATAGTCATCAAGCGCGCCGAACATCATCTTGTATTCCATGTGATGTCCATAGATCACCGAATAAGGATCTGTGAAATCTCCAGCGTTGCGGCTGTCCAGAAAGATGCTTCCCGACAATGAATAGTTACCGAACGGATCTGTATTCAGATACGCATTGTTCGAGCTTCCCTGCATAACGGGGTAGTCGATGTTTGTATCATCCAATGTGATCCATGCGACCATGTCGTCACTTATAGTGGCTGCCTGAACGCTGTTTTCCTGGTTTTCGGAATCCGGTTTGAATCCCAGATAATCTCTGCCCGTTGCGTGATCGTAGACATACATGGTGTCATACAGGGCGTAGATCACGACCAGAAGTGCTGCAATGAAGACTGCCAACATGACGCGGTCGTAGACACGGTTCATTGTCTGCCAGAACTTCTTCATAAAGATAAGGTTCCCTCAGACTTTTATTCAGCTGCCTCAGATTCTGAATCTTCGTATTCCTTACGCTTAACGCTCATAACGCCGAAGAAGATGACACCTGCAACAACGATAAAGGCGATGCCTGCAACGGGTGCCATCTTAAGGATGATACCTGTAGGGATGATGCCCTGCTTGTCATTTGTGAAACCTGTGTGGATGTTTGCATTGATACCTGTTGTGTTGGAAAGAGCATCATCCAAAGCGTCATAGCCTGTTGTTCCGTCCCAATCGAGTGTTGAAAGAGCTGCTGTGATTCCGTTTGTGGATGTGTAATCTTCCTTTTCCTCTGTGAGGGTGTACTTTGTGCCGCCAGGAATACCGGCAATTGTAATGTACTGACCGTCCTGGAGATAGAACTTAAAGTCTTTTGCAGTATTTGCTTCTACTGTGATAGGTGCATTGTTGATCTTGCCGACATAAGCTGCAAGTGTTGCATTATTTGACGGAACAGTATCGTCAGCATTTGTTGTGTCGACAGTAAATGTGCCGGCAACAGGTGAAGTAAGTGACAGAGTGAATTCAAAGTACTTGTCCTTGGAGCCCTGGTTACCGGTTACCTCTTTACCGATAGTGATCGTGTAGGTGTCAAAGAAGTTGACGTATCTGTCAGTCTTGGTAGCGCCTGTAACGACATTAGCCTGCGGATCTGCAGGAGCCTGAACGGGTGTGGCCGTTGTGAGGGCAGATCCTGATGTTGCGTTGTTTGAATCAGCGGGAGCGCCTGTAATGTGACCGTCGTACATAACGAAGCTTGTTACTTTCAGTGTCTTGGCTGTCGCTGTCGTATTATCTTCAACATAAACATCAAGTGTGCGGTAACCGCTGCCATTTGTAGCCCAGTCGCCGTCTGTTGTTTCAGGTGTTGTAGGATCGATATCGTAGACTACGCCTGCGATAGCGGTCTCTGTCTCATCGATGTAATAACGGTAAACACCGGGCTCGATGAATGTTACGCCAGTGAAATCGACCGTTGCCGTCTTCTTGTATGTTTTGAAATTTGTAGCAAGAGTGGTTGCTTCTGCAGTATCGCTGCTTGCAAATGTGACAGCTGCAACAGTAGGAAGAGCTGTCGTCGTATAAACAGGAAGCTGTCCTGCTGCCGGTGTAACTGTGGGTGCAGCGGATACTGTGTAGTTAAACGACAGCTCCGGGGCGTTTGAGTCATCATTGACAAGGAGATACTTGTCAAATGTTGCATTAGGCGCAGTAATACCCGTATAGGTAGTGCCTGCTGCGGATACAGGTATTGCAAGAACACCTGCCATTACCGTGGTTACCAGCATTGCTGATAACAATTTCATACTTCTTTTCATTTTTTGCTCCTCCTTAAAGAGTTTTAATATTGCTAAATGCCGCGTCTGCGAAGGATGATAACGACCTCACCCTCACAATCAGACAGCGGTATCGCGCCAAAGGTTCTGCTGTCGTTCGTGTCCGAACGGTAATCGTTCAATACGAAAACCGTACCTTTAGGAACGACATAGGGGAAAGTTATAACGGCCCCTTCCGTTGAAGTAGGAAAAACAGTATCCTCCATGATCTCGTAGCCGTTGACCATAAGACGCTGGTTTGCGATCTGCACCTCATCGTCTTCAAAAGCAACGACCCTTCCGAAACAGATCTTTCCGTCGCGGCGGTAGGCAATCTCCGTTCCGCCCTGGAGATCTCCGAGCTTATAGGTAATCACAAGATCGCCGTCCTTGATCATGGGATAAGAGGAGTTGCCGTGATTTACGTGGATCCCGACAACAAATACGCACAGTACAGTAACGATCACGGCAGTTATGCCGATCTTTATAAAAAACTCGATCGCATAATCTGTCGAAGTCTTTTTGCGCTTCTTCGTATTAGTCTTGGCGGAAGTCTTTATCTCCTTCCCGGCGACTTTTACCTGTTCCTGACCGTCTATTTTCCTTCTCCTTTAATACTCGCGAATAAATAACGCACGAATATAAGGGCATATCTGCCCCCGAATTTTATAAATATATCACGGGATTTTTATTTTTCAATTTATTTTTATATATGTGTCAACGATTTGTTATACAAATATCCTGAAAATGTCACAGAACTCCGGCTTTTCAGACATCCCCCCGAAAATGTCTGAAAACATTGCATTTCAGGATCTTGTCCCTTTTCTCTTAAGCCCTTTTCGAAAATGTCGCCTGCGAAGCGACCTCCTGAAGGTCCATAGATCCTATACTCAAATCACAACCAAACAGTAGCTTTAACAGCAACAGAAAGTGAGGAAAACACAATGAAAAAGGGATTTACAGAGATCGTATTTATCTTAGACCGCAGCGGATCTATGAGAGGACTTGAAGCAGACACAATCGGAGGTTACAACTCCCTGATCGAAAAGCAGAAGAAGGAAGAGGGAGAAGCAGTCATATCGACAATTCTTTTCGACGGCGAGACAGAGGTCCTGCACGACAGGGTCCCGCTCGGAAAGATCGAACCCATCACGGAGAGAGAGTATTTCGTAAGAGGATCAACAGCTCTTCTTGATGCAGTCGGAGGCGCCATCCACCACATCGGAACCATCCACAAGCAGGCAAAGGACGAGGACGTTCCCGAGAAGACTCTCTTCATCATCACGACAGACGGAATGGAGAATTCGAGCCGCCGCTACTCCTACGAGAAGGTCAAGAAGATGGTCGAGAAGAAGAAAGCCAAGAACCACTGGGAATTCATCTTCCTCGGCGCAAACATCGACGCAGTAAGCGTTGCCGACAAGTTCGGAGTGGACAGCAGCCGTGCAGTAACCTACGAGTGCGACGGCGCAGGCACCAAGCTCAACTACCAGATCATGGGAAAGATGGTCTCCTGCGCGAGAGCGGCCAAGTCTTCTGCTGACATGAGCGCAGCCTTCGATTCGGAAGAGATGCTCGGCGATATCAGAGACGATTACAGGAGAAGACACAAGAATTAAGCTGGAGCGGTGATGCGGTCCGGGTTATGAAGTCTTAAACCCATAAAAGTTACGGCAAAGTTCCGGCTGAGCCGTAACTTTTTGTGTAAATATTCGCCCAAACCCTCAAAAGTTACGGCAAACTTACGGCGGTGCCGCAACTTTTTATGTAAATTTTCGCGAAAACCCATAAAAGTTACGGCAGACTTACGGCAGTGCCGCAACTTTATATGTAAGTTTTCGCAAAAACCTCCTGGTGCTCTGTCAAGATAACAGACAGTAATTTCACATAATCACGCGCTGCTGTTGACGAATTTGTTGACGAAAAAGACTCCAAACCAGCAACAAAATCGTCAACAAAGCCATTGTTGACGAAAATGTTGACGGATCTGACCCAATATCGTCAACAAAACTGTCAACACAGAGGAACGGATGGAAAAACGGTTCTTAGTTTTCGACATTCCAGATTCTTTTGGGTACCACTTTAAAACCTCGGCTAAAAGCACGGCACCTGCCGGGCAAAGTCAAAACCCCGGCGAAAAGCTCGGCGCATGCCGTGCAAACCGCCGTGCTTCGGGCATTTTAACGTCAGAACCCCGGCGAAAACCCCGGCGCATACCGAGCAAACCGCCGCACTTCCGGGCGCGTTAAGGCGCAGCCATACACTCCAACATAACCCGTCTTTTCTTATCTCAGCGACAAGCGCAAATTCATGGGGTATAATTCCGTTATAGATTTAAAAGAAAAAGAACTGGCGGATATCTGAGTGGCAAAGGTCTCAAGAAGCAGGGTTGCGGTCACTATCCTGGCGGGCATTGTGCTCGTCCTTTTTTTCGTGACCGTGGCAGGACTTTTCTACTACAGGGACATCATAAGGAAGTTAGGCGAGGTTCAGGAAGAGTACTACGAAGAGTACCCGAGGCTCTATGCCTATATTGCCGAAGATCCGCAGAGCGAGCTTTCCAACAGGATCTATAAGGACATTCTGGAGTACGCCAGAGAGAACGACTGCTATGTCGAGATGACGGGACAGAATCTCTCGACGAGTTATTCAAAGGCGGACAGGATCAACATCGCGATCAGTTCAAAAGTCGACGGCATCATTCTCGAAGGAGATGACTCCGAAGAGACCGCCAAGCTTATAGACAAAGCGACAGCAGAAGGCATCCCGGTTGTCACGGTCATCTCGGACTGCATCGATTCATCAAGAAAGAGTTTCATCGACCTCAATAACTACAGTCTCGGCGCGGAATACGGCGCGGCGCTCGCGAAGATCGGCGAAGCGAGAAGACTGTATCCGCTTACGGCGCTCATTCTCTTAGACAGGGACGACGGCAATTACGACGACATCATTCACTCGGCGATCCAGGAATCATGCGGAAGGAGCGTCCTACTTACATCTGGTGTCGTAGATACGAGTACGCCGTTCACTTCGGAAGAAGACGTTGTGAATATTCTGGACGGCCTCGATAAAGCCCCGGATGTCATCATCTGCCTGAACGACCGTACCACGGAGAGCGTGTACCAGTGCATCGTCGACAAGAACCTTGTCGGACGCACTGAGATACTCGGTTATTACGACTCGGAAACAATCCTCAAAGCAATCGATAAAGGCTCTGTTTACGCGACTTTCGCGATCGAGTCTAAGACCGTCGCAAAGCAGTGCATCAACGCGCTCAACGAGTACAACGCGTCAGGTTTCGTAAGTGAATATTTCAGTTCGAATTACATACGCGTTGACCGCAACAACCTGTCTGAATACAGAGCGGAGGAAAATAAGAATGAAGGCTAATTTCTTTGCCAACATGAAGATTTCCCGTAAGCTCGTCGCGGTGTTCCTCATCACGACCGTTATTGCGATGGGTGTCAATATTTTCATTTATGCAAACCTCAACACTGCGCTCGATAAGATCAATTCGGTATTCTCGAGCAACATCAGCCTCAATACACTTCAGGACAATCTGAACCAGATCCACACGGGTCTTACGGGTTACCTGGAGACGAAGGGAACGGACGATCTCGAGCTCTATTACGCTTCCACCCAGAACATGAACATGCTGATGAGGGATCTCAACAATAACGTCACCGACAGCAGCATCCATCTCGCGGAAAGAGACATCAGGAACATGCTCGAGACATACCTTTCGACCGCCGATGAAGCGATCCAGGCAAAGCGAGGAAGGAACATCGACGAGTACACCGCAAAGTACAATGAATGCAGCAAGATCAAGGATTATCTCAATACTTACATCTACTCGATAAACAACGAACAGTTCAAGACAAACTCGAGCAATTACAGCACACTCATAAACTCACTGAGATATACGGAGATCATGAGCATGCTTATCTTCCTGGTCGCATCCGTCATGAACATCCTGCTCATCATCATTCTCACGAACACCATCACGAGACCTCTTACGAGACTGTCTGCAAAGGCCGAGGAGATCTCGCAGGGAAGCCCCGAAAACGTTGAGCCTCTCGAAGTTTTCTCCGATGACGAAGTCGGTAAGGTGACCAGGGCGTTCAACGAGATGCTCGCCTCCATCAAGGACTACATCGCGCGTATCAGGACGCAGCTCATCACGCAGTCGGAGATGAAGGAAAAGAACCTTCTCATGGAGACGCACCTTAAGGATGCGCAGCTCAAGTATCTGCAGTCGCAGATCAACCCGCATTTCCTCTTCAACACGCTGAACGCGGGCGCGCAGCTCGCCATGATGGAGGGCGCCGACAGGACCGTCGAGTACATAAGGAACATGGCCGACTTCTTCAGATATAATGTTAAGAAGAGTTCAGAGACGGTAAGGCTTTCAGAGGAGATCGAGCTCGTCGATTCTTACATGTACATCCTGAACGTTAGGTTTGCCGGCGAGATCCTTTTCGAGAAGGACATAGACGAGAGCCTTCTGGACGTACACGTTCCTTCCATGATCATCCAGCCCTTGGTCGAAAATTCGATCAAGTACGGCATCAAGGATCTGGAACCCGGTGAAGGCAAGATAACGCTTGCGGTCTATCGCGAAGGCAACTGCTGCTGCATCAGGGTCAGCGATAACGGAATAGGTACCGATGAGGAGATCATCGAGAAGATAATGAACCACGAGAAGCGCCCGTCAGAGACACGCGGCGTAGGCATCACGAACGTAATGGCAAGGCTCGACCTTTACTACAACAATAAAGAAGTTTTCGAGATGAAGAGCCGCAAGAATGAAGGAACACACGTAACCATAAAGATACCGTTGGAGGACAGCAATGTATAAGCTCATGCTCGCAGATGACGAGGGAATCGTCCGCGAATCGCTTAAGTTCATAGCAGACAAGGAATTTCCGGGAATGTTCGAGACGTTCGAGGCAAAGACCGGAAGACGCGTGATCGAACTTGCGGATGAAGTGCGCCCTGAGATCGCATTCATGGACATCAGGATGCCCGGAATCAACGGCATTGACGCGATGAAGGAGATCCGCCGCACGAACCCGAACATCGTTTTCGTGGTCATCTCCGCATACGACAAATTCGACTACGCGAAGCAGGCGCTGAACCTCGGCGTAATCGACTACATAAACAAGCCTTTCGACAAGGCGCAGATCGTTGCAGTATTGAAGAAAGCGACCGCTGAAGTCGACCGCATCCGAGAACAGAGATCGCGTGAACTTGAGATCAAGGAAAAGCTTGATTCCATCCTGCCCATCGTCGAAAACGGCCTGATCCAGGATCTCCTCTCGCACGAGCACTACAAAGAGAACATCGAAGAATACAAAAAGCTTCTCGAGATCGATGCGAAATACGGCCTGATGCTCGCCATCGTCAGCGGCGACAGGGAACCCAGCGGATTCATGCGCGGCGCAGTTCCCGCGAGCGTCAAGATCCAGAAAAACTACGACTCCGTCCTGCTCGTCCTGAGCGATAACTTCGAGTGCATCACGGGCTCGGTCATGGGCAACAAGATCCCCGTCCTCATCACATGCGAGAAGAGCTCTCTCACACCCGAGGAATACCACAAGATCGTTGAGTCCGCAGGCAAGGCGCAGGAGGAACTCCGCGAGGCTCTCGGCATGGATTTCAGGATCGGAATAGGTCCCGTCAAGCCTCTCGAAAACATGGCCGAATCCTACAGTGAAGCCCTTTCGATCCTCGTTAAATCAAAGCAGACAGTCGCCGAAGCGATCGACCTTCCCGAAGGCTGCGAATACGATACGGACTATCCTTTGAAGACCGAGAAAGATCTCTTCGACGCGATCGCACAGGGCGACGTCGAGAGAGCTGCCGAAGAGGCCAATCTTTTCTTCGACTGGATGGAGAGAAGTTCGGGCGGCGCGATGTCCGACATATGCCTCAAGGTACTGGAATTCGTGCTCTGGGGCGAGAGGCTCGCATACAGCAACGGCGGTCACGTCTACCACTTCATGTCGAGGAGCGAATATCTCCCTGAGATCAACTCCATGAGGAGCTACGACGAGCTGAGATTATGGTTTCTCTCCCATATCGAGCGCGCGGTAAACATGATCAATGCAGCCAACGCCGCAAAGACCGAAGACGTCGCCGAAAAGGCAAAGAAATACATCGATATGCACTACCGTGAAGACATCTCTTTGGATGACATCTCGGGCATGTATGACATCAGTCCCTTCTATTTCAGTAAGGTCTTCAAAACACAGACGGGCATTACGTTTACGGACTATCTGACAGGTGTCAGGGTCGCGAAAGCAAGAGAGCTTCTCGAAGGCACGAACAAGTCCATGAAGGAGATCTGTTCGGAGGTCGGTTATTCCGATCCCAACTACTTCAGCCGTATCTTTAAGAAGAATACCGGCGTCACACCCACCGAATACAAGGAGGGCAAGAGATGATTCGCAAGATTATCGCTACGGTCATGATCCTTTCACTGATCCTCTGCGCCGGATGCAAGTCACCCGAGAAGAAAGAGGTTACGCCGACCACCAAAAACGAAGTCTGCACGATAGGGCTTTCGTTTGACTCGTTCGTCATCGAGCGCTGGACCAGGGACCGTGACGTTTTCGTATCCACGGCAAACTCTCTTGGCGCCGAAGTAAACGTCCAGTCCGCAGGCGGCGATGTCGAGACCCAGATAGCCCAGATCAAGTATTTCATTGAGATAGGCGTCGATGCGATCGTCATCATCACAGCAGACGCCGTAGCTCTTGCCGATGTCCTCAAAGAGGCCAAGAATAAAGCAATTCCGATCATCTGCTACGACCGTATCGTAATGCAGGCCGGCGCGGATCTTTACATCTCTTTCGACAACGAATCCGTCGGCCGCCAGATGGCCGAAGCGATCTGCAACAACATTCCCGACGGCGGAACGATCGTCGAGATAATGGGACCTGAATCCGACTACAACGTTGCCCAGGTAATGGGCGGTTTCGACACCGTATGTGATGAGCACTCCATAAACGTTCTGCTAAAGTACAACTGCGACAACTGGAAGCCGGAGCTCGCCTACGATTTCGTAAATGAGCACTTCGATGAGATCTCAGGCGTCGACGCGATAATGTGCGGCAACGACGCACTTGCCGGCGAGACGATCCACGCCCTTGCCGAAAGAGGCTACGCAGGAAAGATCCTCGTCACCGGACAGGACGGCGACCTTGAGGCCTGCCAGAGAGTTGTTGAAGGCACCCAGCTCGTCACTGTTTATAAGCCCGTCGAAAAGCTTGCCCGCCTCGCTGCAGAGTGCGCCGTAAAGCTTGCCGCAGGCGAACCTCTCGGCCAGACCGACTTATTCTTTGACGGCGCAACCGACATCCCCTACATCGCGATCGAACCTTCCGCAGTTACCGTCGACAACCTTGATTCCGTCATTATCGACAGCGGCTTCCATCTTAGGGAAGAGGTTTATATCAACGCGGGATAAGGGTGATATTTTGGCACCGGCATGAGGCGGGGTTTTGGCAAAATCTGTCACGTTTGAAATGTGTTTCGCGAAAATACGATAAACCTTGTGATGCTTAAACCGCTGTTGACGGATTTGTTGACGAAAAAGACTCCAAACCAGCAACAAAACCGTCAACAAAGCCATTGTTGACGAAAATGTTGACGGATCTGAACCAATATCGTCAACAAAATCAGCAACACATAGGAACGGGCGGAAAAAGCTGGAACAGCGACTCCACACTACAACATGACGAAGAAAATGCAGGAACAGCAACTCCACGCAATAGCATGACGAAGAAAACCAGCAGCACCTGAAGGCATCGCCGTCAATGGACGCGGAGCTTGCCTCCGGCACCATTGACTGCTTGCCTTTACAGGTGCAGATAAAGTGTTTAAGGGGCCGGTTCCCCGACCCCGCATCTTTAGATGCCGGCCTTCATAGCACATAGCACAAATATAAAAGATGCACGCGGATTTAACTTAAGGTGTTGTTTTATTAATAAGAAATATTTATCCGAACATCGCATTTGAGGTATTTTTGTTGTATTTAGCACAATCTTGTCGATTTGGTCAGATGCTACACAAGATTGTGCTAAATTGCCGCAATTCCTTATGACAAATAGCCAAAAATATCAAGAATTCCGATATGCAACTCCTATATGCCTAATGTTAAGTTGTATGTGGCAAGAAGTGCCGACATTATTTAATAGGAGGAAATTTCCAAATGAAAGCAAAGAAAATTCTTGGAACAATTCTTTGTGCTGCAATGGCTTTTACAGCATTAACAGGATGCGCTGCCGGTGGTTCTGGTAAGAACAAGGTTGGTGTATCAATGCCTACAAAGGATCTCCAGAGATGGAATCAGGACGGCGACAACATGAAGAAGGAACTCGAGGCTGCTGGCTACGAGGTAGATCTTCAGTACGCTAACAACGACGTAGCTACACAGCTCTCACAGGTTGAGAACATGGTTAACTCCGGCTGCAAGGTTATCGTTATCGCTGCAATCGAAGGTTCTTCACTCGGTACAGCTCTTGATAAGGCTGCTGCAAAGAAAATCCCGATCATCGCTTACGACCGTCTCCTCATGGACAACGCAAACGTTGACTATTACGCAACATTCGACAACTACATGGTAGGTACGATCCAGGGTACTTATGTAAAGGAAACTCTTGATCTTGACAACGCTTCCGGTACATACAACATCGAGTTCACAGCTGGTGACCCTGGTGACAACAATGCCGGCTTCTTCTTTAACGGTGCTTACGACGTTCTTAAGCCTTACATTGAAAAAGGCACACTCAACATCGTTTCCGGTCAGAAGACATTCGAAGAAGTTGCTACACCTTCCTGGAAGACAGAGACAGCTCAGTCCAGAGCAGAGAACATCCTTTCTACATACTATGCAGACGGAACAAACGTTGACGTATGGCTTTGCTCCAACGACTCTACAGCTCTCGGCGTAGAGAACGCTCTCGCTACAAACTACAATGGTTCTTATCCGATCATCACTGGTCAGGACTGCGATAAGGCTAACGTTAAGAACATGCTCGCTGGCAAGCAGTCAATGTCCGTATTCAAGGATACACGTACACTCGCTTCCCAGGTTGTTAAGATGGTAGGTCAGATCCTTAAGGGTGAGACAGTTGACGTTAACGATACAACAACATACAACAACGGCAAGAAGGTTGTTCCTTCATACCTCTGCTCTCCTGTATTTGCTGACGCTAACAACTATCAGAAGATCCTCATCGACTCTGGTTACTACACCACAGCTGATATTTCCTAATTAGATAATTTAGGCCTTGTGCAGGCGGGGGAAACCCCGCCTGTATATTGAGGCTTTGGCTTTACTTTGAACTCCAAACTTATTTATTCATTAACGAAAGAGGCGACACATGGCAAAAGTTTTGCTTGAAATGAAGAGCATAACCAAAACTTTTCCGGGCGTTAAGGCTCTCGACAACGTCAACCTTCAGGTTGAGGAGGGGGAGATTCACGCGCTAGTCGGTGAGAACGGTGCTGGCAAATCAACACTGATGAATGTTCTCAGCGGAATTTATCCGTATGGCACCTACGAAGGCGACATAGTTTACGACGGCGAAGTATGCGAATTTCATAAGATCAAGGATTCCGAGAAAAAGGGAATCGTTATTATCCATCAGGAGCTCGCGCTGATTCCGTACATGACGATCGGCGAGAACATGTTCCTCGGAAATGAACAGGGAAGCAAATGGTGTATCGACTGGAACAAGACCTATGCAGAGGCAGACAAGTACCTTGCAATGGTAGGTCTTACGGATTCCTCAAAAACACTTATTAAAGATATTGGTACAGGTAAGCAGCAGCTTGTTGAGATCGCGAAAGCTTTGGCTAAGAATGCCAGACTCCTTATTCTTGACGAGCCTACTTCATCACTCAACGAGACTGACTCAAGAGCGCTCTTAGATCTCATGAAGAAGCTCCAGAAAGAGCAGGGAATGACGATGATCATCATCTCCCACAAGCTCAACGAAGTCTCATATGTAGCAGATAAGATCACGGTCGTAAGAGACGGTTCCACCATTGAGACGATGGATGCCAAGACAGAGGAGATCTCTGAGGCAAGGATCATCAAGGGAATGGTAGGACGTGAGATCACAGACCGTTTCCCGAAGCGTCACGACGTTCCGATCGGCGATGTCATGATGCAGGTCAAGCACTGGACTGTATTCCATCCGGAGTTTGCTGAGCGTAAGGTCGTTGACGATGTATCCATCAACGTCAGAAGCGGTGAGGTCGTAGGTATCTACGGACTCATGGGTGCAGGCCGTACAGAGCTTGCCATGAGCATTTTTGGACGCTCATATGGTATCGGCATCTCGGGCACATTGGAACTTAAAGGAAAGAACGTCGTTCTGAGAAGCCCGAAACAGGCGATCGAAGCAGGTATCGCTTACGTAACCGAAGACCGTAAGGGCAACGGACTTGTCCTGTCCAACTCGATCAAGACAAACACGACGCTTGCAAATCTTAAGGCGATCAGTAACGCAACCTTTATCGATAAGGATAAGGAATATCTGGTCGCAGAAGAATATAGGGAAAAACTGAAGACCAAGACACCTTCAGTAGAGCAGCTCGTAGGAAACCTTTCGGGCGGTAACCAGCAGAAGGTCCTCCTCGCGAAGTGGATGTTCGCAAATCCGGACGTCCTTATCCTCGACGAGCCTACAAGAGGTATCGACGTAGGTGCCAAGTATGAGATCTATTGCATTATCAATGATCTTGCAAAGGCCGGTAAGTCAGTAATCATGATCTCTTCCGAACTTCCTGAAGTCATCGGAATGAGCGACAGGATCTACATCATGAACCAGGCCAGGATCGTTGGTGAGATGAAGGCTTCCGATGCGACCCAGGAGAACATCATGGCATGCATCGTCAAGTCGGGAAGTGAGGCATAACGATGAGTGGATCAAGCGTAAAGAACTTCCTGAGAAAGTACATGATGCTTATCGCTATGGTAGTGGTAGTTATTGTTTTCTATCTGATCACAGGCGGAAAATCATTGCTTCCTCAGAATATCAACAACGTAATATCACAGAACGCATACGTTTTCGTTTTGGGAACAGGTATGCTCCTCTGTATCTTAACCGGTGGTAACATCGACCTTTCCGTTGGTTCGGTCGTCTGCCTTGCAGGCGGTGTCGGTGCCATCCTCATGGAAAAACACGTTCCGTGGCCCGTTGCAGTAATCGCAATGCTCGTCATGGGTCTCCTGGTAGGTATCTGGCACGGTTTCTGGATCGCATTCGTAAAGGTTCCGCCTTTCATCGCAACACTCGTAGGCATGCTCGCCTTCAGAGGACTTGCAAATGTAATCATGCAGGGTTATGCATATCAGGTTGAAGACAAGGCTTTCCTTAATATCTTCGGTGGCGGTGACAGCTGCTATATACCTGACTTCCTTGCAAAAGTCGGTCCCGCATCTTCCCTGAACAAGACATGCATGGTCTTCGCCATTCTCGTTGCACTGGGCTACGCAGTCTTCACGTTCATCAACCGTTCAAGGCTCATCAAGAAGGGCTACAAGGTTGATTCCATGGTAGCGGTAATAATCAAGACGGTCCTGATCGTTGCGGTTGTTATCTGGCTCGGCTACAAGCTCGCAAACTACAAGGGTATTCCTACAGTCCTTATCTGGATCGCTCTGATTCTCGGAGTCTTCGCTTACATCACTTCGAAGACCACCCTCGGACGCAACCTCTACGCTGTCGGCGGTAACGAGAAGGCAACAAGACTTTCAGGTATCAACACCAAGTGGGTCATGTTCAGCGCTTACACACTGATGGGCGTACTTGCAGGTTTCGCAGGCATCCTCAATATCGCAAGACTCATGGGTTCACAGCCTACTTACGGTCTGGGTTATGAGATGGACGCTATCGCAGCATGCTTCATCGGCGGCGCTTCCGCATATGGCGGAACAGGTACCATCGGCGGTGTAATCATCGGTGCTGCCCTCTGCGGCATCATCAACCAGGGAATGGTCATCGCAAACACTCCTCCGAACTATCAGACGGTAGTCAAGGGATTGGTCCTTCTCGTAGCGGTTCTCTTTGACGTCATCATGCAGATGCGCAGAAAGGGTGCCCAGAAGACCAAAGAAGGTGCAGAGAAGGGAGGTGCTAAAGCATGAACAACTTCAGCATTAAAGATGTTCTCAAGAAGAACGTAATGGCAATAGCACTCCTCGTTATCTACGTTTTCTTCACGATAATGACAGGCGGAAACATGTTCACTTCATCGAACGTTGCTTCCCTCATCGACCAGAACGCTTACGTGTTCATCTTAGGTACCGGTATGCTCATGTGCATGCTCACCGGCGGTAACATCGACCTTTCCGTAGGTTCGTTCGTCTGCTTCATGGGTGCGATCGTCGGTATCTTCTCCGTCGAAAACAAGATCATCCACTCGGCAGCAAGCGTACCTGCAGTACTTCTTATTGCCATCGCAGTAGGTCTTGCTTACGGTGCACTCTTAGGCTTCCTCATCGCTTACATGAGGATACCTCCGTGGATCGCAACGCTCGCAGGCTACCTCGCATTCAGAGGCCTCGGCACACAGATCCTCATCACGGCTTCCGAGACATCAGCTATCTCGAACTTCCCCGATGGTTTCCTTAAGATCTTCTCCGGCAAGATCTTCGAATCAGGCTACGATACGATGAATATCCCCTGTATCGTTCTTGGTGTCCTCGGTGCGGGCGCAGTCATCGTCCTCAACCTCATGGGCCGTGCCAAGAAGATCAAGAAGGGCTATTCGGCAGATCCTCTCTGGTTCGTTATCTTAAAGAGCGTACTCATTGCAGCCATCATCATGGTCATCGCAGTCCAGCTCTCATGGGACGGCGGACTTCCTGTAGTAGTTCTCTGGATCATCGCGATCCTCGTCATCTACGGGATCATTACCGAAAAGACAACTATCGGACGTCACTTCACGACAGTCGGCGGAAACGCAGAGACTGCAAGACTTTCCGGTATCAACAACAAGCTTGTCATGTTCTGCGCTTACCTCAACATGGCGCTCCTCACCGTACTCGCTTCACTCATCGTTACTGCAAGATTCGGTTCGGCAAACGCTTTCGCAGGTCAGAACTTCGAGCTTGACGCGATCGCAGCTTGTATCGTCGGCGGCGTATCCGCATACGGCGGTTCAGGTACAGTCGTAGGAATGGTTATCGGTGCTGCGCTCATCGGTGTAATCAACCAGGGCATGTCACTGATGTCTATCGACCAGGATACGATCAAGATCGTTAAGGGTCTGGTACTCCTTGCAGCCGTTGTTTTCGAGATCGTATCAAAGAAGGGCAACAAGAAGCAGTAAGAAGATTTATAACCAATTATTTTCATAATTATGTTTTCCGGTCACCCGAATACCCGGAATACACTTTACCTCCAGCCGCCGCAATCCCCTTTGCGGCGGTTACATTTTTGGGGTGAAAAAACAGCGGAAAAAGAGACTTCAGGTCAGGTTCTTTACGATGGTGATCCTGTTGCGTCCGTCGACGAATTTGTAGCGCACGTCATCCGTGTACTTCTTGATGAGGAAGATGCCAAGGCCGCCTATCTGGCGTTCGTCGCCAGACAGGGAGATGTCCGGATCTTCTTTCGTCAGCGGATTATAAGGGATGCCCCAGTCGATCAGTCTTACGACGGCCTGGGAATTGTCCTTGCTCCTGCCGATCTTGACGACGACGTCACCGGTGTCCGGAGCATATGCGTAGAACGCGATGTTGACGAACAGCTCTTCGACCGCAAGATCGATCTGCAGTTTCTTGGCTTTAGGACAGCCGATCTCATCAAGATAAGAGTCGATGAAGTTGATGACTTCAGGCAGGTTCTCTTTCGCAGCTTCGATGCGGAGTTCCCTGATGTCGATGCAGCGGGGGATCGTCTGCCATGCGTTGCTTATGTAAAAACTCTCTATGATGTCACCATCGAGCTTGCCTTCTTTAGCCATTTCCCTCAGGATCCCGAAAGCTTTCTCGGGCGTGACCGGAGGTTTATAAGGTCTGTCGTCAGCTATTAAAGCATCGTATATGTCGATAACGGTGAGGAGCCTTACTTCCCACGGGATGTCTTCGGCTTTGAGCTTGTCGGGATAGCCCGTGCCATCTAAGTATTCGTGGTGTTCGGAGGCCCATGTGGGAACGTTCTTGAAGCTTCCGACGAACTCCATCTTCGACAGGAGTTTGCGGGTAAGTTCGGCGTGGGATTCGATGATCTCGCGCTCTTCCTGGGTGAGCGTTCCTCTTTGGATGGTTATCTCTTCAAGTTCTTCCGGATCTAACAGGGGGCATGTTTCCCCGTCAGCGTTAAGGATCTTGAAAGATGCCACTTTGGTAAGTTTTGCGACCGTCTTGTCATCAAGGTACTGCGCGGTATTGGCTTCGATGATGAGCTTTTCCGCTTTGTCCAGGCGCGATAACTGTTTCTCTGCCTTTTTCTCAGGCATGTCGCCAGAGAGCATGCGGATCTTTATCATCAGCCTTGCGATGACGAGCTTGTTTAGGATATTCGGAAGCGCGGTGCCTAGCCTTGTTGCCTTGTCCATTATCTCCTGTGAGACCAGAAGCTTTCCTATGTCGTGAAGCCAGAAACTCATGAGGAGAGGCTCTGTGTTCTTCGAAGTCTTCTTGCTGAGTTCGCCGTGGGACGAGAGCCACTCTAAGTAATACTGGGCATACTTGACCATGTTCTTGGTGTGGTTCGCGTTATAGGTCGATTTCTCTTCGAACGCCGTGACCATGACTTCCACGAATGAATTCATGAGCGCGGTGATCTGCGTCGTAAGGCTCTTGTTCTTTACGATGAGGTTCGTGACTTCAGTGTGGTCCGAGATGAGGACGATCAGGCTGTTCTCGCCGGCTTTCTGTTCCATGACCGTAGTCGTGATCTTGAAGTGTTTCATGCTTCTGCCGGAGCGGTAAGCCACGGTTCTTGAGAGGTTCCTGCTAAGGCATGCCGCATCCATCAGCATCTCGAAGAACTTGTCGTTCCCGGCGCTCAGCTTCATGAGATCCCTTAAGCCCGCGCCCGTGAGGGACTCCTTATCGAGCCCGAGCAATGTGCAGGCAGCCGGATTACAGGTACTGATCCTGTTGTCCGGATCAATGACCAGTACTCCGTCCGAGAGATTTTCTATTATGTTCTGATATAAGACCGATTTCCCTTTTTCCATAAAGCACCTGCATATTCCGTACAGTTTTACTTCCCCTATATTATAAATGCTCCGCGCGGAAAAATGTTGATTTCGTGACGGATGCCTTGGAAATATTGAAGTCTTGCCTGTAATCTTTTATTATTTTCGCGAAAATCTTAATCAGCAGCAGGGATCTTTATGGAGCAGTTAATCAAGAATATCACCGAGATCAACGACGCCGTTAACTCATTTGTCTGGGTCAAGATAGGCCTTATCCTCCTCATCGGTACGGGCGTGCTGATGACCATAGTCACGAAATTCTTCCAGATAAGTCATTTCGGACACTGGTGGAAAAAGACCGGCGGCGGCATGTTCGACAAGATGAGCCACAACAAGAAAGACGCGGGAAGTGTCTCGCAGTTCCAGGCTCTCTGCACGGCCCTTGCGGCAACGATCGGTACAGGAAACATCGCGGGCGTATCGGCAGCCATCTGCCTCGGCGGTCCCGGCGCGGTCTTCTGGATGTGGATCGCCGCTTTCTTCGGCATGATGACTAACTATTCCGAGAACGTTCTCGGTATCTACTACAGAAGGAAGAACGTCGACGGCGAGTGGTCCGGCGGCGCCATGTACTATCTGCAGGACGGTCTCGGTTCCTATAAGGGATGCAAGGTCATTGGCCGCATCCTTGCGATCCTTTTCGCCTGTTTCGCTGCCCTGGCTTCGTTCGGTATCGGCAACATGGGCCAGGTCAACAAGATCACGTTAAACCTTGAGTCTGCATTCTTCTCCGGTATCTCCGAAAACTACACAGTCTTCGGTTCGGTCAAGCTCGTTCCCCTCGTTATCGGAATCTTCCTCATGATCGTGTCTGCGGTCATCATCCTGGGCGGACTTAAGAGGATCGCGGCTTTCGCTGAGAAGATCGTTCCTTTCATGGCGGTCGCTTACATCATCGGAGCCCTTATCCTCGTTATAATCCACGTTCCTTCAGTTCCCGCTGCCATCGCATCCATCTTCAAGTTCGCGTTCGGCATCAAGCCCGTCGCAGGCGCTGCAGCAGGCATCGTAATAAGAGACGTTATTACACAGGGCTGCAAGAGAGGCGTCTTCTCCAATGAGGCAGGTCTCGGTTCCTCGGTCATGGTCCACTCGAACTCCGACGTTAAAGAGCCCGTAAAGCAGGGCATGTGGGGTATCTTCGAAGTATTCGCCGACACGTTCGTCGTCTGCACCATGACGGCGCTCGTAGTCCTGACATCAGGCTTCATCGATCTTGAGACGGGTCTCGTAAATGAGGGCGTCAACGACGCAACCCTCGTTGCTAAGGCATTCAGCAATGTCTTCGGCAAGGGCGGCGAGTGGTTCATTGCTCTGGCGATCCTTCTCTTCGCATTCACGACGGTCCTCGGCTGGTCACACTACGGCAGCAAGGCGGTCGAATACCTTTTCAGCACCAAAGCCGCAAAGGTCTACAAGATCATCTTCGTACTGCTGATCGTGGCAGGCGCGCTCCTCGAGAGCTCCTTCGCATGGGACATTTCCGACACCTTCAACGGACTCATGATGATCCCGAACCTGATAGGCGTCATCGCGCTCTTCCCGCTCGTAAAGAAGATCACGGACAACTACGTCGCTAGGAAGGTCAAGGGAAAGAAGGATGTAAAGCCCATGCTCTCCTACGATAAGGCCATCCAGGCAGAGCACGAAGAGCTCGTAGAAAAGGGAGCTGAGTAAGAACTGCAACAAAAACCGCCCTTTATCTGTACAAATAGTGTGAAAACACTTGAAAGGGCGTGCTCTAATATGGGAATAACTACCAATTCTTACAAAATTCTTATAAAATTCGCTTTTTAGATAGTATAATAGGCAAGTCAAAATATTTTTATGATAGCGTGCGCAGGTGTGCAAACTGCGCTGAACGCGGAGAATGAGAGGTTTTTATGGCTGAACAACTCGTAATGAACATCAATGTTGATGAGCTGGCAAGAGCCAATTCTATCATCAACAACATCAGGACTTACTACACTTCTAAGATCGTAGGACAGTCGCAGCTGGGCGTTTCGCTCCTGGTCTCCATGATCGCGAACGGACACATCCTGCTCGAATCGGTTCCTGGTCTTGCGAAGACAACGGCAGCCAAGGTCATGACCGAAGCCGTCGGCGGATCCTTCTCCAGAGTTCAGTGCACGCCGGACCTTCTGCCTTCCGACATCATCGGTACGCAGACATTCAACATGACCAATAACACCTTCGAGACGAAGATCGGTCCTGTTTACGCGAACTTCCTTCTCCTCGACGAGATCAACCGTTCAAGTGCTAAGACACAGAGCGCCATGCTCGAAGCCATGCAGGAGAGATCGGTAAGTATCGGCGGCCAGACATACAAGCTCCCGCCCGTATTCATCGTTATCGCTACACAGAACCCTATCGAGCAGGAAGGTACTTATGAGCTTTCCGAGGCCCAGCAGGACAGATTCCTTCTTAAGGAAGTTATTACATATCCTAACGTTACGGAAGAAGTCGAGATCCTCAACAGGATCGAGGGTGATGTCTTCACGGCTTCAAAGGCTGTCGTTACCATCGAAGACATCGAGTTCTTACAGGATCTCTGCAAGAAAGTCTATATCTCACCTGCTATCAAGAAGTACATCGTTGATATCGTCCAGGCTACACGTGATCCGGCCAGATTCATCTCGCCGAACCTCGCAAGCTACATTGCAATGGGTTCTTCCACACGTGCTGCAATCGCATTCATGGAAGTTTCCAAGGCTGTTGCCCTCATCCAGGGCAGGGCTTATGTAACACCTGACGACGTCAAGGCGATGAGACATGAAGTTATGCGTCACAGAATCATGCTCAACTTCGCAGCTATCGCTGACGGAATTAAGGAAGAGACCATCGTTGATGCAATTGTCGGAGCTATCGTTACTCCATGAACTTAGACTACGTCTCAAGGATAAAGTTCGGGCTTAAGCGTTATAAGACCATAGCTACGGACAAAGCGACGAGCAGAATACTCGACGGTTCATATAACTCCATCTATAAGGGACGGAGCATGAATTTCGACGAGCTTCGTGAGTACGTGCCCGGAGATGACATCAAGGATATCGACTGGAAGGCAACGTCAAGAAGCCAGAAGGTCCTTATCAGACAGTACATCGCCGAGAAGAAGCACAACGTCATGCTGGTCATGGACACGAACAGGAGAATGCTCGCTGAGACAAAGGGCGGAGAGGTCAAATCCGAAGTTGCCCTCATGGCCGGCGGTACTCTGGCTTACATGGTCACCGACAACGGCGATTACGTCAGCGGACTTTACTATAACAACGACAAGATGGAAAGGTCGCCTTTCAAGACGGGCTTCCTTAATCTCGAATTCCTGCTCGAAGGATATGCCAAGTGCTTAAATCCCGACAACAAGTCAGAGCTCAACGGAATCCTGAGATACATGATGAGCTACGTCAAGCGCAGGATGATCATCGTCATCGTGACCGATCTTGAGGGTATCTGCAACCTGTCAGACAGCCTCTTAAACCAGATCACGATGGTACATGACGTACTGCTCATAAGGGTCAGTGACACGGACATTTTCGGTAAGAAGGTCTACAATGTTGTAGGCTCTGGCTACCTTCCCGCGTTCATCTCGACCAATAAGTCACTGCAGAGACAGCAACAGAAAATTGTAAAAGACATGGAGAAGCAGGCTGAGACCAAGCTCAACAGACACGGCATCCCGACCATCACGGTCGATTCTGAGGTTAGGGTCGACGGCAAGATCGCCGAGCTTCTCGAGAAGAATAAGGTCGTAAATTAAGGCATATGGAAACAACGATCAACTTAAGACAGTTATTTGATTTCTCCATAGTCCCGCTTCTTATAACGGGAGGGATCCTTGCCGCTCTTACGATTGCGATAATCCTCATGTTCCTCTATGACCTCATAAAGGATATTAAGAGGAAAGAAAAAGAAGTCATCATTGAAGAGCCTGTGTTCGTCAAGCCTGACATGCCCAAGCTCAAGGCTGAATATCTTGCGATGCTCGATGCTCTCGAGCAGAAGTACAACGAGGATACGACAAAGATCAGGCCTGCTTATGAAGGAATGAGCCGTATCGTAAGAGAGTTCGTTTACAAGGCCACCGGCACCAAGGTCGACAAGTTCTCGCTCTTTGAGATCAGCAGGACCGAGTTCAGCGACCTCACAAAGCTCGTAGGCGAGTACTACCAGCCGGAATTCGACAAGATTTCCGAAGGCGACGTCAGGGCATCACTCGAAAAATCAAGGAGACTGGTATCTGAATGGAACTGAAGAGTCCTTTAGCTTTATATATTTGTGCGGGTGTCGCGGCAGTATTCGTTATTGCCACGTTCATCAACATCCGTCTTAAGAGAAAGTACAAGGGCGGCAAGAGATCTTATCTGCCTGAGTACCTGACGAGCCAGCCGTCTTACAAGGCGAAGATGGTCTGGTACACGATCCTTAAGTATGTCCTGATCGTTCTCATCATTACGAGCATCGTTCTTTCCGGATTCCTCATGTCCAGACCTTACAAGACGGAGTCCAGACAGCTCGCAAACTACAACAGGGACATCATCCTCTGCATGGACGTAAGTACGACCGTAGACCACTTAAACGCTACGCTCATCGACAAGCTTGAAGAGCTTGTTTTAGAGCTCAACGGTGAGCGCTTCGGCATCGTTATCTTCAATACGTCACCGGTACTTCTCGTACCGCTGACCAATGACTACCAGTATGTCATCGAGATCCTGGAGAAGGTAAAAGTCGGACTCCAGATGAGACTTGATTTCGACAACGGAAAACTTATCTACTCAGATAAGCTCCTTGAGTCCGAGGCATTCATCAGCAACGGAACGCTCGTCGACAATGCGGAGAGAGGATCTTCCATTATCGGTGACGGACTTGCTGCGGCAGCCTTAGACTTCTACGACTATGAAGACAAGCCCGACCGTTCGAGAGTCATTATCTTCTCTACGGATAACGAGCTCTACGGTGAAGAGATCATCACTCTTCCCGAGGCAGGCCAGATGTGCCAGGACAGAGACATCACAGTTTACGGTATCGGTACCGAGAAGATGGCTCCGGCTGACCGTGCCATGATGAAGGAAGTCGTTGAGGATACGGGCGGAACCTTCTACTACGGCGAAGATGACGACGTAGTCGAGGGAATCGTTTCCGAGATCAGAAGACAGATCGCGACCTTAGACGACACGCAGTATGAGATAGTCGAGTATGAGACACCTGAGACTCCTTTCAGGCTCCTCCTCTTATCTCTCAGCCTTATGCTCCTGTTAGCATTCTTATTGAAAGTGTGATCAGATGGAACCATTGCATTTTGAACCCATAATTCCCATCTGGTTAATGGTCATAATCTGTATCGGTCTTCTCGCTATCAAGAGGAGAGGCATTATTCCGTACATCAGGCAGATCCTGATCGTACTCCTTCTCTTCGCGATCAACTTAAGACCCCAGTACGTTTCAAACGAAGTCACTGTAGTCAAGCAGAAGCTCAACTGCTACTGCATCATCGTAATCGATGACACCCTCAGCATGATGGCCGAGGACTACCAGGGCGACAATCCGCGTATGGACGGCGTTAAGGCTGATGTCGAGTACATCACCGAGCAGCTCGTCGGCGCTAAGTTCTGCCTGATCGACTTCAACAACGACGTCAATCTCGTAGCTCCGTTCACGGATGACAGCTACTATATCAAGTCATGCATCGACAGCCTCTATCCGCTGCCCGATTATCACGCAACAGGTACGAACATCAACGTATGTAAGGACCTTCTGGGCAAGATGATCACTGACGCGAACATGATGGGTGACGGCCACGTTGTCGTATTCTTCATCTCAGACGGCGAAAATACCGACAACCACGAGCTCGAGTCTTTCGTCAAGGTTTCCGGCGGTATCGAAGCCGGCGCAGTCATGGGCTACGGAACAGAGGAAGGCGGCCAGATGCATTACTACGACGAGCTTCACGATGAGATCGTTCTCGTCGAGGATAAGAGAAGCTTCCCTTATGAGGCTGCCATTTCCTGCATCAACGAAGAAAATCTCCAGCAGATCGCAGATGACCTGAACCTGGAATACATTCACATGGAAGACCAGTCTGACATCGACGATACGATCGCAGATGTCATGGGTCTGCTCGACACCAAGGAAGAAGAGACCACTGAGTACGGATATGCCGATGTTTACTATTGGTTTGTCATCCCGCTCGCTGCACTTGTCGCTTATGAATTCATAAGCGTGAAGAGGAGGGCCTGACGCATGGTAAAGAAGATAGCTATCGCAGTTTGGATACTTACCGCAACATTATTGGGTGTTCTTGTCCTCAATTACGCAGGCAACAGGAAGCTCATCGAGAACTACGGCGAGAAGATCTACCAGCCGAACGAGCTCGGATTCTTAGGCTTCACACAGCCTTATATCAACCACTTCAACAAAGGTAACATCTACTACCAGTTAGGTGACTATGAGAAGGCAAAGCAGGAATACCAGATGGCATTGAACCTCATGCCCCCGGATCCCTACGACTGCAAGACCAGAGTAAACTACGCACTTTCTTACGTTACTCCGATCGAAGTTGATGAGATCGATGAGGACAACTATAAGGATGTCATCGAGATCTGTGAGACAGCGAAGAAGATCCTCTCAGAGAAGGACTGCGCGACCGCGAATAACGACGGTCACTACTACGCTGCCCAGAAACTCTATAACGAGATCAACCAGTTCATTGAGGATCTGAAGAACCAGTACGAGAATCCGCCGACGCCGACACCTACGGATACGCCGACGCCGACACCCGATCCCAGCCAGCCTACGGCAACTCCGACACCTACATCCAAGCCGGATGCCGATGCTACTGAGACACCTACACCTTCACCCACACCTGAAGGCGGTTCAGAGACACCTACTCCCACACCTTCACCCGGCGGCGGAACGGCAACGCCTACACCTACTCCGGGCGGCGCGACACCCACACCTACACCTACTCCCGGCGGTCCGGGTTCTCCTACGCCCACACCTGGCGGAGAAGGAACGCCTACTCCAACACCCACACCGGGCGGAGAGGGAACAGGCACGCCTACTCCCACACCTGGCGGAGAAGGTACGGCAACACCTACACCTACGCCTGGCGGAGAAGGAACAGGCACACCTACGCCTACACCGGGCGGAGAAGGAACAGGTACGCCTACACCTACACCCGGCGGTCCTGCACAGGGCTCAGGCACACCTACGCCTACACCGGGCGGACATGGCGACGGCAGAGCAACTCCTACACCTACGAAGACTCCCGAACAGAGATTAAGAGACGTTCAGGACAGAGGTAACAGAGAGCGTTATTCCGGAGAAGACGGAACCGGAAGCGGCAGAGGAGGCCGTGGCGGTTCGGCAAGCTGGTAAAGGCATAAGGATATGTATAGGGAAAGACCTGCGATCAAGGTTCTTGACGGAATACTGATAACGGGAGCATGTCTAAGTACTTTTCTCTATGAGATAAGCAACTGGTTCATTGCGCTTACTGTAGTAATGGCCATCGCAGCTTTCATACTTCCCGGATTCCATGCAAAAGATGTCGCGGGAGCAAGGCTCAGGGTCTGCTCCTACGGTAACACGATCCTGTCTGTTTTCCCGTACACGCTTCTTGTCGTAATACCGGTATTCATCGCGTCGCTATTCTTTACCGAGCAGCTCGGAGGCTGGAAGCCGGTAATCGTATACGCGTGCGTGACGATAGGTATTCTCAACGCATATTTCTGGACGGGCATCATCCTCGTATATCTGACATCTAAGCAGATAGGCTTAAGCAAGAGGCTCATAGGAATCTTCTGCGGCATGATCCCCGTTGCCAACCTCTTCGTGCTCTCATGGATCGTTAAGATCGCCACAAGGGAGATAAGGGAAGAGAGCGAAAGATACTGGCGCAATGAAGCCCGCAAGGCCGACCAGGTCTGTAAGACACGCTATCCGATCCTCATGGTCCACGGCGTTTTCTTCAGAGATTCTGAGCACTTAAACTACTGGGGACGTGTTCCTGAAGAACTCATCAAGAACGGAGCGACGGTCTTCTACGGCGGTCAGGAATCTGCAGGCGACGTACACACCTGCGCTCTCCAGATCAAGAAAGCTATCGTCCGGGTACTGCAGGAAACAGGCGCCGAGAAGGTCAACATCATTGCCCACAGTAAAGGCGGCCTTGATTCAAGATACTGCATCTCAATGCTCGGCATGGCACCTTATGTCGCATCGCTTACAACGGTCAACACGCCCCACAGAGGCTGCGAATTTGCCGAATACCTGATGAACAATGCGCCCGAGAAGCTCAAGAACACCGTAGCTGCCGCCTACAACAAAGGCGCTAGGGCATTGGGAGACATCAACCCCGACTTCGTCAAGGCGGTCACGGATCTTACAAAAGACGGCGTCGCAAGGCTCAATGCCGAGATGGCGCCCATGGAATCGCAGTTCAACGGCATCTACACCCAGAGCTTCGGCTCCAAGTTAAACCACGCTACAAGCGGAAGGTTCCCTCTTAACATGAGCTACTATTTCGTCAAATACTTCGACGGTTATAACGACGGACTTGTAGGCGAAGACTCATTCAAGTGGGGTTCCGAATACCACTTCCTTACAAATAAGGGCCTTCGCGGCATCTCACACGCCGACATGATCGACCTCAACCGCGAGAACATCGACGGCTTCGACGTCCGCGAATTCTATATCGGCGTCGTCCACGGCCTCAAGGAGAGAGGACTGTAAGGGCAAAAAAAACGGCAACCGCACGGTTCTGACCGTATCAATTGCCGTATAAGCTGCCAAATGAATTGAATATCAAAACCTGATCAGGCGTCCTTTGCTGCCAGATCAGCGATAGTGTATTTCTTGAAGAACTTCTCCATCTCAGCGCTGAACTCTTTCCACATCGGGAGAGTAACGCACTGGTTGATGCGCTCGCACTTGGGACCGTCGGGATTCATGCAGGAGACTACGAAGAAATCGTTCTCGGTGATGGAGATGATGTCCCATGCTGTGATCTCTTTGGCGTCTTTATTGAGCTTGTAGCCGCCATTCTTGCCTCTGAGACCCTTTACCAGGCCGTTCTGGACAAGGATCTTTATGATCGACTCAAGGTATTTCTCAGACAGTCCCTGACGCTCTGCGATGTCACCTAATGTGATGTAGGAATCAGATCCGTGCTTTGCTATATCGATCATTACGCGGAGTGCATAACGTCCCTTTGTTGATACGACCATTTACCAGTCCTCCATGCCTAAAAAGTTACAAACCCATTATAGTAGAAGGTAATAGGGAATATAAGTATCCAAATGTAAATAAAGTTGGACGAAAAATCCGAAGATTGTTCGAAATGCCGTAAAACAGGCACTTTAACAGTGTTACTTGAGGCCTTTTATCTCTTCGCCGTCCTTAAAAGGCTTCCAGGGAAGCTTGCCGGTATAGGCAAAGGTGCTCCAGAGTTCGCGCATCTTTTCACCGACACATCTGGAGATCGGATCGTCGACATTCGCGTACGAAGTGGAGTTCCCGAAGAGGACAGGGAGGTCGCTTGCGTGGAAACATCCGGCACCTCTCTTCTCGATATCGGGTGTCATATACTGGTACTCGTAGGCCCATGAAGGTCCCTTGATCTCACGTGCGAGCTCTAAAGAGGGAAGTCGGTAGAATGTGGCCGTGAAGTCATCTGACATGTTGCGGCGCGTATTCTTGCCCGGCTTGAATTTGAACTTAAACCAGTAGGCTGCCAGAGGAAGCGAGAGCGTCGGGATGTTGCAGATGAAGGCATCGCCTTCCTGGCTGCAGGTTCCGATGAGGATCGGCTTATTTGAAGCCTTTGCGGCATCCACCGGGCGGCTCTTTATCACGGTGCCGTCAATGACTGGGGAGAAGGCGCAGGTTGTATTTCCTTCCGTTAATACCATCTTGCGGAGCTTACTGTTGGCCATGTGGATGGTCTCGATGTCGATGTCCTTGAGCTTATGGAGCTCATCGGGACTGACGCCTAAGAATTTCAGGTATTTGTATGTAAGGCGCTCACTCTGCTTCTCGGTCCAGAAAGACTCTGCGCAGGCTGACTGTATTATCGCCTTGTCGAAAAGGAGCTTTGCCTCAGGCATTCCCAGAAGCGCAATGATGCACGCGGCGCCTGCCGACTGCCCGAAAAGCGTTACGTTATCAGCATCTCCGCCGAAACGGTTTATGTTGTTCCTGACGAATCTTAATGCTGCCATCTGGTCGAAAAGGCCGTTGCTCTTATCGAATTCCTTGTTAAGAAAATTGAGGTTTAAGAATCCTTCAAGATTCAGTCTGTAGTTGAACGTGACGACGATGGTCTTTGTCTCGCGTGCGAATTTTGCCATGTCATAGACGAGCTCGTCACTGTCTTCGCTCCTTCTGCCGCTGCCTCCGTTGGCATACGAACCGCCGTAGATCCAGACCATTACCGGAGCGTTGTTCTCAATTCCTTCAGGTACGAAAACATTAAGGTATAGACAGTCCTTGCCGTCTGTTGAAAGCGTTGCGGTGCCTTTGCCCTGGACGGGGCTAATCGCGCCTCTTACGGCATTGAAGATGCCGCTCCAGGGTTCCGGGGGAACGGGGTGTTTGAACGCGAGTTCGCCTACAGGCGGCATGGCAAACGGGATACCGAGATATTCCTCGCATCCGTCCTTAACAATGCCCCTGACTAGGCCATACTCTGTTGTGACCGTTCTTGAGTAATTCATAAAAGAAGTTTAGCATGCCGAAGGCACGGGGTGCAATCAGATAATGCTTGAAAAGAAGGATCAGTGGACCTTTACGACTACCAGTTCCGGATAGTTGTTGACCCTTACCGGGAGCACGCTGTTGCCGAGGCCGCGGCTTATTACGAGCTTCATTCCGGACATGTCGTGTATACCCTCGTAAAGCTCAGGGAAGATCTCAAACTCAGGCGATACGAGTCCGCCTTTGCCCGGTATTATTATCTGCCCTCCGTGATAGTGTCCGGTAAGCGCGAGATCAGCGCCCAGGCTCTGATAGAGCGGATAGTACTGCGGTTCATGAGCGAGCATTATCACGGGCTTTTCCGGACCAAAAGGCGGATACGCATTGAAAGAGGGAAGTGATGTGTCCGCAATGCCTGCAAGGATATACTCATCTGTCTCTATGTAAGCGTCATTTAGGAATATGACGCCGAGAGATCTCATCTCCTCAAAGAAGGAATCCATCTTCTCTCCGTGCAGCCATGCTTCGTGATTGCCCGTTACATAGTAGACGGGAGCGATCTTTACCGCACCCTTTATGAAGTCCATGGAGATGCCGTAAGAGGTGTGTGTCTTGTCGACGATGTCGCCCGTAATGACTATCATGTCGGGCTCCTGCTTTTTTATCCTATTTAGGATCGTCGACTGCCCGATTCCGAAGAACTGGTTGTGCAGGTCTGATACCTGGACTATCGTGATGTCCTGTTCAAGATTTAAGTCAGCCTCATATTCGGTGACCGTCAGGTGGTAGTTCTGGAAGAGTGAATAAATAATAATCGCTATCTCAAGAGCCATGAGGACCGGAACTGTAAGCGCGAATTTGGGCTTTAATGTCTTGTGATGGAAGATCCTCATGCCCAGGAAAGCTCCTATGGAACCGCCAATCCACGCCCAGAAGAGCAGTGTCTTCTCGGGTATGCGGCGCCTGTCCCTTTTGGCCAGGGATTTATCGTATCCGTAAAGGATAAATGCAATGATGTTGACTGCCAGCACATAATAGACCAATAACATGGTTCATATTATATACTGACAAAAATCAAAATCCCAAAACCGTTAATCGTCCTCAAGCCTGTAAGGATAGAACGTATGGGGAACGACCAGGAGATGCCGTTTGTTGGATGATGCATACATGCGCTTTACCGCATTCTCGTATTCTGCAACTCCGTTGGCTATGAGGGTGTCGACGATCTCCGGGTGGAACCTGTACAGTTCGTCGAAGTTATTGATGACCTTGAACATGATGTAGTCTGAACGGACCCAGTACTGGCGCAGTATGTCAGGCATATTGGGGTCGTCTACATGGTAGAGCGAGACGTGGCAGGAAGATGACATGCCGAACGGTTCAGTCGCCGTGAGCCTTATGGTCTTCGGGTTATCGAACAGGTCCTTCATCTCACGTAATGCCCAGAAGTAAGGCCTGTCGCAGTACGGTATCAGCTTTGGCCGTTCTTCCTCAGCTTCTTCCTTGCGCTTTTCTTCAGCCTCCGCCTGGCGCTTTATTTCTGCTACTTCTGCAAGGATCTTCTTCTGCTTGTAAGCTTTGATGAGACTTCCGATCCTTCTGATGTGTGCCGCCTTTACCTCTTCGTCGTCTTTTTCTTCAGCAGTCTTGGCAGCATCGGTTATGTGTGCGTTTTTAAGTGCCTTTGTAAGAAAACGCACGCGGGTGTCGTTTTCCTTTATGGCCTTGCAGACTGCATCAAATTCCGGATTGAAATACGGGTTGATCGTGAGTTTGAGCTTCTCGAATTTTGCATTCAGATCCGATCTGATTGTTGTCGTCCTCTCGCCCCACTCTGCGAGCATTGCCTCGTATTCTTCGCCTGTCATGTTGAATTGGGAATCTTTGTTTTCTGTCATGTCACCGCTCACCTTTTTTAGCTTGCGCAGTTGAAAACTCCGGCCGTTCCGAAGAACGGTTGCTTTAAAAATAGCATGGAAAATCCCGATTTCAAGGATGAGTTTGATCAGGCACTAACAGTAAGAATCAAATCGGCGATCTTACTCCGAACGTCTTGCAGAAATTCCTGGCAGACTCGGTATCTCTGCTTATACATTTCAGTAAAAGCACAGAGTTGTTTTTAAGATAAGCACAGTTTACATCCGTTCTGCCGTTTTTCAGTTCTTCTGCTTCAATGCAGTATTCGTAACCTATTTCCTTACCGTCACGGCCTTCTTCCATATATGCATTCTTATATTCTGCGAAAAGCTTTTCTGCCTCTTCCGGATCCTTCAGAGTAAACAAAAACCCCGCACCTATTCCGTCATCGTCTGAGAAGATAAACGATGAGGCTTCTTCAACACTGCAGGGCGGCAGACCTCCGAAAAGGTTTAACGTATAGTCGTAAATATCCTGGGCATCTTCTCCGGTACCGGCGAAATAAGCGCCGTTTTCATCCTTGTTTCCTGAAGACAGCCTTCTGTATGACTTATAGTATTCATCAAAATCGGGGCTCTCCACGCAATCTTCCCTTATGCAGAATTCGATCAGCTTCTGATGTTCAAACGATTTAGTCCCACAGGCAGTCAGTCCCACTATTACGGTAATTGCCAGAAATGCACAAACGATCTTATCTGATACTTTCATCTTCTATTCCTTCCCCGAAAATAAGGATTCCGCCTATATCCCTAAAGATTCAAGATGCTTCATGAATGCGTTAAGACCTTCTGTCAGGTCATCGTAAGTCTCATCAAAGTTATCTGTGTACCATGGATCGGCGATGCTCCTGTGTGAACCTGCAAACTCAAGCAGCTGGAAGATCTTGTTATCAGGATCGCCGCCGGCAATGCGTGTCATGTTGGAGATGTTGTAGGAATCCATGCCGATAAGATAATCGTATTTCGCATAATCGTCTCTCGTCATCTGGCGCGCATGGTGGGGAATTACAGGGATCCCGACCTGACGCAGTTTACCTACAGTCCCATAGTGCGGACCGTTTCCTATCTCTTCACGGCTCGTCGCTGCCGAATCAATATAAAACCTGTCAGACAACCCCCTCTTATTGACCATATCCTGAAACATGGACTGGGCCATTGTAGAACGGCAGATATTGCCGTGACATATAAATAGTACTTTTATCATTGCTACGATTTGCCCTGAAAAACCTTGAAAAGCCTTATTTTATAAGGATTTCCGGATTATCCTTATAACAGAACGTTCGTTCTTTTCGTGGCTTATTTTGGCATATTTTGGTCGCCAAAAGGTATAAAATCAGGTATAAAATTTGTAAAATTAACCTGACAATTTCGCAGGGCTTTTTGAGGCTTCATTTTTACCCGATTCCAATCCTTCGGATTTCCGCCTTAACATCCTCATATACGACGTGAGTATAAGTGTTAAGTGTAACTCCGATTTCCGAATGTCCCATAAGATATTGCAAGTGCTTAGGATTCATTCCTGACTTTGCCATATTGGAACAATAGGTGTGACGGCACACATGAGGGGTTATAAGCGGCATTTGAACCTTGTAAATGCTGTTGTACTTCTCTCTGATGTGCTGGAAGTATTTCTCCCAGTGGAGTGAATACATCACGCTGCCGTTCTTGTCGAAGTAAAGAAATCCGGTCTTTCCTTCGATGATTGGTTCTTTTCTTGGAGGTCTTCTGTTGTCGATTATCTTCCGGAAACACGCTTCGACATCAGGTGTCATGGGAATTACTCTCGTTCCGGCGTTTGTCTTGGTCTGCTGGATATAGTATCCGTGAGAACCGTGCTTCAATAACTGATGATCGATATTGATCGAGTGTTCTTCGAAGTTAATATCGGAAATTGTCAGTCCGCAGAACTCAGAGATTCTCATTCCTGTTTTGAGAAGAATATAAATACCTTCATAGTATCTGTTAAAGTGCGGATCCTCTTTTACGAACTTGAGGAAATTGCGTTCTTCTTCTCTGCTCAGTGCCTTACGCCTTACGCTGTTATTAACCAGTACATCTACCACCTGGAATGAGAACGGGTTCTTTCTGATCAGGTCATCATCTACCGCGAGCTGGAAAGCTGGTCTTAATACGCCCCTTATACAATGAATGGAACTGTATCCTCTGTGGTCTTTCTGTTGAAGCTTTATGAGCCACAGTTTGGCATCCGATATCCTGACCTGGTCGATTCTTTTGCTTCCAAACGGATCTTTCTTCAAGATATTGATGATGGTCTTATAGCCTGTCTTGGTAGTAGGTCTTACGTTTACTCTTGTCTCGACATATCTCTCAACAAGATCGAGAACGGTAAGATTACCGCCGTGTGAAGCTATATGGTCAAAAAGGTCGGCTTCGATCTGCTTTTCCATCTCCCTTAAGGAAAGACCTCTTTTCTTTCCCTGAGGTGCCAGATCATTGTGATCAAGTCTTAAGCTGTATACAGCTCTTACTTGTCCCCAAGCGTCAGTGTACTTGAAACGGTAACGACCGTCCGGCAACTGGACCTCTCCGTTGTGTAATAATCTGCCTCT
Organism: Ruminococcaceae bacterium AB4001; assembly: GCA_000621765.1. Taxonomy (GTDB): domain Bacteria; phylum Bacillota; class Clostridia; order Saccharofermentanales; family Saccharofermentanaceae; genus Saccharofermentans. The sequence goes on from JHXJ01000001.1 coordinate 179,105, forward strand.
GTTATCTCTCCTTTTTTCTATCATATTTCGAGCTCCTTTCTTAAAAAAGCCCGATACAGCATACGTAAAATATACCATACCGGGCTGGTGATTGCCTTCGATTAATGGGTCAGACTACGGTAGCTTTGTCGATATAAAGCTCGAAAATTTTCCGCTTGATCATGGCGCGGTTGCCGTTCATGACCACAAAATCCGCATTGGGATTTGAGTACACAATGCTACGAAGTCGTTTCTCGCCGATGTTGAAATACTCGGCTGCCTCTCTGATCGTCAGAGTGTACTTTTCCCATAAAGGGACGATGTTTGTCTGGTTGTTCTGAGTTTGATTGTTTTCCATAAAGATATCTCCTTTACTCCTATTATTTGTTTCTGTTTTCAGGACAGTAAGTCTGATAGATTGCGTTCATGGCATTCCGGATATCATCGGCACACCTTTCCAGTTCCAGGGGATGGGCTATACCGAGTATGTTCAACTTGCGGAGGACCTGATGAAGATTGCTTCCGGCACGTTTTGTTTCACACAGCAGGTAATTCAGATCAGCCGGCGGAGCTTCCACGATTATGTCTCCAGCCATTGCTTTACGTGCATATTGGCTGATGGTAAGACCTGCTCTTGCAGCGTTTTTACGAATGGATTCATATTCTTTCTGATCTACTCTGAAGTGGATCTGATGCGATTTTGCAGGGAAAGTCTTACTCATCTGAACCGCCTTCGGATGTCTGATCCTTATTTAAGATCCAAAACCACACATCACCTTTCTTGTCCGATCCGAGTCCGGGAATGTACTTCTTGGCTTCATCAAGTGTCCTCTTACAGATGTTTTTGTTTTTTGCCATCTCTTGGATCTTCTTGGCTTCGACCTCTGTATGATCCGTGAAGTAAGACTTCAGGAATGTGATTGCCATATCCAGCTTGGTCTCGGTGCGGGCTTTCTGGTTCCTGGAAGAGTAAAGAATGTCATCGGGAGTTACATCGTCATATCCGTCAACCCACTCGAAGCCGTTCGCTCCGTCCAGTCTGAATGCCTGTGAAGGTCCCTGTGGTCCGAGAGAAGACTTGTTATGAACAAAGATGCGCAAACCAGAATCGTCTTTATGCCTGCCGACAAGAAGGATGCTTCTGGAGATGGCGGTGAAGTCCATGGAGCCGATCCCTCTGTAGATGCTGTTTAAGCCCTGCGCTTTATTGAGATGGCCAATCAGTATGATCGAGCACTTATACTTTTCAGCGAGCTCCCCAACAGGTCTCAGAGTTTCTCTTACCTCATTAGCCTTGTTCATGTCGGTACGGGATCCCATGAACGCCTGAATCGGATCGATAATAAGAACTTTTGCACCGGACATATCAAGAGCAATCTCAATCGTTCTTTGAGTTAAAGAGGTAGGCTTGTCTTCTTCCTTAAAGAAAAGAATGTTTTTGGTATCTGCTCCTAATTCCTCAAGACGGGGTTTTAGAGTATCCCTTACTCCGTCCTCTGCGGAGAGATAAATGACTTTCTGTTGTTCGAGCTTAGGTAAGCCGGGCAGGGGAGTTCCTGAAGATACACATGCTGCGATCTTAAGTGCAAGATTGGTCTTGCCATCTCCGGGATTGCCCTGGATTATTGTTATCTTTCCATAGGGGATATACGGATACCATAACCACTCGACAGTTTCCTTCTCGACTTCAGCCATGCTCATCAGCACAGATTCTTCTTCGTCGTATTCTTCTTCGAACTCTTCGTCTTCAAATTCGTTGTTGCTTTCATAGTTTTCATTGTTAGTAAATTGCATTTTAGATTCCTCCAATGTTTTATTTTTGAGTTTGAGGAACGGGGTCTTCAGGGGGCGTCCCCTGACAAGCTTTTTGCTTTTGTGTACACAAAAGCGTTGCTTGCGAAACCGTTCCGAGGTCATTTTGATAGGAGCAATCTCTAGAAAATGTGTTCCTGTCTGAGACCTAATTTACGTGAATTGAATTGGGATTAGAATGATACTTGGAGTATCATGTTTTGCCTAAAAAACGGCTTGAATGCTAGGTCCTATGAAACCCAAAAACAGCAGAAGTCTAATATTTCAGGGCATTTATCAGCATGATACTTGGAGTATCATGTTTTAGCTGAATTATCATAAAAATTCACCTTTCTGTCGGACTTACCCGGCGAAGAAGATGACGATCCATAAAAGTAAATCGGCAACTTATTTCTGTGACCTTTGCGACTTGTTACTTTATGGTCCGATCCGTCAATCCGACAACAAGCGCGTAGTCTGTTATCTGCGTCAGAACTTGTGCTCCTGACAGTTTTCAATTTACGCTGTTCCGACAAGGTTTAGAATAGAAAAAAACTTTCTGAGTTTTGCCTGAAACTACGCATAAAATGATGAGCAAACCAGTGAGTATTAATGGCGAAATGCATATGGTTGCTGCATTTCTGATATCAGAAAGTTTCTTTCTATATTTTGGTTCAGTTTGAACTTTAAGTAGGATTCGGAATCAATCTTCTGACTTGTCATAAATGTTTCCTTTCTGTCGAGTTTGCGTTCCTGACAGTTCTCAATTTACAGTGTTATGAATGAGATTAGAATGATAATCGGATTACCATGTTTGGGGCATAAAACATGCGTTTTTCAGGGTTCTTTTGCCGGTATGATCCCGTAAACACCTTATGAAATAAGGATTTCTGACCATGGTAATCGGATTACCATGTTTTTGTGTTTTGAACCGCAAGATTTCCGCATTTTTGGCTACGAGATCATGGGAGTTGCCCCCCTTGAGCTGATACGACCCGTTGCTCATCACAGAAGCATTCCCACTTTGTGTCTGTCATTGCTTCTCTCAGGTTGCAATCTTGATTCTGTCGTATCCCCTTTACCGTTCTCTCCAGTAAGGAGGGTATGGTGAGGTTGGAGTTAACTTGGCTTGAAATTTGTAAATTATCATACAAAAGGCCCGAAGTGTTAAAAAGTGTTAACACTTCGGGCAAAAAGAGTCTGTGTGATGATTTATTTATTAGTTGTATATTCTGTTAAAAGCCAATTGGCAATATCATCATTTGAGATAACGTCATCGGTCTTTTTAATTATTCTTCCTATGGTTTTTCTAAAATTATCATCAAGCATTTTCTGAGTATTACTGTCTTCAAGCACTTTCTTTATCATTATTAGAATGTCTTCTACCGTGCCGTAATGGAACTTGTTGTGACAATTTGAACATAAGAATAGGCCGTTTGCGGGAGAATAAACAGCATCCTTTAGTTCAGGATAATCCTCTGCTTGAGATTGTTGGATAAAATGATGATACTCATAATAATTAATTCCGTTTCTTCCTTTAAAAGTTTTATGGTCGCTCTTTTTGCCAAGCTTGCCACAAAAGTAGCAAGTCCGATCAAAGTTATTGATTAACGCTTCAAAGTTGTTCTGTCGTTGTTTTTGAGTAAACAACTTTTCCAAATCAATAATTAAATCTTCGTTGAAATTCTGTTTTTCAGTATTAGGCCAGTTTTTGCCCTGTGGATGTATAAAATCAGCATAGTTGGCTTTTATATTACTAAGACTTAAAAATTCATTATTGTCCAGAAGCTCTTTTTTCAAAGTTGTAAAAGAACCTATTGTAAAACCTATTATTTTTTCATTCTTCTTGGGCTCTGAATACACTTCGTTATAATCTACAGGAGTAGGATCATTTTGTACGACTCCCCGCAATAAGATTCTACTTAATCCTCTATTATCATTAGAAGGTAAGTTTGTAATATAAAAATACACAACATCATCCTTATGTATTGATAATGCTAGTTCTGTTTTAATTTTCCACCCGGCTTTTTTGTATAGCTGCGGTTTTCCGGGCACCTGCCACCAAATCTCCCCTTTGGTTCGAACTTCTTTTTTTAAATTCTTAAAATCACACAAAAAATAGTTCATTGGTATTAACCAGTAATTTATTTTTTCGGTGTTACTCATATTTTCTCCTTTATTTGCTTCTGCTTTCCCAATAGACGAAATCATATAGTAAGTTCGATGGAATATTCTTTTTTCTGCACATATACGCTATAACGCTTTGCACTTTTATATATTGATTTCTTGTGATTCCGTTCCAAGTAATTCCAGAAGAATGCTGTCCACTCAGTGAAATGCTTTTAATTAAATTAGTATGCTTTTGACACTTAGAATAATTATCCATTTGCTTTAGTATTTTTTCTGCAATAATACTATCTATTGGACAATGCATCTTTTTCCAAGGAAATTGTTTTGCATTAATGTCAGGGATGTTTTTAAAGCAATACAAGTATTTAAAAGTCATATTAATTAGTTTTTGCCATATCCCATAGCGCATACCAAATTCTTCAAGCGATAAACACATTGTATTGTGCCAATAGTTATAGTTTTTGGTTGACAATTGTGGTTCTCTAAGTTGATCATAGAGATGCTTTTTTATTATTGTGGCGTGATGTAAAACGCTGCTATTTATGTTTTTCTTTTCATAAGCGATAGCATCATTCCATGCTTTGTCTATACAATAGTTTAAAATATAGAAGTATGATGAATGACGGATTAGAGATCTCATCTCTGAATTTAGCATTCCAGGTTCATCTATGAATTCGTTTACTTTTTGGGATAATGTATCTTCAGAAAAGTTTTCAGGACAATTGGGCATACGTACTCCTCCTTTTCTCCAAAACCTATATTAGTTAAAGTTTATAGCATAATGAATATTCTGAGATGAATATGCTTTTACTATTATGTAAATTTGCAAAGTGTCCCATTAATGTTATTGAGGTTGTGTTATTATGGATTTCTAAGCTAAAACGAGGTTGTATTTGAGTTGTTATGAAAACTATCCTTTTGAGTTTTAGTTATGAATGGTATTCATATCTAAGAACGGGCGAAAAGATTTATGAGCACAGAAAGAGGTTTTGTAAAGACCCTGTATTGGCGTATTTATATATTGGAGTGCCATTGCGTCAAATAGTTGCTATTGTCGAGTTAGGATCCCCAATTCTTATAGAAAAATGGCTTGATGAGTACAAGAATGATTCTGCGGCTTTAGAACGAATCGAGGACTGTCTGACTAGAAATAAGGTTGCTATGCCAATACTGAGATTTCAAGAGATAACGCCAATAGATATTAGAGAAATTGAAACGAATAATAATGGGTTTCGAGTTCCAATTTCATATATGTATTTAGACGATAAACCGCAGCTATTCGAAGATATATCTAGCAGAGTTGAGTTAATAGGCAAGGAAATAAAACATCAATTTAATAGCGTTACATCTGATAAAATATGTAGATGTTAGGAGATTAATATGCTAAAGAAGATACACATTCCTCCGGTAAAAATACAGGGAATTAAAACAAAATTAGTTGAAACCATAGCAGATAATATATGTATTGATGAAAATGGCACTTGGTATGAACCATTTATGGGTTCTGGAGTGGTTGGTCTAAATCTTGCTCCGCACAATGCAGTATTTTCAGATACAAATCCTCACACAATAGCGTTATACAATGCCATTAAGGATAAAACTATAACATCTGGTATAGTTAGGTCTTTCTTGGAAGAAGAAGGGGCTAAATTGGCGGAAAAGGACCAGGAACACTATTATTTCATTCGTGATCGCTTTAACAAGGATCACGATCCGCTTGATTTTCTATTTCTCAACAGGAGTTGCTTTAATGGAATGATTAGGTTTAATAGGTATTATAAATTTAATGTTCCTTATGGACATAAACCCGATCGTTTTGCAAAAGCATATATAACTAAAATAGTTAATCAAGTTAAATACCTTGAAACGGTTTTCCCAAAGAATAATTGGGAGTTTAGATGTTGTTCTTTTGAAGAAACGATAGCGTTAGCAAAACAAGGAGATTTTATCTATTGTGATCCACCGTATATTGGTCGCCACGTAGATTATTATGACAGTTGGGATGAAAACCAAGAAAAAGCTCTTCGTGATGCATTATTTAATTCTAAAGCCTATTTTATGCTTTCAACATGGGATGAGAACAAATACAGAAAGAATGAGTATATTGATTCTGTATGGGACGGATGCTTCAAGTTGAATGTCGAGCATTTCTACCATATAGGAGCAAAAGAAAGCAATAGAAACTCTATGACGGAGGCGCTACTAATGAATTATGATCCATCCACAATTATATCAAGCAACGCTTTCAGACTCGGTCACGAACCAGACATTTTTGATTTGTTTAATGGTTTGGAGTCAAAGAGCGTATAAGGTGCCTACGACTGCTCTATTTCATAAGGAATATGATTCTTTTTGCAAAATGAAATCCAATACATTATTTCACTTTTCTTTTTGGAAATAGTGAGTCTGGTATTGTTATTTGTTTCTATTAGCAGTTCTTTTTGTGCGCCTTTTTTCCCTTGGATTAACAGGACACGAATAGCGCTTTTGAGACTATCCTCCTTTGTTGGGCAGTTGTGTAATCTCCACTTAATGTATTCTTTTTCAAGTGTGGGAAAATCTATTTCAGTTTTTAATGTGCTATTTTTCTTTGCCCATGACAAGTATTGTTCAATGCTTTTATAACCTGATTTCTTTTTATAATTTCGCCAATAATCCTCAAAAATATTTTCACCTAAAACGGAAAAAGGGCCATTCCCATCTTCAAAGTCGGTGATTATATTTGATTCTATAGATTTGATATTTGCAGTGTTTCCACTTCCTTCGGTATATCCCGCTATCTTATATTTCTCTTGAACCCAGACCTTTACGTTTCCATAAGGGACTGGTATTTTTGCAAGATTTTCCGGTGTATATGGCATGATTTGGCCATCTTCATCAGACAATCTATCGTAGATGAAACCTATAATGTAGTGATGAGTATAATCCTTATAATTTCCAACGATGTTCTTTGTACCATTTCTCAAAAAAGAAGTATATGCACCTAAAGTATATGCAATGTTGAGTTTTCCTTTAGCTGGATCCCGATAACACGTTTTAATATCTACGGCTATTTTGCTTCCATTTGGACAAACATAAAGGAAATCTGGATAGACGGTTTGGTTTTTTGGCTTTTCCAACTTATAATTTGGATTGTCATTTGCTATTTCTTGCAAGATGGACTGTGATTTTAATTCAAATATTCTACCAATCAACTTACTGTCAGTGCCCAAGGTAATTAGGTTATTGTCTGAATCAATAAGAGCTTTTATATCCCAATTTATGTTGCTGGAATTGAGTTTTTTCTTGAACAACATAATAAAATCAAATGAATTTTCCATATATCAGCACCTAGATATTTATAATGATCAGTTGTATCGTTCTATAGACACGCAAACATTATCGTAATCAAACTCGTGTAAAAGCGAAATGTTTTCTCTATCTTGTTGCCTAAACCAAACTATAAATTCAGGCAAAGAAGTATAGGGTTTTTCTATACTTCTGTATTTTGGATAGTATTTCCAATAAATATCAAACACATCTACTCCCAGAGTCGAAAATGGACCTCTTCCAGTTCTAAAATCTTCTATGTCAGTCGTGTAAAAAGATCCTATGTTTTCGGTATTTCCTGATCCTGGTTTTTCTCCGGCTATTTTATACTTTTCTTGGATAAAATATTGAACATCTAGATAGGGTTTTTGAATTAATTCTTTATCAGAATACGGAATCGACATGCTAGCTTGAGCTTCTCCGTTTCGCCTATAAACAAAACCTATAACATAGTGTTTGATGTAATCAGTGTAATTAAATTCTATGTTTTTAGTATTATCTCGCATATATGAGGCAAATGATCCTAAAGTGAATCCAAATCTGGAATTGTCATTTTCTATATAAGTCGTTTTGACATCTATAGCGATTTTCTGGTCAGATTCTTCACTTGTCATTAATACAAAATCGGGGTAAACCGTTTGGGATGCGGGTGTTATTAACATCATATTGTGTCGTTCAGCGATTCTTTCCAAAACTGGCTGCGTAAGCATTTCAAAGATACGACCTATTATCTTTGAATCTGTTCCTAAAGTGTGAATTCTGTTATTGGCATCGAGTATTCCGTACACATCCAAATTTACATTTTCCATTTCTTGGTAGAATTCTTCAATTATATAATCACACATAGGTTACCTCCTATTTGATCTCAAATATACTCTGTTAATCATTTAGATTTTATCAAACAATGGCTTGATTTTAAGAGAATATGATGGCAAATATAGAATTGTGATATTCTGATAATAAACATTTTATTATTTCTCAATTACGGGGTTAGAAGTACAATAATTAGGAATAGGGTGTAGCCAGCTACTTTATTGGAGGAAACGATGGACAATACAATCCTTTTATTACGTTATTCTGATTTTAAAGGAGTAGATACAATAGCGGCTCATAAAGAAGTCATTGAGTCTAGTGGTTCATGTTGGTGGGCGAAAATTGGAAGACAGCCGTCAAAGAACTATTTGTCTAAATATATGAACCAAGAAGAAAAAGTAGTGATGCTATATACGCCTGGATGTCTCCACCTTTGTAAAATGGGACGTGTTATTCACCGTAGACCCAAAGCTAATTATCCAGCTTATTATGAACGTGATATTTTTGACAGGGAAGATGAACCTGCAACGTATTTTGAATTATTATCCATGGAGAAAGTGGATGTTTCTTTATTAGATAACTTTGTAGTACGTGTAAGTGGCAAAGCTGTGATGCATGATCTAAAAAAGACAATAAGTTCATATATGATAATACAAGACAAAGATGCTCCGCTTCCACAAAAATCAGTAAGACCTAAGAAAAAGAAAAATGTAATCTATGATTATGAGCATTGCAAAAGCAAAAAGGATGGTATTTGCAAGAACTCATATTGTGTTTACTACAAAATGGAATGCAGTTTTGAAAAAACTTGCAGAAGGCTAATTCCAATAAAAACAATAATAGAAGAAACATCTGATTAATGTCGCGTGTTATTTGCTTACACTTATCAATTCTTCCCAAACCTTAACCATAGCATAGGTATCTAGTTCACAGTATTTAAGCAGATTGCGTCTAGCAATCTGCTTTTCTTCTGGCGACATATCCTTAATCTTAGGGAAGATAGTCATAGCCTCTCCGCCGTTGTGAACGCCTTCCAAGTTATGATAGTTCAAGCTCGGATCGTCTGGGAAGATTGCAGGAAGAACGCTCTTTATCGAGAATGAGCCGCCCATGGCACGGTTGTAGTACCAACCTGACTGAAATGGCACGAGCAAGTCAACGATATTTTCTTTGATATTGAGAAGGTGTTCTGCCAGGTCAGGATAATATTCTGCAAGCTCTTTTATGCGTGTGCATTCAAATGCTTTGTTATAAGCAGTAACGCAGACATTCATAGGAATATCAGCACATAACTGCTCAGCTAATGCTCTCCTAGGGTCTGTTCCGGATTCTGCAAGGAATTCCTTGTGTTTAAGCTCTCCGCCCTCATGTTCTATATAATGCAGAGAATATTGGAAAGGAATCTGTGCATACGGCTTTGTTCCGACATATTGAGGTATAACCGGTTGCATGGTCTCAAAATCCAAGAAATATAAAGGGTATGAGAGGGATTGCAGGAAGGCTGCTATCTCAGATCTGTTTATATATGTACCTTTATCTTCTAGACCGAATTCTATCTGTCTGAGCTGCTTCTCGTTTTTAATTGGAGCATTATCCAATAAATCTCTATATGTGATCCACCCATTGTGATAATACTCGAACTTCTTGGTGTTTTTCAAACGATAGATCTTGAAGACAGATTCTTCCGGGATATGCTGTGAGCAATACTGCCAAAAAGCGCATTTATAGGGTTTCAGGCAGCATACATCAAGGTCGATATCGGGTTCTTCTTCTGATATAAGCACTTCTTCGGCTACAGCGAGGTTGTGTTCAATGATGTTAAGTTCTGGACCGATCTCATCTGCAACATCTGAAATGAAGAAGAATTCGTCCAATTTGAGTGTGCCGTCAAATAAATAATCACCATTAATACATACAAGAAATGTGCCGGTTACCTTAACACCGCAGTGTTCAAGAACATACTTCTGATAAGCAATGTCAGCTATATACACTTCTTTGTCGTCGGTATAAGTGCCATCATCTTTCTGATGCTTGGTTGAGCTCTTTACCTCATAAATCGCCCAGCCATCGCCATCCTTCTTCAGGATATCTACCGCGCAGTAAAGACCGTTATATGAGAAGGAAGCCTCGCAGATGTTTTCTGTGCCCTTTTCCATTTCGATAACAGTCTTTTCAATCATCTTCGGAAGATCAAGCTTTTCGCCGTTATAAGTAGTGACTTCAACGAAGTCACCGAAAAGACCCATTGCCAGGTCGCCGACCATATTTCCGGCTTCAAAGCGGGCTTGCACCATCTCATCTATAGTTGCCACTTCAGGCTTGTACTGTCTTAGCCATGCAATCTTAGGGCATTGCCATAAACCAGTGTACTTGGATTTAGATAAATAAACCATAGTAACCTCCTAAAGATGAACTATCTAAATTATATATCACTATTATAGATGTAATCGATGCACTAATTTTGCCACATTGGTCTTTTTATAATCTAATCATTAATCGAAACAGGTGATAAAAAGCAGTCATAGAATATGTCTACATAGCTTAATGATTTATTGGAGGTAACGTATGAGAAAAATCACGAATAATGGAGTTGAGATTTTAAGTAAAGAAGAGAATGATCGTATTTTTAAATTGGTCTACGAAGAATGTAGTGATGATTTCCATTACCTGGCATTTGACAGGCAGATTGGTGGTTTTAATCCGTTAGCAGTTTATGCTGGGAATTTTCCTGATATATGTGAGAGAGGAGACGAAATCATGGCTGCATTGATAGAAAAGCAGGAAGTTGAATCTCTTTATCCAGTTGCGAAGTTATCACTTTACCCGGTGACACGGATTGATGGACCTGAGTATTCTCTTGATATGGCCAATTATGAAAAGCACTTTGCTGATATTCTCAAGTTAAATGATACTGTTTATAAAACCAAAAATATCATTGTCTATTTCGGGCATGGAGCTGATAATTTCGTTGAATCTCTTGTGATTCAACAACTTAGTGAAATGCTTTCAAAAAGTAAAATGCTCGAAGCTGTATATATAGAAGACACTAATTAACACGCGCACGCACGTGTAAAGTTTTACACACATGCATCCTTGATCGCGTTTCTACTTTAGGCAGAGTCCAAATTGGTTCACGTTCCTTATTGTCCAGCTAAAAGATAAAGAGCGCAGTAGAGGGAAGGATGTATGTATGCATATAGTTGAGTAAGACCTCCACTTTTTAGTTAGCAATCTAAAGGGTCAAATTCGGTATAAAACAACAATGCATAACCCCGCAAAGCGTTATATTTCTTTGCTTTGAGGGGTTATGTTCATATGCTGTGGTAACAGATGTACTCCAGTTACCAAATACGCCAATGGATATCATAATCTTTTCTGTATGTGTTTCCTTTTAGCAGGTAGGAATCTTCATTTATCAGGCGTGTCTGTCTTCTGAACCTTCTTTTAGCTCGTGTTTTATAATGCTTTGCTCTTCTGGTGGAACCCCTCTTAAGTATTGATACTGGTTTTATCCTTGTTTCAACTATTTCTTTGTGGATTGGGTATATGCCGATTTCTTTATGGGTTATTCTTTCGCCGGTTTTAAAATAGTTATCCCAATCCGTTTTATTAATTTCTATAGGTTTGTTCTGAATATACTCATATCTGTAGGACTCATGTTCCGTTACATGATAGTAGCCGCCCCTTAGCACGCTGTAAGTCCAGTTATTACACTTCCTTATCCGGTTGGCCTTAGTACGTCTGGTCTCGTCAATTCTGTTTCTGTGACGGGCTTTTTCTTTGTTGCTGTCCATGTAATTCTTTACCTTAGACATGATGATTCCTCCCAACCATATGTTAAGGCGACTAATGTACTATTATGTCCCCATCATACTCGTTAGTTACTGGAATGACTTATTAGGACAAGCGATTTGAAAATGTTTATTGAAGCTCAAAAAGTTTCTCGTTCAACAATCATTGAACTCTTCACAAGGATTTATCTTGACCGTCGGATAATGCTTCTTCTGATGCTTCATCCACTGTTTCCTGCACTTGGAGTTTGTTTTCCAGCATCTGTCCGTATGTCGCCCGTAATTGCTCAAATATCTGTAGCAGAGCATACATCCCCCGCCATGCTGACAGATTACTTCTTTGTATACATGATCTTTGAATGGTCGATTTTCTTCTTCCTGAATGAAGTTCAAAAAACTGGCGCGTTTGTTATAAGGCGGTTTCGGTTTCCTACGGTGATATACGCCGCAGTAAGGTACAGGATCATGTCTGAAACGATAAATGATCCCGTCAAATGTTTGAATTCTCATGCATTGTAGTCCTCCTTGAATTAAAGTTAGCTACTGCATGTCCAAACACCTCCTAAAATTTATATAAGTTACAAGACACGTTCCTTTTTGTTAGGCCGTTATTACATATTGCTGTTAGTGTCTTTTAAACTTTCGGATCTGATCCTGCCACTGATGCTCTCCCGGACTGAGCTACACAGCCGGAAACGGTCCTAATGCTCCGGTGCGGGTGGGTTTTAACCACCGTCCTTCAGATGACACTACCGGATCAGATCCTGTAAAAGATGCCCGCTGGAAACTGCTGCAAGCATCTTGATTGTCATATTATCAGGTCATATGTGCACATTTCGGTACATCTGACTGAACTGCACTTTTTTCTACTTAATCATCCTTATTTACATCGATCTCACCGATAATCCTGCCTTCTTCGCGCATCCTGTCCATGTCACCGCTGTCAAACATGCGGGCGTCATCACAAACGACGATCTTGCCGACACCAATCTTCATTAAAACATCCCAAAGGCTGTCATCCGGCTTAATATCAAGTCCGTCAGTATCAACTCCGGATTCTGCAAGGCATGCCTTAAATTCATCAATTTTCTCGTTCTTCTTTTCATTGTTTTCATTTTCCATAAGATTCACCTCATTGGCTTTAACGAAGCTGAGCGTTCTTTTTACACTCATAGGTTACAAAAGCACATGCGCCATTTTGCGGACATGATGACTAAGAAATAGATCCGCTATTAGGCTAGTCTCATAAATAATCTATCGGAATAGACAGCCCGTGATTGATTGGATCCAGCGATTTGTACAAAACATGCGATTTATAAGCGTCACACCGGCGTTGCATGGGATACTTTATCTGATGCCGTATGTTAAGAACTTCAATAAGATGAATAATCTTGTTGTATGAGGTTTCGGAAATATAAAACTCGAAAAACGGGTCTTCCGCAGAGTATGGTTTGGTTACAACACTGACAATGTAAGCCGAACCGATCTTTTCTACGAAATTAAGATTAACCCGCTTTGTAGAATTCCATGTCAACATGCACCTTTCAAAATCATGACTTGTGAACGATACTAAAGCAACGGTGTCATTTGCACGTAAGTTCTCAGCAATAACAATATAGATTACTAGTGGCAATCCGAATTTTGACACAGATCTTCCATTGGAGAACTTGAGACTGTTATTGTAAAACTCATATTTCAGAAATGTTCTTCTCCAATATTCGTTGTCTGTAGAGCAGATGCATTTGCAAAGCACCTCGGTTTGAAGACTTTGCAAGACGATTTCTATATTAGTCTGATTTATTGTAATACCATATCTTCGTATAAATGCTGGGAATGTTCTGCTCTTCGCACTCGGATATCTGTAAAAATCCTGGCAAGCGTTGATGAGACTGAGTACATGCCTGATCTCGTCTGAACAAATATCAATCGATGTCCACTGTTCGCGGGCCTCATATTTAGAATCAACACTTTTGGCCATTTCAAGATCATCAAATCTAGCCAATTTTCCGGGGTTGAATTTCTCCAGATCTTCATAATCGTCGAAATATATTATCGAATCAATATGATTAATTGTAACTTTATCAACCATCAGATCCACAACCAAAGTGTTGTTGTCCATGTAGTTCTTTACCTTAGACATGATGATTTCCTCCCAAACATATATTAGGCGGAACGATGCGCGAATTTTGTCCCATCGTGCCTGATAGCATAAAGGCGAGCATAGGAGGATTACCTTATGAAAACATATATAGACGAAGTGGTAGAAAGAGTAAGAGTAGCAACGGGTGTAAAGAGCAAAGAAACCCTAAAAGTGTATTCTTTGCTGGTATTAATAAAAGGCGAGGATATTTCTTTGGAAGATGTTCATGATGCCTGGAGCGTGATGATGAATTTTAAGCCGTATAACCCGCCATATCTTGGTCATGAGCATCCGAGTATTGTTCCGTTTGATCAGTTTTCTTATGAGACTCAGCAAAAAGACAAGAAATACGCAGATGCACTGATCCAAGTTGCAAAAGAAATGAATGAACAAAAGAAGCACAAGGATCATTTCAGCGAAGAGTGGGATAAAAAGTTCGGGCCTCCGGCTGACCATGACAAAGTTCCTGCAGAGGAATTCTTAAAGCGATTGAAGGAAATGAGTACATTCACTCCACCGGAATAATTTGCTGTGTGAGAAAGTGTGAGGAGAAGATGTTGAACAATATACTTGTGCAATTATATGAATTGAGCGAGGCATTAGATCTTGTACAAAAAGATGAACTTAAGGATGAATTGAAATCGTGTATTGATATTCTCGAAAGATATTTCCAGATTGTAATCAGAGAGAAAGAATACTATTCAATTACACCTAAGGAAAAACTTAATGTTCCTATGGTTGAAGCGTATGACACCCAGCGGAGATCGGCACATGATGATTGTATCCGTGCCTGTTACCGTTTGAACGAAATATGTTTAGCTGTTAATGTTGATAAGATATGTAATTTTGATGTTGAAGACAGAACTCAGGTTGCGCAGTTTTGCGGATACTTTATTTCAAGCTTGTATTTCAGCAACATAAGATGCAACGAGAATCTGACTAAATGGCTTGAATCCTGTCCGTTGAACCAATAGATGTGATGTCCTCTTTTTGTCACATCTTCCTCTGTAAGATGAAATTATAGAGACAGAATGGAGGGCAAGGCCGTGTTAGTTAAAGATTATATTGAAGTAATAAAGACAACCGAAGATGCAAAAGATTTAACCTTCGGATACTACGGGTATACATATATCTCAGGTGTTATGAGACGTGCGCCTATGTATGTAGTGACGCTGGGTGATGCGGCATCTGAAGTGATAAAGCTCCCCAAAAAGGGTATAAACAAATGGGGAAACGAAGTTGATGTTGAGGGATTTAAGCCTGAGGCATTCCAGGGTAATGACAAAGTCACGGACATCATTCTTCACTCTGGAGTACGAGGCATTCCCGATGCCGCCTTCAAGGGCTGTACCAACCTTAAAAGACTTACCATTCCGAAGAATGTGAAAATGATCGGTCGTGACGTCTTTGCCGGCTGTGTTTCTTTGGAGGATGTCTACTACGAGGGCACCATGGAGCAGTGGGAGAAGATCGAGATTTATACAGGCAAACGGATCGTTGAACTGGGGAAACAGATCCCCGGAACACCTGTTTGCGAAGTAGCGTCGGATTACTTTAAGCATGATCCTGGAAACGATGCGCTATTAAAGGCAAACATTCACTTTCAGTTCGTTTTTGATTCTGAATAGTATCAGTCTGTTAATAGGACAATTTTGGAAAATGTGACAGATTAGTCACATCTCTGGGCTTATTTTTGTGTTTTCAGCGTGCTAATATCTAGACAGGAATAAGTTGATTTCTCGCGGTAAATGGAGGGTAAGACAGATGATTAAGCATAATAAATGTATAGATCTTGTGTTCGATATTATTAAGAAGAATGCGACAGAGGATAAGCCGATCGATCAGGCAGATATCTTAAGAAAGCTCGAAGAAGATCCGGAAAATGCGTGTGACCGCCGAACGGTATCCCGTGCACTCAATAGACTTATTGAGAAGTACGGAAAGGACGAAGACGGTGACTGGATTGACGAGAATACTCGTCTTCACTATACAGTTATTCCGAGAGGCGATTCGCCCATACTCAAGGATTACTGGTTAGAATTCTGCTATGAAGATGATTTCACGGACGAAGAGCTGATGTTCCTGATGGATGCTGTTCAGTTCTCAAAGCATGTCGATAAGACCAGTGCCGAAGAGATTACCAAAAAGCTCGTTAAGCTCAGTCATAACCAGTACAGCGGAATCTTTGAGATGCACACAAAGATCAATGAGAAGAATGTTCCTGTCAGGAAGGACTTCTTCACGATATTGGGTGATATCAATAATGCTATTCACAGGCAGAGAATGATTACTTTCTACAACAATGCATTTGATACCGACAAGAAGCTTCACCGTATTGGAAATGAACCCGTTAAGGTTTGTCCATACAGGGTTATTGTTGCTGACGGTAACTACTATCTGTTATGCGGTGAGAAAGACTCAAACATTATCAAAAGGTATCGTATCGACAGGATCTCTGATGTAACCATACTTGACGAGAAATCCACTCATTCGGCTGCAAGAGTAAATGCAGCTTTACATTCAAACGAATATATTGTAGAGCACTGCTATATGAATGCAGGCGAAACGGTAAAGGTTAAGTTGGAGGTTGACAGGTCCATTCTCGGAGAAGTAATCGAATCATTTGGAAACCAGATAAAGATCGAACCTGCGCATCCATCCTCTAACCGCTTGATCGTTCATGTAAAGAGCAGCGAGAAAGACATTATCGACTGGGCTATGAGATATGGCGAGTATGCAGTAATTCTTGAGCCGGATTATCTCAGGGAAGAGATTCAGGAAAGAGCACATCTGATCAGATGGGCATATAATGATGAGAATCCGGATATTGAATATCAGGAGCAGATCAAAAAAATAGATAGATTTGGATTACTGTATTTGAACAATATTGATCTGAACAGGCAGTATACCTATAGAGAATTGACCGGAATAAAGAGAGCTACTTTCCGCCGCAACGGAATAAAGGATTTTTCTTTCCTTTCTTCATATAATGAGTTGATTGAATTGACGTTATCTCATAATGAAATAGGCGATCCGAGCGTTATCTCAGAGCTGACGAACCTGAGAGTTCTTGCTTTGGATATGACCGGTATAACAAATTTGGACTTTCTCAGAGGGCTCGAAAATCTGACCAGATTATCAATTCATGAATATACTCTTGAGAATGTTGAAGCGCTTTATGCTCTGCCCAATTTGAGAATTCTTACTGTTAATAAGCCTGTCTCCAAATTGATCGATAGGAGAAGATTAAGGAGAGCAGATGGTAATCCTGTGGAAATCATAGTCAGCAACCGTGCTGATAGGGGGGGGCACGTTGTGAGTGAACGTCTCCCGAGAGAAACAAACAGGTTTATGTTGCGTGATGCAGAGACGATGGAAAGCTTCGCTACTAGCGAGTTGACAGATGCCGCTGTTAAATCTTCATTGGTTTCTCAGATTAACTCAGGTACAGACAGATTTAACAGAGACAAGAAGTTTGGTATAGTCGATTACTCTTGCTTTGGTTATGAGAGAATTGATTTGTATGAAGACATTGAAGCGTTTGCCGGTGATGAGTATACATGGTATGTAACCTACGATGGCCCGATTGCTGAAGATTTAACGGATGTTGATGAAGACAGGATATACTCTGTTTCAATATTCAAGCAAGATCACGGACTTAAGTTAGTCAGCATGGCAGTCCGTACACCTTATAGCATAGAACGTAATGATCCTCAGTTCAACGAAATCCGCGGAAAATCTTTCCCGGCTAGTCTTGCACACATTAAGCATTTGCTTGATAACCAGATTGGTTGGGGCGAGCTGAGTGGTGAAGTTGAAAGACTATACAGACAGGCAAGTACGATTAATAATTTGATTAGTCCGGCGATTCTTTTGAACCATAATGTAATTAGAAACATTGAGATCGACGATGATGGTTTTCACTATAATCGTGCTGTTGAAGGCGAGAAGAAGTCGGTTAAGATGATTGTCTACGGGCATATTGATTTCGAATAATATATTTTGCTCACTAAGGTCCTCCGTGCTTCGCTTGTGCGGAAATTGCTCGCAAAAGATATTTCTCTTAAAACCTTAAACCTTACCCGGCATCGTTGCTGGGTATATTTATGTTCTCAAATTGGTACATATGGCTTGATAAGATACTTTCAAGGAAAAACAAATGAACGAGGAGGAATGAATTATGAAATTAGCATTGGCATTGTCAGAAAGATCAGATATTCAAAGCAGGATTAATGACCTGTCTGAAAGGCTCAATAGAAACGCAAAAGTTCAGGAGGGTGAGAATCCAACGGAAGACCCTATAGCTCTTATGGAAGAAATGGAAGGGCTTTATGAGAAACTGGAAACTCTAGTTTCAAGAATCAACCACACTAATAATGAAACAAAGTGTGGTGAAGTTTATTTGACCGACCTTCTTGCCAAGAGGGATTGTCTCGATGGAAGAATCACAAAGCTCAGGTCTTTCCTGAAGAACGCTAGTGATCTTACCGGACGTTACTATTCAAAGGCTGAGATCAAGACTTATAGTACGGTTTCTGTTCCTCAACTGCAAAAGAAGGTTGATGGCCTTTCGAAGGAATTTAGACTTCTTGATGACAAGATTCAGGAGATTAATTGGACTACGGAATTAATTTGATTTGATATTGCAGGTAGTCAGGCGGGGTGAACAAGATCTCGTGGCGAATGAGAATGATTCGCTGATCCTGCAGTGGCAAGTATGCCGGGCCATACGAGAGGTTCGAGTCCTTAGATACTATGTACGCCCAGTATATACTACAGTTTCACATTTTACAGTATAGCTTAGGCTTTACTACCTATTGTTAACCGACTGACGAGGGCGGGTTTGGGGATCAAATCAATTATTCCACACCTATTTAAAAAGCCTTTCTCTCATAGAGGAAGGCTTTTCTAATGTACCATTTTGCGCACATACCCCTTTCTATAATGATGATATAAGGTGAGTTAAAGGAGGCTAAGGTTGTTATGTTCTACATAACCGGTGACACACATGGAATGACAGATTGGGAGAAGATTAACACTTCCAATTTTCCTGAACAGAAATATATGTCTGACTATTACGATTTCCTGATCGTAGTTGGCGATTTCGGTGGGATCTGGGATGGTGCGGAGCAGGATAATTATATTCTTAAGACCTATAACCAAAGGAACTTCACTACTTTGTTTATAGATGGTAATCATGAGAACCACGATCTGTTGGATAAATATCCAGTAGAAGAATGGAACGGCGGAAAGGTTCATAAGATATCAGACCGTGTTATCCATCTTATGAGAGGCCAGGTCTATAACATTTTCGGGACCACTTTCTTTACTATGGGCGGAGCCGAATCTACTGATAAGGAATACCGCAAGGAAGGTGAATCCTGGTGGGCACGTGAGCTGCCATCTGATGAAGAATATGAGGAAGCATTAAGAAATCTCGAGAAGGTTAACTTCGAGGTTGATGTCGTACTGACGCACTGTGCTCCTGAAGGCTATATCGGAAAGAATATGAGTGCCGTTTATAACAGCGATATCTCAAGGCTGCTTGCAAATAACATGGCGGGTGTTGTCGACAGATCCGGCAACAGGCTGACTAAGTTTTTGGATGAATTGATAACAGAGCACGGACTAAAATTCAGGCACTGGTATTTCGGACATTATCACAGAGATTTGGATTGGGAGAATTTCTCGCTTGTTTTCAGCAGGATTCAGTCTCTGAAGAACAATGATTTAGCCCTGTTTTATGTGTCTAGAGATGATTGGGAGAAGGAAAGCGGAGAATACTTGCTTTGCTTCGAAGAAGGTGATTCATATGTCCATTTTTGTGATGACGATGAAATCCCGGTGAATGTTGATCCTAAATATGATTTTAACCTTCTGGTCAAAGTAGACATATCTTCTGATGGATTTCCGCAAGCTGAACAGGTGGCAAGTTATGTGCTTGAACGACTTATTAAATTTGATGATGACATTCTCATGTTTGAGTGCAAGGACGGTCATACCTACAGTTACTCCTGCATAGCAGCTATTAACGATTACTTCAAAACTAACTCAAACCTGTTTGCTGGTCACAAAGTAAAAAGTCTTATCTGGGGACCGGGAAACCATACATCGCGTTTTGATGAGACATATATCAATAAGCCAGTATACGAAGCAATGAAGAAAGCGCTTATCAAGGAGGGAGAGAAATGGTTGAAATAAAATCAAAGAGCATATATATCTGCGGAACAAACGGAATACATTACAGGGAATTTCCAAAGGCGTTTTGGGAAGATGTCAGAACGCTCATGAACAATGGTGATGAGATATTGCTTGGCGATTCTGATTTCGATCATCGTGTATATGGTCGTTGCAGGAGTAAGCAATATGAGAAGGTGAGTGTTATGCGGTTAGTTCCGCCGAAACATCGTTATCCTATGGCACGCATCAAATATGCAATGCCTACAAATGTGAAGATGATGAAAAGTTGTGACCGCATGATCGCTGTTTGGGACGGGGAGAGCGAAGAAGTATTTATCAATATGCTTTTGCTTTTGGCTTTGAAAAAGACGTGCAGACTGTATCACATTCCTTCAGGAACTTGTGTTGAGATAGAAAAGATTGATGACCTCAACCCTTATGTCATTGAATGCCATGGATGGACAAATGAAGATGAAAGGGAGATCTTACGAAAGTGTGGTTTTAGCGAAGAAATGATTGCTTTTAATACTTCAGATGGCACTTTCAGTGAATCATATATAGCGGAGATCATATGCAAAGCTCCTGTATCTTTGAAGTCTAAGACAGATATGCTGGTAAGCCTCCGTAAGAAAAACAGCATAAAGTATGATTCTTTTATAAATGCATCAAAACTAATGGCTGAAGGTGCCGGATTTGAACACATAAAGCAAACGATTTGTGATGCGATAGGTGACTTTGGCATCTGTTTTGATGACTGCTGTGCAGCAATACGCAACGCTGAATTTGATCTGAAATATAACGATCTTTATGAGGAGAGGCGTGTATATTGTCTTTTCGACCAGTGGTACGATCCGGATGTATTTTTCGTGAAGTCTCAACCTTTAGGTGTATTCAATTCAATGAAGGATGTTATGGAATACATTAAGCTTGAAGAAGAATTCGAGAATGATTATTGGGATGACGATGATGACGAAGAAGAACCGGAGGCAGGATATCCGATCGCAACGTGGTACAAATTGGAAGTATGGAATCTTCGTGATAACGGAGCATGGGAAACCTTCAGATACGACTACTATATCTACAAAGGCGAAGTTTGTTGGTTTGAAGAGTTACATCTGCAAAAAGAGAAGAATGGTCACAAGTATTATTCTTCAAATGATTGTGAAAGATCTTTCCTTGGCGGATTTCTTGATCTGAATATGCCGACTCCGTTTAAGCCGGGAGACATAGTTAATATTGATTGTTATCCGTTTGGTCCGTCGTTCCATGCCATGATAACAGAGGCTCATGCCCAGTATGATTGCTGTATGCCGCAGATCCTTTTCAAAATGCCCTACACGGATGAATGGAGACTAGAGGCTCTGAAACATAAAAGATTCTATAAGGACGCCGAGACACATACCTATGAACCGGCATTATCACCGCTGTACAGAATTCGATATGTCAGAGAAGACGAGCTGACAAAGAACGATGAACTGTTGATCAGATTCAGCAAAGAACTTAATGGTGATGAGGAGAAAGCGAGCGCGTTCTGGGATGCGTTTAGGCATGGATCGCTTGATGGTGTAAGTGTCGAAGATGTTATGAAAGCGTGGGATTCAGTTAATTCGTCAGAAAAGTCTGGTGATTGAACGATGTGTATTGAACTAAGTGCTGAAGTGTTTGAAAACAAGAAGAGTACGTCTGAGTGATGCGACTAAAACGGTAGGCCAGCCAAGTGGTATTTGGACGGTGATTACTCTATTATTTGCCAACGTTCGTACTTAGTGGGCTTACCTTCCTGTAGATTGAGGTAAGCTTTTTCGTTTTGTCTCTTTTTGGTTTGAACTTCTAACGGAGTTACAAGGATACCGGCCTGTCTGCACAGCCTGTAATAAGCCAGTGAATTGGGATTGTAAAACGGATTGTTCCAAACAATTTCATCGTCTCTACCTGACATACGGATAAGTGCTGCTGCCACACCTGCGCTCCTTGATTGACCTTTCGAACAGCAGACATATAGGTCCGTTACTTCATCAGGCAGCAAACTGATAAATCTGATTATCGCTCTGGCATGCACGTATCTGAAACCGCCTAAGACACGAGGATCTTCCACATCAAGGAAAGCTACATCGAGTTTGTTTCCCTCGTAGTTTTTGAGATACTCGTTTTCTCTTCCGGTGCATATGATGACAGCATTCCTTTCCTGAGGCAGATCAAACGGAAGCTCAAAATGCTTTGGATTAAATGCTGTGACAGCGAGTATGTGAATCGTGTATTTTTTGATTTCTGTATTTACTTTATTCATGTTATAAGTCTAAAGTATGAGATGCACTAAAAATGCGCCATGAATTTGTTTAGTATTTGAGAAAAGAGCGGAGGTATCAGCTTATGAATGAAGAATATAAACAGTTTGAAACTGTTTCTGACAGTGAAGTTTTTGAAGTTGCATCAAAGCTGATGGATGAATTTAATGAAGCATTTGAGGAGCTTGCAAAATGATTGGATTAAACAGAGATCAGATTATAAAGCTTCATGAAGCCATATATGAACGTTATGGCGGAGATGTCGGCGTGCTTAATGACGGAATGCTGGATTCTGCGCTTCAGGCACCATTTCAGACTTTCGGAGGGGAAGAACTGATACCTGACACGAAGGAAAAGATCGTAAGGCTTGCTTTCGGACTCATCAAAAATCACGCATTCAGAGACGGAAATAAGCGCATCGGAGCACTGGTTTTGCTTACCTTGCTTGAGCTTAACGGATACAAGGTAAAGGCAACGAACGCTGAGTTTGCAGACATTATTATGGGCGTTGCCGCAAGTGAGAAAGATGAGAAGGATCTGTTGGAATGGGTGGAGGTGCATCATGGCTAAAAGACCTGCGTGGACAATTGAGAATGGGAACGTTATATGCAAGGAGTTTGACTTTGCCTGGAATGGCGGGTTTGCTGTAAGTCAGAAGAGGAAGAATATCAATGCGCTTCATCAGTCGATTGTAGATGCTACCGGCCAGACTGCTCTGGAAATCTCATCTAAAGGTGAAGTTGAGTTGGGAAACCAGCTCAGTGCTTTTAATATGAAGACTAATGGTGTATTCATCGAAAATGTTTTTCAGGCTTCTAAACGATATGAGAATGGTGGTCCATATTTGGATCTGTTGAATGTAGCTCCTAAGGATGCAAAGAGGGATGAACGTCATAAGACATCAGGCAGGCTGTTAGCGTTTGTAAGAAACGATGAGGATTGGCCGCTTGAACCTAGGACGGCATTCTACGATTACATCTATGTTCTGGCCGTGATCGAGAATTTCGGCTGTGAACTTGATATCAATGAATATAACTGGTTCACGGATATTGAATTCAATCCGGGCAAGTCAATTAACTGCCAGGCACGTGCTGTTGCGATATATAAACTGATTCAGGAAAAGGCTGTGTTTAATGTTCTTAATGACAGAAGCGCATGGATCAATTTCCATACGCTTCATGTAAATGGCTGATTTGTTAGCTTGATTGTAATCGTGTACATGGGCCAAATTTAGTACATCATCCTTCTTAAAATGAGCTTAAGAAACATGGTATAAGCGATTTGAGAAGCAGGTGATGATTATGAGAAACACATTATTGAGTGATGTCCTTTGGAATATTACGCACCCTTTTTGGAGAATTAAGGATGCTGTTCACGACTACAAGCTCCGTCACCTGAAGCTTGGAAAGGTGAAGCAGCATAAGAAGGGCTCTTATACTGATTTTGAGATCGTGAATATCTCCTGGAATGTTCATTGGATGACCGATCTTTATCTGGCTGTAATCATCAGGGATTACCTGAGGTTCTTCATTAAGAATACGCCGGCTATCGGAAATACTGTTTTCGAAGGTGATTATTCCAAGATGCAGGATTTGACAGATGAAGAAACAGCAATGTATTCCAAGAAGTGGCATGACCTCGTAAACAACACTGCTGATGAATTTGATGAACTGGCGAAGCTTGCATGGAGAGAAAACGTTGACGATTGGCAGGCATATAGGAAGAAAGAAAAAGAACTGATTAAGAAGGCCTTTGCTGACCTCGCATATATCTTCGATGAACTTAACTGGTAATCAGATTTCTGTATTGCATTTCTAAAAGATGTCCTCTATAATCAGCGACATATTTCTACGAAAGGAGGTCCTTGCGATGACAAGACGATTATCTACAACTTTATATCAATTACAAACCAAGGGTGCGTGGGACCTTCTTTTCGAGGCTGCATAAAAAATCCCAATTGAAGTAATCCCATGAATGCCCTTTCATAACGAAAGGAATATTATTATGGACAATATTGCAGGTCGATTTGCGTCGGCTTCAGTCTTTGCTACAAGTATCGAAGACTATGCCAGATCGCAGATCCAGATGATACTTGATAACCAGATATCGATTAATTCGAAAGTTTGCTTAATGCCGGACTGCCATCCCGGAAAGGTAGGTCCGATAGGTCTTACTATGACCGTCACCGACAAGGTGATTCCGCAGCTCATGGGTGTTGATATCGGATGCGGAATGCTTATGGCTAAGGTTGAAGGAAGGCTTGAGTTTCCTAAGCTTGACAAGGTGATAAAGGAGAATGTTCCTTCAGGTTTTAACATCAGGAAAAGGCCTCATTCCAGAGCTGGTTTTGAGGCAATTTCTGAGCTTAGGTGTCTGCGTGCAATTAATAGTGATAAGGCGCTGAAGAGCCTTGGAACATTGGGTGGCGGCAACCACTTTATCGAAGTCGATAAAGGCGAAGAAGGATACTACATCATCATCCATTCCGGAAGCCGTCATCTTGGTTATGACGTTGCTGATTATTACACGGAAACAGCTCGCAGAAGACTTGCCAACATGGGCAAAGAAGTACCGTATGAGATGTCTTATGTGGAAGGCGCTCTAATGGATGATTATCTCCACGATGTTGAGATTGCAACTAAGTATGCATCACTTAACAGGGAAATCATTCTCAGCGAGATCCTGAAGGGAATGAAGTGGAAGGAAATCGAATGTTATGAGTCGATTCATAACTATATTGGAACACTTTCTGATGGCACTAAGATACTTCGAAAGGGTGCTGCATCTGCGTGTGAAGGTGAGAAGGTTATTATCCCTATCAACATGCGTGACGGTGTGATCCTTGGCATCGGTAAAGGTAATCCTGATTGGAACTATTCTGCACCGCATGGATCAGGCAGGGTATTGCGTCGTGATGAAGTAAAGAACCACTACACGGTATCTGCTTTTAAGAACGACATGAAGGGAATCTATTCGTCTTCAATAAGTTCAGGAACGCTCGATGAAGCACCTGTTGCTTATCGCGGAATAGATGAGATTAAGGACGTCATTTCTGACAGCGTTGAAGTAAATGAAATCGTAAAGCCGGTATATAACTTCAAGGCAGGAAAAGAGAGGTAAGCATGTATAGTGATGGTTATCACGGACCAAGGGTAGAAGTGACAATTCTAAAGAACGGAGTTAAACACAAGATATCTCAAGCATATCTTATGCGTGTAATTGATGTTTCTGATAAAGTAAAACATTTAGTAAAACAACACCCAAGTCTTATGTACGATTATTCAATGAGCCTATTGTCTGTTGTTACCAGTTATGGGTTTGAATTAACAGATGACAGATGGTCGGTTTCAGAGAGCAGATTGGTTAAGTATATTTCGTTTGTACCTGTAACAAATTCAGGTGAGAGGCTTTGGGAGTTTACATTTATTGTAGCTGTAACGAATGAGAATTTGGAACAGCCGCCTGAGTTAAAAAACTTATCTAATGAAGAGACGGAGAGTATATACAGGTCTATTGCGATTGGGTCAAAAGAGTGTCCGCATCTGATTTATGCTATGCGATTGTTAGACAATGCATGTCAGGAGATGAAAGAGATATAAAGAGAGGTGAAAATGTTATTACAGATTAGTTCAGGACAGGGTCCCGTGGAGTGCTCTGTCGGAGTCGAAAAGCTCTGCAAAGCTTTGCTTAAAGAGTTTGCAGGTTCAAGGATCGTATCCATAAATGCAGACTATTCAGGGCACGGATATAAGTCTGCAATTATGGAATTCGATGAAGATATATCTTCGCTCGAAGGCACGGTCTTATGGGTGTGGAAAAGCGCCATAAGGCCGGCTCATCAGCGCAAGAACTGGTATATGGATCTTCATGTGATAAAAGAAGCTGAGAGTATTGGTGAGTTTGATCTGAATGACTGTGAAGTAACGACCATGCATTGTGGTGGTAAAGGCGGCCAGCACGTAAATAAGGTTGAGACTGGTGTTAGGATTGTTCATAAGCCGACTGGAACTGTTGTTACATGCACAGAAGAACGAAGCCAGGTGCAGAACAAGCAAAAAGCATTGAAGCGGTTACAGAGTATTCTTGCTGCAAAGCAGAAAGACAACAATGCTGATGCTTTGAACAATGCGTGGCAGAAGCATACGGAGATCGTTAGAGGCAATCCGATACGTAAGTATGAAGGAGAGAAGTTTAAGAGAGTTTCTTAAATTGATGGGACAATTTACGAACATAACACCTCCTATAATCAGGGCAGTTAAGATGAAAATTGTATTGATCACAGGAGGTCGTTTTTATGAGAGAACTGGATAAGGTTATCGGATATGAGAGCATTAAGAACGAATTATACAGGATTATAGATATCTTCCATAACCCTGAAAAGTATAAGGCTTTGGGTGTTACGCTTCCTAGAGGTGTAATGTTTGAAGGTGAACCTGGAATCGGCAAGACACTTATGGCCAAGTCTTTCATTAAAGAGAGCGGACGTAAGAAATATGTTATCAGGAAAGACCGCTCCAACGGTGAGTTTGTTGACTACATCCGTGAGACTTTTGAGAAAGCTGCAGAGCATGAACCCTCGATAGTTCTTTTGGACGATCTTGATAAGTTTGCAAACGAGGACTACAACCACCGTGATGCCGAAGAATATGTAGCTGTTCAGGCTTGTATTGATGAATTCAGCGAAAAAGATATTTTCGTAGTTGCAACCTGCAACGATATTGATGACCTTCCGGATTCTCTGATCAGACAGGGCAGATTCGACAAGATTTTTAATATGCATTTCCCTAAAAATGAGGATGCCAAGAAGATCATTGCGTTCTATTTAAAAGACAAAGTACTTGCTGATGATATCGATATTGATGAGATTGCGCGTTTCAGTGAAGGCAAATCTTGTGCAACCCTTGAGACAGTTGTTAATCTGGCCGGCGTTTTAGCAGGTTATGAGAATAAGAAATCCATCTCCCAGGAAGATCTGAGGAGAGCTTGCTTCAGTACTTATTGGGATATTTGTGAAGACAGGATCTGTCCTGAAGAGTCACTCAGAAGAAAAGCAGTTCATGAAGCAGGACATGCTGCAATGATTGAATGCTTTTTCCCGGGAGAAGTAAGTCTTATCTCTGTTTCGGCAGAATCCCGCCGTAGTGATGCTTTAGTGGTAAGAAAACATGATGGATATCGTGGTGAAAGCTTCAGCAAGACTGAGATTGAGATAATGATCAATCTTGCAGGGAAAGCTGCATCTGAATTGGTGCTCGGAGAGATTGATATGGGTACGGACAGAGATCTTCGTGCGGCATATGATCATATGGAAGATCTTTTGAATTACATTGCTGCCTATGATTTTAAGTTGCATCGCAACGGTCGTAGTGAGACATCAAATGATGTGATGAATCACTTGGACACTGCCAAAGGTGTTGAGCTTTCCCGCTATTATTTCAAGACAAAGCAGATCCTTATGCAGAACCGAGCATTCCTTGAAGCTTTAATCGAACAGGTTATTGAGAAGAAGACGGTTACCTATAAGGAAATTGCTCCAATTCGTGAAAAATATCTTTCTGAGATCAAAAGTGCTGCATAAAAGTGAGGCAGGAGGATTTTAATATGCGTTTTTATGTTTATGAAGGAGATCTGAAAAAGGATATAGAGCTACACTCTTTTGATGAACGTAGGGCATTCAGGAGTGATATATGTATTAATTCCGAGAAGTTCAACGAGCAGTTTGGCAACAAGGCTTTCTTTTTCCTGGCATACTATGACAAGACTAATGCTTCTGTAGGTGTCATTGTTAATGACGATATCAATGTGTCTTCGAAGGTAAAGGCGTTTATTAAGGCGATTGGGTTTGAGCTTGATATTAAGGAGTCACATGAGATCACCATTGTCTCTTTTTTGCAAAAGATCGGTTCTTCCTCCCGCTTAGATCTTATTGATGATCTTGACGAAGTCTTGGGGAAGTTTAGACTTGCTCCTTTAAGAAACTACTGTTTTAACGATGGAACTGACAGAGTTGTCGAGGCGATCGGGAAGGAAGAGATCTATAAGAATGCATCGTTGTTATTAAGCGAATCACGATTGAAAGAAGAACTGGACCGCATCTATGTTCCAAGACGCAACAAGGCTGTTCATGGCTTCCCGGTACATTATCTTGTCAGGACCGATGATGAGGAAGAGCGAAATGCCGCCATTACAGCATTGGCTCAGGCCCTGTATGCCAATAAGAGGATAAATAGCCTGCGCTTGTGTCAGGTGGCTTTCGGGAGGCCCTATGATGTTGGTCTAAGTGTCGTCAAAAATCTTATAAACTGCAGTATCGATGGAATGTTCATCTTAAGGTTTGCGGGAAACAGCGAAGGCGAAAGCGATATTGCAGACAGGATCATCGGTATTATCGAGGAGATCAGCGAACTGATCTGTAAGTATTCGGACAAAGTCCAGTTCGTTCTCTGCCTCCCCCGCGAATGCACAAGGGCAAAGGATATGTTCTTCGCAAATCTCGGTTCTCTCAGTTTCATCGAGATCGAGGAAGACTTGGCGACAGGCGACAGGGCCAAGGAATACCTCGATAACATGGTTTCTCATTCGAAGCTTAGAGCTGATAAGAAGCTCTACGGGCGCCTTAAGGAAGATTATGGGTATCTTGCTCCGGAACTTCGTGAGCTCTTTAATTCTTGGTATTCGGATAAGATGAAGACTTCTGTATATCCTCAGTACAAGAATTCGGTTACGGTTAAGAACACCATCCAAACAAAGGCTCCCGAAGGATCCGCTTACGACAAGCTGCAGGAGATGATAGGTCTTGAGCGCGCGAAAAGTATCGTCAATCAGGCTCTGGACTATAACAAGGCGCAGAAGATATTTGCCGACAAGGGAATGAAGTTCGAACGTACTTCAATGCATATGGTATTTACAGGCAATCCAGGTACGGCAAAGACCAGTGTGGCCAGACTTTTCGCGCGGATAATGAAGGATAACAATGTGCTGTCCAAAGGCCATATGGTGGAAGTTGGACGTGCAGACTTGGTAGGCAAATACGTAGGTTGGACTGCAACCATAGTAAAGAAAAAATTCGAGGAAGCAAAGGGCGGAGTACTCTTCATCGACGAGGCTTATTCGCTCGTCGATGACAGGGACGGCCTGTTTGGAGATGAGGCTATCAATACCATCGTGCAAGAGATGGAGAATAAACGTGATGAAGTTGTTGTTATTTTCGCAGGATACCCGGACAAGATGGAGCAGTTCCTGCAGAAAAATCCGGGATTGAGATCCCGCATTGCTTACCATGTTCCGTTCGATGATTATTCGATCGATGAACTGTGCAGTATTACGGATCTTATTGCGAAGAAGAAGGGTCTGATCCTTGCTGATGATGCCAAGGAGAAGCTGCGCGGAATCTTCGATATCGCTGTAAGAGATGACGACTTCGGCAATGGCCGTTATGTGCGTAATATCCTCGAGAAGGCAAAGATGGCACAGGCTTCAAGGCTCGTCACTATGGATTACGATTTGATCACGATGGAAGACGTCAAGACTATCGTTGCTTCCGACATCGAGATGCCGCCGAAGAAGGCAGAGAAGGCTAGGTTCGGTTTCTGTGCATAATTGGACAAAGCGGATGCGACATTTTTACCGCATTGTCCACTCTATAATCGAAGTGTAAGAAGCAGAATTATTAGACGAGGAGGTAAGTGTATGAGTATAAACATTGGTATGTCAGCTGTAAGAATGGGAACAAAAATGATTACCCAGGAACAGCTTAATGAAGTAGTAAAGGAACATGAATTATGGTTGAAGGATCATAAGCAAGGGAAACGTGCCGAACTCCATGACTATAGTTTTGGAAGTCTTCTTGAAAAGATTGATCTTGATCTCAGCGGTGTGAATCTTTCAGAAGCGGATCTCTCAGGATCAAGTTTTTATAAAGCAAAACTCATTGGTGTTAATCTGTCTGGTGCAAATCTGAAAGGCACATCATTCATGGACGTTGACCTTACCGATGCGGTTCTTGACGATATTGATATACCCAACGGTTCTATTTCTCACTCGAATCTTACACGTGTGAATGCAAAACGTGCAAACTTCATCAATTGTCATATGTGGGACAACTGCTATGAAAATGCAGTGTTGAGTGCTTCCCGCTTTATAGCAGCAGAGCTTTGTGACGGTAACTTCCGTGGCGCTAATCTGAGTAGCTGCGACTTCAGATGGGCGGATCTTGATTATGTTCATTTTGAGAACGCTAATTTATCTAATGCGGATCTGAGATGGACCAAGAATTCTTATTGGGCCCGTTTCGAAGGAGCGAACATGGAAGGAATAGAAATTGAAGGCAGCCCCATAGATGATGAAGCAGTTGAAGGCGTCAAGAATCTGTTTATCCCTATGGTATGTCCGGAAGAAGGTTCATTTATAGCTTGGAAGAAGTGTCGTGACGGGAAGATCGCAAAGATCTTGGTTCCGGAAAATGCTTTACGTACAGGCGGATGCCGATATACTTGCCGAGCTTCCGAAGTGTTGATCCTTGATATCTTTGACGGAGAAAACACTTGCGAAGAAGCAATAAGTATCAGAGATGAAAACATAATCTATCACAAAGGTGAACTGGTGAAGGATGAAGAAGAATTCGACAATAGCCTTCTCCATAACGGTACGGGAATTCATTTCTTTATAACAAGAGCTGAAGCCGAGAGGGCAGAGTTCGTTGTTGAAAATGATGAACCGGATGAAGAAGACGAAGATTTTGATGACAACATAGGAGATGAGAATAAGAATAATGGAGATTGACATAAAGCATGCGTGTTCCTTTACGGGACACAGACCCGAAAGACTTGAGATGGGTGAGGACAAAGTAATTGCCTGGCTCGAAGAACAGATAAAGAAAGCTGTTGATGACGGCTATACGGATTTCATAACAGGAATGCAGAGAGGCGTGGATATCTGGGCAGGAGAGATAGTAGTAAAGCTCAGAAAAGAAGGTCTTCCGGTAAAGCTTATCTGTGCCTGTGCCTGGAACGGAATGCAGAATGGATGGGAACAGGAATGGGTCAAAAGATACAGGAATCTTCTAGTTGCATCAAATAAGACCGTATACGTGAGCACGAAGCCCGGAAGAGCTGCTTTTTTTGAGAGAAACCATTGGATGGTTGATTATTCATCAAGATTAATCGGTGTATATACCGGAGCTCCAGGTGGAACGAAGGAAACCGTCTGGTACGCAAAGAATCACGGCCTTGAGGTGATTACGATTAAGGAATAGAGGTAAATATGAGAGGCGTTTTCTGGATAGTCGAAGGTGAACTGAAGGTGTTTCCTTATGAGGAGGGATCAATTTATGGTGTTTCAAAATCAGGAGACAATTACAATCACAGACTTTTGTGGGCTTATATAAAACCTGCCAGATGCAGAAAGCCGTTTGATTACTATCCTCGTGGAAGAGTCGAATATAAAAAGAATGGCACACCGATAATTTACCTGAATCCTAATATTGGCGGTGAATATATTCTTCAGATTAAAAATGCTTTTGATCTGAAGGAGGAACCGGTAATTAGATACGATTACAGCGAACATTACAAATGCTATTTGGATAGGTGATGGTACCAATGGGTTGATCTTTATCATCAGAAGATAAGAATGGCTTGATTAACAATATGAAGTGGGAGCAGACGATGGATTTTGCAGATTTTATTAATTCTAAAGATATTCGTGAATACCATAAGAAGATCGGCTATGAATACAATTCCCTGGAAGCGGCTTGGCTTGTATCCCAGTGTCGGCGTCTGACGCTTAAAGAGAGGTATGAAGCATGGAAGTGGATCATTGATAACATGCCGGATCAGATAGTCAAAAACGGTAGGGAACGCAATCCTTATTTCGGTAAGTCACTTCATAAGACACTCACTTCTTATATGATGACACAGAAACTATTTGTAAATGAATTCAAATATGATAGTGGAGAATGGCACTATGCATATAAACCCTGTTACCGCGATTACTATGGGACTATGACACTTAAAGATTATATTGGATCGTTTACCAGCTGGGACAAATGTGTGGATTACACTATCAAGAATGAAGAGCCTGAAGATACGAAACGAATAGAAATTGGCCGGGGATTTCTTAATGATCCTGATTCTTTCAAGCTTAACGGAACTATTGAGATAGATCTCTCAGGTCAGCTTATATCAGCAGACTTTGGAGATGATGATGAAAACTTTCGTTATCTGGATAGATTCTTTAAAGATATGTGGTTTGAATTCCCGGTTCCTTTCAAGCCGGGTGATATTGTTTGTTTGAAAGATTATTCAATTAACCCAAGGCACCCGATTGTATTGACGGATATAGTTTTTCCGAGAGGATGGGACCATGATGAGTGGCGTAAGAACCGTGAATGTGGAGATAGTTCAGATATGCTTATCTGGGGCTATTACATAGGTGACAGTTGCTCTGGAGAGAGTGGGACCGATGATTATTTCGGTATACTTTCGGATTCATGGTGGAATTATATGGATATCGAATATTATACAAAGGAATTAACCGGTTGCTATCGTGCTTTGAAACCTGTCAGCTCATGGATTAAGGGTGAATTAGGAGAAGATGTTGCACTTTTGGTTGCAGCTTATCATCGGATTATGATGGAAGAAACTCTTTCCTGGACATTCCCGAATATGATTACGGAAGAAGGTCTGCGATTAGCCGGCTTAATGAAGGATAAATAGATTATGGCAGAAATTGTTAATCATGATATGGAACTGATCCTGAAGGGTGATCAGAAGGCAGCACTCAGACAGATAGTTAAAAACAGGTTTTTCGCACTTATTAAACTGCCTTCAAAGAAGCCTGATAGATATATCAGCAAATGTTCATCAAGCGTATTTTTTGCAAGAATGAACAGTCTTAAAAACCGTACTTGTGCAATTAGAAAGGTTGGAGAGATATCCGTTTTTGAAGAATGTGAGTACTATCTGACTGTATTCTTTACAAGAGGAAAAAAAGACTATCTCAAGGATTTTTTTGACAAAGGAGTAGCGGCGATTGGTATTCCTGAAATAGAAATATCTTATCCGACTGTCGAAGAGTTTTTATCTTTTATGAATGATATGGAATTGGTGTTCATCACTAATTATGTGGAAAGGAACGGAAATGTTGAGGCATGCAAAATTCGTCATTTCTTAAATGATGACCTGCAAATGCGCCGTAATTTTTCCAAAGAGTTCATACTTTATGATGATTACTATGATATAAAGATATATCTTATCAGAGAGGAGCACGAGGGCCTTCCTGCGCCTTCTTGCCTTAGTCCTGATGATATCTATTATTATGATATTAAAGGCAGGATCTTAAGGATTCTCGAAAGGAACAGCAAAGAGTTCTTTAGCGATGAAAGTGACTATTTTGTTGAATATGAGACCAGATCTGATGTTATAACGGCCTTGTATTTTGCAACACGATTTCATAGCAACCCGCTTTGGGATGTAAATCCAGTATGTATATTAAACTTCAGGATTTCCGTCTTTGTCTTGCCCGGAGAAGTATCTCGTCAAAAAATGTCTCAACTACCTGATGAGAAAAAGACTAAGCATAAATATACAGAGGAAGAATACTATATAGATTCCATATTCTTTACCTCGGATATGTGTCTTGATCTTGCGGATTTCGAAAAATTGATTGACGGTCACTTCTATGATTTCACCTTGGCTTAATCAGGAGACTATATGGAAACACGAATAATAGTATGCGGTGGTGTACATTTCAATGACTATGAAGATTTTAAAAGCAAGATGGATCCGTTAGTAGCAAGCCACGAAAACGTTACGCTAGTTTCAGGTCATGCGAAAGGAGCAGATACTCTTGCCGAAAAGTATGCAGCCGAAAAAGGAATACCAATTAAGGTATTCCCTGCTGAATGGACAAAATATGGAAAAGCGGCCGGCCCGATCAGAAATCGAGCCATGTTAGACTATGCTAAAGAACAGACCCCTGTTGTTGCAGCTTTTTGGAATGGCGAGAGCAGGGGTACCGGAAATATGATTAAGCAGGCCAAAAAGACTGGTGTTGAGTTCCATATATTCCTGCATGAGCCGAATAATCCGGTTTGATTTACTTGCTACTGGCTATTGCAAAAAACTGTGAAAATACCAATCATTCTAATGGTAATCTAGTATTTTAGTTTTTCTTTTACTGTTACATTACCTTTGACAAACTCATAGTTATATGTACTTTTTTGTTCGTTGAACCAATCTTTTTCGTCTGATTTTCCGTTTGATTTTCTTTCTTTAATCATTTTATTAAGCAACTGATTTCTTAGTTTATTCAATTCGTCAATTTCATCATCTGTCATCAAATCATCATCTTTTTTTATAAAACCTATTTTCTTCAGAAATTTAGTGTCTTCCTGCACATTTTCACTTTTTCTGGTTTCCAATGGATAACTAGGTGCATGTGGGCCTTCTCGCAACTCCTTTACCACCTTCCACTCGTTGATTCGATATATTCCACGAATAATATTATTCTGTAAAGCAACCACATATTTAGCCTTACAAGCTCGATCGAAGCTTAAATTCCAATAACCTTGCGCACTTTCATATACATATTGATCATAATCAATTAGTTTATTCTCATATGATTTATCCTTATCATACTGAGCTAATGAGTCTGTTATTTTAATGAATGCTACGGGGATATTTATTAATAATGAATCCTCATAGTTAATCTCTTCTATACACACCTCTTTCAAAAACTCTGAAATCTCGTAGGCTCTTGTTGTATGAACTCTGCTATTCTTTTCTTTTTCTGATGCATGTCCATTAGCAACATTAGTTAGCGTATCCGGGTAAAGGCAGTCATACATATTCAACAAGGCAGACTCACACATAAATGCCTCATCAGATGATAATCCCCATTTAATAATATATTTTTCAATGTTCTCCTTATTATTAGTGATTTTTTTTATCTTTTCAGAGATGTCACTATTCAAAGGTTCTTCATTAGCTTCCTCAATTGCCTTTATTACGTTCTCTGCGTCATTTTCATGAGCAAAAACTCTAGTTCCTGTACCTTTTCCAATATAGAACGGAATAATCTCTTTTTCCTTTTTTGTTGCTAACATATACACATAATACTTATCTTCTTCACTTGGATTACGGTCACTGTTTTCCAACAACGTTTTAGCAATTCGATTTAATTCAGCGTTTGTAATTTCTATCATAAGAATCACTCTCCTATCTTATTGAACATAATGATGGATTTTAACCATTGAATGTGATTGCTCATACTCTGTATTTACCTTAAGGTAACAATTATGGAAAAGATAATGAAGTACAAATAAGTATCGTTATGACCTATGATTTAACTACTCCTCATCGTCGTCATAACCAAGGCCCTTCAGTCTTATTGTTAATTCAGCCTCCATACGCCTTCTTAACTTTCTTCGCCCAATCCTTCATCTCATCAACCAGTCTCTGAGGCTCAAGAATCACCACATCGGGGGAGTATGACTTAGCGAACTGGATCATAGCGTTTTCTGTTACTTCTGTAGAGACGATGACATAAGTGTCGGTCTCTTCTTCGAATCTGACATCTTTTCCAAAAACATCGATTATGTCCGTAACCATAGGCGGAGTAATCTTGAATCTGACGTGGCAGTCACCGGAAGCGTACATTTTTATGTGAGTCTTCATATATTCGCCAAGATTGAAGCGATCGCCATTGGCATCTTTAAGCTTAGAGAACGGTTTTCGCTTTTTGTCTTCAAGAATTCGAATGTCCGCGATACGGTCAATACGATAGTTGGATAGGATGTTGTAATCGTCATTGTTGCAAATGAGATAGTATTTGCCATCTTTAGCAACCATCTGATATGGGTTGATTATGTAATCTTTGGGATTACCGTCTTCTCCAAGCTTGGGGTGATTCTTTTTGTCAGTTCCGTAGTTTACATAATGGAAAGATACCTGACGCTCGTTGGAGATGGCTTCGTCCAATATCTGAATTGTATAGAAGAGCTGTTTGTTATAAACCTCAGTATCAGGAAGAGTCTTAATGTGTTTTACGTAAGACTTAAAGTGCTCGCTCGAGAGTCCTTCGAGCTTCTCAATAAGTTCTTGGCATCGTTTATAGGGGACATGATTTGAGAACAGAAGTCCATCTATCAGTAAACGTAATTCGGCTTCTGTGAAATCTCTTGCCAGATAGAAGTCTGACCAGACATCGTTTCCGTTGCTGCGCGGAGTTTCCGTATATGCGATAGGGCAACCGATCTCTAATAGGTATTCGATGTTGCGACGAACCGTTTTGCGGTCTAGCGGCGGATCAAACGATTTATTGAGTTCATCCAGAATGTCCTTCTGATCCAGTGTGTGGTTTTCGTCTGTTCGTCTTTTTAAGATATCCAGGATCATGGACGGGATCATTTTCTTTTTGCTGGTAGACATGGTCGGTTCCCCGCTTTCTGTAAAGGATATCTTCATTGTACATATTATTTATTTCAATGGTGTGAAATTGGTACATACCCGTGAGTAAACTTTGTGTAAATGAAAAGGGAAGCGGGGGTAGCAATAATATGAGCAATAAGACAATTATGACTGGCTTTTCAGGTCTTGATAAGGTTTTAGGTGGATTAAGACCGGGAACTTTGAATGTGATTTCAGGCAGACCAGGCATGGGGAAGACGAGCCTGGCTCTGAATATTGCTATTAATGCTGCGAAAACCAGTGGTAAAGCAGTTGTATATTATTCAATGGAAAAAGCACGCACTGAAATTGTTAAAAGATTGTTCTTGCCGGAACTGTTGAATACTAACGAATCAGATACGGCAGAATCTATTAAGACCATACTCAACGGGTTTGAGGATTTACCAATTTATATTGATGACCGCTCAAACCTTGTACCAGAACTGATAATGGAAAGATTTGATGATCTCTTAGCTGAGAAAATTGACATTGGTTTGGTTGTTGTTGATTATTTACAACTCTTTTCCTATACGAAGAATTGCTTTGAATTTCTCCCTGATTCTTTTTGTACAGATGACGTGCCCCTTATAGAGATAGCGATGGCTGCCAGCACTCACACACTGAAAATGCTTGCACAGAAGTATGAAGTTCCGGTTGTTGTTATATCGCAATGTTGGAAAAGTGCGGATTATCGAAAAGATCATGTTCCGGTTCTCGGTGATATTCGTTGCAAACTACTCATACAGGAAGCTGATAGTGTGATATTTATCGTCAAACCTGTTTATTATGTTGATGATCCGGGATCAAACATTGAAGATGTTGGTCATGACCGTGATGCAAAGTTAATTGTAGCAAAAAACAACTTTGGCAATAGTAACGTTTCGATAGCCGTGAGGTGGCATATTCGGACAGCATCGTTTACAGATACCGATTCAGATATTCAACCTTTAATCCGAGAATGATGTGACAATTTTAGTGCATTCCTGCCTTTATCCTATAAGTGAAAACAAAAGCAAATATTGGAAGATAAAGGAGGTGTCCCATGACTAGCGCAAAAGTAACAAGGATTCCCACAGCGAAAAAGCCGGATGAGAATCATTTCGAAGACCCTAAGATTGTCAAGATTGCTATGCTGTCTTTGATTCTTACAGATAAGAATACAGATTTAGAGACCAAGCATCTTTGTGTCATGGCAGCCTTGAGAATGAAGTATATTACCGAAGAAGAGGCCAATCAGCTCCTTCTGTACAGAGTTGAACTTGAAGAATACAGGAAACACGAAGATGAAGAATTATCTTCTTGACAGTAGAGCCGTTATGGAGGACTGCTGGAATGCCTATTTCAGTAATGAACCTGATGTAACCGTCGTATGTGATGAGCTAGCACATTTTCTCGATACCTTTGAAGTGGATTGTGTGGTATCGCCCGCTAATTCATACGGATTAATGGATGGTGGGTTTGATCTGGCTTTATCAGAGTATTTCGGCTGGGAACTACAGAAACTCGTTCAGGAATACATTTTGAAAAACTTCAGAGGCGAACAACCTATAGCAACCAGTTTCATTATCGATACCGGCAAGGAGGGTATCAGGCTCATACATACTCCAACGATGCGAATACCATTTCCCGTAAAAGATCCCATGATTGTTTATCAATGCATGCGGACAACCCTTTTAACTGCTCTCGAAAACAACATCAAAACTATTGTTATTCCTGCCTTTTGCGGAGAGTGTGGAGATGTGTCTTCCAAAGTTATCGGGAGGCTTATGTACGAAGCGTATAAGCAGGTAATGGATCCGCCAACTAGGATTGATTGGGATTATGCTGAGAGGTGGTTCCCAGAATTGCAGTATGTCATGGAAAGCTGGAAAAGGAAAGAAGACGAAAGATTTTAAGCTTTGTGAAATAAAAGAGTAAGTATGTGTACCAAATAGTGGACATGTAATGATTTACAATATTTGTTTCTCTACCAATCATGCAAAAAAGAGGAATTATCATGCAAGACAATAAAACAATCAGAACAGACGGCAGTGAGATCAAGCGAGTCGAATTACACGCTCACTCAAAAATGAGTGAGTTGGATGCTTTTAGTGATCCGGAAGAAATTATTAAATTGGCTTCATCATTTGGTCATAAAGCTTGCGCTATCACAGATCATGGTTGTGTTCAGGGTTTCCCACGCTTTTATGAAGCTACAAATATAATTAACAGAAACAAAAACGAGGAAGATAAGATTAAACATATCTTTGGTTGTGAAGGTTATCTTGTCGATGACGGACCTACAATTTTTTATAACCTCCCATACACTTCCAATAACACGAATACTGAAAAAGAATATGCTTCTGCTGTTGGTGAATTTGTATCTATTGCCATAACTGCAAACGGTGATGATCCATGTACCGATACTTTTACGCATATAGCTGCAAGCAAATACAGATTAAAAGGCTATAGCGCTGAACGTCCTCAGAATGAGGGTGAAACACCAGAACAAGCTGATGAGGTAATATCTCAGGACATAGACAGAAGATTATGGGATTCCTCTGAGCTGCCTGTAGAACTTCAGGATGAGCATCTGCCTTGTAGACATGTTGAGCATGGAAATAGCTTGGCACATATTCTTAACATTGAATGCGATTTAAATACGCCTGTTAGCACTGATGGAATGCTGCATATTCCTCAAAAAATCCAATTTGAACATGTTGCTGATTTTTACGCGGATGTTAATGATGTTATTTACTCTGGCCATGGTGAACCTTGCGAATCATACTTCTTGATGGGTGAGCTTCTCTCTTTCATAGGGAATGCATACATAACGGGTGAAGACATCTTCAAGACTCTAGGTTTTATCAGACGTGCAGGTTTCGGTGTCAACATAGAAGATCATAACTATTACAGACATAAGTTCCTTATGCCTGTAATATCAATAGAAGATATAAGGAAATATGCAGCGCCATTACCTGTAAAGCCAATGAACAATGCATTTAACGGAAATGGACTTATCGACAAGGCGTATAAAGATGCTGCTTTTGTAATCAGTTACCTTGTTGATCAGAATTGTGTTGATCCACATACTCTGAATTTGAGTATCGGTCATAGGGATACAGCTTACTTGTGTTCAAGGAATTGCAAGATGTATCACATTACTTGGTATGCAAGAAATAGCCTTGGAATGTATAACCTCTATAATCTTGTATCAGAATCTAACATTCATTATTTTTTCAGAAGACCAAGAACGCCTAAGAGCCTGCTCAGATACTTTTCCTCTGGTCTTATTATTGGCGGAGCTTGTGAAAGAGGCGAAATATACCGGATGGTAATGACTGCATACAAATCTTGTGGGAAAGATGCAATCAAGACAATCGAATATCTGAAGAATGACCGGTCTTTTAAGGAAACATTGCAACTATACGATTTTGTTGAAATACAGCCGATATGTAATAACAAATTTATGATTAAACAAGATCCGGCCCATTCTGACACCGGCAACGTGAAACTGGATGAAACTGATATTAGAAATGTCAACATCTTAATTGCTGACTTATCCGACATATTCAATAAAGTATTAGTTGCGACTTCTGATTCACATTACCTCAACACAGAGGATGCAATATATAGAAGATACATGCTTTTTTCTTTGGGTTTTGACGAAGCAGAACTTGATTCAGGTCTCTTTTTTAGGACCACTAAGGAGATGCTCGACGAATTCTCATATCTTGGTGAGGAAAGAGCATTTAAAGCAGTTGTGGAAAATTCTAATGCTATTGCAGATAAGATCGAAAGTGGGATTAAGCCATTCCCATTTGGTAACTTCTACCCGGATTTCCCATTTGCGGCAAAAGCAATCCGAGATATATCATATACCCAAGCCAATATGCTTTATC
This sequence comes from Ruminococcaceae bacterium AB4001, assembly GCA_000621765.1. Classification (GTDB taxonomy): domain Bacteria; phylum Bacillota; class Clostridia; order Saccharofermentanales; family Saccharofermentanaceae; genus Saccharofermentans. The sequence goes on from JHXJ01000001.1 coordinate 219,848, forward strand.
GTAACCAAGGAGTACTGAACAGAACAGTAAAAGAAAGACTTGATAAAGAACTTACAACAATAATCGGAAACGGTTATGCAAGCCTTTACTACATTTCTTACAGAATAGCTAAGTATTCTAAAAGCAAAGGTTTTACTGTAGCAGTCAGAGGAACGGCCGGATCCTCCTTTGTCGCGTATTTATTGGGCATTACTGAAGTAAACCCTCTTTTGCCGCATTACCGTTGTCCAAAATGCAATTGTACAAAGTTTGAGACTTCAGGCGGCTATGGTTCCGGTTTCGATCTTCCGCTGGAAAGATGTCCGGATTGCGATGTAATAATGCAAGGCGACGGGCATGAGATCCCATTTGAATCTTTTATGTTATATCACGGAGATATGCCACCTAGATTTCCCCTTAACGTAGCGGGAATGAATATGGATTCTGTTTGCAAATTTCTTGAATACCTATTCGGCAAGCATCATGTTTTTAGGGCAGGAACAATTGTTACGTGCGGTGAGAAAACCGCACAGAAGATAGTAAAATATGTAAGCTTGGAACGGGATATTCCATATACAACAGGCTTTGTTCAGAAAATTAGTGAAGGGATAAAAGGCGTTAAAAATACAACGTCTCAACATCCGTTTGGAATCATTATTGTCCCGAATGAAATGGATATTAATGAGTTTACTCCTGTCCAATATCCTGCAAATGATTCTGACAGAGGAATAATAACGACGCATTTTGATATCCATTCAATGCACGATACATTGCTTGAGCAGGAAATAATAGGTTATTCTGCTCCGAATTTGCTCTATAGATTGCATATGCTTACCGGCATTGATATTGAGAAAATACCAATAACAGATGCTATGGTTATGCGACTATTTGATTCAAGTGTTGATGGCTTGTCAACAGGAGGCCTGCCTAGTTTCGATACTTCGTTTGTTCGCAAGCTGATAAAAGAAACAAATCCTAAATCTTTTTTCGACCTTGTTCAAATTTTCGGACTGTCTTATGGCACAAATACATGGAATGGGAATGCGGAGAAATTGATAGGCAACAACATTTGTAAACTTAGTGATGTCATTGCATGCCGAGAAACTATAATGACAAGACTGATAAATTATGGTATAGATCCTTACGATGCATACAGAATAATGGTCATGGTGCGTAAAGGTAAGATTGCTCGCGGTAGAGATCTGGCTGTATGGGAGAATTATAAAGAAAAAATGAAGGTTCATAATGTTCCTGATTGGTTTATTGAGTCTTGTCAGAAGATACATTATATTTTCCCCAAAGCACACGCTGTAACTTATACCATATTTGCACTGAAACTGGCTTGGTTTAAAGTATATTACCCTGTGGATTTTTACTGCTCGGTTTTCTCTGAGCAAAGAGAATTCTTTAAAGCTGAATACATGTGCAAAGGTTTGGAAACTCTTGTAAACAGGAAGAATATGCTATGTAATCTGATCAATTACGACAATGATGAATCTGAACTCGAAGATAAATGCTCTAACCTTAAAGACGAATTGCGTATGTGTGAGATCGTCGAGGAAATGTACCAAAGAGGAATCAGCTTTGCACCTATTGACATTAACTCATCACATGCAACTGACTTTATTAAGATAGGATCCAATATAATTCTTCCGCCGCTTAACGTAATCGATGGGATTACGGATCAAGTTGCACGGGTAATAACTTGTTCACGTGAAGAAAAGCCAATCAAGAGTAGGAATGATCTGTTAAGCAGAATGCAGATTGGTTATGTAACACTTGTGAATTTGGATAAATATGGATTGCTTGATAACATACCTGAGGATTATCAAATGAATATATTTGATATTATAGACTCATGTGATAGTGAGGGTGCGGACGATTAAGTTGTAAACAAGTATATTATTGTATTTTATTATTTTATGAAAATAGCAACAATGACATTCCGGCTTCATGCTCCCTGGGTGCACAGCCTTAAAGAAAAGCGCATGATCGTAAAGAGTCTTGTAACAAAGTTACAAAACAAGTTTCACATGTCTGCAGCTGAGATCGACGAGCAGGATACACACCAGATCATAGTCATCGGTGTGGCATCTATCGTGCCGCACAATGCGATGGCTGACAGTCTGATGGATGAGATATCCGCATTTGTGGAATCAAATACCGAAGCGGAGATACTTGAAGAGACCAGGGAGGTGCTTTGATCTGAGCCTGAAAGAAACGAGCAAGTTTATTTCTCTGATCCTCCGCCATAAGCCGGAGACCATTGGAATAACTCTGGATGAACACGGTTGGGCTAATGTAGATGAGCTCATTGCGGGCATTGCAAAGACTCATCCTATTGATATGGCCATTCTGGAGCAGATTGTGGCAGAAGACGAGAAGCAGCGCTATTCCTTCAACGAGGATAAAACTCTGATAAGGGCAAATCAGGGACATTCCATTTCTGTAGATGTTGAATTGGAAGAAAAACAACCGCCGGAGATCCTTTATCACGGCACCGGCGAGAAATATGTTTCATCTATAAATGAGCAGGGATTGATTCCAAAGTCCAGGCTCTATGTTCATTTGTCTAAAGACGAGGAGACTGATGTTATAGTCGGCCAGCGTCATGGCAAGCCGGTCATATATAAGGTTAAAAGTGGAGATATGTATAGGGATGGATACAAGTTCTTTTGCTCCGTTAACGGAGTCTGGCTTACGAAGAATGTGCCTGTGAAGTATCTCATTAACTTTATGAAATAAAAATACTGTATCGGGCTTATTTATTGGCCTTTAACAATCTGGCACATAAATGGAACATGCCAGTCGGTATAAAGTCGGTATAAAATGTGCTAACTTTACCCCGCAAACGCAATGAATTAAGTGCTTTTCAGGTTTTCGGCAGTGCCGTGCCGTGACAAATAAATAAAACTCTTATCATTCGTAATACTCCTAAATAATTTCCGGATAGTATTTTAGCATGATTTGGTTATGAGTAACTTGCGTTGACAGGTCTTAATCTGCCCTTGTTTAGTACTAGTATTAAAAAACTGCATATTTGATTTTAAAAGTGTTGTAAAAAACTGCTCCAACAGACGTAATTAGTGTTGGAAATAAGTGCTCTATGTGCTACTATTGGCATGAAGGAGGCGGATTTTATGTTTAAGAGAAAGGTTTATAATGCTCTGACCGAATGGAAAGAGAAGTATTCAAAGAAGTATGCAGCTATGTTGGAGGGCGCCAGACGTGTTGGCAAATCAACTGTTGCTGAGGAATTCGCAAAGAACAACTTCAGATCTTATATAAAAGTAGACTTTGCCAATGTGCAGAAGGATGTTCTTGAGGTTTTTGATGATATTGCTTCTCTCGATTTATTCTTTCTCCGACTTCAGACTGCAACCGGTATTACTTTGTATCCGGGTGAATCCGCTATTATATTTGATGAGATCCAAAGAGCCCCTCTTGTAAGACAGGCAATCAAGTATTTAGTGGCAGATGGCCGTTATAGTTATATTGAGACAGGTTCCCTGATAAGCATCAGGAAGAATGTAAAAGACATCGTTATTCCTTCCGAAGAACACTTCATACAGGTTTATCCTATGGATTACGAAGAGTTTCTGTGGGCTACCGAAAATGATACATACGATGTCTTGAGACAATTATACAAGACGGGAAAGCCCGTCGGGGAAAAGCTCAACAGAAAGCTGATGCGTGATTTTCGCATATATATGGCTGTCGGCGGAATGCCTCAGGCTGTTGAGGCTTATGTAAACGGGGAAAATTTTGAGGCGATCGACAGTGTCAAGCGTGGAATCCTTAAGTTGTATGATGAGGATTTTTATAAGATCGATAATAGCGGACGTTTATCGAAGATGTTCAACTCGATTCCCAATCAACTTGCTGCAAATAAAAAGCGATATGTTATTTCAAGTGCAACCGGTAAGAGAACCACAAATAAAGATAAGGAAATCTTCTCAGAGCTCTTGGATTCAAAGACTGTCTTGATATCACATAATGTTACGGATCCGAGCGTATCATTAAGTGCAACAGCTGACGAAGAATCGTACAAACTCTATTTGTCTGATATAGGGTTGTTTACATCTTTGCTCTTTAATTCCGCAGATAAGTTAAATACAAAAATCTACAGCAAGCTCTTGAGTGATAAGCTGGATGTTAATCTGGGATATATGTATGAAAATGTCGCTGCTCAGATAATTGCATCAAGCGGGAACCGGCTTTTCTATCACACCTGGAAAAAAGATGATGATGTCCATCATTACGAAATTGATTTTCTTATTGCTTCAAATGCAAAACTGGTTCCAATGGAGATCAAGTCTTCTAACGTTAACACACAGAAATCCATATCAGCCTTTTCGGTTAAGTATTCTAAAAAAGTCTATAGGCAGTATTTATTCTCGCAAAAGGATGTCGGACATAAGGAGCAACTAATCTACAAACCTATATATATGTTGCCTTTTGTTTTGGAAGAATTGTCAGAGTAAAATCTCATATTATTCTGAATTTATTTAATCTTTGAGAAATATGATTCGTGTTATATAAGTATGTTATTATGACAGATTATCTTCTTCAGAAAAGAAACGGTATAAAGTATGTAAACATATTGAGTTTCATGCAGAATGGGCAAGAGTTCTAATTAGATAAAGTGCGAAGAAACAAGGGACTGCAATGAGAGTTTTGGCAGATGATCAGTATAACGAACTTACGGAACACATAAAGCAACTTGAAGCTGAGAATCAGTATCTCAAGAAACTGTTGGATGGTGCCGGTATTCCGTATGACCAGACTGACAATAACTCTGAAAAAGATGAACCGAGTGTAGTAAGCATCAAAGAAGAACTCATTACCAAAGAACTTGTCCAATTCTATTATTCGATGTTCAAGGGCCGAAGAGATGTTTATAGTCTTCGTTCCGGCAAGCCTAATGCCAAAACAGGAAAGCATGGCTATTACACCCAATGCGATAATTTTTGGAAGGCTGGGCTCTGCGGTAAGAAAGATGGCAAGAACACCAAATGCCAATCATGTCCCAATCAGAAGTACAAACCGCTGACAGGGGATGTTATTTATGCACATTTGACTGGTGTGAAGGAAGATTGTTCGGATGTAGTAGGGTTATATCCTGTTTGGCCGGATGAAACGTGCAACTATCTTGTTTTCGATTTTGATAATCACGATGAGAGTTCTAACTCAGTAAAATGGCAGGAAGAAGCCAATGCTTTGAGAGCAATCTGTGCAGATAATGATGTTCCCTGTCTGGTCGAAAGATCGCGTTCCGGCAAAGGAGCACATGTTTGGTTATTTTTCGAAAAGGCGATAAATATCAAGAAGGCCAGACTGTTTGGAGCTGCTCTTTTGGATAAGGGAGCCGAGAGTGTTAACCAGCAGTCTTTTGATACTTATGATCGTATGATTCCCGCACAGGATAAACTTCCAGAAGGAGGTCTTGGAAATCTTGTAGCCCTTCCATTGCAAGGCCGTGCGGTTAAGAACGAGAACAGTGTCTTTGTTGATGAAAAATGGCAACCTTATCATGATCAGTGGAGTGTGCTCAAGAATACAGGCAAGCTCAGTGAAACCTTCATAGATGAGAAACTGTCCTCATGGGGCAACAAATACAGTATAAGCAGCAATACTGACAACGAAACACCTGGACAAATATCAATTGATGAGACTCCGTGGGAAAACAGTACCGAATTTGAACGTTCTGATACAAAAGGAACGGTTCGGATTGTTCTTGCAGATAAAGCATATGTGGATAAGACCGGTATTAAGCCGAGATTACAGAATAAGATCAGAAGATTAGCAGCATACAATAACCCGGAATATTTCAGAAATCAGGGAATGGGCATCTCAACCTTTGGGATTCCGAGAATAGTTTATTCAGGAGAGGATACTGAACAATTCATAGCAATTCCGCGAGGCTGTCTGAATAAACTCTGCAAAAATCTGAAATCATCAAACATTGACTATTCTGTTGAGGATAAGCGTAACACGGGCAAAGAGATTAATGTTTCCTTTGCAGGCGAATTATATCCGGAGCAACAAGATGCCGTTAACAGTTTGACAGGACACGATTTTGGCGTGTTGGCTGCGGCTACAGGGTTCGGAAAGACGGTAGTCGGATCGTATCTGATCTCAGAACGAAAGGTAAATACTTTGATCCTCGTTCATAACAATGAGATTATGCAGAACTGGATAAATGACCTTGAGAGGTTTCTTGAAATTAAAGAGGATTATCCACAGTACATGACTAAAACCGGAAGGGTTAAGACCAGAAAGAGTCTGATTGGAAGATTGACAGGAGCTCATAATTCCATGACAGGAATTATTGATGTTGCCATGGTAACTTCTCTGGGATCCGGTGATTCAATAAAACCGTTTGTCAAAGATTATGGCATGGTGATAATGGATGAATGCCACCACGTTGCCGCGGAGAGCATAGAGGCAGTATTATCTAAAGTAAATGCAAAGTATGTATATGGGCTGACGGCCACTGTTAAGCGTGAAGACGGGAAAGACAAAACAGTGTTGATGCAGTTTGGACCTGTCCGTTTCAGGTTCACAGCCAAAGATAAGATCCGTTTGCAGGGAATGGAACATATCCTTGAGCCTCGGTTTACACCGATCATTTCAACAAAAGAAAAACTGACGTTAAACGAAGCCTATGAGATCGTCCTTAACAGTGATCTTCGTAACAGCATAATCGCTTCTGACATCGAAGAGTGTGTTAAGCAGGGACATACACCATTAGTATTATCGAAGCGAAAAGCACAACTTGATGTTCTTTTCGAAAAGGTCAGAGATAAAGCCGATCATGTTCTTGTTTTGACTGGCGGAAAGAAACAGTCGGAGCGCAAGGAATTGCGGGAAAGACTCAGTTCTATATCGGAAAGCGAATCGTTAATTATTCTTGCGACCGGACAGTATATTGGTGAGGGTTTTAATTGTTCCCGTTTGGACACGTTGTTTCTAGCCATGCCAATAGCTTGGGACGGAAATGTGGAACAATACACAGGAAGGCTTAACCGAAGCCATTACGGGAAGAACAGGGTGACTGTTATAGATTACGTTGATCACCACATTGAGATGTTTGCCAACATGTATAACAAACGTCTTCGTACATATAAAAGGATTGGATATGAACTTTCGCAGAATGTTGAAAGAAAACCGGATGACAGATTTATCTATGACAGTGAAACCTATAGTGAAGTTTTTAGAGGCGATATCATTAATGCAAAAGCTGAAGCACTGATCAGCAGCCCATATGTGAGTACTCTCGGAAGCGAACGTCTGATTCGTATTTATTCTGCTATGAAAAGTAAGGACGCCTCAATTTCTCTTATTACATATCCGGCCTCACATTATTCTGATGACATTAAGGATAGGATTGAGAATATACATAATAGGCTTAATATGGCCGGCATAAAGGTATTGTTCGCTGATTACATTCCTTCACGATATGCTGTTATTGATAAAGAGATACTTTGGTATGGCAGCATGAATTTGGTGTCTAACATCAAAGAAGATGATGATGAGATGAGAATTGTCAGCAGAAGTGTGGCCAAAGCACTGATTGAAGAGCATACAACTGAATAAAAAGTACTGTGCTCGACATATTCTGCACAGAAGCAAATTTACCACACTGGACCTATTATTCTTGGGGTCAAACGAGGGTCAAAACTATTCGGAAATTCCTTCAAAAGCCTTAAATCATTGATTTTGCATTTTCATGCATTCGAGTGCCGTGACATACAAACAAAACTTTAATCATCAGATACAAATCCAATCTAAAAAATATCGGGGATATTATAGCAGATGCGCCGGAATGCTACAGAAAGCTGAGGAAGGCCGGGTTATTTAAGCTGCGGAGTTTCTCACATACATCAACTGTTTAAAGCTGCCGCCGCGATCTATCAGACGGGTTTTATCTGTCAACTCAAAGCCGCACTTCTTATAAAAAGCACGCGCATTAAGGTTTGCTTCCAATACCCAAAGCACGATAGGACAATCCTCATATTCTGAAAATATATACTCAAGAACTTTGCGGCCAAAACCGCGCCCTCTGTATTCTTCAAGTATGTAGATGCTCGCGATCTCAATATCGTTTCCGTTCAAGGCCAACTTCACTATTCCGGCTGCCTGATCATCATCTTTCAAAAGCAGATAGACACAATGCCTGTCATTCAAAGAACTAAGGAACTCTTCCCGTCTTGCTGAAGGTGAATCTGAATCCAAATATTCCTGACTGAAAACGCCTTGATATGTTTGCTTCCACGCGGCTGAGTGAACTTCACCAATGATGTCTGCATCTTCTTTTTGTGCGCGCTTGATAACCATCTTCAATCAGTGGGGCTCCTTCTCTGTCTATTGTATTCAAAAGTCATAAATGGTGCTGCATCGGGCTTCGGCATATATCATTTAGGTAAAAAAATTGTTCAGAAGCGTCGGTATAAAGTCGGTATAAAATACCCTTTGAATGCCTCGAAAACCATTGATTTCAGTGCATCTGCCATTTAGCTATGTAGAGTTCCATGGCAAATAAATAAAACTTTTATCATTCGTAGATTTCTTTCTTTACGGATTGTTCATGCAGAACACATAGAATATACCATATCGGACTATGAAGACATTGGTTTTGATATAATTGATTAGTACAGTTAATAAACAGTATAGATTACTAATATTCTCGTACTGAATATCTTTTTGGATAATGCCGTATCTTCGTTTTTCGCCGGCATGGGTACCGGTGCGGAAATTACCACGTTAAGAGAAATAGTATTCTATACACCGTGTGTTTTGGCTTTAGCATGTCCGATCTTAAGTTTTATCTTCGTCATTGTCAGGGATAACATTCTCTATGAATGCGCCGTAGAATTGGCAAATGATATTGAGGCAGATCTGACTGCAAAAGCAGACTCTTCCATGAAGTGTTATCGCAAAGTCTGCCCTAACTGCGGTGCCGTCTCAACATCATCACTTAAGCACTGCAACAGCTGCGGAACATCTCTTGAAGTCCTGGACAGCACCATGGGCCTGGGCACATTATAATTTTATAGAGACGACATTCTTTAGATTACTTAAGCACAACTTAACTGTTATACTTGCATGTGGATTTCATATGAACGGGGGATAAGTGGAGTGAATCACAAAAGGATCACGGCTCTTTTAATGAGCCTTGTAATGCTGTTTTCTCTGTCAGGATGCCAGATCGTGGATAATGTTTCCAAGAGCATTAAAGACGACCCGAAGAACGGCGAGAAAGAATATGCGGAACAGGTTTTCGAGTATCTGAAGAATGAGGACATCGACAGTCTGTGTGAACTGTTTGCTCCGGAAGTAAGTGCCGAACACAGTCTCGAAAGTGAGTGGAAGTATTTTTTCGATCACATGGACGGAAAGATAGTCTCTTACAAAAGTCTTAAATATCCGGGTGAAGGAATTGGAAAAGATCAGGACGGCGAAGTCTATGACTCGCATATTTCGGTCAATTATTCCAAAGTGAAAACAGATAACGGGACTGTATATGAGGAGTTCGGATACTATCACGTGAAGGTCAACAGAGACGATCCTGATTCTGTGGGACTTGTCGTATTTACCATGCAAGATCCTGATACCGGCAACTGGATAACGGTCGGCGGCGAACCGGATTGAACAGGACTGATACATCCCGCATTGAGTGTTCTTCTCGCATGTTATAATGACTTTGCCCGGGCGTGGTCTTGGAATCAGGCAATTAAGAGGGACAAAGGATATCCATTAACTGATGATGACAGGGAACAGAATATTCCACATTGTTGAGTTATATAACGCCACAAAGACTTACAAGGAAGGATGCCGGCAGCGATGAACAGTCCGTTGGTCAAATCGTTGAAAACCGTTAAGTCTATGGCCGGATCGGCATCAACGCTTGCGGAGATCAAGCGCCACCGCAAACAGGCAGATCTGGCAAGCCGCCTGGCGACACCCAAAGGCAATGTGGATCGGAGAGGTTTCCGTGTCGGAAAGATCCGCTGTGAGGAGTTTAAGCCTAACCGTTCTTACGATCCTGATTATGTGATCTTATACTGTCATGGCGGCGGATATATCAGCGGCGGACTTGATTACTCCGGAAATCTCGCCGTAAAGCTTGCAATGGCAACAGGATTCAGGGTTTATTCATTTGCTTACCGCCTGGCTCCGGAGCATCCTTATCCGGCTGCGCTAGAAGACGGAAATGCCTTGTGGGAATATATTACAGAGAATGTTGCAGAGGCAGGCCACGTGCTTTTAACCGGCGATTCGGCAGGCGGCAACATGGTGCTTTGCATGACGCAGAGATTGATCTCAGAAGGAAAGCCTGTGCCCCGTGAGCTCTTACTGTTCAGCCCGTGGACAGACATGACAGGAACATCAGAGACCTATGAATCCAACCGTGATATCGATCCTGTCCTTACTAAAGAGTTCGTAATGAATGCTGCAAAAGCATACATAGGAGATAAGAATCCTGCTGATCCTGCCTTCAGTCCGTTGTTCGGGAGTTTTGATAATTTCCCGCCTGTCTTCATTATGGCCGGAAGAAACGGGATATTATTGGATGACAGCATCAAGCTCAAGGAAAAGATAGATGAAGCCGGTGGCAAGGCAGAACTTGATATAGAAGAGAAAGGATGGCACGTGTATATGCAGATGCCCGGTTCCATGGCCCGCATGGCGATGAAGCGGCTTAAAGCACATGTGTCGTATGAAATATATGGGAAGCGCTAATTGGTACAAGATCGACAATGTCTCGAAAGTTTTTCTGGCCACTGCCGGAAAGCGTGACACACGTTCGTTCCGTCTCAGTTGCACATTGAAGGAAGATGTTGATCCCAAGCTTCTGGAGCAGGCAGTGTTGTCAGCGATCGAAGAACGTCCGCAGGTGCAGGTGAGGATCCGCCGGGGATTTTTCTGGCATTACATGGAGGACACCGACCTTATGCCTGTGGTTAAGATGGAAGATGACCGGATCTGTCCTCTTCTTTATGTTCCGTCAAAGACGATGCTTCACTATCAGGTGACATATTTCGGGAAAAGGATCAATCTGGATATCTCCCATGTTCTTGCAGACGGAACAGGCGCAATGGAATTCCTGAATATCATCGTGCTTGATTATCTTAAGAGAAAATATCCTGGAAAGCTTGATGACATTAACGTCCATTCAGGAGCTTCTGAAGGAGACCTGAACCAGGACAGTTACCGCCAGTTTTTCGGAAGCAAAAAAATCTCACACGGATCTTCCAAGAAGAATGCTTTTCGACCGGGCGGAATAAAACTACCATACAATCAATTGCAGTTTTTTGAGATACATCTTCCAACCTCGCAGATACTGCCGAGAGCAAAAGAATTGAAGGTCTCGCTGACGAGTTATCTGGGTGCGCTCTGGATGCTTGCCATCCGTGACGAGATGCCGCCCAGAAAGCGCGATCTGCCGGTGACCATATCCCTGCCTGTAAACTTGCGTAATTATTATCCGTCAAAGACCGCGAGGAATTTTTTCAACAGCGTGAACGTGACGCATGTCTTTGACGGCGAGATCACGCTTGAAGAACTGGCGAAAGAATTTGATGTGGAACTTAAGAGTCAGCTGACCGAGGAAAACGTCAAAAAGCAGATGGATATTTTTGAGACAATGGAATATGTGGCTTTTGTCAGGATAGTGCCGTTGTTTATCAAGCAGTGGGTCGTCAGGTATTTCACGAGAAAATCAGGCAGGAAGGTTACCATGACGTTCTCTAACATGGGTGTGCAAAAGCCCCCTGAGACGCTTGGCGGTTTTATTGAGAATTACAGCGGATTCTGCAGCACCAACACCTTATTCTCTACTATGTTCGGATATGGCGATAAACTGACTTTAGGAGTCTCATCGGCATATACGAACACCGGTGTAGTGAAGAATTTTGTCAGATCACTTTCTGAATCCGGAGTGGATATCACCGTATGTGCGACGGAGGTGATCAAATGAGAAGGTGTCCTTATTGCAACGTCGGTATAGAAGGTGATCTTGTAAAATGTCCTCTGTGTCAGAGCAAGCTTCCCGGTACAGGAGAGGAGTCCTGTTATCCTAAATTCGAAGCGCAGAAAAAGCAGTCGCTGTATTACAAGATGCAGCTGGCAATCGTATGGGGTCTTTTGATCGTTGGTGCCGGTCTTGATTTCCTGGTCAGATTAAGACTCCAGGGTTTCCCTGATCTTCACTGGAGCCTGCTTTCGGCCATGTGGCTTATAGGATTTGAGTTTGGGATCATGCGTCAGTTTAAGCCGGGTACCGGATCAGCGGGCAAGGTGACTATGATGGTGCTGATCACGATAGTGATGTGGTGTGTCACGGCTTACTTTTTCGGGTTGATGAAGATTACGCTCGGCCTGGTGGTACCGGTCGTTCTGGCGGCAACGATCACGGCAAATTTCGTGCTTGCTCTGATAGACAAAAACGGAAACACGATGGTATACCTTATCACCTGTCTGTTCATGGGAATCATTCCGAGCATCATCTGCTATTTTGTGAGTGACAAGATGCCTTTAGCCTGGGCTATCTGCCTGATGGTCAGCGTTATTCTTTTCGCGGGTGCCGTCATATTCAAGGGAAGAGCCGTAGCAGATGAGTTCCAAAGGAGATTTCATTTGTAAGTATGCCTGATTGCCTGCTGACAGGGATGCCATAATGATTTAGTTAAAGTAACATTAAGGGATTAGATTTTTAGCGTTAAGGGATGATGTTTATGAGAAATAATATAGCCGGAATCAAGATCTGCACCACCATGCTTATGGCCCTGACTGTTGTTATGGCGGGCGGATGTTCGATGTTGGATAAAATTGAAAACAGATGGAAGTTTGACCGCGAAGAAGTGGCCGGGCTGATAGTGGATAAGGATGCCGATGGCCTCTATGAACTCCTGGCTCCTAATATGCTGGAAGAGACCGATCTGACCGAAGATGATCTGCAGGAGTTTCTTGATAAGTGTGATATCGAGAATACTTCGTCCAAAGACATGGAAAGATATACTGAATATAAATTCCTGGGTGATCCGGGCGATCCTGAAGGGAATCATTACAGGCCGGACGGAAACGAATTTGATTACACGATGTACTACGTAAACGATGACGGTGCCCGTATTTTTTTGACAGGTATTCTCTACGATTCCAAAGACAAAGATAATGTCGGTATCTACTACATAGAGTATTTGGAAAAGGATCCTGAAACCGGAAAATATAAGATTGTGGAAGAATTTGGGGAGAGAGCCGACTGACGCTTTATAATGTCAGAGAACCTGTCCGTGATATAATACCTTGAACTAATCGCCCGGGAAGGGCATTTGTATCAGGCAATGATAGGAAAAGATCTGGTAGGGGCAGCCATTATATTCCAGGATGAAACAAATAACAGCGTATACATTGGCAGGATATTTATTGACAGCATCTATCATAGAAAAGGTTACGGAATTCTTTTGATGGAATGCATAGAAAAGGAATATCCATGTGCTGCTGAGTTTAATCTGGATACTCCATGTTGGAATGAGCGGACAAATGCTTTTTACAAAAGATTAGGCTATCGTATCATAAAAACTGAGGATGGATTCGTCTTTTACCGGAAAAGAAAAAGTGAACCCGATCAGGAATGCTGATAGTCTATAAGAATCATCAGTTATAAAGGCTTAACTAAACAATGATCAACAGGATGATGAAAGACAGCGGCAATAAGGCTTATATCAAGGATCTTGGACGCCTTGACCACAGCGCATTGTCATCTGAAATAACAACGATCTCAGATGTGAGTTACATAGCTGATGATGACCCAGAACATACCATGGACATATATTTTCGCAATGATGGTATCGTTAAGCCGGTACTGATAGATATTCACGGCGGGGGCTTCATCTCACACGATAAGAAGATAGACGGCGTGTTTGCCAATGTGATGGCACAGAACGGCTTTGTGGTCTTTGCGCTGAATTACAGGCTGGCATATCCGGAATATACTGTTTTTGACCAGATAGAGGATATAGATAAAGCCACGCGCTGGATATATAAAAATTCTTCCTCATATGAAGGCGACGCAGGTGATCTGTACCTTGCAGGTCATTCGTCTGGCGGCGTAAATGCCGTCGCTGAAAGTTTGCTGAGTATTTCGCCGGATATGCTTTCTGATTACGGATTCGAGAAGAGGGACTATATGTATAATGGCCTGCTGCTTGATTGCGGACTTATGCATTTCTATAAGAACAGTGTTGCATATAATGGAATGCGAGGCATGGTCTTCCCGAAAAGGTATAAGAACGACGTGCGTTACAGGCATCTGGTGTTTGCGGAAAACAGCGAAATAAGCAGGCTCCCGAAGACTGTGATCATTACTAATGAGTCTGATGAATTGAAAGATATGTCACTTTATTTCGACGGACTGTTGAAGAACAGAAATGTTGAACATATACTTTTCGAAAACGGTTCGAAAGGACATATGGGAGTGATCTTTGAGCCTAAAGCCGACGGGATGAGACTGTTAGGTGAAGTGTCGGAGTATTTGAAAGGATAGCAGTACTGTAAATCGTCAAGATAAATAACTAAGCCTGGGAGCAAATCTCGGGATTAAATATTTGGTTAGCTATTCATTAGATTTGGTTAAACAGGTAAGTAATACACCCCCATTATTATAGTCCCGTTATCAAAGAGTGACTCATCAAAAACTGCACAAAAATGAAAGTCAAAGATGGTCAAAAATGATTAGCACTCACTTCTTGCGAGTGCTAATTGACGGACTATAATGTAGTCAGAACAAAGGAACGAGGATCAAAGAAGAGATCAGACCTCCACCTCTTGCTCGGATAACAACAATTCAAAGGAGATGATTAGTATGTTGATGTCCGGTTTATTTGGAGAAGATTTGTTTGATGATTTTTGGGGTTTCCCTACAAGTGAGCTTGCCAATATCGACAAGCAGCTTTACGGAAAACATGCGCAGAACCTCATGAAGACCGATGTCCACGAGAACGAAGAAGATTATGAGATGGATATGGATCTTCCGGGATTCAAGAAGGATCAGATCCAGATCAATCTTGAGAATGGTTACCTTACCATCAGTGCCGCTAAGGAGCACGACAGTGAGAAAAAGAAGCATGGCAAGGTCATTCGTCAGGAAAGATACGCAGGATCCATGCAGAGGAGCTTCTATGTCGGTGAAGGTGTAAAGACTGAAGACGTTAAGGCAAAGTTCGAAGATGGTGTATTAAAGCTTTGCATCCCGAAGAAGGAACTTAAGGCTCTTCCTTCCAACACAACGATCGCCATTGAAGGATAAAGAACAGTTACAAGAACAATGAACAAGGCTCGGGGCTTACATCTCCGAGCCCTTTTCATATAATATGGCTTCAGTCTAATATGAGATAGAAGCTTTTACTAAAAACAACAACCCTCAAGAATAATGTCAGATTCCAATATCTGGCATGAAACTATAGTAGATGCAATAAATCTTATATCGTACAGTTAAATGAAAATTCAGGAATATAATTTACTAAGACTCAATCGTAATGGCTAATAATATAATGATCCTGGCGGCTTAAACGACAGGATCATTAAGAGGTAATGTTTACCATCGTTCAAGCTTTAGCACCTTGCTTCTTCAGCAGGTTGCTGTACGATCATCGAGCTTGTCTCTCACGCACTCTTTATAGTGATTTCAGTATAGCAGGTTTAGATAACGGCATCACGCCATTAATGGGCCCATACAAAACCTCCATCAAATTCAGTTGTATAATAAACTTCGGGAGGACTGATCTATGGACTTTAGGTCAATGCTGTTCTATTTCATGATCTACTCATTTGCAGGCTGGGTGATAGAGGTTGCTTATCATGCTGTCACAATGGGAAAAGTCGTTAACAGGGGATTCCTTAACGGCCCTATTTGTCCTGTCTATGGAGTGGGAGTGTCTCTGGTACTGGTCGTTATGCAGGGGCTGGCCAGACAGAATATCGAGACGAGTAATCCGCTGGTCCTTTTCGCTGTGGGGATAGTGCTCGCCACGCTTGCCGAGCTTGTCGCGGGATTCATGCTGGATAAGCTTTTTCATGCCAGGTGGTGGGATTACAGCAATGAGAAATTCAACTTGAACGGGTATATTTGCTTGTCGTTCAGTATTGTTTGGGGGCTGGCGATCGCTTTCGTGCTGAGGGTGGTGCAGCCTGTGGTGGCAGGACTGGTGGCGAAGATCCCTCCGGTGGCTGGGTACATTATACTGGCTGTACTATATATTGTTTTTGTGATCGATATAATCCTGACGACGCTGTCTGTGCTGAAATTCAATAAGCAGCTAGAGCAGATGTCCGACCTGCGAAATGCTATCCTCAAGGTGAGCGACGGAATGAGCGAGGTGATTGCAAGCGGTACCATCAGGACAGTCAGCAAGTTCGATGAGAGTAAGGAGAAGGTGGAAGAGCGCCGGGCTGAACTTGAGATTAAGCTGGAGGCACTGCGCAAAGATATGACGCTTCATGCCTTCTACGGACGTGGAAGGATCTTGAAAGCCTTTCCTAATCTGAAACACAGACGATATGGTGAGATATATGAGTGGCTGAAAAGCAGGCTCGATCGTGAGAAAGGTGATCTGGAGTAGCGCCGCGGGATCTTGTTGTGGCAATGGTGTCCGGGTTGACATAATTGGGTCAGACTGTGAGTTCTTACCCCCATACAAAACAAAAAATGGCTATATCAATATCATGAAGAATAATTAATCCTGAAGTTAACAATCCAAGAAGTCTAAAAAGATATAAACGATCCCATAGTATTCTCCGGGACCGCGGTCAATCATATCGGGCGTCATTAGTAGTAAAACTCAAACCGTATCGTGGATTATCGTGCTATTACAAAGTTTATCTACGCTGACATCTATCCTGCCGTGGCAGACGAAAAGAACCTTGATCATGTATATAATAACTCCGTTAGTAGTGAATTGACGGGGATATTATAACAGATGCTCAGTTGAGCAACTGAACGATCTTAAAGCCTACTCAAGCCACACTTGAATTTCTCATTGAATCTTCAACTCCCGCTCGCTAAAATTATAGTGTCCGGACCTCTATCCTATAGGTGAAGGGAGGTGCGGAACATGGCAGATATAAGATACTACCTGATACGTGAAAGAAGGCTTGGTAAGGTTACAGATCAAGGCAGTTACCTCTTTGTTAACGGAGCGTGGGTAGAAGATGAGAGAAACGTTATTAGAGATCACCTCAT
This sequence comes from Ruminococcaceae bacterium AB4001, assembly GCA_000621765.1. Lineage (GTDB taxonomy): Bacteria > Bacillota > Clostridia > Saccharofermentanales > Saccharofermentanaceae > Saccharofermentans. The sequence continues at coordinate 237,069 of JHXJ01000001.1, forward strand.
GGGATACGATCCGGGTGATGATTCGCCTTTCGGATTCGGCAGCTTGAGTATAATGGATGAGATAGAAGAGATCACTGAAGAAGAGGCCCAAAAGTTTATGGCACAGCAGGAGGGGCACTTATGAGTATAGGCAGCAATATCAGATCCTTAAGAGAAGAACGGGGTTTCACGCAAGAGCAGGTTGCGGATAAACTGGGCATTACTTTTCAGGCTGTGTCTTCCTGGGAGAGGGACGAATATAAGCCTGATATTGAGAAGCTCATGAAGCTTGCAGAATTGTTTGATGTGTCAGTGTCTGCTTTCGTAGAAGAAAAGCAAGGTGTCTTCAAGACCAAGGATGCCATTTATAATTGGGAACACATGAAGACTTATGTGAAGACCACTGCTAAGAACTTAGGTCTCAAAAATACCCTTAAGGCAGTCAACTTCGCTACAGAGGCCCACAAAGGCCAGATGCGCAAGCGCTCGGCAATCCCTTATATCTATCACCCCTTAAACCTGGCCTGTCATGCTCTTTCAATGAATATAACTGATGATGCAATAATCGCCGCATGTCTTTTACACGATGTCGTGGAAGACTGCGGCGTTACTTATGAAGAGCTTCCCGTAAACGATGAGACCAAAGAGCTGGTGCGCCTTCTCACATGTAAAAAGACTACTCCTGAAAACAGAAGTGAGATCTTAAAAGAATACTACGACCAGATCGCAACAAACCCCAAAGCAGCCCTTATAAAGTGCATCGACCGCACAAACAATATCACGACCATGTCCGGCGGCCTATCCAGAGAACGCATCTACCGCATGATCAAGGAAACCGAAGAATACTACCCCAAACTAATAGAAGTCCTCAAAGCAGAAGTCCAATACAGCAACGCCGCCTGGCTCCTTAAATACCAGATGGAGAGCCTGTTGGATGTGTATAAAAGGTTGATGTAAGATTAAGATAATAACTTAGAAATTGAGCAAGGTGTAAAAGCATTTTTGAGTAATTCTATGGTACCCGAGACTAACGTTATAATAGAGAAGCAATAATGACACTAGGATTGACAGGTTTAGATGTATTGAGGCAGTAATAGATCGATATGAACGAGTTTTATACAAATTATAGCGAGACAAGATTTATAGATAAGCTTAAGCGTAACATCGATGAATGCCTAAGTTTTGCTTTTTCTGTAAGCTTCATCAAAAAAGCCGGGTTGAAACTCATTATACCTAATATCGATGCTGCAATGGCGCGTGGTGCTAAAGGCAAGCTAATAACTACTACTTATCAAAACTTTACTGATATTGAGTCATTAGAGTATTTCTATAATCTCTCGATCAAGTATCCTAATCAATTTGAATGTCACCTAGACAAAGAGTGTTTTGTTGATAATAGTGGAAATAAGTGTGGATTCCATTCAAAGGGATATTTATTTAAGTTCCACGATCACAACGAACTGTTAGTTGGTTCTTCGAATATAACAATATATGCGCTACTTAAAAACGTTGAGTGGGATGTGTCTATTATTGATGACAACATCTATGAGTCGGCGTTGAATGAATTCAGCTATCTTTGGAATAAAACACTTCCACTAACCAAAGAACTTATTTCTGAATACCGTACTAAACTCTATTATTCTGTCGAAAGATGGGATATGGATTACGATGTTGCCAATGCAAACAATAAGCCAAATTACATGCAGAGGACTGCTTTAAAAGAACTTAACAGGATTAGAGCAATTGGCAGCAATAAGGCTTTGGTTTGTGCAGCAGCAGGAAGCGGAAAGACGTATCTGGCGGCTTTCGATGCATTAAACTTCAATCCGGATAAACTTCTTTATGTTGTTCAGGAAGGCTCGATTTTGATGAAGTCTTATGAGACTTTTGAGAAAGTGTTTGGAAGCAGCAAGACATATGGTATCTATAACAAAGACTATAAAGAAACCGATGCTGATTTCTTGTTTTCAACGAATATAACAATGGCAAACTCCTTGGAGTTGTTTGATAAGCATCACTTCGATTATATAGTCATCGACGAGTGTCACCATGCAACAGCTGAAACGTATAAGAAGATATTGGAGTACTTTGAACCTCAGTTCTGTTTAGGTATTACCGCTACACCGGAGAGAATGGACGGAGAAGATGTCTTTAGTCTCTTTGATAAGAATGTGCCTTATGAACTGAGATTGCGTGATGCTATTGTTAATGGTCTGGTTGTTCCTTTTAAGTATTACGGAATCAGGGATGAGATGATCGAATATGCAGATAAATTTGTTAAAGATCATCGGTTTGTTGAGCAGTTTTCTGATGAGAAGCACTGCGATTTTATCTATAACATGATTGAGAAACACAGACTTCCTGGCGGTAAAAAGTTAAAGGCGTTAGCTTTCTGTCGCGATATTTCACATGCAATCAGAATGTCTCAGGCAATGAGTGAGTATTACAATACGCAGTATCTGACAGGCAAGAATTCTGTAGGCGAGAGAATGCGCGCTTATAAGGAACTTCAAGATGAGGATTCTGATCTCGAGATATTGTTTACCGTTGATATTCTTAACGAAGGTGTAGACATTCCTGGTGTTAACATGGTCCTTTTCCTTAGACCGACTGATTCACAGACGATTTTCATCCAGCAACTTGGACGTGGACTTCGTAAATATGAAAACAAAGACTTTGTTACTGTTCTTGATTTTATTGGGAATGATTATAAAAGAAGTGTTCAGATTGCATTTGCACTCGGCGGTCTTTCAGAAAATTTTGTTGTTGAGAAGAAATTGCTTAAGGAACTAGTGATAGACGACTTCAAGACAGTCGGATTAATAGATTATGGCGTAGAAATACATATTGATGATCTAAGTAAGAAGGAAATCCTTGCATTTATTGATGAGGTAAATTTCAATACAAAGAAATATCTTGAACAGGATTACTATAACTTTAAGAAATATATAGGTTCAGTTGATTATCCTAGACATGTTGATTATTTGAATAACGACTATGCACCGGATCTTTTAAAGTTCTTGCAGTCAAGGATTAACGGAACAAAGTGCAAATCTTACTATTCCTTTTTGAAATCGATTAATGAGTCAGGAGTTCCTTCATTTGACAAACGCCAAGAAGACTTTGTTGATTACATTTCAGATATGCTTCCTGTTGTCAGACCGGATGAATTAATAATATTAAGATGCTTGCTTGATAATGTTGGAAAGTGTTCAATGGACAGGTTAACAAAATACTGTGAAGAAAACATTGAAAACTATTCACAAGATGTTTTGCAGCATGCTTTGAAATATATGTGCAAGAAGGGTTTTGTTGAAGTTGCTGATCAGACTGTAAGACTAAAAGATATAAATAATTCACCAGAGTTTGAAGAATATATAAGAGACTTAATTGATTATGGAATTGGCAGATATGATGTTGAGTTTTATGAAGTTGGAGGCTCTGGCAGTCACCTGTTTAAGCTCTGGGCAAAGTTTAAGAAGTATCAGATTAAACAGCTTTTGGAAAAAGATCCTGATGATATACAGCTTGGCACAAACATATATGATGGAATTGCTTATGCGTATGTAACTATACATAAAGCTAAAGGCACGAAGGAAGAACTTAAGTATGTTGATGGTTATATAGATCGCAATACTTTTCAGTGGGAGACAGTTGCTCATATAAGTGATAAAGAGTTATCTGCACTTAAGAACTCCAAAGAAATGAAATTGTTTGTAAGGAAGGTTGATTCAGAAGATGGAATTCAACTTCCATTTACCTACATTGGAACAGGAAAAATGAAGTATATCGAGGGCTCTAAGAAGTCGAATGGTGCGCATCTGTTCAATATAGTCTTGGAACAGGAGGCACCAGAAGATATTTACTTTGACTTTAAACTTCCCGTTTGAATTTCTCATGAGTTGATACAAAAACAATTGAATTAGTATCAGCATAATATGGCGAAGGTGCGTTGATGAAAAAACTAACTTTAGTTTTACATTCAACCGTGGAGGCGCGTAAGAAATAGTCCATTTATTGGAACTTCCCACCGTATATACTTATGCCAGGTAGAGGAGAATAAGTCGATTTACGGAGGTTCAGAGTATGTGTTTATTACTTTCATTGCTGTTTGGTTCCGGATCGTCTGATAAGGAAGCGGAACGTGAGAAGAGACGTCGTGAAGAGTGGCTTGAAGAAGAATACGACGAGATCGACGGAATAGAGGATGCAGATTATTGAGGAGTAAAGAGCCATGGCTGATATGTATATAACAATAACAGGAGCCCAGTTCCGACATGGAAGTAAATTCCTTGAGAAGGGTATGACGGTAAAGCTCTTTAAAGAGCCTGATAATGAATACGACAAGGAAGCAATAAGAGTTGAGCTTAAGCCGATTGGAACTATCGGATATGTTGCAAACAGCGTTAAGACCGTAATAGGTGATTGCTATAGTGCAGGCAGACTCTACGATAAGATTGATGATAAGGCTAAGGCTGAGATACTTTATGTTCTTCCTGATGGAATCATAGCTGTAGTAAAGCCGGAGAAGAAAGATAAAAAGAAGAAGTAATCCATAACGATAACAACCATAGAGAGTGCGCGAGAGACAAGCTCGTTGACCGCACAGCAACCTGCTATTTGGTAAGGTGCTAAAGCTTGAACGATGGAATCCAATGAATAAATAAAGCCTGTCGTTCGCGACGGGCTTTTGTAACCTAATACGGAGGGAAGATTAATGGAAGAGAAATGGAAGAAGATTCGTTCAAAGAGTAAGAAGCTTATGTATGAAGGATTTACTAGAGACGGTAAGCCGTTCGGATCCGGTACATCCTACTATGAGAATGGCAACAAGTGCCAGGAAGGTGTATTCGATGCCAAAGGACTTGTTTATGGAAGAGAATACTACCAGAACGGGAACATTAGATTTGAGGGTACATACAGAAGTAATAAAGGGTATGGTCCCAATTATCCGGTCTTCGGTTATTGTTACGATGAAGATGGTAACGAGTTTTACTATGGAGAACTTAAGATCAATAGAAGTGGTCTCGGCTGGCCTTCGGTAAGGATTCCCCAGTGTTATGGTCCTGTAGTACCCAATGGAGCACCTGATTTTAGCAAACGCATATGGTCCACTGAAAATAATATTCCCGGAGGTGTTTACTTTGTAAGGCCGAGAGGCAATAAAGCCAGAACAGAGTTTGTAGTATTTCTTGAGAAGAATGGTTTTAAATGCCAGATTGATGAGGCTACTTCAAGAGAGAGCACAATTGAATCTAAGTATCCGATTAGGGTGGATCTTGATAAGAAACTCTACGGACATATTCACTCTACTACATGTGCAGCTGTAGTCGCAAACTCCAGGCTTATGTGTTCAGTAGACAGACTCTGTTCGCTATTGGAGTGTGCGTATTCATTTGTGGTGGTGTGAGTTATTCTCAACTGGATATGTTTGATATGATAGACTCAATTAATGATTAGAGTGAAGACGATAAAACTATAAACAGTCTTTAGACGAAATTAATCTATGAAAATCGCAACAATGACATTCCGGCTTCACGCCCCGTGGGTGCACAGCCTTAAAGAGAAGCGCATGATCGTAAAGAGTCTTGTAACAAAGTTACAAAACAAGTTTCACGTGTCTGCAGCCGAGATCGATGAGCAGGATACGCACCAGATCATAGTAATAGGTGTGGCCTCTATCGTGCCGCACAATGCTATGGCTGACAGCCTGATGGATGAGATATCCGCTTTTGTGGAATCAAATACGGAAGCAGAGATCCTTGAAGAGATCAGAGAAGTGCTTTGAGCAATAAATTAACGGACAAGTTATTCCGTATGCACGAGACCCTGCTTTACCGAGGAAGGATACGTTTGCGGCAGCGGAAGCGTTAGGTGCGGAGCCGACCTCATTACTGAAATGGGAGAGTGCAAGGAAAAAACCTGGCGGTAATCTTCTTGTTTTCCCCGGCCAATGTTTGAAACTGATAATCTTATCACTCTGCTACTTCATACGAATTAACTGAATAATCATCAAAGTGATTATCAGTGAAAATTATAGAATAACCATCCACTTGTTTTACATCAGTAACTAAATATCTGGTTCCACTTGGAGATATTAAGTATTTCCCAATTAGCAAATAGTACTCGATTTTATTGTTATCTATGAGAAGAACATCCTTCGTGCGGCTATGTCCATTATCCCATTGATCATCTGTTAAATGTACAGGTTCTATTTGAGAAGGGTAATTTAGAACATCCTCTAAAGCAAATGAACACTCCCAGAGATTTGTATCACAATAATGCTGACCAAATTCCATTTTTGAATATTGTTGTATAGGAATAGTTATTTCTGAAATGCGTTCTTTGGAAAATGAAGTCGGAGAGGCAACACTTTTGAACTCAAAATCATTGGATATCATCTCGCCCTCAATTGGATAAATGTTCAGAAAATATTCATATGTATTATCAGAATACCTGTTTGTAATAAAGTAGAGCTTATTATCGTGGTAAAAAACCGTCCTTCCCTTATCTTCATATATGAGAGTTCCTTCCGCTTTGACATTCAGAAGGAGCTCGTCACCTGCCTTTGTATAATCCTTATATCCTCCAGCAAATGACAATATTGATAAAGCCGCAAAGACACTAAAAGTGGCATATCTTGTTTTCTTGTTTTCAAATAACATCTGAGATATCAACCCTACGGTAATTCCAATCAACAGTAACCACGAAGGGAAAAAATACCGGAATTCAAAAGACTGAGTATTCAATAAATAGATTCCATAATAGAATATCGAAACGCCATAAGATGCTTCATACAAGTTCATTTCGGATTTTTTCCCTTTGAACCTAAACCGCCAAACCAGAATCAGGATCAGACATGTTAAATACAATATCCAAGGCCTTCTGAATATTTCCATGAACTCCATAAAACCAAGAAAATAACATATAAACGTCTTCCTTTGCCATGAATCATTGAATCCATATTCATTCATAACATTCCATCTATCGTAATCAAATTCAAACAAATTAATCGGCTTGTTAATTCCTAATGTATGAGAAACTAATTCCCATTTCACTTTTATAAATACAGAAGGTTCATCAACAGCAAGCTTAATATAGCGGCTAATTAATTCTGCCGAATTACCCGAAGCAGAAAGAGCATAAGAATTTATAGGCGAATCAAACATAGGATTAATGGTCGATTTCTGTTCATTAAAAGTGCTGAGCTGTACTGCAGCTGCTGTTGCTCCCTCGCCATATAAATCATCCAAATAGGTGATATATTCCGATTTTTTATTTGAATCCATGGATTGAACCATTGAAACTATTTCCCAAGCATATCCTGCCGAATATGAAGACATTGGATGAATGTTCAGAATAGCCGGGCTGATGAAAGAAACAATAAAGCCCATAAGTATCGAGCCTGATAAAACTATACGAGAATAGGATTTTTTCTCTTTAACCCAAATAATTAAAAACAATATAGGCAGAATCGAAAAAGCATTTGCCCTGTATCCAAAACATACAAATGATGCAAGTGTCAAAACCAATACAGAAATAATCTTATCAAATCTGGTTTGAATCTTATTCCATTTCCAAATCAATAGAATCATTATTAGCATGGCGGTAACACAGCCTACACCAGCTTCATAATACACACCATAAGCCCACATAACGGGGGATAGAACAAGACAAATAACATTCCAAACAGGATGATTATTCTCATTCAACTGATCCAAAAATACAAAAGAAAAAAACCATAAAGAAAGGCACTGAATAAAAGTATAAAGAACTATACTGCCGACAATTTCTTTAGACAATAGAATAAAGAAAGAAGGAGTAATAGTTAACCACGAACACATCTCTGTTAATTCCGCATTCCCGGAAAAAAAAGCATGTATTGACCTTCCCAGGCTGTCTGCAAATGTTATTCTTCCATAGGAGTCGCTGTATAGAATTCCCGGATATGAAAGAATAGTAAGAAAAACAGAGATACAAACAGATAATAACAAAAAAAGACGCTGTTTAATTATCCACTTTATTAATACAGATTCTTTGATTTCATCTGTAATAATCTTCAATATCGCACATCTTCTCACTTTAATATGTAACTCCTTATTTCTTCCAAAATTGTCTCCTTGCTGCAAATACAGTTTTCTTTTCTACCGAACGGATAGTCATAAACTGTCCGGCAATATTACTGTCAGGAACAACTGAAACCTCATTGATAAAACCATAATTTAAGATATTTGAATAATTCTCCTGCTGATATGGGTTCAGCCGCATACACTTTAACAATGTTACCACTTACTTCTCGCGCAGCTCTCTAAGCACACGTTGTTAGCTGAACGGATAAATATAATTATATCATTTCAGTTTAACGATTGTTGCGCGTTCAGTCTGCACTATATGTTTCACACTACCTCAAACGAATACACATATTCCAGTAACGAATAGAATCTATTTACTGAATACATTAAACTGGAAGAAGTGCTTTAAGCCTAAATATTTGGGCAGGATAATTTCACTGTTTCTCTGTAATTGAAATCACTTCCAGAAATCCAGTTTACTTACATCCAGTCCGATATCTTTAGCTTTGAACTCCGGTTCGACGCCGGCTTTCTTTTGGCGTTCGTAATCCTTGAGAGCGTGAATGACTGTGTTGCCCAGGACGACGCATGCCGGCAGGTTGATCAGGGTCATGCCGCCCATTGTGATGTCGGCAAGGGCCCAGGCTGCATCCATGGGTGTGACTGCGCCGATAAAGACGACTACTACGCAGATGAGATGGAAACCGGTCATGAATTTCTTGCCGGGCATCTTCTTGCCGTTGAGGTAGGCGAGGCCGTTGTCAACGTAGAAGAGATTTCCTATGAGCGTCGTGAACGCGAAGAGTGCAAGAGATATCGTGATGAATATCGGACCGAAGCCGCCAAAGACAGTGGAGAGCGCATTCTGGACATAGGGCGCTCCGCTGATGTCAGCGTTGGGTACGATGCCTGAGCAGAGGCACATAAAGGCAGTGGCGGTGCAGAGAAGGAGCGTGTCGATGTAGACAGAGAGCATCTGCACGAGGCCTTGCTTGACCGGGTGGGATACGTTTGCGGCAGCGGAAGCGTTAGGTGCGGAGCCGACTCCGGCCTCATTGGAATAGAGACCTCTCTTGATGCCGTATATCAGGCATGAGCCTCCAAGACCGCCGAAGATCGCCTTGAAGTTAAAGGCATCCTTGAAGATCATGACGATGACCGAAGGCAGGAGATTGATGTGTACGACGAGTACGATGAGGGATGCGAGTACGTAGATAACGCCCATTACAGGCACCAGTTTTTCGGTGACTGAAACGATCCTCTTACCGCCGCCTAAAAGGCATACGGCAACGAGAACGGCGAGTACGCCGCCGATGATCCAGGGCGTGATCTTCTCATTGTAGAAACCGTAGATCTCGAAAGAAGACTGAAGGTTGTATGAGCAGAGAAGATTGAAGCCGACAGCGTAAGTGGCTATGAGGAAAACGACGAACGCGCCGGCAAGGAATTTGTTCTTCAGCGCGGTCTCGATGTAGTAAGCCGGGCCGCCGAAGCAGTCGCCGGTCTTGTGATTCTTTTTCTTGTAGATCTGCGCGAGCGTACTTTCAACAAATGCTGAAGAAGCGCCAAGGAATGCCATTATCGCCATCCAGAAAACTGCGCCGGGACCACCCAGGCAGAGCGCTGTGGATACGCCGATGATATTTCCCGTGCCGACACGTGATGCGGTAGATACCATCAGGGCCTGAAAAGAAGAAAGGCCCGTTGCATCTGCCGGCTTATCCATTATTATCCTTATTGATTCTTTGAAGTGTCTGGCCTGAACGAACTTCGTTCTGAATGTGAAGTAAAGCGCAGCGGCGCAGAGTACGATCAGCAGGAGCGGGTAATACATGAAGTCATCGATCTTGTTGAGTACTGCCGTTATGGAATCAATTATCTGTTGCATAGTGTCCGCCCCCGTCAGGAAATACATGTTTATTGTAACATGGCGGCAGCGCTAAGCCTTATGCCAATTGCCGGAACAGGCGGTCTCCTTTTATGTTTGGTATAATTATAGTTATCAGAAAACAGTGGGGAATAATAGTTTTCGAGTTGTGAAGCCCTGACCGGTAACGGAGGCTCTTATGAACGACTACACAGAGGAACAGCGCGAGAAGGTCCGTCTGGAACTGATCAGTTCCGAGAAGAAGGCTGCCCGGAGGAGAAGGATTTTCTTTATCTCGGCTGCGGTCATAATTCCTGTTGCAATCGCTTTGTATATCCTGTCGCAACAGATATTCATTCCTGCATTATTACGGGCGAAATCTTATCGAGACCTGCAATCCCATGATGTTCAGGTCGGCGACATTCTGGTCTTCGGAGATAACATGGTGTGCAACGAATGGAGAGTGCTGGCAGTTGAGGGTTCGAAGATCTTTATTGTCAGCAATGAATGTATCATAGGCTCACCTGGCTTTAAACAGACTGAATATCCCTACGATATTCCGGACTACCTGAATAACGAATACTATTCCTATCTGTTCAGCGACAAAGAGAGAGCCATGATCTGTGAGACGGAGAACGGATATATCTTTCTGCTCAGCGTGGAAGAAGTGGAAACCTATCTCCCCAACAAACAGGATCGCGTGACCGGCAGCAGAAGAAGCAACATTGATTCGTATTTTCTCAGAGACTTTGTGCTGGCAAGTAACGGCGAATACACCAACAGGGTTTACGTCGACCAGACCGGCGAGATCATCGCGCAAGAATATGAAAACAGCAGACGCGCCATACGTCCTGCAATGTGGCTCGACATGGATCTGGCAGCGGGTTAAAAGCCCGGCTGCCTGATGAGACTGCGCGGCTCAGAACCCGTTGCACCGAAACCCGTTTTCGAATGGTATTATATTTCCCGGAGAAAATTTTCTCAGACCACCGAATAATCCGCACCGCTCAGTTGTTAAGTAAGTAGATGCGGATGGAAAGGAGGCAAAAAAGGTGACCGAAAAGGAACTCGAGCAGATCTATAACGAGGCGTACAAGCCGGTCTACTGGACAGCGATGGCGCTCCTCAAGAATGAGGCGGACGCGGAAGACGTTGTACAGGACACGTTCATAGCTTTTATGGAATCGTATCCGGACATGACGGATACGTTGAAGGCCGTGCCACTCCTCAAGAAGATCGCTGCCAACAAGTGTCTTAATCGCATTAAGCTCGCGAGAACAGACAATGAGGACGACGAGTTCTTTGACAGTGTAGAGGCAGTGCCGGAAGACTTCCTCCCGGACACTATCGTCGAATCAGAAGCGATGCGTAAGATCGTCATGGATATCATCGAAAAGGCTTTGTCCGATGATATCAGAAGAACGCTGATCCTGTTCTACTTTGACGAGATGAGCACGAAAGAGATCGCCGAGGCACTGAAGATCCCGCAGGGGTCTGTTCTGCGCCGCCTGAATTTTGCCAGAAACAAGATCAAGAAGGAGGTCGAGAAATATGAAAAAGAAAACAATACGAAGTTGTTTGCGATGGCAATTCCATTCTTAAGCAAACTCTTTATAAAAGAAGCCGAGCAGGTGGCATTTAAGCCCATGCCTGCAAAGCTGGTCAGCCTGTCCGCATCTGTTAAGGCTTCAGGAGCCGGAACTAAAGTTGCTGCATCTGCGGCAAAGAAAGGAACAGGGATGATTAATAAATTTGTAGTTGGAGGTGTAGCATCAGCAGTTGCTGTAGGCGCTACAGTTGGAGTTGTTCTCACGGTGATCAATAAGCCGGAATCAAAGCCGGAGCCGGTCGAAACAACAGTTATAGAGACAGAGAAAGAATCCGGATCAGGAACAGAAGCAACACAGAGTACAAAGGCGCCGTCTGACAGCGCAGCAGCAACCACGGAAGCTGATGATGCTAACGAGTCGAAATACTACCTTATTAACGATTTGTCGCCTGAGGAGATCGTTGACATTTATGTATATAACCACGATTGTGTGCACTCAGTCACGCCTGACAATAAGGAGGCTTTCGAGCAGTATATCCAGGTCGAGCCGTACGACTATCATTATACTAACGGCAACAGTATTGCGATCAGATACAGCATGAACTCTGATGGAGGAGTAGACCATATCATAGAAATGTTCGCCACTGCAAGCAAATCAAAAAACAACTATACGTTTGCCATGGAGTTCGCGGTCTATGACCGTGAGAGGGCGCAGGCAATAATGGATGCTTACAGAGATCACTACGCTGTGGACGGAGCGACCGTTGATTATTGGGATAACAAAGGACAGTATGAAGACGGATACATGGTCACTGTCGACAAGCACGAGAAATACGTAGTCGGAATTCAGACCCGCGAATATAACGGCGTAACATATTATTACATCCGTTTCTCAGAGATCCTGATCTAAAAGATTAATCGAAAACAGGCTGTCCTTCGGGGTAGCCTTTTTTCTTTGAACTGCTTTTTTCAAGTGGTAATTTATTCCCCGGAAAATTTTTTCTCTGACCACCGAATAATTCGCATCGCTCAGTTGTTAAGTAAGTAGATGCGGATGAAACGCATCGCTGGCAATATATTAAAACGAAGGAGCATAGGGAAATGAAGAAGTTAATTTGTGTTGTACTTGCAGGTGCTGTAATCATGGGCGCATGCGCATGCAATAAGAAGGACTCACGCAGGGATTCCGGAAGAGATTCAGGAGGGGATTCTGGAAGGGATTCTGCCGTTGTGCAGGACAAGGACGATGACGGCAGTGATATTGAGAATTTCAAGCTGGAAAACAGGGGTACGGTGATCGTCGGACTGTCGGATATCGGCAAAACGAAAGAGACCATTACCCTTCCTGCAGGCTATGAGATCTCAGGTGATCTCCGTGGCGGAGTCGTAAAGCACGTTTATTTCGAGAGCGATGACGACATCGAGCTCTGGGCTTTTTTATGCGAAAACGAAACATTGGAAACAGTTGAGCTGCCGGCGAACATGACCAAGATGTGCTACATCTCATGCTGCCCGGCGCTTAAGGAGATCACGATCCCGAAGGGTGTCACAAGGATCCCGACAACATGCTTTTCACTCGATTATTCGCTTGAGACAGTCACCATTTTAGGCGACGTTACGGAGATCGAGACTCTGGCGTTCAGGGATTGCAAGTCATTAAGGTATATCAACCTTCCTGATTCAATCACAGAGGTAGGCCGTAAAGCTTTTTACGGATGCAAGACTCTGGAAGAGCTCACACTGCCTAAGAATCTGAAAGTCGTTGGGGATCTGGCTTTCGCTGATATCGGACTCAAGGTACTCACAGTTCCTGAGGAGATGGAATTGGAGAAGTGGGACACAGCTGCATTTATCCAGAAGGAATCCTATACCGTCAGAGTTAAGGAAGGCTCATGGGCAGACCAGAATTTCGAGAAACTGTTCGCAGGCCCTTCTGTTAAGGAGTATTACTGATAAGTCCGCTTTTTCGAAAACCCGGAATTAAGCTGACGTGATTTTCGGAGGCTGTCCCAATAGTATCAAACACTATCAGGGACAGCCTTTTTGCATGTTCCAAGCATGGCACGGAAAAAAATATTACAATAATTGTCAGATGCTAAATTGGAGACGAGGAGAACCCGATGCAGGAACAGAATCCCGATTACAGGTGCTTTAGAAAGCTTGCAGGAACGTGGAAAAATGCAGAAGGCACATGTGAGATCGTGCTCACGGAAAACCAGGGCATTACCGTAAACTGCAGAGGAGCAGGCCTTTCCGGCAGTTATGGAGTTTACCAGGTCAGTCCTGCTGACTGGTTCAGAGAGCAGCTGCCTTCGCCCATGATGATGGGCATGATGGAGTCTGCGGTCTTTCACATCGGTGAAGACATTATGATCCGTTTAAAAGAAAAGGCACTCAAAGACGGTGAGCAGATCCTCTTTAACATTGACGGTTTATGGCACGATCAGGAAGATAAGATCCACCTGAAGCTTGAGGATATCTCTGACGGCAAAAAGGCAGAACTGATCCTCTTCCGCGAAGATTCAGGAGACGCTCCTGTCTTAAAGGAAGGTGAAAGCCTCTGCCTGTGCGGACAGATATTTTCGGGGAGATTCTGCCCGAACTGCGGGAGCGCGAGACAGGATCAGAAATAACAGCTATATTAAACGTCAGATATTCTCTTCTCCCCATTTCTTTAATTCCAGAAGGATGGGGATGATGCTTTTCGCTTTCTCGGTAAGCCTGTATTCGACTCGTACGGGCATCTCATCGTACTGCGTCCTTAAGACCATGCCGTCCGCTTCCATCTCCTTGAGCGACGTGGCAAGCATGGTGTTGGTGATGCCGAAGATCTCTCTTCTAAGCTCGCCGTACCGCACTACTTCCTTCTTATCGATCAGGCAGAGGATAAGGATCTTCCACTTGCCGCCGATAAGATCCAGGACGCGTTTCAGGCCGCATCCCTTGCCGGCTATATCTTCACAAAGCGGTTCTTTATTCATGGTTTCCTCTTTCTTATGTTCTTACAGAATACCGGTTTCTTATGGATTACCTGTTTCTTACAGAGCACAGGTGTCTTACAGATCACAGGTAAGGTTTTCCGTACCAGGTCAATATAATCTGCGTACTTGATACGGAAATTATACCAGATATACTTGAAGTATCAAGAACACATCCACGAAACAGGAGGTAACAATATGGAATACAGATTTAACGAGAACACCTTTGATGAAGAGGTTATGAGAAGCGACATACCGGTAATGATCGATTTCTTTGCTGACTGGTGCGGACCCTGCCGCATGATGTCACCCGTCGTTGAACAGTTCGCCAAAGACTATGAGAACAGGGTAAAGATCGGCAAAGTCAACGTCGATGAGCAGGCTTCACTGGCCATGAGGTTCGGAATTCAGAGCATCCCGAGTTTCGTATTTATCAGGGACGGCAAAGTCGTAGAAAGAGTAACGGGAGCCATGCCAAAAGCAGTTCTTAACAACTACCTGGAAGAACTCGCTGCCGGATAAGATCAGGTTTTGAAGAGGGTGCCTTGGGACAAGTTCCTGCCTGAAGACTCTTTTCGTGCACATCAATGCATCCCTTTAATCAGAAAAAATCCCTGTTGGGATGCATGATTTTAAAAATGCATCCCAATTTTTTTAAAACAACAGATCAGGATGCAAAAAAATTTATATGCATCCCAACCGGCGAAAAACGCACCGTTAGGGATGCATATTCAGCTGCACTTGCAGCAACAAAGACCTTTTATCAGAAGTTATCGTTATTACCGAAGCCGAAATTATCGAAGCCGAGATTGTCCTGCTCAGAGGGGGCAGAAGGATCTGAAAACGCAGAAGCATCAGACGGTTCTTCGGATCCCGCACCTTCTTCTTCTCCGCCGACGCTGAAGTGAGGCTGGAACTTGACCATTGTTCCGCAGTAAAGGCATGTTCCGATGAGGGGTGCGACGCCGTTGTCCAGGACGGGACGGCCGCACTTAGGGCAGGGCATGATGTCTTTTTCGGGCTGCTCGAAAGTCTTAGGTCTTGCGACTACCTCATCGATCTTGGCATTGATAAGAGACGGGTCGACACCCTGTTCAACCATGAGTTCCATCATGGCCTGAACCATGATTTTGAGCTTTAAGACTTCGCTCCTTATGTCATTGACGGTTCTGTTGGTCTCGTTGACCTTCTCCGCATTGCGGCTCTCGGAGGATACTCCTCTTATTTCTGAGTTGGTGTTCCTGTGTGAACTTGCGTACATCGGCATATTTTTTTTCCCCTTTTCCATAAAATGTTAAATTGATTTTACCATCCCGTGCCGATTTTTTCTCTCAATATTGTTGTCGTTTTGATGCTGAAATGACGACTATTTGAAAACCCGTGGACATAACCTTTATATGGATACGAAAGAAAACGACGGGCGATCAGTGGAGGCCCGGCAGAGAAAAAGAGGATTTGGATATGGGTATTAAAGGATGGTATCTTGAAAACAACAGCAGTGAAGAAAGCAGCTATACTGACTTCACTTATACGGACTTCACTCAGATGAATGAGAGCAGGCCCGCGCCGGCAAGAACGGTAAGAAAGGTTAGAAAGCCTGCCATTAAGAAAGTGAAGGCACAAACCAAAAAGAAGAGTACCAAGGGCAAGGCAATTCGCAATATTGCAACGGCTTTATTACTTGTCTCAGTGTCAGTCTCAGGCACATGGTATTATCTGACCAATCTTAAGGACAGTGACGATCCGGTAAAGGACCTTTTCATCGAAGCAGGTCTGGGAGATTTTGCCGACAACGTCTTTTCGAACGAAGAGCCTGAGAAGAAGAGCGAATCCGAAAGGGAGAGCTCTGACAAGTCCTACAAGAAGAATACCGGCAGGAGTGCTGACGGTGCATCAAAGGACGTATACGACATCGCGGAAAACATCTATCAGTCGCTCAAGTGCGACAACGATGTCGATACGGCAAGAGAGATCTTCAACTGGGTACATTCAAACGTTTACTATATGCCGCTGACAACTTCGCTGTCTTATGAGGAGGCTGCGATCAGGGGATTTACGAGAAAGAACGGTGACTGCTATGTTTATTTCGCGTGCTCGAAAATGCTCCTCGACTGCGCAGGCATCCCGAACCTGATGGTCGAAAGATATCCTGTTATCACCAACGGCCACTACTGGAATCTCGTACAGCTCGACGGCGAATGGTATCACTGCGATGCTACGGAGTTTAAGGATCACCCCGACATGTATTTCATGTGCACTGATGAAGAGATCGATGACGGACATCACGATTTTGACAGCTCTCTTTATCCCGAGCGCGCAAGCTATGCTTCTTCTTACTGGTGGGGAGAGCCGGCAGGACAGCCCGGAATGGGATACGGTCCCAACTCTCCTTACGTCGACGGTGATTATGATGCGGATGAAGCATGGTACTACGATGATGACGAAGACGATTACTATGCAGATTACGCTGATTACGAAGGATATTTTGAGGACGATGGCGACGTCGAAGCATATACAGACTGGGAATAATGCAGGTTAAGCACCCCCTGAGGTATTACTTTGACTATCAAAGTAATACCTCACATTTGCCTCAATCTGAGATATATTAGTGTCTCCTGACGGTCTAATATGGCCTTAACAGAAGGTGCATTCTACCAGAACTGCATCTTCGGGCTTTGGAAACAACAGTTCAAAGTTCATAAGGAGACATAAAATGTTTTACAAGATATATAACAACAATTCAAAGGAGTGGGTCCTGCTTATCCATGGTCTGGGCGGAAGCATAAACACATGGAAGTACCAGATTGAAGACCTTAAGCAGTTTAACGTGCTCGCAGTCGACCTTGAAGGTCACGGCGGTTCAAATATCGAGAAGGGCGGACACCTCTTATCGAGATCAGCTTCTGAGATCAATAAGATCCTGGAGATCGAGCAGATCGATAAGGTGCACATCATCTCCCTTTCACTGGGAACTCTTGTTGCCAGCGAGTTTGTATATCAGTTCCCGGAAAAGGTAAGTTCGATCGTCCTCGCGGGATTCGTCCTTAACATGAACTTCGGCTACAAGTCACTTTTGGCTTTACTGGAAGGCATTAAGTACGTCATTCCTAAGAGAGTATTCTATCCCGTTTTCGCGAACATCATGATGCCCTGCAAGAACCATAAGAAGTCCAGGGACATCTTCATCAGGGAATCTTTCAAGATGACGTCTGCTGCTTTCAGAAAGTGGCTTTCCGTGCTGTTCAAGGCACAGTTCAAGCTCAAGGAATACATCCGCACGATCCTGGAATATAACATTCCGGTATTCCTCATCTCAGGCAAGCAGGATTACATGTTCGTCAACAGCGTCAGAAGAACGCAGAAGAAGCTCGGCGCATCATCACTGTACTTCATCGAGAAGTGCGGCCATGTCTGCAGCATCGAAAAGCATGAGGTATTCAACTACCTGGTATTGAATTTCTTAAGCGGTCTGAACAACCCTGCGATCACGGCTGTTTCGAAGAAAAAGGCATTCTGACGGGAAGCTTAAGCGGGTATAAAAACCGCAGAAGCAGGGTCTACCATACCTGTTTCCTTTTCAAACAATTAAAAAAACGTTTACTCCTGACAGCCGACATTTGGCGTGCCGTGTATTATAATATTAAAACGCGGTAAAAGATTTCTGACTTTTCAGAAACTGACTTTGGATCCGGCGCGTGAGCGTAAATACGCTTGTTAACGGACCTCAGTTCCGGAGGAAGCTACTATGGCTGTACAGGACGAGATATTTAAGAAGATAGCAGAATCGTTGTTAGTAGATTACTCCAGCGTTTATTATGTTAATGCGGTTACCAATGAATACTGCTGGTATTCTGTTAATCCTGAATTCCATTCCTTAAGTCTTGAGCAGGGCGGAGACGACTTTTTCGAGAACATCAAACGTGACTGCCGTAAAGTCATTTTTGAAGAAGACCAGCATATATTCCTTGAAGACATACAGAAGGACCAGCTCCTTTCCGCCATGAAGAAGGGAAGCATGCACAGCATCGAGTACCGTCTCATGATAAACGGCGTTCCCACCTGGCACTCGCTCCGCGTGATCCGCGGTTTGGAAGAAGATTCCGAATACTTCATCCTCGGCGTAATCAATATCGATGAAGAACACCACAGCAAAGAAGTCGGAGAACAGGTCGCGCGTGAGAAGGAAGTCTACAACCAGATCACGGAAAGCCTTGCCGGACAGTATGACACCCTCTACTACATCGATCTCGAGACGAATACTTATACAGAGATTTCCTCTACCGACGATTATAAGAAGCTCAACGTGCCTGCAACAGGCAAGGATTTCTTCGCCGACAGCAGGCGCAGCATCCGTAAATTCGTGCATCCCGAAGACCAGGAAGAGGTAATAAAGATCCACTATAAGGACGCGATGCTCAACAACCTGAAGCACAGCAACTCTTTCTCCCTGGCTTACCGCCTTGTCGTTAACGACGTGGTCAAGCATATCAGGCACACTGAGATCATGGCAAACGACGGGAAGCACCTCATCGTCTGTATCGAGAATATCGACGATGAAGTTAAGGCAAAGCTCGAATCGAATGAGACGAAGCAGAAGAGCGTTACCTTCACGCAGATAGCAGAGAGTCTGGCCGCCCAGTACGACCTGATCTACTATGTTGATGTCCAGACCGAATACTACAAGGAATTTGCAACACATAAGCTTTACGGAGAGCTCGAGGTCCAGGAAGAAGGAGAGGATTTCTTCAAGGTTGCCGAGCAGAACGTATACAGGATCATCCATCCCGAAGACATGGAGAGGATAAGGCTCTTCGTAAACAAGGATAATTTCATCACGCATCTTGAGACCAGCAGACAGCTTGTTGAAGATTACCGCATGGTGGTCGGAGGCGGAGATCCCCAGTACACCCGCATGACGGTCAGCTGGTCATCCGACAAGACGCATTTCATCATCTGTATCGAAAACAGGGAAGAGGACGTCAAGAGGGAGAAAGAGCATCTTCTGGCGCTCTCCAGAGCCAACGAAACTGCCCGCCGCGACAGCCTTACCAGCACGAGAAACAAGACCGCTTTCCAGGAATACGAGAAGGATCTTCAGGATGAGATCAACAAAGGTACCAACGAGCCTTTCGGCATAATCGTCTGCGACTTAAATGACCTGAAGCTCATCAATGATACACAGGGCCACAAGGCCGGCGACGAATACATAAAGACCGCCTGCAGATACATCTGCCGCGTCTTTTCACACTGCCCGGTATTCAGGATCGGCGGCGATGAATTCGTAGTCATACTGAAGAACCAGGATCTGGCAGACAGGGATAACCTGATCTCCACATTCAAGAAGCAGATAGAAGAGAACATCAGGGCCGGTTCCGGAGCGGTCGTTGCTCTCGGTATGGCAGAGTTCCAGAGAGGCATCGATTCGACAGTCGAGGAAGTATTCAAACGGGCTGACGAGCGCATGTACGAAGATAAGGCGCGTCTTAAGGATATGAAGCACCTGAGGGAGACGCGGACATTAAAAGAGGCCAGCAGCGAAAATACAATAACCGAAGAGAGGAAGAGGCTGCTCGATGCACTCTTCAGATCTTACGACGTCGTTGCGGAAGGAACGTATATCTATCTCTGTGACATGAAGTACGATTTTTCGAAGTGGTCGAAGAGCGCTGTTGATACGTACGGTCTTCCTTCCGAGTACATGTACGGAGCAGGCGACATCTGGGAGAACTTCATACATCCCGATGACCGCGAGGCTTACCACAAGGGTATCGATGAAGTATTCTCCGGCAACACATACGGTCACGACATGCAGTACCGTGTCAGAAGACCGGACGGAAAATACGATGTCTGTATCTGTAAGGGCGTAGTCCTGAGAAACTCTTTGGGCGAGCCTGACTATTTTGTAGGAACCATCCGCAACCTCGACTCACAGGGACATGTCGATACGTTGACCGGCATGAGGAACCAGTACGGCTTCTTCGACGATCTCAACAGCTGGATCAAGCGCAGGGCAGAGGCATATGTCCTTCTTATCGGTATCAGCAAGTTCCATGAGGTAAACGAAGTCTACGGATATCACTTCGGCAACCGCGTGCTGCAGCTCTACGCGAGAAAGGTCTTTGAGACCACGGGCAACAGCGGCACATGTTACAGGATCGACGGAACGAAGATCGCGATAATATCAAATACGCTCTCGCTTGATGACATTCGCGAAAAGTACATAAGATTCCGCAATTATTTCCGAGAGGATTTCAAGGTCGATGACAAGAGGATCCTGCTTGAAGTCAACTGCGGCGCCATGAAGGTAGACTGCTTCGATTTTGATTCGCAGACTGTCTACTCGTGCCTTAATTACGCTTACACCGAATCGAAGTCATTCCATCAGGGTGACCTCGTGGCATTCGAAAATGACCTTAACGACAACAACAGACACAGGGTCGAGAAGCTCCACGAGATAAGAGCTTCCATAATGCACGGTTACAGGGGATTCTACCTGCTGTATCAGCCTGTAGTCGACGCGAAGACCGAAGAGCTGATCTCGGCCGAGGCATTGCTCCGCTGGAAGAACGATACTTACGGAGTGGTACCGCCTGACCAGTTCATTCCGCTTCTTGAATCAGACCCGCTGTTCCCTGAACTTGGCGAGTGGATAATCAGGGAAGCGATCGTTGCTGCAAAGCAGGTCTTAAAACAGAACCCGAAGTTCTATATAAGCATTAATCTGTCTTACACACAGCTCCAGAAGCCTGATTTCGTCGACATGGTTTTCCAGATCTTAGATGAACTCGACTATCCGGCTGACCACCTCTGCTTCGAAGTTACCGAGAGGTGCAGGATCCTTGATATCAAGCTCCTGAAGAACATCACGGTAAGCTTAAAGGCAAGAGGCATCCTCATAGCACTCGACGATTTCGGTACCGGATTCTCATCCGTCGGTGTCGTCAAGCAGCTCCCGTTCGACATAATCAAGATCGACCAGGGCTTCGTAAGGAAGATCGAGGAAGACGAAGTCGAAAGAGAACTTATCAAGTACTTTGCCGGCCTGGCATCGCTTTTCGGCGCCAAGGTATGCGTCGAAGGAATCGAGACTGCCGGCATGAGGGATATCCTCCAGGAATTCCAGGTCGGAAGCTTCCAGGGCTACTATTACGCCAAGCCTCTCCTGCTCGATAACTTACTGACGTGGGAATCCAATCCCGACAGACCTAAGAAGAGTACTGAAGCTTAACAGGCGGGGATACAAATGCAGACTTACAGGATACACGCGCTCAGGACCAGATATGTCGTTCCGATCGAGTTTAAGACGGATTTCGACTATAAGGAAACTCTTGACGCGGCCATAGATAAACTCGCATCTTCCGGCTGGGAACCTGCGTCTCCGTACCGGGAAGGCGAGACGGATGTTTTCCATCATCTGATCCATGAGTTTGACGGACAACCCAAGGAAAAGATCAACTTCAATAACATGGGTTTCTTCCTCTACAACAGGAGACTGGCGGAATCCCCGTTGGAGTTTATCGTCATCGCAAAAGACAGGAATAAACAGGATTTCAGAGTATCGCTCAAGGAAGCCGGATTATACATCTTCAGGACAGGCATCGGACTTCTGTGGTATGAGGTCGGCATAAATCCCATTAAGGAATCCGGCAAAGGTTACCAGGACGATGAGGCCCATCCGCTCGACAGCGAAATGCTTCACGATTTCCAGTACAGTTTCCGCGAGATGAGGCAGGAACTTAAGGGCTACCACGTTTATGAAGCCGGCGAAAAGAAGCAGGACAAAAACAAAGAAACTATCTATTTCAAGAGCGGCAACGAGACTTATATGAGGGCGTGGCTCGAGAACACGATCGGGCAGATCGGCGCTTCATTCCTTGCATCGCGCGACAATGAAGAAGGCTTCGTACCGGATAAGGCCCTGATCTTCACGCACGCTCTTTTCGATCCTGCGAAAGAACCTCTGAAAGAAGACAAGAATGCCATGCAGACGGCGTTCTATCTGACAAACGGATACAAGACATCGGCGCATATCAGCCCCGATTACGTAAACAACATCGTCTTTCCATTCTCATACAGCGTCTGGTCAGCGACAAAAGAGGGCTGCGGTTTCTTCGTCTGGCGTACCGGCGAAGGCGAGGAATCGAACTTCGATTATTTCCGCTCCGAGAAGCACCAGATAAAGGTCATCAACGATTATTTCGCGATGTACATCAGAGCGCTTTACGTGTCGTATTCTCTTTACAGATTTGCGATGCTGATCGCTGCTGATGACGATATCGTAAGCTACTACGAAGCGTTTAACGACCCGGCACAGGTGGACAAGATCTATCAGGAGATCCGATACATCGACCTGAACATCAACATCTTCCTCGCGAAGAGCATGGTCACGTCAGTAAGCCACATTCACCATCAGAATGATTTCTACTCTTATCTCATTGACCGTCTGAGGGTCAAGCAGGACATCAAGAGCGTCACGTCAGGTCTCGACGCGCTGAAGGACCTGTCTGCGAATACGATCTCCGAGAAGAAGAGACAGCAGGAAGAGGAAGCCCAGGAAAAGGAGAAGGAATCGGACAACAGATTCCAGGCCGGATTGGGCATCTTATCGCTCCTGTCGGTATTCTCCGCCATCGCGGATGCCGTCGCAGTCGCTCTGTACATGGACAGCTTTGCCAAGGCTATGAATAGCGGCAACTGGTTTACTGCAGGCAACATAGCGGGAATGTTTTTCATTCTCGTATGTCTGTTCCTGTTCGTGATGTCGCTCGCGATCTCAGGTAAGATGATCGTCCAGTTCCTCTTTAAGAGGAAGCCGAAAGACGGCAGGGATTAAGCCTTATTCCTTCCTGAACTGTGAGATGAACTTCCAGGCGCACTCTGCACTGTGCTGCCTGTATTCATGCACCTGATTGCTTACGCTCGAAAATGCTGTCCTGCATACGCCGTCTTCGCTGTCGAAATAATGTATCGTCAGAGTCGCGTCTCTTTCAGGATCGTAGACCTTCTCTGTTTTGTCACCCGGGATGCCCCAGATGGGATCTTCCCAGTTGTCCTTATCTTCAAAGGAAACGCCGTCGAATGACTTCTTCAGCCTGTTTACTTCCGCAACGTACTTTACGCGCTCGAGTGAAGAATCAGCCTGGAAAGGAAGCTCGGGAAGATGTGACTTCTCTCCGCCCGAATAGAAGACCGGAACAGAGACAGTCTTGTTGAGCTTCTCCGTAACGGGCTTGCCGAAGAATGACGTATATACAGGGAAGAGCGCGCTTGCGGGCATTATGCCTGCGAGTATCTCCGGGCACTCCTGATAGAGGTCCCAAGTCTTTCCGCTGCCCATCGAGAAGCCTGTCGCATAGACGCGGGAAGGATCGACCGGATACCTTGTAAGCAGTGTCTCGATCACTTCTTTGGCCTCAGTCGCAGTGACAAACTGATGGTTTTCGATAGATACGAAAAGGAAATCGTACTTCCTTGCAATGTCCCACCAGCCTGCAACGTATGTCAGATACATCGAAGAATCTCCGCCGCCGTGGAATCCTATTACGAGCGGGACGGAGCCCTTTTCCATAAGGCCTTTGTTGTAGTAAGCGAAATAACCTACCTTATGCTCAGGCGTCTTTACCGGCAGGAACTCATTGTCAGGTGATGTTTTCACGGTCACAAAACCTGTGTCTTCGGTCATGCCGAGCTCGTCGAAATCAGGCTCAAATTCGATATGGCCGCACCACATCTTGAACTTCTTTACGAATGAATAGAAGTCCTTCCCGTATTCTGCCTCTTCCTTGATAAGAAGATTCTCGCAGTCCTTGAAAGCAGCATTGATTTCATCGCTGTTTCCGACGCTCAAGACTGCAATGTCTTTTCGCTCGACGTCAGGCATGACGCTCAGTCTCTCCATCGAACACATCGCGGGAGTGATCTCGCCGGGACCCCAGAGATATATGCCTTCCTGCTTCTTAAGGAGATTCTTCGCAACGTAATCAGCAGACTTGCCGTAGCTGTAGATATCGGTGCGGAAGATCGCGCCACGTGCGAAATATCCTTCGAAAGTCTTCGTGAAGAAATTGAAATTCTCGACCAGGCCGTCCTTATAGACAGTGATCATCTTGATCTCTGCGATTACGTCAGCGAAGAGGGAACCGTCAGATGCTTCCCATCCGCCTTCAGCGGTCGGATAGATGAACAGGACGCTTGAATCAAAAGCGGCCGCAATGTCCGAAAGACCAGTCTTGCGCGCGAACTCAACAGCGCTTTCCATATCCTGCTTTTCTTCCTCGAAAACGAGAAGCAGGGGCGCCCTGAATCCGTAGTTGTTTGTCTGTCCGTCCAGATCGTTATCAGGTACGTAGGTCTTCATCGTAAAAGAAGAAAACTCATGCTCCCAGCAAACGCCGCCGGTGCAGGCCTTAACCTCGGGTCTTTCCATCATTGCCATAAACTTATCCTCCATATAAAGACAGAGCCCAAAACCTTTAAATCAAATGGTTTGCGTCTGCCGCAAAAAAGTGCACCTGTTCATTTTACCGCTTTTGGGGGAAGAATGTGCAGATCAAGATGCTATACTTACTTATAGATTTTAATACTGAATGAAGACAGGTAACCGGCTATGGGTAGTTTTAATGTTGTGGCAATAATCGGTAATGGTTTCGATCTGGCTGTCCTGGATAAATACAGAAAAGACGGTGTCACGACCAGATACGATAAGTTCTGCGATTTCTTAGCTTATAAGAATTTCGACAAGGAAAATGTCGTCTATAAACGCATGCTCGAAGACAAGAAAGAAGGGAAAGAGGACTGGTGCGATTTTGAAAAGACGATAGAAAAACTCGCAATTGAAGGGGAAGCTCCCAAAAAGCTCGATGCATCTCTTAACACGCTCGTTGAATACTTCTATATGTTCATTGATGAAGTGGTAACTTCAGATATAAACATGAAGCTCAATAATGATTCAAAATCACGCAAGTTAGGAGAAAATTCAATCCGGAATTTTTTAAGTGATCTGGACAAGGAAGAGTACCACAGGATAATCGGAGCAATAAAAACCGTTTCCAATTACACGGAGTATGAATTCTCTTTTCTTAATCTGAACTATACATATCTTTTCGATAATTACATACACCTTGGAAAAGCTTTTGATCCGCAT
Organism: Ruminococcaceae bacterium AB4001; assembly: GCA_000621765.1. GTDB lineage: Bacteria > Bacillota > Clostridia > Saccharofermentanales > Saccharofermentanaceae > Saccharofermentans. Next base: position 262,657 of record JHXJ01000001.1, read on the forward strand.
CCCTATGCTTCAAGCGAAAACAATATGAATTTTCAACTGAATCCCAAAGGATACTTCAAAGAAGAACTAAGAAAATTTTCGGACCCGAACGTAAAGCTTATATCTAACCAGGTACTCCATCCTCATGGCAGTTATAACATCCCGAACAGTCTGCTCTTCGGAACCGCTAACAAAGAATTTAATCTCAACAACAATGAGCGCAAGAGATTAAACAAGAGTTACTGGCTTGATAACTCAAGAAAATACAAGAACGTTTTGGAAGGCGCCGACCTGATAATCATTTTCGGGTCTTCATTGGGCAAATCTGATTCCTGGTGGTGGGATCTTGTATGTTCGCAACTCTTAACCAAGAATTCCCATCTGATAATCTACAGGCGAAACAGTCCGGGAAATGTAAAGACTGCGGATGAAGTCCGTGAACTGTTCATCCAGTCGAGCGGCAAAGATCCTGATCTCGATGAAAAGAAAAAGATCATGAACAGGATCGCAGTCAAGCTGTATGAAGGCAATGACGATCACTATTTCTGCGGCCTTGGATATAAGAAAAAGGAATAAGGTTCATTGCGTTTATGATTTACGTAATCTCAGATCTGCATGGATATCCTCACGGACGTTTTATCCAATTGCTGGAGAAAGCAGGTTTTGGCAGGGATGATTTCCTCTATATTCTCGGCGATGTAGTCGACCGCAACGGAGACGGCGGCGTCGAAATGCTTCAGTGGCTCATGTATCAGACCAATGTCCAGTTGATCCTGGGCAATCACGAAGCGATGCTGCTTGGCAATTCTTTTGTCTTTGATGAGATAACGGAAGACAGCGTAAATGCGCTGACAGCCGAAAAGATCGACATGCTTACCAGATATCAGTTAGACGGCGGCGATGTAACCCTTAAGGCGATGCAGAAACTGCCCAAAGACACCCAGCAGGACATCCTGGATTATCTCAGGGACTGCCCGCTTTATGAGACCGTGAGCGCCGGCGGACGGGATTTCATACTGGTCCATTCAGGGCTTGATAATTTTGTTCCTGAAAAGCGTATTGAAGATTACACGGCTGAAGAATTACTGTGGGCATGGCCGGAACTGACCGATGTATACTATAAGGACGTGATGACTGTTTTCGGGCACACGCCTACGGTTTCTTTCGGTGATGAATACGATGGCAAATTAATAAAGACGGATACCTGGATTGACATAGATGCCGGTGCAGGGTTCGGACGCGAGCCTGTGCTTTTAAGGCTCGATGATATGAAGGAATTCAGATTGGAAGGGTAAATAGAAAATGAGTCTAAAAGAAACAAGTAAATATATCTCGCTCATCCTGCGCCACAAGCCTGAGACCATAGGCATCACATTGGATGAGCACGGCTGGGCGAACGTTGATGAGCTTATCGCAGGCGTCGCAAAGACACACCCTATCGACATGGCTGTCCTTGAGCAGATCGTGGCTGAGGATGAGAAGCAGCGTTATTCCTTTAACGAGGATAAGACGCTGATCAGGGCAAACCAGGGGCATTCGATTCCGGTTGACGTTGAGTTGGAAGAGAAGCAGCCGCCGGAGATCCTCTACCACGGAACAGGTGAGAAGTATGTCTCATCGATAAATGAACAGGGCCTCATACCCAAATCCAGGCTGTATGTCCATTTGTCTTCCGACGAGGCCACAGCCGTTAAGGTCGGCCAGCGCCATGGCAAACCGGTCGTTTATACGGTTAAAAGCGGTGAGATGTACAGGGATGGCTATAAGTTCTTCTGCTCGGTAAACGGGGTCTGGCTCACAAAGAGTGTTCCGGTGAAGTATCTTAACTGATCACTTCTTTACCAGCACCATGCATTCGCCTGAGTCTTCAAAGCCGAGTTTTTCGTAAAGTCTGTGACCGGCCTTGGTCGAATCCAGGCTGATCTCCGTCACGCCGCGGCTCCAGGCCTCTTCTATCAGCATGGAGACCATTTGGAAAGCTATTCCGCGGCCCTGGTATTCTTTTCGGGTGTAGACATTCATCAGATGGGCTCTCTTGCCCGTCGGATGGGAAAACGTCGGCATGATCACGATGTAACTTATGGAAGCGCAGCCGATCACCCCGCCATTTTCGAGCGCGAGGACTGTCGTCTGGTCGCCGTTCAGGAAATAATCCCTGCTGCAGGCTATCAGTTCTTCGGAAAAATCCTCATCCTGATCCATGTCATTTACCACCCTGAGCATTTCAAGGCGGCTTGTCATCAGCAGGCCGATGTCCTCTTTTGTCGCGATCCTGTATTCCATTTTCTGTATTCTCCGTCTTTTTCGAAAATCTTATCTGATGCTCATTATAACACTCGCAAAAACGGAGCGTTTTCGATGGGACACAGCATGTCACATCCCGAAAATACGGGCTTTTGGGACATGCCGTGTCGTTTATCCGGGGCCTTTCGGGAGCTAATATCAGGCCATCACAAAACCCCAAAGGAGAAACTCAAAATGAAAAACACAACAGCAAACAAGATCTTATTGGTAATCTTAGCAGTACTCGGATTAGCCGGATTTATCCTCTTATTAGTATCCATGTTCGGAAACGTTGCTTCCAATCTTCCGCTTACAGGTGCCCTCGCTTGCGTCGGTATTGCAGGAGTCATCAACACGGTCCTTCTGGTCAAGAAGGGCCGCGAGTCAAAGAACTGATCTCCGGACGTCAGGTATTTATCCGTAAGCCTTTCGGTCGCGCTTGTACTTCCTTATGGTGAGTATAAGCGCGGTTATGAATGCGGCTGCAACGACCAGCACAGGAGTAAGTGCCAGTATAAACATTCCTAATCTCGTGCTTTTGTCGGGATTGATCTTCTTGTCGGCTTTGGCAGTTGCGATTCTGAAAGCGTCTGTAAAAGCCTGCTCAGGTCCTAATCCCTGCTTAATGTCATTCTTGATCGTCTTGCGGAATCCGTTCAGAACCGTCCCGTTGAGGATCGCTTCAGTTGTCCGGGCGTGATATATCGAAATCCTGTATTTTCCTGATGCGGCATCGCTTTTCGGAACCGAATATACGATGACAAAACCCGAGAGCGAGTCAGCATTCTGGCCTTCCGTATATATATCCAGGCTTACGTAGTTTTCCTTCCAATCCTCATCGTAAACGGTAATGACCTCCGGAGCGATTCCTGTCACGGAGTAGAAATCATAAGCTTCTTTTTCGAGAGCCTCGTCATTTTCGAAAAGATCAGCCCTGTCATCGATCACCGGCGTTTTACGGCCCGGAAGCTTGACCGGAACGGCTGAACTGAGCGCGATGCAGGAAACTCCCGTCAGTGTTACTGCGACAATTCCTACTGCAATTATCGAAGCTATCGTGGTCTTCTCGCTTTTGGACTTTTCCCTGATGTAATCGTCCGTACCGTCATTGGTCTTCTCATCCAACTGCCTTCCGGCGACTGCGTAATAACGCTCTCTTCCACGGAAACGGAAATTGCCGTTATCTGAACGGTTATTATCTGACTGTGTCATAAATCTATCCCTCTTCTTTATACCCAAAAAACCCTATTCCCAATGAGATATTATCTCAAAAATAATTATATCACCCGCCCATACGGAGTAAAGAAAAATCGTATTTGCCCAGGTCCTGACAAGACAACAGAAGGCAGCTGGTTTAAAATGCGGTCAGCGGTGGAAAAATGACTTTCAAAAATTTTTTTCGAAAAAGTGAAACCACCGGCACCCAAACTGCACTGTTATAGGTGAACGGCCGTTCAGAATAAAATTTTGAGGTGACTTAGAGTGAACGAAGCGAAGGCGCTGGCCTTACTTAAGAAAGGTGACGAGGAAGCACTGGAGTGGTTCATCGACAAGTACAGCAACTATGTCGTAACCATCGTCAACAGCATCCTGCAAGGTTCCATGAGCCATGAAGACGTAGAAGAAGTAGCGTCAGATGTGTTCGTGACTTTGTGGAGATCTGCCCAGAACCTGTATCCTCTGAATCTTAAAGGGTACTTGAGCCGCGTGGCAAGGAGCCTGTCCATGCAGAAATTGCGGGAGAAGGCGACCGAGCTTCCTTTGGACGAGGACATTCTTATCTTAGATGACGATTCTGAATTTGACAGACTGGCAAAGGAAGAACAGGACGACATGGTGCGGCGGGCGGTCTATGCGATGCCCCAACCTGACAAAGAGATATTCCTGAGGTTCTATTACTACTGTCAAAGTGTGTCGCAGATAGCAAACGAAATGCAGATGAACCCGTCCACGGTCAAGACCAAACTGAAGCGCGGACGTGAGAGACTCCGGGTAATCCTCAACAATAATATGAAAGGAGACGATCAAAATGAAAGTAAGTATTCATGAGTTAATGGACAATATCGAAGATTCTTCAGTACAGCTGGAAGAACAGAATGTCGTCTCCTCTGAAAGGATAAAGGAGTTGACTAAAATGAAGATTCAGAATACATCAAATATTAAGCGCCGCTCAAAGAAAACGGCACTGACGATCGGCATTGCTGTAGCAGTTGTAGGAGCATTGGGAGTTTCAGCTTTTGCAGCATTGAACGGCGGACTCGCAGGATTATCCTTCGGCAGGAGTTCATGGAGCCCTTCCATCGAAGAGGACATTAAGTATTCATTGCCTGAACGTGAGTTCATATCCTTACAGGGATATCTCGATTCGCCCGAATACAAGGCTACCAAGGAGTGGGTAGAATTCGAAGACAGCTACGACCGTGACGGAAAGATCCTGGATGAACACGAAGCGGAAATGAGGCGAACAGGCGTTGATCCGTTTGAAGAGTACAATTGCTACCTTGTCTGGTCGCAGGAGATGGCTGATAAGATCGATGAGATAACAGCGAAATACGACCTTAAGCTCCATACCGGCTTAGCCGACTGCGATGATAAGATCGTTAATGAAATGTGCGGAGAAGTATTTTCCGGTGAGTTTATAGGCGGCGGATATATGTACAATGACGGAACATTCCAGCTTGATTGCAATTATGCCGGTGTTGAATTTCAGATAAGAAGATGCATGAGAGGCTATTTCGACACCACATATCTCAACATCGGAAACAAGGACAATTATGAAGAGTATGAATATACGACAAAGAGCGGAGTTACGGTTAACATCTCAGCAGGCAAAACCAGTCTGGGCATGGAAAAATGGGTCATAGCTGCGGACCTCGAAAAGAGCTTTGTAACGCTCAATGTCATGCCGTGGGATATAGATGGTAATGAAAAATCGTATACGAAAGAAGACATTCAGAATCTCTTAGACCAGATCGATTTTTCCAAGCTTTGATATTATCAGGATGTAGGAATAGGAAAGCCCCGCAGACGCTTTGTTTGCGGGGTATATTTTTTCGATCTGAGGACAGCGTGCGGAGATATGTGGAGGGTGTGAACAATCAGAAAAACGCATGAAGTTCCAAAACGATCAGCGCAGGTGCGCGAAAAAATTTTTTCGAAAATTTCTGCTTAACTTATTTAAAATATGGCGCCGCCGGTCATCCGGAGAAATTGAAAAATAGGGGGTTGCACATCCGAAATTGGTGTGCTATCTTATCGCTGATGAAGGAAGTGCCTGTCCGACATCCAATTCGATAAAGCGAATTCGGATCGAACGGCACTTCTTTTTTTTCACCGTAAAAAAATGAAAGGACAAAAGAAAAATGGCAACTGTGATGTTGAGAAGAAACAATATTAGTCTCAAAGTGCTTGGTAATACGGCGCTCAGTTCATTATGCTCTTTTGCCCTGATATCGGGAATGGATTGCGATCACCGCTATGACAAGAAATTTTACGGCAATGGCATTTTAGGGCGATTACGATGTTAATCTGACTTTTTGTTTAGGCACAAACAAATTAATTAGAAGACCATCAGGATCGTCCGGAGAAGAAAAAATCGGACGATCCTTTTTTATTCTTCGCGTTCTTTGACAACTTAATTCTTTTACACACCCGTGTAGCTCAACAGGTAGAGCGATCGGCCGTTAACCGGGAGGTTGAAGGTTCAAGTCCTTCCATGGGTGCCAATAAGACTTTCCGTGAGAGAACCAGGCACTCTCCCGCGGAACGTCAGGGGTGACTTTAAGGAAAGGGACTTCCTTTGAAGTAACCCCGTCATGGATGGTTAGCTAATCTGGTGAAAGCGCCCGGCTGAAGACCGGGGTAGGTTGGATCGAAACCAACACCGTCCACCATATGGATCTGTAGTGTAACGGTAACACACCGGACCTTTAATCCGGGTGATGGGAGTTCAAGTCTCTTCGGGTCCACCAATACGATCTCATGGTATAGCGGCTATTATACCGGACTGTCTCTCCGGGGATCGGGGTTCAACTCCCCGTGGGATCGCCAGCTTTCTCCGGTGCGCAGCAAGAGCGACAAGCTATTCTTTTTCCGCGCTGCTTGTGCTTTTCGATGCGCCTTCCGGAGAAATACAACGCGTGTTCGTCTAATGGCAAGGACATGAGACTCTCAATCTCATAATGCCGGGTTCAAATCCCGCACACGTGACCATATATCTTCGTGGCGGAAGCGGTATACGCAGGCGTCTCAGACACGTCTTTTTCCCGGTTCGAATCCGGGCGGAGATACCAAGAACTCCCGGTGTCGGAACTGGTATACGGACCGCACTTAAAATGCGGGTTCTTGCGGGTTCGATCCCCGCCCGGGAGACCAATCAACAACATGTCCGTGTAACCGAATTTGGTATAGGTACTGTGCTAAGGACGCAGGTTCTGCGGGTTCGAATCCCGCCATGGACACCATATGCTCTCATAGCACAACAGGATAGTGCACCGGTCTTCTAAACCGGGTATCAGCGTTCAAGTCGTTGTGGGAGTGCCATTTGTCTGATTGATGCAACCGGTAGACGTGGCTGACTCAAAATCAGTTTCTTCAGGGTTCGAATCCCTGATCAGACACCAAACATTGCAGGGAGGACCGGTTTCCAAGCGTGCCTCATAAGCATGCCTATCCGGGTCCGACTCCCGGCCCTGCAACCAACATGTGGTTCATGGTGTAACGACAGCACGGCAGTTTGTGGCACTGCAAGTTCGGGTCAGATTCCCGGTGTTCCACCCAGATGTCCCATTGGTGTAATGGCAGCACCATAGTCTTCCAAACTGTTGGTACGGGTTCAAATCCCGTATGGGACTCCAATTTGCCGTCGTAATCCGTTAAGGAGGCGGGACGGACTGTAAATCCGTCAGTTCAAGTACTTCGAGTGGGTTCGATACCCTCAGGCGGCACCAAAACGTAGCTTCTTTCAAAGGCAGGAAACCCGTCTGATATGCGGGTAATGGTAGTTCGATTCTATCAGCTACGACCAGACACTGGAAAGTAACTCAGCTGGCAGAGTGCCGTTCTTATAAAGCGGTGGTCGGGAGTTCGAGCCTCTCCTTTCCAACCAATGCTTCTGACGCCGTCGGCCGGCGCGATGGTCTGCAAAACCACTGGATCTAAGTTCGAGTCTTAGCAGAAGCTCCAAAACGGTCGCGTAGGCTAACGGATAGACCGCCCGGCTACGAACCGGGCAATGGGGGTTCGATTCCCTCTGTGACCGCCAGTTTTGTCCTTTGGTGTAAAGGCAGCACAAGGGCCTTTGACGCCTTTAGTGTACGTTCGAATCGTACAGGGACAACCAAAAAAGTGCCGTGTTACCTTAGCGGGGAGGAGGGTCTGTCTTGAAAACAGTTGGGCCTGAAAAGCTCTGGGAGTTCGAATCTCTCACACGGCGCCAAAAGTGTTATTTTCGGGGAAATCCCCAAAAAATACGGCCGGTTTCGGGTCGTCAGATAAACCTGGCAACAGGGATAAAGTAGACGGAATCTCCAACCGTCTGCGATACCGGGCAACCGGTATTCAACAGAAAACCTGCAAGATCTTCATTTGCCTAAGGTCCAAGGCCGACTGGTGAGGGCTATGGCGTAATGACGGTATCGAAATATGCCGGATACCTGGAAACAGGGAAAAGATCTGCAGTCTGCGGACATGAGCCTTGTTAGGGCAAGTGTTTGTCTAACGGTTACTGATAATCTCAAATCGAAAGAAAGGTTTGAAGTATCTGAGTGATGTCGATAACAAGACCGGCAGGATTGCGAAGGATGGACTGTGCCCAAAAGGTACGGATGTCCCAAGATCAGCCTCGTAGTCCGGAGAGGAATATTAGCTCAACTGTCAGAGCGTTTGACTCGTAATCAGAAGGTTGGCGGTTAAAATCCGTCATATTCCACCGATTCCAAGCAAAAGTGCTGATCACCCGATGCTCGAAAATGAGCTTATCCGCCTGAGATATGGCGGCCTGCCGATTCCGCAAGAAGACGCAGGAGAAATTACGAGTAGGTGCAACTCTAACAGCTTAGCAGGCTGTGAATCCCGCAAGGAAGAATGTTCCCAAAGGAAATCTATAAGAGCTCGGGTAAGAGTTTGCCGGTTTTCGCAAAACCGGTGCTCATCGTGACTACCGCTTAGCAGGCGGTGTGATAGATACTTCCAACGGTATCGAAAGTCACGGAAAAACGTCATTAATCTCAGCGTTTAATCTTATCAGTATGGTGTCAACGGTAACGCGTTTGACTTTGACTCAGGAATTGAGGTTCGAAACCTTGTTCGGGTGCCAGATAACAAGCCGGCATAAGCCTAACTGGTAAGGCAGCGGTTTGCTAAACCGTGAGTAACCTTTATAAGGTGTCCGGGTTCAAGTCCCGGTGTCGACGCCACTAATCTGAGGAAAGGAGATGGTACATCATGTTCAAGACAGCTCAGGGGCAAATTACTACAGTTCCTGACATAGCAAAAAAGATCTTCGACTACATCATGTCTGACATGACTGAAAGTTATGAGATAACGATCGGTACGGACAGTCAGAATTTTGACAGGACGAAGATGGTAGAAGTTATTGCGGTGCATAAGAAGGGCAAGGGCGGAACATTCTTTTACAACATTGAATTCATCCACCTGATCACCAACTTGAAGCAAAAGATCAACGAAGAGACCGGGAGAAGCCTGTTCGTGGCTAACGATCTGTTCGATGCTCTTGAAGAGCTCTTCATGGAAAATGACATGCTGATCGATGATCTTGATGTATCGTTCCAGATCCACTGCGATATCGGAAGAGCAGGTAAGACAAGCGTTCTCATCAAGGAGATCGTCAGCTGGGTCACAAGCCAGGGATTTGTCTGCCTGATCAAGCCGGACAGCTATGCCGCTTCTGGTATAGCTGACAAATTCAGTAAGTAAGAGTTTGTGTTTAATGGGGTGCTGCGAAGTGGAGTGATTCGCTTCAGCGGCGCCCTTTTTTGTTTGGTTATGAATTGGGGGAAGGGGTGAGTAGGGATGAGATTTGCCCGTATTTTCGCAGCTGTGCAATCAAAATTCTGTTTTCTATAACTTTTGAATACACCTGACTTCAGTGTTGACAGTTTTGTTGCTGATATTTGGTCAAATCCGTCAACATATTCGTCAACAATGGCTTTGTTGACAATTTTGTTGACGATTCCAAAGCAGAATCAGCAACATTTTCGTCAACAGGGTTTCAAGTTGCAAAAGATTGCTCCTTAAAATGCTAAACTGAATGCATAGTTTGTTTTTCCTGAAAGGAGTTTTTATGGCAATCAGTTTTAACCAGAATTCAGTATGGAATCTTAAGCCCATCGCGCTTGAAGCAGTAAGAACTGAGGTTAACGGTCTTTTGATCCAGGGCGAAAATCCCGTCATGGCATTCCAGACGATAAGGGACCAGCTGGTCTTCACCAACAAGAGGATCATATCAATAGACGTTCAGGGCGTTACCGGCAAGAGGAAGTCTTTCGGATCGATGCCTTATTCCAAGAAACAGTACTTTTCAATACAGACTCCCGGATTTGTAGAGATCTTTCCTGATTCGGAACTGTTCCTCATGTTCAATAACGGATATACGGCACAGTTTGAATTCAAGGGCAATGTCGACATCGGTCTGATCGGCCGCATGATCGCCCAGTTTGTTCTCTGATGTCCTGGAAGATGCAGTTAAGTTCCCTGCGCACTGTAAAGCACAGCAACGTCATGTAAGGCACAGTGACATTCTGTAAAGCACAGCAACGTTCTATAACGTCTTATAAAGCACGAAAATAATACTTATATAACGAGCCTCTTAACGTAGGGATGCACGAGCAAAGGATTGACCTGGACCTTTACTATGTCGCCTTCCTTTACCATGTTTTCGGTGACATCAATGGTCATGTGGGATACTCCGACCCTGCCGATGACAGGGCTCTTCTTGCCGTTTATCCATACGTTAAGGACGGGGACAGAAGAGATCCTTCTGAACAGATTCTTGATGAAGTTTGAGAACGTGAAATCCGTCGTGCCTCTCTGGGTCATGCCGATGCCGCAGTCTGTTCCGACACGGACTACTGCGAGGGAGCTGTCTCTTTTTAATTCCGCTTCGCCCCTGTAGCCGATATGCTCGCCTTCCTGTCTGTTGTAGACGGAGAAGACCTTTGATTCCAGCCAGACGGCTTCTTCGAGATCGTTCTTTACGGATACTTTTCCGAGTATCGCGCTTCCGACTCTTACTGCATCGAAACCCAATGCGCCGAAAGAAATTGCTGCCTTTGAATTTGCGATGTGGCAGATACCGGGATCGACATCGAATTCCTTGATCTTATCGATTGCCATCTTGAATACGCGGACCTGTTTTTCGACGCTCTTCTTATAGTTGTTGATGCTTCCTGCAAGATGCGAAAAGCATCCTTCTATGGAGATGTAATCTTCGTAAAGCTTGAGGTTGGGAATGTCGTCGACATTGAAGCCGTATCTGCCAAGTCCTGAATCTATCTGGACGTGCACTCTCGGCCTCTTGCCTGTGAGCTCATTTATATAGAGCAGTTCATGGATCTGCTTCTTGTTGCCGAATGCGATTACGACATCGTGTGTTACCATCAGCAATAACTCGCTGAAGTCAGTGATGGGTGTAAGAAGGAGGATGTCAGCCTTGCAGCCTTCCTGCCTTAATGCGATCGCCTCACAGGGTGAGGTAACGGCGTACATGAAGATATCCTGGTCCTTTATTATATTGTAGAGATTGGCGACGCCAAGGCCGTAGCCGTTCTCCTTGACTACCGCGATTATTTTCGCGCCGGTAGCCTCCTTAATGCATTTGACGTTATGTACAATTGCTTCCTGCTTGATAACCAGAGTAGCGTTCTTATCGAAGCAGCTGTTGGCGTTGATCTGTTCGTAAAAGAGTTCGTCACACATAAGATTACCTCACTTTCTGCCAATAGAATAAAGGCGCGAAAATTCAGATCATATTCATTTCGGCATCAAAATGACAAAGAATTTGAGTGAAAAACACGGCTTAAAGAGAAGGGAACTGCCACAGATCTGGTATGCCGGGGGCGATGTTTGGGTATAATTGAAGGCATGGGACAAAGACTTAAAAGCGCTATTACAATCGTTCTGACAACGTGTCTGCTGGCATCCTGCAATGCCGGCAATGCAAACGTTGAGACTAAAGTGACGGCCAAGGAAACTGTCATTACCAATACTCCTATGCCCGAACCTACAAGCGCTCCCGGTTATCCTGAATTCAAATACACGATATCCGAGCCTGACGTGGACAAACCGGTCGGAAGGACCAGGACGGTAACCTTCTACCGTGACGGAAATCCGATATACGGGAAGATAACCGTTCCGGCAGGGAAGGGACCTTTTAAGACGATAATTATTTCGAGCGGATTGTATGCTTATCTCGGAAGATATTCCGGCAAGGCAAAAAGATACAGCGACAACGGATATGCCGTTATCGAGTTCCATTTTCAGAACGGCACTGCGCCCGAGCCGTATGCGGATCCTGAGTATTTAGGTGACTTCATCTACGACCAGGTGCTGGATCTTTATTCGATAATTGACTCGATGGAATATTTCCCTGAGGTCGACAAGTCGAACATCTACCTGTACGGTCACAGCATGGGCGGGCTTGTCACTTCATATGCGGGCACGATGCGCCAGGATGAGATAAAGGGTCTGATACTGGTCGATCCGAGTTTTTATGCTGCTGACTTTATGCATTTCCAGTTCGAAAAGAAGATAACTACCGACATCTATCCATTGATCTCCGAGTGCAATATCCCAGTCGTGATAATCACGGGAACGGAAGGTAGCTTTGGAGAAGATCCTACTTTCTTTGATGAAGCGAGGGCAGCTTTCCCTGACTGCCGCTATGAGATCATTGAAGGTGCCGATCACCGCATGGACGGCGCGGCAAGCGACCAGGTGGTCGACCGTTCGATAGAAGTAATGGAAGCGTGGGAGAAATAAATCACTTGTGGCTTGAAAATTATAATGTCACAGAAAGAATCAGTCCCTGCCGATTATCTTCTTTACTTCATATACGAAGACGCCCTTGGTCTTACCTTTGAGCGGGATCTCGCCGACGTCGGCAACTTCAAGTCTGTCCTTGAGTCTTTCGTAAAGAACGTCGCTAATAAGCACCTGTCCCTTCTTGGCGTTGGCCTCAAGTCTTGCTGCCGTGTTGACGGTGTCGCCGATTGCCGTAAAGTCCATTCTGAATTCGCATCCGACGTTGCCGACGACTGCAGGACCTACGTTGACGCCTACGCCGAAGCCGACGCTCCTGCCGAATCGCTTGATGAACTTCTCTTCGATGGCTTCGCCGCCCTTGACGATATCCATGGCTGCGCAGACGGCCTTGTATTCGTAGTCTTCAAGGTCGAAAGGCGAATTGAACACTGCCATCGTTGCGTCGCCGACGAACTTGTCCAGCGTGCCGCTGTTATCGAAGATGGATTTGGTAGTAAGGCTCAGGTACTCGTTTAAGATCTCGACGACCTGCTCAGGCTCAAGAGCTTCCGACATGGTCGTAAAGCCTCTGATGTCGACGAAGAGCACTGCGATGTCCCTGTTTTCGCCGCCGAGCTTGATCTCGAAATCACCTTTCTTGGCGATCTCTTCAACGATCTGCGGAGCGACATATTTCTGGAATGCGTTGAGCACTTTCTTTTTCTTGCGGATCTCGAGCAGGTAGTTCATGCCGAGCGAGTAGAAGAAGGAGAGCACTATTACCAGCGGGAAGTATATGACGCTGAATGAGTATCCGTTTTCGTTGATGGCGATGAGAAGTCCGATCTCAGCGCCGATGGCTACCACGAGGAGCAGTACTGACTGCCATATCTTGAGCTTCTTGAAAAGAAGGTGTAGCAGCATGGCGATGAGTGCGGTGACCAGCGCCGAATAGGAAGGATTTCCGTAAAGTGCGAAACGGCCCTGTATGTATGCCTGGAACACGTTCGCGTGGATCTCGACTCCGTACATCTGCTTGCTTCCGCCGTTCGGAACGATGAAGTTATCCTGCATCTCCGGATCGTATGCGCCTACGAAAACAATGCTGTCATCAAAGATCCTGGGGTCGATTCTGCCTTCCAAAACATCTACAAGGGAAAGGTACTCATAATCTCCGGGTTTTCCCGAAAAGTTTATGAGAGTTCTGCCGGTCATGTCCGTAGGTATCTCGTTGGGAGTCGTTCCCGTAGCGGAGCAGTATTTTCCGTACATGACCTTGGAAAAAGACTCGTATGTATTGCCATCGAATTTCTCGCTGGGGATTATCCTTCTTACGGTACCGTCGGAATCCTGTGAGAAATTGCAGTAACCTGTGGAAGTAACATCCAGCAGTTCTTTATACGGGTTGGTGACGGCAGTGACAGGAAAGTAAGTGATACCGTTCGCATCTGTTTCCCATCTCTTGCTGTACTCGAGCTGGTTTACGACAACGACATTACCGTATTCTCCGGCTGCATCCACCAAAGCCTGATCGCCTTCCGGGTCGGTTTTGATATTACCTGATAACAGGATATCGAAACCTACTACATAAGGCCTTGTGTTCTCGTCAACGTTAAGCGTGTTTATAAGGTTTGCATAAACGCTTCTCGACCATGTCTGTATCGGTCCGTATTCTTCAAGAGTCCGGGTATCGATACCGATTATCTTGATGTCACTTCTGATACCTCTCGGCACCTGGTAAAGAGAGTCGCGCGCAATATAGTCCAGCGCGCTGAACGCGTTCGTATACGTAAGCAGGAAAACAAGTATTCCTACTATCAGGGCTTCGATTACGGTCAGAATATGCTTTTTCATGGATTAGTTGGCAACCTTCGTGAAAGTATAATCTGCGTTCTCATTTACATAGACCTGCATGTTTCCGTTATATACGGTCGTGTCTTCTACGACATTGCCATTTGAATCTGTCATGTTTACAGTCCAGGTGCCGTCGTCGAGCGCGTAGTTCTCCTTGACCTCAAGCGGGAGGGGAACATCTGCAGGAAGAATTCTGTCCTGCAGCCATTCGGACATGAGCGTGACCTTTACAGTGGTGGTGTTTCCGGCCTTGTCCACAGCAGAGATGGTGAATGTCATAACACCGTATCCGGGGCTTAAGGTCGTGATGTTGCCGTTTCCTGAAATGGTCTTTCCGTTCGAATCCTTGACTGTGATCGAATCAAGGTTCTTATCGTCAGCAGTTATGTCCAGATTCGATGCGTACATTGTCGTACCGTTATCGAGAGTACCGGTCGTAGTCTTTACGGACGGAGCGGTCTTATCGATCTGAGGCTTATCGGCGATCTTAATGCCATCTGTGAGAGCACCGTCATTACGTCTGAGATAGATGGTCTCAAGGCCTTCCGTGTAAGGGATGCTGTCTTTATATTCTCCACCGAGCTTATTGGAGATCTTGTATCCTGTAGGAGCCTTGAGTACGACATCGCTTGTAAAGAATCCGTTGTTGCCTGATGTGCCTTCAGGGATAAATGCTGTGGCAGGAGCCTTAAGGTAGCTGATGCTGAATTCAGCAGTGCGTGAATCGCTTGCGTAAGTATTTGTCTCTGCTACTGTTGCGAGTGCAATATATCTGCCCGGCTTGGTAGGTTTCTCTGTAGTATAAGAATCGTTAGAATCTGCCTCCTTATACCTGATGGTTACCTGGCCGTCAGAGTCTACCTTGTATTCCGGCTTTACAGTCTGTCCTACGTAGATATCAGCAACCGTAAGTTCCATAACTGTTACGGGATTAAGGCTGATGGTAAATTCGCAGGTGCAGGTTGTGGAGCCGAATTCAGCTGTTTCAGGGATTGTTGCCCTTACAGTATAAGTGCCTGCAGCTGAAGGAACGGTCGAAGTAAACGCGGATCCGGAGCTTAACCTGTACTCGAATTCAGCTTTGTCTCCGACTTCGGATTCCGTCGTTACGACAGGCTTTACAACGCCGCCGACATAGATGTTAGCGACGGTTACGCTCGCCTTCGGAGTCTTCTTGGCGATCGTAAATGTAGTTGCGCATGAAGTGCTCAGATACTTGTCTGATTCTGCGATAGTGGCTCTTACGTCGTAAGTGCCTGCAGCAGTAGGAACTTTTTCCGTGAAGTCTTTTTCAGAACTGAGCCTGTACTCGATAGTAACCTTACCATTAGAGATGGTCTCTACCTTGGGATTGGGAGTCTCGCCGACAACGATATCACTTACCGTAACGGTTGCCGTAGCTGCGTTCTTCTTGATGTTAAAAGTCTTCTCGCAGGTCGTGCTCAGGTAATTTGCGGTCTCTGCAATAGTTGCTCTTACAGAGTATGTGCCTGCTGCCGTCGGAACGGTTGATGAGTATGTTTTGTTATCGGCTGTGCTGATCTTGTATTCGTATGTTGCCTTGCCGTCTGATTCACTTGTGACTACAGGGTTAGGTGTGCCGCCTACGAAAATGTCAGCGACGGATACAGATGCCTCAGGCTCCTTCTTTTCGATTGTGAAAGTACTTGTGCAGCTCGTGCTGAGGAATTCATCGGTCTCAGGTATGGTTGCGCGTACCGAGTATGTGCCGGCATCCGTGGGAACCGTAGTAGTGTAGGTGGAATCCGTTAAGAGCTTATACTCGTACGTGGTCTTGTCCTTACCGTTAGAATCTGTGGTAACGATGGGCTTTATCGTGCCGCCGAAAATGATGTCTTCGACATATACTTCTGCAGAAGCGGGTCTCTTATTGACAGTGAATTCTGCCGTGCAGGTTGTGCCCGTATAGTTCTTCGTTGCCTGAATGGTAACTCTTACGGTATATTCGCCTGCAACTGAAGGGATATCTTCAGAATATGTATCAGATGTATTGAGTCTGTATTCAATGATCTGCTCACCCGTAGAATCCGTTGTAACTTCAGGAGAAGGTATATCGCCGAGGGTAATGTCGGAAATGGTTACGGATGCTTCGGGCTGGCGCGGATTGATACTGAAGCTCTTTTCGCTGGTTGCTCCAAGATACTTGTCTGTCTCAGGGAGTGTTGCTCTTACAGTGTAAGTGCCTGCTTCAGTCGGCTTGTCGTCAGTGTAAGCAGAATCAAGATCGCTGCTGAGCTTGTACTCAAATACTATTGCTTCTTCGTCTACTTCGTAATCGTCAGCTGAAGGGACCACATAAGGTGAAACAGTCTCACCATATACGATGTTGTTAACGACGATATCTGCCGTTAATGTGATCTTTTTGACGTTGAAATCAGCGGTGCAGTACGTGCTTTCGAAGTTGGCTGTAGCAGCTATCGTTGCTCTTACAGTATAGGTGCCGGCAGCAGTAGGGATGTCGGATGAGTATGACGAATCCAGAGCACCGGCTTCTTTATATTCGTATGTGATGGTTCCGTCGGACTGTGTTCTTACTTTCGGGATCGGTGTGCCGCCGACATAGATGTCAGCAACGGTAACCGTAGCAGAAACATCTTTCCTGCTGATCGTGAAAGTGGTCGTGCAGGTCGTGCTGAGATATGTATCAGTTTCAGGTATTGTCGCCCTTACATCGTAAGTGCCGGCATCTCTGGGAACTGTATCTGAATATGCAGTTTCAGCTGCAGTGCTGAGTTTATACTCAAAAGTGGCTTTGTCCTTACCGTCGGATTCTGTAGTTACGACAGGATCAGGAATTTCTAGAAAGACGATGTCTTCTACTGTTACGCTTGCTTCGGCAGTCTTCTTGTTGATCTTAAATGTAGCTGTGCAGGTAGTGCTTTCGTAGTTTGCAGTAGCTGCCAGTGTTGCTCTTATGGTATAGGTGCCGGCAGCAGTGGGAACTTCATTTGTGAATTCGGTATCTGTACTGAGCTTGTACTCATAACTTACACCGCCGTTGTAATCCTCGGGCAGAGCTGACAATGCCGGTGTGATCGTCTCGCCGATGGTTATGTCTGCGACGCGTACAGAAACCGTAAATGCTTTTTTGTTGATCTTGAAAGTATTTGTGCAGGTAGTGCCTTTGTACAGATCGTTTCCCGGAAGAGTGGCTCTTACAGAGTAGGTGCCGGCATTTTCGGGAATTACTTCCGAGTATTCGGAATCTTCATCAGAACTGAGTTTATACTCGTATGTAACAGCCTCTGTGTAATTGTCAGGAACACCTGTAATCACAGGCGTTACAGTCTCACCGTAAGTAATGTTTGCGACGGAAACCGATACATCCAGATCACGCCTAACGATCTCGAACTGCTCAGTGGTCGATGCAGCATTGAATACTTTTGTTGCAGCAACACTTACTGTTACTTCGTAAAGACCTGCTTCCTTCGGAATCTCGGATAAGGTCTGTGAATTGGAGAGGTCCTTAAACAGGAACGTTATAGCACTGTCAGAATCAGTATCGACCTGAGGTTCCCATATGGAACCTGCATAGATCTTGTCAGGGAGCGTTAAGGTGAGGGTCGGATCTACAGGATCTGAGTACAGTTCAAATTCTGCAACTGATTCCTTGCCGAAAGCATCAGTAGCAGTGATGGTGACGACCTGCTTCTTACCGGCTATGCCGTTAAGACTGATCTCGCAATAACCTTCTTCATCGCCGATCGTGCTGCTAAGGTCTTTCGTTGTTCCGTTGATATCCAGGATTACCGATTCGAGCGTGTCATCGTAAACCCTTACAGTCAATGAATCTGCCGTGACCTCTGCACCATCATAGTCAACGGACGTCTCACCGACGATTTCACCGGTTTCAGGATCAAGAATATATGCCTCGAAAGAAGGTGAGTAGTTATCGAAAATGAGGTCTTCAAAACTCGGAGATGAAACGGATGTCGCATAGATCTCAGCGGTCTCAGCGCCGTCACTTATCCTCTTAAATCTGAAAAATGCCTGGGCATTTACATTGCCGGCCGACAGGATCTGATCTTCGCTCAGCATTACGTAATCGGCAAACCCCGTATCGGAAGCATGAGAGCATGAGATCTGGAAGCCCGAAGCAGGAACTACCTTTACTTCCTCATCGACGTAATCCTGTCCTCCGACATCCACGACATTGCCGAAGGAATAGTAATTGCCGTTGGAATCAACCTCCGATTTATCAAGATAGCCGAATTTGACACTCCGGTCTGCAGTAATAGTCGTACCATAGCTGCCTTTACCGGGTGCAACTGCACGCACTCTGTATTCTCCCGAAGTTGTAGGTTCGTCTGTTGTATAAGTGCTTCCCCAGTCGCTGGAAAACTCTACGTATGCTGTTCCAGGATATCCGGCAGCAGTGTGTATATAGGAACTGTAATCAATTGTCTGACCGACGTAAACATCAGGAATCGCATCAAGGGTAACGTTGGGGTCATCAAAATAATCAATTGAAGATGCATCGATTACTCCGGAGACTACTGTTTCTCCTTCGTCCATACGGAGAGTGAAGGTTCCTCCTGCAGATCTGATATATCCGCTCCTGTCAGAATAAACTATTGCATTCAGGTTCTGGTCATCTTTATCAAGGTAATAATCGAAATGTATTTCTGAGCCTGATTCATCAGAATATATACCGCCTGTAATGTCAACATTGGTAGAAATGATATCTCCGTTCGGACCGTTATGGAACTTCGTAAATCCGTTATCGGCCCAATCCGGCAAATAAATATCCCATATCTCAAGAGTACCTTTGTTAGTAAACGTATGGTTACCGGATCCATTCCATAATGATCCATGCCAATGCATTGTATTATTGTTATTGATCGTACAATTTCCTGTTATGGTTGTTGTGTCATTAATTAGCAGTTCTCCGTTGTTTGTAATTTCGGTATAACCATCCATTATGATCTCGTAAACTAGCTCTGCTGATGCTCCGTCGGCAATTATTAACTTGCCGGGTTTAGACGCATCAGTTCCGTCAATCTTTATGGGAGCAAAATCATAGTCTGCGCATACATACAATGTGACATTTTTGAGATAAGTAAAACCAAACGAATTGCTTCCGATATTTAAAGCGTCATCATAATTGCCTTTGGTTTTTGTAATTACATAGTTTCCATCAACGTATTCAAGGTAAAAAACTCTGTCGTTTCCTGTAGCTTCCGCAGTTATCTCGATTACACCGCCATTAACATCTAAGTAACCGTCAGCATCGGTCTCAGGATATACGTAATTTGCAGCAAACGCATCTGAAGTCAATAAGTTCAAGCCTATATTAGCAGTCATCACAAGACTGAGGACGGCGCTCACAGCCTTGGTCATTGCTTTTTTGGTAAATTTAATTTTCGTAGTCTTCATAAGAATTACCCCTGTTTGCAGATAGCTTTATTATTGCCACTCGATGGTAGTGTCATGTTCAATGGGAGTGTTAAAGTCAAACTCCCAGCTTCCCGAAGGAGCAGGGCTGAGTGACGGGATCTGGGCCAACTCACCCTTATTGACCGTCTGTGTTCCGAATACCTGTCCGTTATATGTGAAATTTACGTAATAAGGTCCATTAAGGAGTCTGACGATCTCCGGACTTGTTATGGACAATTCCTGGTTTTCGTTTTCGATCTTGTCCTTCAGTCTGAGAAGTTCGTCTTCAGGGATTGTACTGTAGTCGATATCCATCGGCTCAGAAACGAGATAATCAGTAGTGGTGGCGTCCTCATAAATGATTACTTCCTTACCCATAGGGACTAAGACGTCTTCAACAGATGTTTTGCCGTCCTTATAGACAAGTCTTGTAGATACGGAGCCCTGGAAACAGCAGACTCTCGTGTATGTGACGCCACCCTTGGTGTATACGGATGTGTAGAAGACGGTGCCTCTTACGGACATCGCGGAGTTTGGAGTATTGATCTCATAAGTGGAGTCGGCAGAGAGCTTGTTCCTGATGTCGCTCGTGATGCTGCCCTCCAAAAGTTCGATCGATGTCTTGCTGTGGGCGCTTGTGCCTGTGGCGACGAGCTTGATCGTCGTATGCTCATCCAGGGTCATGAACTTGTCGTCATCAGCCTGAATGGTCATGCGTCCCGTGACAAGCGAGATCTGGTCGCCGCTCTCTAAGACCATGTTAGGGTAAGGTGTGATATCACCTTTGTTCTCTCGCGTTACTGTTCCTGTTCCTTCGAAATCAAACAGCTTGAGAAGACGGTAGCTGTTTCCTTTCGAGAAAACAACAACAAGAGTAACAGCGACGGCAACAACTGCAACAGCTGCACCTACGATAATAGCGATAGTCTTTTTAGACATAAAACACCCCCAGCGTATAAAAACCCATCATCATTATAAATAATTTGTTAAAGAATATAAACGGGGGAATATTGCATTCCTGTGATAATTTCAACGATATCGTGGAAAATGTCCTCAAATTCTATTTTCGAGCCGTTTAGGGACATTTTTTCAAAAAAAGTGTTCTTTTTTTCGAAAAATTTGGCATTTAGGGACATTTCAGCTGGCATGGAGAAGCCATGCTGATAACCGGCACAATTGTAGAGAAGGAAATCAATTTAACCATTGAGGGCCCGGGCCCTTATTTCATCAGTTCCCAGAAGCTGATCGCGCTTGCTGCCGCTACATTCAGGGAATCGACGCCATGGCACATGGGGATCATGACGCGGTAATCACTGGCAGATATTACGTCTTTTGAGAGCCCTGTTCCTTCGGTGCCGAGAAGAACGGCGAGCTTCGGGTTTGCGCGGATCTCATCGTTGTCGACGTTGGTGGAATCTTCGGTCAAAGCCATCGCGACCGTCTTAAACCCATAGGATTGAAGAAGATGCGTCAGGGCGACACCGTCCGATTCTTCCCTTGATGCTTTTGCCCATGGAATCTGGAAAACGGTTCCCATGCTGACCCTGGCTACACGCCTTGTGAGCGGATCGACGGAAGGGTGGGTGAGAAGGACTCCGTCCATTCCGAGAGCTGCGGCAGAACGGAAGATGGCTCCGACATTTGCAGGATTTACAACGTCCATCAGGACGGCGATGCGCTTCTTGTCTTTGCAGAAGTCCTGAATCGATTCTTCGGGTTTTCTCCGCAAGGTCATCCACAGGCCGCGGACCAGGTGATAACCGATTATTCCCGAGATGACTTCGCGCGGCGCGGTATATACGGGGAGAGATTCGAGCTTTTCTTTGCCGCAGAGTCTTTCGATCGCCTCGAAAACAGGAGCGGCTTCAACCTCGAGCCTGTCTGTCTCAACGAGCATCGACAAGGGTTCGTATCCGGCTTCGAGCGCGCGTAAGATCACATATGCAGTCTCGGCAAGAAAGGTCCCGTTCTCACGGAACTGGGGCTCTGTGGTTCTTGCGAATGCGTCCATTTCGGGAGCGTTGATGTCATTTATCTCGATAAATCTCATTTGGCTGTTTTCTCTGGTTTTTGATTTACTCATTATTTTAGCAAATGAGGAATATTGCAAGCGCATACAGTATGAGAGCCGCCTCAAAGAGATGCTCTCTTTAAGACGGCTCTGCAGATGGAAAGGGGCTTAAGTTATATCAGGCCTTAACTGATGTGACGGATACGTCAGCCTTCTTTTTAGCGGATGACTTGTCTGTAAGGATGCCTGCGAAGTAAACAGCAAGAAGGATTCCGCCGATTACAGTAAGTGCGATGAGGACAGGTTCAGTCATGTCGTTGAAGGCGGGGATAGCGTTTGTAATCGTTGCGAATGAGTTGATGATGATGTGGAAGATCATGCCGGGAACGATGGAACCTGACTTGATCCTTACAACGCAGATGATCATGCCGACTGTTGCTGCCCAGATGGCCCAGAGGAGGCTGCCGTGGCAGAGTCCGAAGATTACGGAAGAGATGATAGCTGCAACGATGGAAGGCATAGCCTTTTCGAGCCTGCTGAAGATATATCCTCTGAATACGATCTCTTCCATGACCGGAACGAGAATCGAATTTGTGATGATGCCGAGTACGAGTGATGATGTTGAAATATTTGTCAGTCCATTCTGGAGTGTGCTCATCATTTCCTGGGGAATGGGGAGGAACAGTAAGATGAAGTTCAGGAAGAACATTCCGCCGACAGCGCCGATAACAGTGAAGATGATCTGCTTGCCGGATGCTTTCCTGATATCTGCTTCTTTTGCGAGGCTGGTCTTCTTGACCTTTTCGATGATGAAGTATGTCAGAATTACAAGGACAGAGGTGATGAGAAGGGCGATTACCGTTGCATTACCGACGTTCGCCTGAACATATTCCGTGATTTCTTCTACACTTGCGCCTGCTGCGCTCATTTTTCTGCTTTCTACATATCCGTAGATAAACTGGGAAATGAAGACGATGATGTTAAGAGGTATGAAATACACTGCAAAGTAAGCAAGTGCCTTCAGGATCTGGGTGATTACTTTTTTCATTGTTATATCTTCCTTTCGTCAAACCTGAGGCGATTATAGCAACGGGAAAGTGCCGTCCCGGCGCATATGTTGTGAATTGCGCTTTTTGAGTCGTGAATGGTAAGTGCACCGTGCAAATTGTTTGTTGTATAATTCAAAATAACCAAAAACAAAGGAACCCGGGCTGCTATGCGTATCGCTATATGTGACGACGAAGAAAAGTACAGGATACAGTTAAAGACACTGTTAGATAAGCTTCTCATCAATACCGACGATGATATCGAGACTTTCTCTGACGGCACCGTGCTTGCCCGTAAATTCGGAGAAGAAGCGTTTGACCTGGTGTTCCTTGACATAGAGATGCCCGCAGTAGACGGTATAACTCTCGCGAGAAAACTGAGGGCCGTTTCCGATAAGGTCTTTATCGTATTCCTCACGGGCCATGTCGAATATGCACTTGAAGGCTATGAAGTAAACGCGCTCAGATATCTTACCAAGCCTGTCGATGTCGAAAAGTTAAAGGAAGTCCTGAGTTATGTCAGGGAAAAACTCGGCAGCGCCAGACAGATAATGATCAGGGAAGACGGCGAAGAAGTCATAATCAACATCAACGATGTCATCTACCTTGAATCGATGAACCAGAATGTCAGGATAGTTACCGTAAAGGGTGAACACACCATAAGATATAACATCGGTGATTTTGAAGAGCAGCTGAAGGATGACGGTTTTTTCAGGATCCACAGGGGATACCTGATCTCACTTTCGAAAGTGAAAAGGCTTGTTAAGACGGATGTCATTTTAGATGGCGGCATCGGAGAAGTGACCCTTCCTGTGAGCAGGAGCAACATCAAGCCGCTGAAAGATGCTCTGTATTCTTACATAGAAGGGACAGCTTTCTGATATGGATGATGTGCTTGGCATTATAGGCCTCTGCCTGATGTATCTGGCCATGGTGTTTATACAGCTTCTTGTTGTGATGATAGCAGTGGTCTTTCTTGGAAGAAATGCGGTCATAACGCGCAAACATATCTTTCTGGCAGCAGGCGTCGGCATCATTTATCTGGCGGAAAATGTCATTACAAATATTATGTTTCCGGACGGTTTGGATCCGGATACATTAATGACAATCAACATGGTTACAACCACGATCCTGACAATATATGCCTTTGTTTTTTTCCTTCTTGTCTATAAGGAAAAGAGGTTTTTAAGAGCGATCGAATCAACGATCTGTTATTACCTGTTGGAGCTGTATATCTCTACATTGGCGCAGATCACTGTCGTTTATTTTGCAGGCGGAACCGAAGAAAAATTCGTTGAGATATTCATCGACGGCATCTCACAATCAAAAGAGTGGACAGCCATTTCCATCCTGGTATTTATTCTGACTTCCGGCCTGATCGCGATAATATACTTCGGTTTTTACAGACAGCACAAACAGTTCATCATCAGCATTCCATACCGCATACTGTTTGTCGTCTGGCTGGTCCTCATGACCATTATTCCTTTCATTCCCGCAGTTCTTCCGGGAGAAGAAATAACTTTTGAACAACGGTATTACGTGATGAGCGTCCTGTTCGGAGCAGGAGCAATGCTCCTGGGTCTTGTAGTTCCTCTCGCAGTTATTATCCTTACGACCGAGAGGACCATGGCAGAGAAGAACAAGTACCAGGAATCCTACCTGATGGCAGAACTCGAATACATTGAACAGTATAAGCGCAAGCAGGTTGAGACAAGGGCCTTCAGGCATGACATAATCAACAACCTTTCCATGACGCAGATGATGCTCGAGGAAGGCCACATCGATGAAGCTAAAGAACACATCGGCGATATGCTCGGCAACGTCAAAGGTTTTTCTCCCCGCTACATCACCGGAGATGAGATGCTCGATCTCATCGTCTCCATGAAGGCTGACAAGATGGAAGAAAAGAACATCGCATTCTCATCTGACGGAGTCATTGACGGTGGCCTGAAGATCAAGCCGATGGATATGTGCAGCATCTTTGCAAACGCACTGGACAACGCGATAGAAGCCGCATCCAAGTGCCCCGATCCTTCGGTCACATTAAACATCAAGAGAACAAATACTTTCTTTATCATCAAGATAACCAATACGGCATTGGCTAAGGTCGATGTCGAAAAGCTTATGTCCTCATCCGGTTATACGACCAAGAAGGATACGGAGCATCACGGATTTGGCCTTCTCAATATCCGCACTGCCGTCGAAAAGTACAACGGCATGCTGAAAGGCGAATCTGATGACAACTCATTCTCGCTGTCGATAATGGTGCCTAGAGCGAACGGGTAAGGGTAGGATCTTATAAGTTCGATTTCTAATCGTCTCAATGAGACTTATTCCACAACAATCAGTGCCTGATGTGCTAATGGCAGAGGTTTCCTAAAGGGATTCCAGGAGTCTCGTAACATTGGCTTGTGGCAGGGAATTTCGAATTTTTTTTTACAATTAGTTCGTTGTTAAACATAAATAACTTTGATAATCTTATTTCAATAGTTTTTGATATATTGACAAGGTGAATTATGGCATTTTCAGATATAAATATCATAGTTAAGCTAGCCTGACCATAATATGAATGGACATCAGTTTCCTGCTTCATTTAGAGAGCATGTTATAAAAATGGAAAATTCTCATAAAGGAGCCCAATATGGATAATCGAATTTCATTAACTAAAGGCTATAAGTTATCGTTAGAAAACAGAGATTTTGTGGGCAGTGTATGGGTCGATGAGTTAATCAGCCGCGGTGGCACCTGCTTAGTTTACAGAGGACACAAAATTATTCAAATAAACGGTGAAGACATCAGAAGCTCTGTCATTATTAAGGAGTTTTATCCTACTGGCTTAAATATTTCACGGAATTTGACCGATATGAGCTTGGAGATTTCCAATGCTGATCAATTTGAGGAAATGAAGGAGCATTTTGGCAAAGGACAGATAACGCATAATCAATTCTTTGAAGAATACAATGAGCAGGTCTTACCTAAATTGTTCCTGTATGGCGAAGCCAATAACACTGTATATGCAGTATCTGATCCCGCAAAGGGAAGAACACTTTCAGAAATAGATTTTAATTTGCTGTCCCTAAATCGAATTTCGTCGATAATGGAATCGATATGTTTGGCGATTAGAAAAATACACGCGAAGAAAAGGCTGTATTTAGATTGCAAACCGGACAACTTCTTCTATAGTGGGAAAAATAGTGATCTGCAGTACAAGGTCTTTTTGTTTGACTTTGACACGGTCGTTCGTATTGATGATTTAAAACGTGGAAAAATTGACTTTTGTTCCGCTTCAATAGGATGGGTTCCGCCTGAACAGGAATTAGTAATTGATCCGTTTACTGGTTGTGGTAGATACAGAGATCCGAATAACATAGGGTATCATTCTGATATCTATTCAATCGGAACAATATTCTTTTGGCTTCTTATGGAACGCGAACCGAAAAAAGAAGATCTTGAGAAGATTCAAGACCGATCTTTTGATTGGGAGCGGGAAAGCAGATACTGTTCAGGTGCAGAGATGGATGTTATTTCGAAGATCCAAGACATCTTGGAATGCGCTTTAAACCCGAATGTTGAACAGAGAAAAGAGTCTTACAGTCTATACACCGACATTTTTGAAGAATATGAGAAGTACGTCTCGTTGTTTGGATTGACAGCAGGTGAATCGGATCATTATGCTCCGATTCATACGGATTTAGCTGGGATTAATGAAAAACTGGATAAACTGCTCTCAGAAAAAGATACAGCCGAGATCATTGATACTCTTCCCGTAAGTAATAACCGCTTTAAATACAGTTCAAATTCAACTGTTCTGAGAGGAAGGGATAATGAGATTGCCATTCTGATGAATATGTGTAATTCATCAGAACACTTCAGTTGGATTGGACTTTGCGGAGAAGGCGGTTCCGGAAAGTCGAAGCTTGCATATGAATTATGCGCGAGGATGCTCAATCTGAAGTGGCGTGTTTTTGCTCCGATGAGATTTAACGAATATACGAAGAACGACATACTTGCAGGTCTTGCAAAAGAAAACACGAATGTATTGATATGCCTGGATTATATAAAGCAGGAAATGGATTCCATCTCCGTTTTTATTAAATATATAGTCGATAAGTATCACAATAATGGTTCTAAGATAAGAATTGTGCTGATTGAGCGTGAAGAAAAAGATGTCAAGATGGACGATTATGACATCTTGAAATACAGGTATTCCGATTCCGATCTTGGATGCAGTGATGGAATAATAAAGTTATCTCCCTTATCTGAAACTGATATACGGGAAATAGTTGCAGATTATATCAGAAAGCAGGATCCTTCAAAAGAAATAACAGAAGAATCTTTGGCATTGATTCTTAAAACTCTGCAATCTGTCGACCGTGAGTTAAGAAGACCTCTTTATGTACTGTTTATTGCAGATGCATGGTTGAATGATAATAAATTGATTAAATGGGATAGAAATGATGCTCTGAATTATCTGCTCAACAGGGAGATGAAAAGGCTTGAATCCATAGTCAATGATCCGAAGAATTGTCTGAACATAGTTGATCAAAAGAACTATTTGAGTGCAGTCAAGTTCTTATTTGCCATGGCTACATATAGTGGTTCGATCAATATTGCAGATTATGCTGGCCAGCTTAACGACAGGTTCAAACTTGCTTCTGATGATGCAATGTTGCTTAGAATGATGACAGAATTCGAGATCCTGGATAATGATGATACAGTAAAGGGCTGGGTTCCGGATCTTATAGGTGAGTACTTCTGCATTGATTTCTTTAATGAGTTTTTTAACAATTGGGGTTCTGAGGCTACAAAAGACATCGTTGATCTGTTGATTGACAGAGATATACTGGCGTTTATCAGATTTACGGACATGATGTATAAGGATTTCCCAGATGTTATTTGTGATTATTCATGGTTCGATCTGTTGCGTAATATTGACTTCCCGGCAAAATACACATATGTTCGCAAAAATACTTTTAAGGGAACAACTTTTCTCAAAAACATCTCTTTTCATGGCAGAATTACTAATATTCAGTCAGAAGCATTTAGAGATTGTGAGAATCTTGAGATGATCATATTCCCGTCATCACTTGAATACATAGAGAAATATGCGTTCATAGGATGTAAGAACCTTATAAAGGCTTTGCCTGAGGATGGCAAGGGAAAGAATCCATCTATATTTAGAATAGAGAGTTTTGCTTTCAAAGACTGTGTCTCACTAAAAAGCTTCATTCTTCCTATTTCTATGCAGGAATTAGGAATCTCAGTGTTTGAAAATTGTTCTTCATTAAAAGAAATCGAAATTCCCCGTAAAATTGTCAAACTCGACAGCTCAGTATTTGCAGGATGCAAAGCACTGAAAACGGTCGATTTCAGCAATACTAAAGAAGTGGAACTGGCTGATAGTTGTTTTAGCGATTGTGAACAGTTGTATCATTTATTAGGAACTGAAAAGATCTCTGCAATTGGACAGGATGCTTTCAGGAATTGTAAAAGGCTACATAAAATAGCGCTTACGCCAAGAGTAAATGCAATAGCCGATCATGCTTTTTCGGGTTGTAGTTCATTGCAATTCGCTGACTTATCAAAATGTAGGATTTCCCGTATTCCTGAAAGAATGTTTTATGATTGCATTTCTTTGATTGAAGTGTATCTT
Organism: Ruminococcaceae bacterium AB4001; assembly: GCA_000621765.1. Classification (GTDB taxonomy): domain Bacteria; phylum Bacillota; class Clostridia; order Saccharofermentanales; family Saccharofermentanaceae; genus Saccharofermentans. Next base: position 290,861 of record JHXJ01000001.1, read on the forward strand.
CCGGATTCTATTGAGATAATCGGAAATCGAAGTTTCTGCGGATGTAAGAAGTTGGAATGCTTTGAATTCAAACCGGGGATAAAGATGATTGACCGGTATGCATTCAGCGGATGCGAAAAATTGACGGAAGTGAAATTTCCTGAAACATTGCAAAGCATTGAGAGTTTTGCATTTGAGAATTGCACGGGCATTAAGGAACTTAGCTTTGCGTGCCCGCCGGAAAAAGTCAAAGATCATGCATTTGCAGGATGTACGTCTCTGTCTTTTTCGGGCATCTCAGGACTTGAAAACACCAGTCAGATTGAATTTTGCGGTTTTAAGTTTAATAAGTTTTCTGTAGACGAGTTTAACTTCATTCAATCTTATTTATCAGAGGAAACGGTTACTATTCCGGATTCTGTTATTGCAATAGGAAGTGATGCATTCCGTGGCACCAAAGATGAAGGCGGTTTTTCCAAGAATAATATTCTTAAGAGCATTATTCTCCCTGCCGGTCTGAGGAAGATTGGAGATAGGGCATTTTCCAATTGTGAAAAATTGAGAACTGTCACTCTTCAAGGGCAACGGATCACAGATATCGGCACTTCAGCGTTTTCCGGATGTATTGAACTTGAGGAAATAAAAGGTTCTTTTTCCGCAACTGAAATTGCTGACGGTACATTTCTGAATTGTAATGCATTAAGGAAAGTAAATTTCTCAAACCGATTAATTAATATCGGAAAACGCGCATTCAAGAACTGTACTAAGCTCGAAAGGATCAATATAATTAGAAACTGGATTCCGAAAAGCATTGGAACGGCGGCGTTTGAAGGATGTGATTTACTAGTTTTCCCAATTGACCCTAATTTGATTTATAGGTTTCATATCAGTCCGAGATCATTTGTATTAGAAGGTTTTGTTTTCAAGAGGATTACGTCAAAAGAAATAGAATTCGTCAGAAACTATATGAAATCGGAAGTTATGGAAGTGCCCGTCACTTGCATATCTGTTTCAAATGTTGCATTTGGCGAAATTAAAGATCTGAAGAAAATTGTAATTCCGGATTCTATAAGAGAATTGTCTCCTACTGTCTTTAAGGATTGCATTTCATTGGAAACAGTGGAATTCCCGTCTGAATTGAGTCGCATTCCAGGGAATGCGTTTGAAAATTGCAGATCATTGAAAAATATCATTTTCAGAGGGCATGAACCAAATTCAATACCTTTGGGTGTTAGCATTGGCAATGGGGCCTTTTTCGGATGCAAGGCATTAGAAAATATATCTTTGCCTGAGGATCTTACCAAGCTTAATGGTCATACATTTCAGGGATGTACTTCTTTGAAATCAATAAAGATCCCTTCACAAGTTACAACGATCGGTAATTTTGCTTTTAAGCATTGCCTTAGCCTCAGTTATGTCAGTTTTCCTGATTCATTGCAGAATATGGGAAAAGGTGTTTTTTCTGAGTGTATTTCCTTAATCACATCAGAGAACTTGGAGAATACTCAACTGAAAGTTCTGGCAAACAATTTGTTTGAAAATTGCATTAATCTCGAAACAGTGACGCTGCCAAAGAGTATTAAGATTATCAAGGCACATTGTTTTGATGGCTGTCACAGTTTAAAGATACCGCGTGTTTTCCTTCCTAATGGTCTTGAAGTAATAGAAGATGCTGTTTTTCAAAACTGCTATAGTATTGAGAGCATAAGATTACCTAGAAATATAACCATAATTAGCAATTACCTTTTTAAGAACTGCAGTTCTTTGCGGGAAGTGACCATGTCTGATGACATTACTGAAATCGGGCAAAGTGCTTTCTATAGCTGCACCAGCCTTAATGATGAGGGATTGCGACTCCCATCCAAGTTGAAGGTCACGGGAGCATCTGCATTTTCATACTGCAGATCTCTTAAGTCCTTAACTATACCGGAAGAGATTACAGCACTGTCTTCGGATGTCTTCAAAGGGTGTAGCGGATTGGAAAGTGTGGTTCTTCCAAAACATCTCCAGGAGATTCCAGCGGATTGCTTTAAAGATTGTATTTCACTGAAGCATATCGAGCTGCATGAGGGATTAAGAAAAATTAATGTCGGAGCTTTTAGGAACTGCATTTCTTTGGAGTATAGTACACTTAATCTCCCGGAGTCATTAGTTGAAATCTTTCCGTCTGCATTCCGTTATTGTGACAGCATTGAAACGGTTATATTGCCGCATGGAATAAGAAGGCTTTCCGCGGCTGTATTTGAGGGATGTGCAAATTTGAAAGAAGTGAAGTTTGAACACAGTATTGCTGACGTGGATCATTTTGCGTTCTTAGATTGCCCGCTACTTGAGTCTTTTCCGTTCCACCTGATCGAAAAAGGAATAGGAAATGCCGCTTTTTGTAATTGCAGGTCTTTGAAAAATCCGACCTTTTCTACGACTATTAGAAGTATTTTGTCTGCCGCTTTCAGAGGTTGTTACAGTATTACGAGCTTGGAACTTCCGAGTACAATCTATGCGGTCAATGGTGCAGCTTTTAGGGATAACAGAAATTTAAGAAGAGTTATTCTTCCTGAGACAGTCAGCGTCATAAAGAAGTCTGCTTTTAGAGACTGTGTGAGCCTGACAGAGGTTCAGATCAAGTCGCCGAAGATAAATATCTTAACTACTGCTTTCAAAGGTTGTATCAGACTGGATTATATTGATATTCCGCATGATAACAAAGTTAGTGTAGATGCTTTTGAAAGCTGTCCTGTTGAAACAGAGATCATAGAGAATCCCGAGATCAACCTTTTGCACTATAAAGTTGAAAATGATGAGACTGGTGTTTTCTTATACTTTGAGGATGAGGTGAACGGAGGTATTACACTCAGACGTTTTATCGGAAAGGCTGTTGGTGTGATAACTGTACCAGAAGAGATAAAAGATAAGAAAGTTAAGAGAATTGCTGATAGTTGCTTTGAGGAAGCATACGGCATTGAAAAGATAGTGCTGCCTGAATCCATTGAATCAATAGGAAGAAATGCATTTGCATATTGCAAAAGTTTGAAGAATATCAATATCCCCAGCGGTGTGCAGAGTATAGGCGGATATGCTTTTAAGGAGTGCCATAATCTTGTATCACTGGAATTGCCGGACGGTTTGAAAACGATTGAAAGAGGGTCATTTATGTACTGCCGCAAATTGGAAAGCATAAAGCTTCCCGGTAATCTGGAGATGGTAAGTGAATTAGCATTCTTGGCTTGTGCTGAATTGAGTACGGAGCTGCCAGTCAGTGTACAAAGTATTGAATCAGGCGCATTTGCTCAATGTAATAAAGAAAAGATACATATAACTCACATTCCGATCGATGAGGTATGGTTTGAGTAATTCAATAAAGGCACATAGTTATTACAGGGTTATGATATACACATGTGTATCATAACCCTAATAGTATGTTGCATTATTGATTACCCAAGATGTCAGCGAACTTTTTTTCAAGCAGAACACCGAGATTTGTGTGTCGTCGTAAAGAATTGTTGTCTTTTCGTATATATTTCCATGAATCAGGGTAATCCATCTTTGAAACTACCTTATCCTTATTTTCAATAATATCTTTAGCAAAGTCTAACGATGATTCATATTTTCTCGAATATTTTGTTGCGACTCTCATCTTTGATGCATTAGGAATATTGGGAATTGAATGCAGGGCATGTTCCATATTTGAAGAAAAATAAAAAACAGAATAATCTATTTTGTGATTACATATTTCAATTTGTGAGATCTTACTCAAATATATGAGATTATCGCTTTTCCTCCTATTTCTATTTATCATCTGATTTACATCTTTGCATTCTATTTTATCTTTTAAATAGCGCGGAGACTGATCTGTGGAGTTATCCTGGAATGGAACAATATTACTATCTGGAATAAAAGCTCCGTCAGTGTCGACAATTTGTATGATTTCAGAGATATCCTCAGGTTTTAGGTTGCTTTCAATAAAATATTTGGCCAAGATTTTTATATAAATAGCATCTTCGATATTACGAGGTAATACCCATTCATTATGACCAAATCTGTTGATATAACGGGAAGCGGTGATATCTCCACCTTTTATCTTTTCATTTTCTCGCAACCTCAGAAAAACTACTTCATTTCTATGGTCTGCTTGATCAAACAGATCAGAGATGTATTTGCGCAGCGCTCGTATCTCCGTTTTACCTTCAACTATGAACAGTATTATATTAATCCTTTGTTGCTGGCACATTAATAATTGCCTCCTGCATCCATAAGTGCTGCGATAATCTTATATCTCTTTGTTCTGTGGTAGATTTCTTCTTCTTGTTCATTAAGGAGTATTTCTCTAAAATATGCATCTCTTAAGTTGTCAGCTGAGGATAAGGCATTAAGCCTTGTATACCTGTTGTCAGGATTTGTCGTAGTGAAATAAATATATTTACTGTCGATGACTTCAAGTGGTCTGAGATTGTGTGATGTGAAAATGAACTGCCCCAAACCGGATTCTTCCATAGCCTGAAGTATCTCTCCAAGAAGATATTCAAAGATTCCCGCATCAAATTCATCAATCGCTACGGTAACCGAGGGTTGATTAAACGAAGCAATGATCAAGCTCAGAACAGAAAGAATCTTTCTGACGCCATCCGATTCATCCCTTAATGGCAATTCTCTACCTTCGCGATAAGCTACCAGCATAACTAGAGTAGCCGGTTCACCATTTTTGTCTATGGTAGGAGACAATTCCTTTATTCCGATTGCTAATCCAGGAACCAATTGTTCCAACACGGAACTTGTATTTTTCATGATTTTCTTGATATCTTCCAATTCATTATCAGCAATTATTTCCGGCTCTTTGGTGTGGAATATAATTCTGTTGTTTCTGGTGTAAATTGGTATAGCAAAATTCAATCTGATAAATCCTGTAGATTTTGTATCAATTACATACAGATAATGTCTGGCATAATTTCTTAGTTCAACTAACACCTGAAAAAAGATTGAAGAGTTATCATGTTCTTGAAATATAGATAATGTATCTGTCAGGAAGATAAAGGAACGAGAAGCATTATTTGCTAATTCCTTTTTCACTTCTAAAGACACAAGAGTTTTTTTATCGCCGCCGGCTATTTCTTTCATCTTTGCAGCAGGTGTAAATGGGGCACTGTCAGAACTTGTATCGATGATTACTTGTTTTTTGCTTGATCCTTCCCAACTAAGAGAGAATACTTCGTTACTGATTACAATTGCATCATTTGAAGAGACATTGGAAGTACTATTCGGATTTCCATCCGCATAGCCTTCTACTTCTTCTGAAGCTGATTGCTTCTTAGACATATGAAAGGAGTAACTGGCTTCTCTTATTGTTTCGTCAGGATATTGTAGGTCAAAGACGAATTCGAGAGTGGCAAAAGGCTTGCCTAAAGTCACACAGTCAGAATAATCCTTTGGGACACTTGTTCCAGACAATAAACATTTTAATACCGATAATGCTTCGATGAATCCAGTTTTTCCCGACCCGTTTTGTCCATATATCCCAAGAATATCTGCTTCAGTTTCATAAGGAACAAATTCTCGTCCGCAATTAAAAACAATTTCACCATAGCCTACGCTTTTAAAGTTTTGGAGGATTGCTTTTTTAATTCTTATAACTGGTAGATTTTTGTTGTGTTGACTTGAAATAAACGATATTTCCATATTTCAGACCTTCCTGAATAGCAACAGACTCTATCACTCAAATTATATATCTGTGACTAAACACCGTCAATTTGATAACTTTTTGGAAGCTTTGAGCATCGGAATATCAATGAGTATGGGATATAATTAGTCAAATGCTTGTGGAGGTTCATTATGGGATTAACAGAAATCGCACGGCAGCGTATCAAAAACGATTTTTTCGAGACTGACAGATCAATCTCTCCGAAAGATGCACTGAATTATATCGAAGAGGGTGATCATTTTAGAAGTCTGTCATCTTTGATAAAAGATACTATGATTACAGTAGGCGTTTGCAGTAATGATGATGAAGATAGTGTTTTTGTTAAGAAGCTGACAGAAAAATTATTTCAAACAGAATATGAGTGTGATTCGAGTATTAAAGAAGATTCTATTCGCAAAAGAGTAGATCGCTGGATTAATGGCACTACCACGAGTATTGAAAAAGCTGATTCTGTCATAGAAATATGTTTTGCTCTGGATCTGGATGTAGAAATGACGAATAATTTCTTAAACAGAGCCGGTTTTTGCAGTTTGAGTATTCGTAGAGCTGAAGATGCGATTTACTATTATTGTTTACTTTTTAACGAACAATCTAATGGACAGAAAAAGACATTTGCAGATGCCAGGAAATTGATAGACAGTTTTTACAGTGCAAAAACTGATGAAAGTACTGATAAAGACAATGCTGTGTTAAGCCTCAACACTGATTCAAAAGGAACTACATTACTTTTACATAAGGCACTTTTGAATATGAGTTGTGAAACAGACGAGGATTTTCTTCAATCGTTTTTATTGCCTAACAAGAAGCACTTCATCAATTATTCTAAACATTCGTTGTTTGAGTATTATAAAGTAAAGAATCTTTTGTTTGTCACATCTATACTATATAGACTTCGTGTTTTTGAATCCGCTTATATCAAGGATGCAATCGCCATAAAGCAACAGGGAACGGAAGCAAATATCAAAAATGAAGAGTGTCCTATTCAATTTGCTTTCCGTTCGGCACTTTCTAAATACACTGATTCCCAGAATAATGATCCTGCATATGTATTTCTGCATCAACTTAATTCAAGTATGAATTACAGGAATATCAGTGCCCCTGGTGTTTATGAGAGTAATTCTGTTTTCAATGAAATAGAATATGAAACATATAGTTTTCTATTAAAGGTAAAAAAGCAGATTCAATCACTTGTATATTCTGTTGAGAATACAGAATCTCAAAAGACTTTTTCCAGATTTCTTCTAGATATCTGTTCGCCTATGGATTTGTACAAGTCAACTTTACAGGTTTTAGTTAAGAATGGCGAGATGAGATCGTTAGGTAATAAAGGGGCAATCAAGGGAAGATTGATCGATGAAGATTCATTTTCCAGATTTGAGAAGCAGCCATTCATTAAAAGCGACAGAAAACTTGTAGATGCAGACAGGAAAATGTTTATCCTGATGTATTATTTGCTGTTTTCTTATGATGTCTATTATTCGAGAATCGAAAAGGACAAAAAAGAACTGGTTGATGATTCTAAGGTGTTTAGAGAGCCTACTATTTACGGCTTCACAGAGAGCTTAAATAAGATTCTTGAAGATTGTAGTTTCTCGCATATTTATCTTCCTAATCAGTTTGATTGTTTGATTGTTGAAAGTGTTTGCAAGTTGGAGACTGCAATCGATGCTTCTGAATACGTTGATTCACCTTTTGATTTTGTCAACGAGATACTTAGTTTGATACTGGCTGATGTTTCGAAATATTGGCACAGGGAAACTTGGGATGATTCTTATGATGAATCCGTTGAGGACTGGCAGGATGAAGATATTATTCGTGATAATGATGCTTGGGACAAGGAACTAAATCAGATATTAGATGACTGGGCAAATATGTAACGCAGAGTTATATTAGTTTCATTATGCATTGAAGTATATTGGTATGATTTTTTGAGGAGGCCTCATATTGAAGCCTCCTCTTAATTTCTCACCTCCTGTTCAAATTGATTACCACCATGATTTACTTCTATACCCTTTCACCTTTCCGTCTGTTCCTCTGAAACAATCCCTCCCGAAAATATCCTTATCGTAGTATCCTTTTACCCTTCCATCTCTGCCTCTCTCGCACTTACGGCCCCAGATGTCAGTGTCATGATAAGACTTTACCCTTCCATCTCTGCCTCTCTCGCACTTGCGTCCCCAGATATCAGTATCTTGATAAGATTTGACTCTGCCGTCATTTCCGCGAGTGCATTTCCGGCCCCAAATGTCCGTGCTTGAGTAGCCTGTTTTCTTTCCATTCTTGTTGTAGTAGTTGTAACCCATTTTCTTTTCTCCTTTTTATTAAATAGTCCGTTTGCGGTGCACCGACAGATAAGTGCTGACGGTCACTGTTATTGAACTTTACGTCCCAATAACCAGACGATGTATTTAGTTGTTGAGCAGATTATATTGGCATGTTTTTTTCTGCCGGTAATCTGATGTCCAAATCTGGGAAAGAAGACGATATAGTTTTCATTTTTCAGAACGGACATCAGTTTCCCTTTGCAAAATTGCAGCTGCTTAAAATGTCTAACATGATGAATGAAGTGAACGAGGTTCTCAGGAAAACAACTGCTTAAGAAAATTGGAGGAGATATTTATGAAGAATGAATGTTTTTGCGTATGTACAGTTGATATGAAGCATATTTATAATGCAATCAGGAATCTTCCTGAAACTGAGTCAGGTATTATTAACCTTCTTTATGGTCTGACGGATGACGGGAAGAGAACACCTTATGAACTTGCAGAAAAATATGGTTGTAAGATCACTGATATTTTTACTGTCAGAGATTCTGTTCTCAAATTACTTCGCCGTGAGATGAGAGCAAACTATAATCACAAGCATGTCATCAAGTGCGAGAATTGCTTGAACAGTAAATGGCTAAGACGAGGAAGACGTGGCGAAAGTCTCTTGATGGAAGCAATACTTGCTTCCTAAAGAGATAAGAAAAAGGGTTGAAATAAGCAAATGATCAAATACTATGCTTTTACTGAAAAGGGAAACGAAAAGAAGACTAATGATGACAAGATCATGGTTGACGATAGAATCGTTGAAAAAGGAAAGTGTTCAGGGTCAAAGGAAAAGATGCTTGTAAGTATTGTCTGCGATGGTGTTGGCAGTACAGCTTATGGTGCCCGGGCAGCAGAGATAGTTGCTGATAGTTTTATATCTTATAATGCCGAAGATTTATCAACAAATCTATTAGAAAAGCACATTAACTTGGTTAACCAGAAGATTATTGAAGAACAGGAACAAAAGAAAGAGGGATACTGTATGGCGTCTACAGTTGCCGGTCTGATTATATATGAAGATAATTTTCTTTCGTTTAATCTAGGCGATACCAGAATTTATGAATTGACATCGGGTTATCTTTCTAGGCTGTCATTCGATCATACTGTCAAAAGTGAAACAAACTTTCTCTTTTCCAGCAATACCAGTAAAAAAGATGCTCTTACCCGTTATATGGGTGGTGAAGGCATGACATGTTATCCATATTATTATGGGGGAAAGATAAACAATGAGAGTTTATTCCTTATTTGTAGCGATGGGATTTACAAGAGTCTTTCTGAAAGGGATATTAGAGAAGTACTAATGTCAAGTAATACGCTAAAAGAAATGGCAGACATATTGTTTCAACAAGCTTGTGAGGGAGGCTCTTCTGATGACAAAAGCATTGTGCTGATTGATTGCTCTGAGAAGGAAAAAGTCGATTAATTGAAAAATGATGAGTTTCTGCGAAGAGAAACTCATCATCCTCCGTATGTCTTTCATCTATTAATCGCGTTATCAGATCATGGCGATTATTTCTGCGGAAAACCTCTTGATTATCTCCATTATGTCCTCCGGAATGAATTCCTCTGCTTTCTTCACGATATCTGCAGGTGTTGTCCAGAATGCTTCTGCAATCGCTCCTGCAATAGCGCAGAGCGTATCTGTGTCGCCGCCGATGTACATGACATTTCTCAATGTTGACTCATAGCTGTCGGCTTCAAGGAAACATGTGAATGCTTCAGGCATAGTGTGCATGCAGTCTTCGACATGTTCGTAATCGGGACGGATGTCGTCCAATGTCCTGGACAGGTCATATCCGAATTCGTCCTCAAGATACTTCTTAATCTCTTCCTTGGAAGCTCTGTTTCTTGCCATGAAGATAGCTGAAGCGGTTGACTCCGCACCCTTTATTCCTTCCGGATGATTGTGGGTAATCTCAGCTGTCCATCTTGCGACTTCCCTGGTTCTTTCAATCGTGTCGTAGAGCCAGCCGACAGAAGATACTCTCATACCGGAACCGTTACCATAACTTCCGTACGGTTCAGGGTCATCAGAAAGTACCCAGCCTATAAACTTTGCACCATATCCTGCATAAGGATACTTCTGTCCCCACTTCTTCAATGACTTGATTAATGCGGCTTTAACTGTCGCCTCGTCTGCGTCCTTTCCTACATCAAGGAGTGCTTCTGCAACCGCAACGGTCATTACGGAATCGTCCGTATAGTCACACTCGGAAGTAAAGAGCTCGAACTCTCTGCTCTTATTACCTCTGTCAAATTCAAATCTGCTTCCAACGATATCTCCGATAATAGCTCCAAACATATATCTACCTCCTGTGATTAATTATTTTGATCAGGCTGCCCTTTATGGCTATATCTTACCACTCCGAAAAGAGCAGAGGTCGCCTGTGAAGCGACAATTACTTTGCTGTTCTGAGACGGCTTTTTCCGGCTTTATCCGAAAGGTATAATATGACGAAAACATCTATATAATTGCATTCAATCGACAATTGATTTTAGCATGTGATTTCGTCATTTCAAGGATGGCGCTTGCCTGAAGATTTATAAGGTTGAACAGGGGGAAAGAAACTGAGTTTATGAATAAGATACTTGAGACAGAAAGACTCTTTTTGCGTGAGATGAACATGGATGACTTCGATGCGCTTTTCGCGGTGCTCGGAGATAAAGACATCATGGAACATTATCCGTATATCTTTGATGAAGAACGTGTAAGGGCTTGGATAGAGCGCAACATGAACCGGTATAAGGATTACGGGTTCGGGCTTTGGGTTGTGTGCCTGAAGAGTACGGGCGAGATGATCGGCGACTGCGGACTTACGCTCCAGAATATCGAAGGTGAGATGCTGCCTGAGATCGGTTATCACATAAGGGCAGACCAGCAGCACAAAGGATACGCGAAGGAAGCTGCATCAGCTGTGAGGGACTGGGCTTTCGCGAATACGGATTATCCGGCGCTGTATTCCTACTGCAAATATACCAATGTCGGATCGTATAAGACTGCTGAATCGATAGGGATGCATTTCGAGAAGGAGTATCCCGATGAGGATAACAAGATCACGCATGTGTCGGTGATCAGAAGAGGCGATATCGTCTGAAAATGCATCAATTTGGCATAGGTTTTAAGACAAATCCGGTTTTCCGGTTTCCAAAAGGTCAAGAATAATTTATAGTAATGATGGGAAATAGGAAGCAAGACCCGCCTTTGGGAGGAATCACTATGAAAAAATTCGCCGCTTTTGCAATGGCAGCAGTCATGTTCTGCTCGCTGCTGATGACATCATGCAGTTCAAAAGAAAACGATGCCAATGTGATCAAGAAGACTGATCCCTGGTATGAATCATACAGGTACGACCTTAAGATCGATCTGAATTCCAATCAGGACTGCATGGGGCATATTGCATGTTATGGTAATGACAGACTGTATTTCTTTTACAACATTTACGATTACTCTGATTACGATAACAGCCACAACTTATATTTTGATACATACGATGACAGTGGCGAGCAGCTCAGCCACAAGAGGCTTTACACTTCTTCAGGTTACACGCTTACAGGGATCCAATCCGTAAAGCCTTCTGACGACGGAAAGAACATTGATGCGCTGGTAGAGGTTTTTCAACCAGGCGCATTCAGCCATGCCTGCTGCAAGATCGATATTGAGACCGGAGAAGTTTCCGGAATAAAGATCCTGAAAATGAACGGACAATCATCGGTTGAGGTCAATGACTACGGCTTTTCTGAAGTTCATGCCTTAGGTGATTACTACGTCGCTGTCGTCATGGACGGCATGTCGGGTCGTGATTTTACGTATTACTTTTTCGTATTCAAGGGATCGGAATACATTTCCACGCTCGACATTTCCTCGATTAACGGACTGACAATGCTTGAAGACTTTTCGTATGACAAGGAAAGCAACACTGTATATTCGCTTGTCTACACCAGAAATGAAGGCCATCTGTTAGTGGAATTCGATCCGGAAACCGGAGCACTCAAGAACAAGAACAAGTATGATCCGGCTGATGATGAACCCACCGTGGCAGATTTTACGGCATTAAGCTCGGGCGGACTTTATAAACTCGACACCATGGGAAACATCACGCAGTATAATCTCGAGACGAAGACGGAAGAGGTCGTATTGGACAATGGATGGTATACGCCGTATTTCTCGGATCTTACATTTTCAAAACTGATCCATTGTGCAGGAGACAAGTTCGTCTCATTAACATCGAAATTCTACGATTACGCAACATATACATCAAACTACGTTATCTCGGCAACCATAATCAAGAAGGCAGAAACAAATCCCAATGCCGGCAAGAAGATAATAGAGATCGTCATGCCCGTGTCCATTGAAGCCCTGTCGGATTACATGTCAAAAGCGATATATGAGTTTAATAAGACAGATAATGAATATCTGATTAGGGTGTGGAGCAAGTATAAGACCGGCTTTAAGACAGGAAGAATGCTCTTCTGGGTTGCTGACCAGGATGAAAAAACATTCACGATGATACAGGAGTTAAATGGTGAAGATGGACCGGATCTTTCCATAGGCATCCAGCAGAACTATGCGATGAGAGATGACGTGTTTGAAGACCTGTCGGGTTATCTTGATCAGGATGTGCTGGACAAGCAGTTCGGCAACATCATCGAAGCAGCGAGGATGGACGGCAAACTGTATTTCCTGCCGGTAACGATATGTATCGAAGGACTTGTCACTGACAGGAGCTATATCGCGCCTGATGCCAGCGGTCTTACTTTCGAAGAGTATGACAAGATGGTCAGGGAAAAACTCGACGGATTCCAGCCTTACGACTATCCTCTTTCGAGCTTCAGCGGCAGGTATCCTTTCATAATGTCCTGCATCGATACAAAAGCGGCGACCGAAGGCGATACGGTTAATTTCGATACGGAACAGTTCCGCAAGACCGTCGAGTATACAAAAGAAAACATTGTGGACAGCACAATTGATCTGGAAACTGAATTTGCACTCGAGAAGCAGAAACCCCGTACCGGTTCGCGCTACGATATGCTCTACAGTTATCTGGACTTCGTTAAAGCATGCAATAGCAGCGTTGACAGTTATACGGTTATCGGAACCCCCTCGGTAAATGCTGCAGGCCCGAGATTCAGGGCATCCGAGACGATATCTGTTACGGCATCTTCCGACATGAAGGAAGGGTGCAGGAAGTTCATCAATTACCTGTTCAGAGGAGACTGGATGGACGATTCTTCAATGGAGTTTTTCTCTCTGGTCACCAATAAGGAGATCATGAAAAAGAACATCTCCGTCTTATCCGCAAGAACCACCGAAGAATACGATAAGATGATGAGCCTTGACGTTAAATTCCCTGCCGATGACCTTGTCCTTTTCGGAGACAAGAGATCCAGCGCGGACATGGAAGAGCAGTTCTATAACTGTATGTCGACCATATCAACATACTACTATCAGGATAACAAGATATCGTCGATGATAATGGAAGAGTTAGGTCCTTATTTTGCAGGTGACCGTACGCTCGATGATGCGATCGCGATAATAAACGACCGTGTGAACAAGTACGTTAAGGAGATGTAAGATCAGGTCTTTTTTCTTCGCCCGGTCTGACTATCTTCTTCCAGACAAAGAGGATAACAAGTGCGATCGCGCCTGCAACAAGGACCGTGATCTGTCCTGATGCGATGACCGATCCGTCGTGATAGAACCTGAGATATTCGAGAATGAATCTTACAGGGATCACGATACCAACGATTATGAATATTGCCCTGACCTTGTTCTTCATCCTGAGGATGAGTATCAGGGCGATCACATGTGATATGAGGAACACGATCAGGTCGACTATCTGGGCAGGGAAGTAAGAGCCTCCATCGGCACTGTGATAGACGACAGCGAAAATACCGTCATAAGGTTTTCCATGGCAGCATCCGGCGAAAAGACATCCAAACTTGGCAAGCCCGTACATGAGAGGGGCAGCCGCAACGAAAGATGCCATTACGCATTCGGGCTTATCCCTGATTATCAGTGTGGATATGAAGATCCCTATAACCATTCCGACGACAGCGGCAAGGCCCGAAAAGCCTACCTGGAGGCCTTCTGAGGTGAACCTGATCGCTGCTGCCAGAGAGATGAAGAGCGTGCAGACAAAGGTCAGAAGACTCGTGTAGAATATCGCGTCCTTCCCGACCTTAAATTTTCGCATCAGCAGTATCGCCGATGTAAACCCTATTATCACTGAAAGAACGACTATCAGGGAATAGGGAGATCTGGGAAGATTCGGGATATCGATGTGCATCTGTCAGAATCCGCGGCACTGGCTCACAATGTAGCTGCACATTGCAACGGCGATGATGATGAGGGTGATGTAAGCGATCAGGAGACCGATATAGATCCACATCAGGACCTTCGGGAACTTGCTTTCCTTGAACTTTACGCGGGCGATTATCATGAGCACCCAGGAAGCGATATAAGCGGCAATCGTTAAACTTGCGATGATCAATGATACGGAGCCTGTTGTGGTATCGGAGGCGTTCAGCTTAATATTCTGAATGAATTCGCTTGAGATACTGGATAGGGCACTGGGCGCGAACTGCAGAACCAGTGAGATGACGCAGAGCAGGATGCATGTCTTTTTCTTGGCAGATCTTTCTGCGGGAGTCAGTCCGTCGACCGGAGTATCCAAGTTAGGTGCCTGATATACGGGCATCTGATACGCAGGCTGCTGATATACGGGAGGCACATACTGAGCCTGGGCAGGCTGCTGGTATTGGGCCTGCTGGTAAGGCTGTCCCTGTACCGGCTGCTGAAACTGCGGCTGTTGATACTGCTGCACGGGTTGGGGTGCCGGAGCAGGCGCGGGAGCAGGCTGGTAGGCCTGTACGGGCTGAGGTGCAGGTGCGGGAGCGGGTGCAGGTGCCGGAGCGGGAGCAGGCGCAGGTGCAGGTGCGGGCTGAACCGGCTGCTGAGGGATATTAACATTGTTACTGTTGTCCATTTTCGTGTCCCCTTAAGAAAATATGTGTTTCCATTCCGCCCGTATTCTATCACATCCTGTGGGGCTTGTATCAGGAGGGCGGCCGGGCCGGTATTGCAAACTTCTGACTAAGCAGATGGCACGGATGGCTCTATTTCATAGTTCAAATGTCAATTGATATCGGTTTTCGCTATTCATATAATGCTGTGGTTTGAGACTAATCAGGTGGTAAAAGAGGATATTTATGAAAGAATTCAAACCCAAGCTCTTCTCGGTAATGAAGAATTATTCAGGTCAGCAGCTCGTTAAGGATATCATTGCCGGAATAATCGTAGCGATAATCGCCCTCCCATTATCAATAGCGCTCGCGATCGCATCTGGAGTCGGCCCGGAAGCCGGTATCTACACGGCGATCGTTGCCGGATTCATCGTCTCCTTCCTCGGAGGAAGCCGCGTCCAGATCGCAGGACCTACGGCTGCTTTTGCCACTATCGTTGCAGGCATCGTCATGAAAGACGGTACACAGGGCCTCATTATCGCGACCATAATGGCGGGCATCATACTTATCATAATGGGCTTCTGCAGATTCGGAAGCCTCCTCAAATACATACCTGACCCTATTACAACAGGATTTACAGCAGGCATCGCCGTCACGCTCTTCATCGGACAGATCAAGGACTTCACCGGCGTCACTTACCAGAACGGCGAAAAGCCGGTCGAGACAGCCGAGAAAGTCATGGCACTTGTCAAGAACGCCGCTACTGCCAACTGGCAGGCTCTCATGATCGGCGCGATCGCCCTTGCCATCCTCATCGTCTGGCCCATGATCTTCAAGAAGATCCCCATCCCCAGCTCATTTGTCGCAGTCATTGTTACCGCTGCCTTAGTCGAGCTTCTCCACCTTGACGTAAATACCATCGGCAAGTCTTTCGAAAACATCCAGGCAGGACTTCCGCCTCTTAGCATAAGCCTCTCGATGTTCTCATTCGAGTCTGTCCGCGGACAGCTCTCTAATGCCGTAACCATCGCATTCCTTGCAGGCGTTGAGTCACTTCTCTCTGCAGTTGTCGCCGATTCCATGATCGGTTCCAAGCACCGCCCGAACATGGAACTCGTTGCACAGGGTGTCGGTAATATCGCATCCGCATGCTTCGGAGGAATCCCCGCAACAGGCGCGATCGCAAGAACTGCCGCAAACATAAAGAACGGCGGAAGAACGCCTATCGCCGGCATGGTGCATTCAGTCACTCTGCTCCTGGTAGTCGTCTTCCTGATGCCTTTCGCAAAGCTCATCCCCATGCCCTGTATCGCTGCCATTCTTTTCCAGGCCGCATACAACATGAGCGGCTGGAGAAGATTCGTAAGCCAGGTCAAGAGCTCGCCCAAGAGCGACATCGCAGTGCTCCTCATTACCTTCGTTCTTACGGTCGTATTTGATCTCGTCGTTGCTATCGAAGTCGGCGTTCTCCTTGCTGCAGTATTGTTCATGAAGAGAATGAGCGATGTAACACAGGTTGCCGGCTGGAAGGATTTCGATCCCGAGAACGATCCTGACAGCATCGATCTCCGCGTTCTTCCTGAGCACACACTCGTATATGAGATCTCCGGACCGATGTTCTTCGCATCTGCCGGCAAGATCCTCCAGATATCACCTAAGGAAGATACCAAGGCTCTTATCCTTCGTATGAGAAGCGTCAGCACGATAGATGCTACCGCCATGCGCAACCTTGAGATACTTTATAACGACTGCCAGAGCAGAGGCGTTAAGCTCATAATGTCCCACGTCAACGAGCAGCCCATGAAGGTCATACACAAGGCCGGCTTTGACAAGAAGGTCGGAGGCGAGAATTTCTGCGCGCATATCGATGATGCGCTCGCAAGGGCTCAGGAGATAGTGAAGGCCTGATCCGTGACAAGATTTTGCTGTCTCACTTTCCGATTACCTGATTATCGGAAACTTCTCCCGTGATCTTTTCCGGAACGTAGCTCATGTTGAATCTCTTACCGTCGGCGCGCGAGCCGTCTTCATTCCGGCGGGCGGCATAAAGGATGTCATTTCCGGTGATGCCCTTTGCCTCGCATTTATCGTCGGTTCCGGCGATTACGGAAGCTGCAGTCTCAATGCCTTCGTCGATTATAGACGGGTCGAAGATCTCGTGACCGCCGTACATCATGTCGAAGCGGGGAGCATATGTCTTGAGGCGCTTAAGATTTTCGATATAGACATTTATGGGCAGGGAGTCTTCGAATTCCAGAAGAGTGTTGCCGTTGCAGGCATCGCCCGAAAAGCAGAGCCTTGTCCTGTCATCTATCAGCACGACAGATCCTCTTGTGTGGCCGCCAGCATCGACTACTTCTATCTTTCGGTCGCCGAGATCGAAAATGTCGCCGTCTGATACCGGGTAGACCTTGATCGGATGTGTTCCGGCAAAGTTCTCATCGCATTCCAAAAGATCTTTGTATTCTTCTTTTGCGCTCATTTTCGCGGCATTGAAGATGTCCTCTTTTGAAAAGCCGATGCAGTTCTGGAAGAGCCCGATATCCTTTGCGGGCATGTAGCACGAATCAAAGAAGAAGTTCCCGCCGACGTGGTCCCAGTGGTAATGGGTGTTTACTACTTTAACCGGTTTGTCCGTTAGTGTCCTGCAGAATGCGTTGAGATCACCGAAACCCAATATCGTATCGATCAGGAGTGCATAGTCCGCTCCTTCGATGAGGTAGGCGTAGGTGTCAAAGCCCGTGGTGAAACCGTTCTTTATCTGATAGGTTCCATCGGCGATCTTCTTGGTCACATAATAAGGGACATTACTCATTTCCAGGTTTTATCTCCATATTGGTATTGGTTTAAAGCGGCACAAACGGGAGGAATTTAAGCCTTCAGCGCAGCTCCGTCCTTAAAAGCGTTGCCGACTTTTTCGCCAAGTGCGATGTAAGCGTTGTTGCACGGATCGAAGGTGATGGGCTTAAGCTTCTTGGGATCGATCTTTCCGTCGGTGATAACGCTCTCGTCAGCTGAGACGTTTACGATCTCGCCGATGAGGATGCCGTCATTAAAACTCTTTACTTTGCATTCAAGAGCCATGGGGAGTTCGTCTATCAGAGGAGCATTTACATAAGCGCTCTTCGTGGCGTGGAAGCCTGCTCGTGCGAACTTGTCGGGCACCTTGTCAGCTGATTCGATACCGACATAGTCACAGGCGATGACCTGGTCTTCTGTTGCCATGCTGACGGTGAACGCGCCTGTCACTGCGAAGTTCTTCGTCGTCTTGTGTTCAGACATGCTTATGGTGATCTCCCGGAAGTCTGTGGTGATGCCCCATGCTGCATTCATTGCATTGGGAACGCCGTTCCCGTCGTATGTGCCGACGATGAGTACCGGCTGGGGAAACATGATGGGCTTTGCTCCGAAATCTACTCTGCTCATAAAAGAACCTCCTTGGGATATCTGAAATTATTTCTTGTCTTTTCCGTAACGTACTTTTTCATATTCGCCTCTGAGAGCCGAGATGTCCTTGTCTCCGTTTTCGCGGAGTACGGATTCGATCTGGCCGGGTGTCGAAGAAGACGAGACGGGCAGACCTTTTTTCATGGCGCGCATGGTCTTGTCGTAGAACTGCTTTCTGACGCGGCGTTCATTTCCCGTGCCGAAGTCATGCCTTTTGGCAATGCGGATCTTCTTTTCCGGACTGATGTCTTCAATGGTGTCGACGAGGAAGTCGTCCTCGACAGCATCTCTGTCTGTGTTGGGCTTGGGCGCGTTCTTGATGATGAGGCGCAGCGAATTGAGGATCGTGTAGATGATCGCGATCGCGATGACGAACATCAGGATCTTTGAGGCGATGTTGATCCAGAGTGATTCCTCCGTGACGAGGACGTTGACGTCAAGCCCGTCGAAAAGATTATGCTCCGGATGGTAGTCTGCGTCAGGGTCTCTGTTCATGAACAGGAGCGAGAAGAGTCCCAGTACGATGTAGAGCCCCTTCGCGAGAAGATCGGAGAGTGCCTGGACGGGGAAGACCGTGAGGACACCGAGCGTTACGATGAAGACTACGATGAGACCTCCTATGGTCTTGTAGTTCTGCATCTTGAGCATTTTCGCAGGCTTCGAGAGCTTATGTATGGAGTGGTAGTACTTGTTATCGAACACGGCGATCTGGCGCATGATGATGAACAGTATCGCGATGATGATAGCGTTGATTATTATGCTCCTTGCGAAGTCATCCCTGTGCGCGATCTTATAGAGCAGATAGAGCATGAGATGAAGGCCTGCAGGGAAGACGATGAACTCCGGATCTGATGCGTAGAACGCAGGCTTCATGCGGTAGAAGACCGAGAAGAGCGTGAACGCTATCAGCACGCCGGCAAGGTAGACCTTGTTTGCCGTGTTGGTGCCGAACTGGAGAACCGGTATCCTTATCGCGATTGCGAAGAACACGACCGTTACAGCGACCTGCGCAAGGAAGATAGTCGGACGGCTATTAAGTCTGAGTCTTCTTGCAATGGTGAGAAGCACTGCGGTTATGAGTGTCAGGTAAGGCGGGAGCGGTCCGATGTCTATGAATTCGACGTAGCACTTCATCAGGGTAAAGCACGACAATAACGTGATGGACATTATTACCGAGAGGAGTATCTCGGCGATGAGGCTGTCACGCATTACGATTATGGTCTCGCCGTGGCTGTTCTTGGTTGAGCGCTGTGTCGAGTTGATGTCTTTGAATCTGTTAGTCACTGCCGATCACCTCCCATCTTGTATAGGAAGTTTCAAGGCCCGGCTCGAGATCGATCAAAGGCGTTATCTTATAGCACGGCATCAGCCAGTGAAGTGACGGACGGCGTGATCTTATCTCCGAAAGAAGCGGACGGAAGTTGCCGTTGTACTGCGGTGAGATGAGAAGGATGAAGTCATCACGGTCTGTCGAAGAAATGTATTTCTCGAGTATCTCATCGAAAGGAACGACATCTTTTTTGAGGTCAATTCTCGCAAGCATTATCGCGCGTTCGTCGAGCGTCGCAGAACCCAGGTCAGTCTCTGATACAGCGGGTCTTCCCGAAAGGACGTCAACGCCGTTTGTGTATATCGAAGCGGGGATCCCAAGCTGCGCGAGTTCTGTAAGATATGTGTAAGCAAGGCTTATTGACTTCTCGAGCAGTGAGGAAGAACGCTTCTGGTTATAGTTCGACAGGTTCACGAAAATGTGGACCTTCTGCGTGCATGTGGATGCGTTGCTGTTGACCATGAGGTCACCGGTCTTCGCGCTTGCCTTCCAGTTGATGCTCTTCATCGGATCGTTGGGGCCGTATTCACGGATTCCTGCAAGAGTGAACGGGTCTGTGAGAAGAGTCCTGCGGCACTGGATCTCGCTCAACGTGACGGACATCAGGAGTCTTATGAGGTTCGTGTTGAGGAGTTCGGGAAGTACTACAAGGTGAGAGTCGTTTGCAAAATCCCTGTTGAAACGTTCTATGAGAAGAAGGTCAGATGTGGTGATGCCGACTCTCGGGAAGACATAGTAACCGCGCTTGGTGCACTTCGCCCTGATACGGCGCGTGTGCTTCGAAAATGCCTTCATGGTGAGCATGTCCTCGCGGTAGAGGAAGTCGGATTTTGAAGTGTTGTTCATGTCGTAGAACATTATCTCGCGCGGTGCTTCAAACTTGAGGATTATGAAAGGCAGCGGCAGGCGCTTCCTGTTTTCGACCACCTCAACAAGCTCAACATCCTCTCCGAAGTTTGCGACGTTCTTGGTGAAGTCGACCTTGAGATTCAGGTTGTCGAGCGCATGGAGCCTGTAGTAGATGAGCTCGGCCATGAAGACCGAAATTAGGATCGCTACGAGTATGAACAGTTCCATCTGATGTTAACTTCAGTTCTTGAAGTCCTCTGTAGGGCAGGTTACGCTGCCAAGTATTCTGTTGATGATGTCAGCTGCGGTATCGCGCTTAGAAAGGAATCTTCCTTCGTTCGAGAGAGCGCGCTGCGCACGTACGCTGATACGGTGTGCGAGTACCGGTACTGCGAGTTCCTTGAAGTCGTCGGGAATGCAGTTTTCGCGTCCGCGGACGAAAGCCAGGGCCTTTGCTGCAGACACGTAAGCCAAGAGCGCACGGGGGCTTGCACCGACGGTGACGTCTGAAGATTCCCTTGTTGCTTCGACGATGCGTGTCGCGTAGTCGTAGAGGAGATCTGATACATAGACCTGTTTGGCCTGCTGCTGCATCGACTCCAGTTCTTCTTTTGTGGTAACGGGAGAGAGCGTATCAAGAGGGTCTTCCGTTGCGAATCTCTTGAGGATCGAAATGCTCTCGTCGTGAGTAGGATAGTCCATCTTGAGCATCATGAGGAAACGGTCGAGCTGCGCTTCGGGAAGAGGGAAGGTACCCTGTGATTCGACAGGATTCTGCGTTGCGATTACGAGGAACGGGAGATCCAGTTTTCTTGTCTCTCCGTCGACTGTAACCTGCTTTTCCTCCATGCACTCGAGAAGGCTCGACTGCGTTCTTGCGGTCGCACGGTTGATCTCATCTGCAAGAAGGATATTTGTAAAGACGGGGCCTTTTCTGAATACGAATCTGCTCGCTTCACGGTCGAAGAAATTGATGCCCGTAAGATCTGACGGCAGAAGGTCTATCGTAAACTGTACGCGCTTGAAATCGAGATCCAGAGACTGCGCTAATGCCTTGGCGGTCTTCGTCTTACCGGTGCCGGGCACATCTTCGAGAAGGACATGACCTCCTACAAGGAGTGATACGAGCAGGAGCTCTATCTGTTTGTCTTTTCCGACGATTACTTTGTTTACGTTACCGATCAGCTTTTCCGAGAATGAATTCATATTAGATTCCCTTCTGACACTCCTGCCTATAGATTAAAGAGCGCCCCTGTTTATAAGTATACATATCGGGTAGGAATCAAAAAAGGGATATATTCGAGAATAACCACCAACAAAATCAAGTGCAGCAAAGAACCTGATATTTACTGCACGTATACGATAGCTGTCCTCTTGAAAGCTGATACGATCTTGAGGATCGCGGTGTAGATGACACCTATTGCGTAGATGAAAACCGGTATCTCAACATGCTTGATGAACACGAGGCAGAGCACCACCTGCGCGATGTTTCCGATGAACTGCGCGAGGTCGATCTTCCATCCCGGATTGCAGTCTTTCTTGTTGCCGATCGTGCGGATGATGTTGAGTATCGCATAGACCAAGTGTGCTGCCACGACGTAGATCACAAGGATAGCCTGTGCCTGGTCGACCATCAGCGTCGAGAATACTCCGGCATCGAAAAGAAGAAGCCCTATCAGCATTATCCTCTTGCCGCCCACCATGTGCTGGGCATGGGTCAGGTAGTAGAAGATGTATTTCAGTCCGAAGAAAGTGAGGTCTAAGCCCAATCCCAGAGCGATCAGGTGGAATGCGAGTTCCGGAATGAACATCATGAAGATTGCTCCCTGGATGGCCAGGACAGAACCTATTACGGTCCACACGCGCTTAGACTTGCTCATGACACGTGCCTCCCGTTGCCTGATGCCAGCTTCAGGTAGTCCCTGATCCCGCTGAATCTGTGTTTACCGTATTCGATGGAAATGCCCGCGAGCATGTTTCCGGATTTATAGATCTTGTTCGTGACCATGCTCTTCTGCGCGAGAGCCGCTAGGACGAATCTTCCGAGGAAGGTGTCATCGCGGTTCTCTGGTGCGGTGTCAGTATATTCGCCGACGTATGTGGACACATCAAAATCAGGGATTGTCTTTCCCGACAGTTCTTCGCCAAAAGCTTTCCACTCTTCCGAAGTGTCTGGCTTGCGGACGGACAGGATCGAGTTGATCTTTTCGATATAAGGCGCGACGGAAGATTCGTCATATCTGTTTTTCTCGAACCGTTCTTCTGCGCCGTTCAGATATCTCATCGCGAAAACCATCTGGCAGAATGCATTGAGATAGTCGGAGGGATTGTCCTTCAGGCACTCGCGGTAGTTGTCCCATGCGGGCATGTATTTGTATCGGATAAAGCCGTAGTCGGGGAGATGTCCTGCGTGGCCGTGTCCGAGATTTAGGATTGACTTCTCGCTTAAGTTGAAGACAGTGCTGTTGAACTCGCCCTTCTCGAGGTCGTCTTCTGCGCCAGGACTGTGCTTGAATATGATCTTCCTGGATGTGTTGTCCGGCATGATCTCATAGAAATTATCGTCAGTGTTGTTTATAACCAGTGAAGGAGTTCCGGCGAAATTCTGATGCGCCCATGTATCCGCGATAACGTGCATCGCGATGCCTACAGCCTGAAGGCTCTTGTCTTTGGCGAGATTTACCGTGTCTTTTGCGAGGTCACCATTGGGACCGCAGATGAGCCTGTATTTGTCCCTGTAATTTTTCGTCGCGCGCGGAGTCTCTGCATTAAGATCTTTGGGGAGGAAATGGAACGATGCCCAGATCCTTGTTATGTCCTGTAGTCCTGCAAGATCCGTATTCGCATCGACGAGTTCTGCCTGTGTCTGGCTCGTAGCAGCATGTACTGACGCAGAGATCGATTTCAGGAACGTCTTTGTGCAGCAGTCGACCATCTGGTCGCTGTAACAGATGGCGAGAGCCTCTTCGTGTGAGTAGCCTGCAAGATAAGCCGCGCAGTATGTCGCATAGTAGTGAAAGTCTGCCTGCAAACTAATCACCCCTTCCGGCTTTTTTGGCTCTGTATCTCCTCACGCTGAGCGCGGCGATGAATAATTCCACCGTTACGATAAAGGACGACAGTTCCATGAAAAGGCTGATGTAGTTTTCCAGAAAATCGGTCTCGGCGTTGATCGACGAATCTATCA
The DNA here is from genome assembly GCA_000621765.1 of Ruminococcaceae bacterium AB4001. Lineage (GTDB taxonomy): Bacteria > Bacillota > Clostridia > Saccharofermentanales > Saccharofermentanaceae > Saccharofermentans. Next base: position 314,620 of record JHXJ01000001.1, read on the forward strand.
TGAGGAGGACCGATAACAGCGAATCTATGATCAGGAATACGGCGAAAACAAGATATGCCTTGCTTACCTTTTTACCCATGCCGTCACGTATTGCGCGAAGTCCCACGAAAAGCCTTAAGAGGACTTCGAATGCCAGGACTACTACCAGGGTTATCATGAAGACCATAAGGCCCAGGACACCGAATTCTTCGAATATCGAATCGTCGACTATCTCAAACTTCAAAACGAACTGTGCGAGGAGCTTTATTATCGTCCAGAATGCGAAAAGGATTACGCCCAGTCCGAGGATCACCATCGTATTCGAATTACGCCTGAACTTGATGGATTCAGGATCATTCAAAACGATATCTGCTCTTGCTGTTTTCTCGGTGTCAGCGGTATTTTCCACGAATACTTTTCCCAATAAATATTTTGCTCACGCTATTATACTTCATTCCCGCGCATGTGCCATCTTATAAAGATTGTCCCAATAACTGACCTTATATTCTGATAGACTTAATCCGGTGAATCATTTACGGGGTGCAGCTTAATGGAAAAGGTCTATGTGGCGATCGATCTTAAGTCTTTCTACGCGAGTGTCGAATGCGTGGAGAGGAAGCTTGATCCGCTCAATGCGAATCTTGTCGTCGCCGATCCGACACGTACAGAGAAGACCATCTGCCTTGCCGTTTCGCCTTCGTTAAAAAGTTACGGGATACCGGGAAGGGCAAGGCTTTTCGAAGTCGTGCAGCGCGTCGAAGCGTTGAACAACGAACGCAGATGGAAGGCACCCGGCAAGAAACTCAACGGCAAGAGTTACTTTTTCTCCGAACTCAGAGCGCATCCTGAGATGGAAGTGGATTATGTCGTGGCGCCTCCGCAGATGTCGAAGTATATGCAGGTGAGCGCGAAGATCTACGGGATATATCTTAAGTACGTCGCGCCGGAAGATATTTTCGCGTACTCGGTAGATGAGGTGTTCATTGACGCGACGAACTATCTGGAACTGTATCACACAAACGCGCACGATTTCGCGCGCATGCTCATAAAGGACGTCCTGCACACCACGGGTATTACCGCGACGGCAGGTATCGGCCCGAACATGTTCCTGTGCAAGGTCGCGATGGACATCGTCGCAAAGCACATTCCCGCTGATGACGATGGTGTAAGAGTCGCAGAACTCACGGAAGAATCTTACAGGGAAGAGCTCTGGGCGCATACTCCGATAACTGATTTCTGGCGCGTCGGAAGAGGCACTGCAGCAAGGATCGCGAAGATTGGTCTGTACACAATGGGAGACATCGCAAGGTGCTCTCTTAACAGGCAGAGCATCGGACAGCTCTATAAACTCCTGGGAAAGAATGCAGAGCTCCTGATCGACCACGCGTGGGGAATAGAACCGACGACAATCGCGGACGTAAAAGGATACACGCCTGACAACAACAGCATATCCACGGGACAGGTATTAAAGGAACCGACGGACCATGAGACGACCAGGCTGATTACCTGGGAGATGGCAGATGCACTTTCTTTAGACCTTGTCGAAAAAGGCATGGTCACGGATCAGATCGTTCTTACGATTGGTTACGACAGGGAAAGCCTTGCAAGCGGGCAGTATACGGGAGAAACGGTTTTCGATTTCTACGGACGTGAAGTTCCGAAGCATGCGCACGGCACCATCAATCTTGCGAAACACACTTCCTCAACTAAGCTGATAACGGAAGCGGTAATGAAACTCTTTGACACCATTTCCGACGACCGTCTTTTAAGCAGGCGCTTAGGCATTGCCGCATGCAACGTTATACGCGAAGAAGATGTTCCACTGATCGGAAAGCACGAGCAGATCAGCATTTTCGATCTCGACGGCTCAAAGGAAGAGCAGGGAACTGATGACGGGCAGCTCACAAAGGAAAGGGCACTGCAGCAGGCGATGCTCGAGATAAAACACAAGTATGGAAAGAACGCAGTCGTTAAGGCAAAGAACTTAAGCAAGGGCGGCACGGCGATCGAGCGCAATGGTCAGATAGGCGGACATAAAGCATGAAAGATTACAGTGACATGATGGGTCTGAAAAGACCTCAATACATAGATCTCCCGCCCATGCCGGTACGTGACAGGGCAGCCCAGTTCGCGCCCTTCGCGGCACTCGTCGGATACGATGATGCAGTCGAAGAAACTGCAAGACTGACGGACAGCAGACGCGAGATGCAGGAAGACGAGATAGCGGAATTCAACAGGAGCCTTGCTGAGCTCTCCTCAAGGCTTTCAGAGCGCCCGAAGATACGTATCACATACTTCATTCCGGACAGCAAAAAAGAAGGCGGAAGATATGCCTCAAAAGTCGGCCACGCCAGAACGATAGACGGGTACAACAACGCAATAGTTTTCACCGACGGTGAAGCCGTGGCGATTAAAGATATGTACAGCGTTGTATTTATAGATAACTAAAAAAGGAGGGCAATACCCTCCTTAAATTTTGCAAGCCCCCATTATTTTAGTCCCGTTCCGTGAAAGCGGCGGATTAAAAACTGCACAAATCAGCAGGCGTTTTTTGATCAAAATTGAATTAGCACTCTCATATTGACAGTGCTAATCAAGGGACTATAATGCAGGCGGAACAAAGGAACGAAGATCAATAGATCAGACCTCCGCTCTAATGCTCGGATAACAAAGCAAAGGAGATGATATTATGTTGTCCGGTTTATTTGGAGAAGATTTGTTCGATGAGTTTTGGGGTTTCCCTACAAATGAGCTTGCCAACATCGATAAGAGGCTCTACGGGAAGAATGCAAGAAATCTCATGAAGACCGATGTCCACGAAAACGATGCTGATTACGAGATGGAGATCGACCTTCCGGGATTCAAGAAAGACCAGATCAACGTTACGCTTGAAGAAGGTTATCTGACTATCAGCGCTAACAAAGGTCACGACATCGAGAAGAAAGACAAGCACGGCAAAGTCATCCGTCAGGAAAGATATTCAGGTGCCATGCAGAGAAGTTTCTACGTAGGGGACGGTGTTAAGGTCGAGGATGTTAAAGCAAAGTTTGAAGACGGTGTCTTAAGGCTCTGCATTCCGAAGAAGGAACTTAAGGAACTCCCTGGTAACAATACGATAGCCATCGAAGGCTGACCGTATCTGCCATAACCAGTTTGCGGGCTGTCTCAAAAGCGTTACGCTTGAGAGGCAGCTCTCTTATATTTTGATCAAGTATCAGCAGTGAATATTTTTGAAAGCAGGAAGGCAACAATGCAGATGCCTTAAATGATGCCTGCCAGACGGTTACCTCTGTGTTTTGTCAAATGAATGACCGTTTACCTTGGTTGGTGAAGCGGTCCTCTGTGTTGACAGTTTTGTTGACGATATTGGGTCAGATCCGTCAACATTTTCGTCAACAATGGCTTTGTTGACGATTTTGTTGCTGGTTGGGGGTCTTTTTCGTCAACAAATTCGTCAACAGCAGCGCGTGATTATGTGGAATTACTGTCCGTTATCTTGACAGAGCACCACCAGGTAACATGCGATCAGGATAGATCACATTACACGTCGGATAATGTCCTCATCTGCATCAAAATGTTTCTGCAGCTGTTTTACGATCTTTCCGAAAGATTCCTGCGGCTTTTCTTTGTATCTTCCGGTTACAAATTTATATCCCCATATGTATTCCGGAGGTGTCATTATCGCGACTGACCACCCGTATTCGATCCCTTTTTTGTTGAGACGCGGTTTGAAATCTTTTACGACGAGATAAGACTGCATCTGAAGTTTTGTAAGTGTGCCTTCGAAGTTTTTCTCGCCGCCTTTTCCGAAGCCCGCTTTTTCTTTCATCTCGTGTGTATAGAGTTCGGAATGGCATCCGAGTTTTTCGAGATCGGATGTTTTTACATTCCACATATCGGTTCCTGAAGGAATGAAAAGATCCATCAGAAGTTTCTCTCTGTATCCTGCTTTTCCGTCTTCGTAGAGTGCGTCGAAATCATATCCGTCGCGGCGGAAATTTGCAAAATAAGGAAACCATTTTTTGGAGATGAAACCTGCACGGTTTCCGAAGAATTTTCCGTAAGCGACTTTTCCTGTTCTTGCAAGAATTCCGCGCCATTCCCACGGGTCAGTATCTTTGTCACCGTTCCACCAGCATGAAGTAGCAGTCATGTTCTCAACAGAAAAACCCGGAATGTCATTCCCGAATAACGGCAGGAAACCTATCTCCCCGATAACATCAAGGAGTTCATCGCTGCTGTGGATACAGCCTTCATCGTCCCAATCAAGACCGTCCATATACCATGTGCCGTTTATCACTTCCATAGCTGATATCGTAACACAAAAAGAAGTGTGCGAAAAAATTTATGCGGACATATAAAAGGAACGGTCGCAACCACTTGAGACCGTTCCATGTTTTAATCAAATGTTAGATCAGATTAGAACAGATTGATTGACTTGCCGTTAGCGTCGAAGATCTTCTTCTCTGCAGCAACGATGTAAACGTCACCACCGAGCTTAGCAGCCTTCTTCTCGATTGCCTTGATGTCGATCTGCTTGCCGTCGATCTCGAAAATGATCTTGCCGAGCTTCTTAACTGCAGCCTTCTTTGCAGCGGGCTTCTTAGCAGCAGCCTTCTTAGCGGGAGCAGCTTTCTTTGCAGCGGGCTTCTTTGCAGCAGCCTTCTTAGCGGGAGCAGCCTTCTTTGCAGCAGCGGGCTTCTTAGCAGCAGCAGCCTTCTTAGCAGGAGCAGCCTTCTTTGCAGCAGCGGGCTTCTTAGCAGCAGCAGCCTTCTTAGCAGGAGCAGCTTTCTTAGCAGGTGCTTTCTTTGCAGCGGTCTTCTTAGGTGCAACAGCTTTTGCTACAGCCTTAGCTGCATCTGTAACTGCTGCAGAAACGTCGATCTTTTTCTCATCTGCCATAAAATTATTCCTCCGTGAAATTGATGTGCATTGAGATTTAAATAGTTACATATTTTGATTGTACAAATCTTCGAAAAATCCGTCAATAAATTAAAGCGTTTGCAGCGTTAATTGTTTATAAAGAATTTATGGATTTTATATGTTTTCATCGTCATCAAAAAACGATCCTTCAGAGGTCTCATCTTCGATGACGATTTTCGTGAATCCTTCTTCCAAAGTTCCGCTTGCAGATATCTTCAATCCGACCGGATATCCTGTATCGAATGTGAATTCCATTGTGCTGCTTCCAAAGACCATCGTTACCAATGTGAGACAGTCGATTATGTCTCCTGCTGTAAGTGAAGGTGATCCGATTATTTCGTCCAGTTTACCGATATTGGATTTAAAGTATTGTCCGATGAAATCGATTGCGAGACCGATGTATTTCTCATCTTCGGCCAATACTTTTTCCATCAGTTCGAAAGAACTGTCTGCGTTTGTTCTTTCCTTATTCAGTTCGAGATAAAGTTCAACGAACTCACCGTCCAGTTCGATATCGCCGTGGTATGCTTCGTATTCAAATGAGTACGATATCTCATTACCGTCAGGAAGCATGCGCGGAGGAAGGATCGGAGATGCAGGTCTTAATACAGTATCAAGTTCATCGAAACCTTCTTCAAGTGTTCCTGATAAAGATATGCTCGAGCCGATCAGAGCTGCCAGGTCACACATCGCTTTAAACTTGTATACGACTTTGATATGCACTCCTTCAGGCTTGAAGAAAGATACATCAGAAAGATACATTATGAATATGGTACCGAGCTCTAATTTCTCGGCGAGATCAACGAGTGAGTAATCGAAACTGATGTTCTCATTTCTGAACAGTGAATCGATCTTATTCCAAAGCGTTTCGAGAAAGAGATCATTCCATTCATCCTGTCTGTTATAGAGATTATTGAATGCGTATTCCAGAGCATTGAGCTTGTTCTGGTCAGTCGGAGGCGCGACAAAAACCATCTCGACTGTATCACCGCACCATCCGAAATCAGCGTGATAGTTCATTTCATCAGAGTTGTATTTCAGGACGTCTCCGGTACAAAGGATCAGGTCGAACATAAATGGTACCCCCGTTTATTCGAAATGTAATTTTCATAATAAAGATATGTGAGACGGATTTCAACAAAATAAGAATTTCTCGAACACTCAAAGGTGCTGTTTGACTGGTTTTCCGACTTTTCATCTCACGGGTTGAACGGGACATGTATCTGCACTAAACTGAATGTAAAGATATTTTTGAATGGAGCGGATGATTATGTTCAGTGCAAGGAGAAAATCCAAAAAGACAGACCCGAAGCTCTTGATGACTTTTTCCGAATACAATACCTTCCAGGGGTTTTACAAGATAACTCCTGCGGATGGGAGTCTTGATCCTGAACGGGTATTCAACCTGTGCATACTGTATGTGACAGGGTGGCTCAGGGAACGTGTTGAACGCAATAAAAATTTTGACAAAACCGAAGTGCAGTTCCTGTACGATTACCCTGACATGAAAGATCCTTCTGCTGACGGATTTGATGTTTTCGCGAAAGAGGAGATGTTTTTAAAGCGCGCGAAAAATCAGTTCGACATCAGCATTTTCGCATTGAAGGAATTCGGTGAATGGACGATAAGGATCCGCGAGCCGAACAACCAGACAGAGACAACGCATCTCGACAGGCTCTTCACCACGGATGCCGCGCTGAAACTCACTGACAAATATGTTTATCTCGCTGTAAGAACGAAGTGCAAGGAGAGTCACCATCACGGCAAAAAGGCTGCTGCTTTCAGACCTGCTTTCCTTCCGGGAATTTTCCTCGAAAACAGATTCACCGTGTCTGAAGGAAGCATCGCATCACACGATTATCCGGTCAATCTGAAGAGAATAAGCATCGAAAGATCCGGTAACAGAAAAAAGGACGACTTCGAATTCATTAAGATAATCAACGATCCGGGAAGGCAGATGCCGGTGATCTTCTGTCCTGCGTTTGATGCAGATCTGCAAAAAGATAAGGACACTTTCAGGACAGATAAACTTGCGCAGCACATGGCAGGACTTGCATACGTCGTTACCGATGAGGCGCGCAACGGATATAAGGATCTGATAGGCGAAAGGATGAGTGAGCTCTTAAAAAAGATCATTCTCTCACCGCGTGATGCGACCACGAAGATCAAGACGAACTATCTCTGCATAATGCCTCTGACTGACGTCGGAAAGAAATTTGAGTGGTTTGCAATAGATCCGTCGATCAGGTCGATCGAGAAACCTGCGCAGTCCGAGAATGCAATAAGAAAAGAGATCGGCCGTGTCGAAAAGACCGTGACTGACCGTCTTCTGCAGATGAACGGAAGAGAGGGAGGACCTGACATCGATCACGGGGATGTGCTGTATTATTCGGATCTTTGGGACGCATATATCAGCAAGACTGACAGCAAGGTCATCGAAGAACTGAACAGCAAACTTGAGGACGCAAAGGGTGAGATCAAGAGACTGATCGAGACTCAGGAAGAAAACATCTCCGAGAAACTCGATGAGATCATCGCGGAAGTTAAAAAGAAAGCGGAAGCGGATTTCAAGAAAGAGAAGGAAGCTGACGCAGAACGTTTCAAGGACCAGCTTAAGAGAAAAGACAGAGATATCCAGGAGAAGCAGGAAGCTCTGGAAAAACTTGAAAAAGAGAAAAGGTCTCTTGATGAAAAGCTCAGAAAGACATACAACTTTGAGCTCGAAAACGGGAAGCTGAAGTTCATCCAGTCTTTCCTTACGAAGACCTACAAAGGCAGAGCGCTCGACACCTGGGTGAAGGACAACATGAGCAAATACATCGTCTTCCACAAGAAGGGAACGGATTCTTACAGAGTTTTCAATTATCCGCAGGAAGACATCTTAAGAAATGCTTTCATACTTCTTTATGCCAACGAAATGCTTTTCAAGGGCGACATGAAAGAAGAACTCTACGATAAGATCAAGACTGATAAGATGATGTCAGGTTTTGAGATCGCGAGCAGCGGCAAAGATGCCGAGAAGATAAGCGTCGACGGACACGATGCCGACTGGCATGTGACTTATTCCGAACACAATGCCGGCATGTTCAGGATCTATTACTACCGCGATGAGAAAACAGGAATGGCCACGGTGGTCAGTGTAACAAGACACGCGTGATAAGGAGCAGGTTATGGCTGTATTTATCAGTTACAGAAGAGGCGGATCAAGTGAAGAAACCGCAAAGACCATATACGCAGAGCTTAGCGGCGAATACGAAGTCTTTCTGGATAAGGAATCTCTTGGAGGCGGCAGATTCGCGCCTGAGATCGAAAGACAGATCAGGGAATGTGATGACTATCTTCTCATAATCGAAAAGACGACATTTGACCGCTGCAATGAGCCGGGAGACTGGATTCTTCATGAAGCAGGAATAGTAAGGGAATACGAGAAGAACATCATTCCTGTTTTCGTGGACGGAAACTCATATAAGGATAAAGCTCCGGATGAATTAAGATTTGTATACGAGTACAACGGAATTAAATGGACGGAAGAAGATCCTGTCGTAAGACTCAAGAGGCTCTTGGTCAGCTGCAGGAAATATGACCTTTATGTTGATTACGATCACCACTGGTTTACGCTGACGGAAGGCTCTGTAGAAGTGCTCAAAGAGATATGCCGGAAATATACAGAACACTACCGCGTCAAGACCCCGGTCAACGTGCACTTCAATAACATTGAAGGCATTGTCGCTGGTGAGATGATGACGCCGGATAAGGCGGAAAATAAAGAACAGTTCCTGGCGTATACCAAGCAGACTGACGATTACAGAAGAATGCTCAAACGCATGGAGAAAAAGCTCGCTTATGCAATAGAGATCATGCTCATGGACAGATTTCTGGATAAATACGCACATGATCTGTGTGCCGAATATGCAGAAAAGTACGGTGTCGATAAATGTTATTTCATTGACAGCGAAGGAGACAGGCAGCCTTATTGGACAGTGTTCTTATGGGTCCGGATCATTGAGCAGATGCTGAAGAACTGCATGCCTTTCGGAATGGATAACGAGTACCATAATGAATACTATCTTCATCTGGAAGCTATTTTGTATAATGCCAATCTCTGTTTCAAAACACATGTCGAGATAGATCCGGACGATCCGCAGTTCGTTTTGTTTGCCGGATCTCTGGATTATTACCAGATGCCAAGAGCAAGCCTTTTAACGATCGTGTATCCGGATTTCTTCTTCTATCTCGGTGAGAAGAAGGCGGAAGATCCGGACAGATTCAACATTGTCTCACAGTACCCCGGCGCACTTAGGCTGGACTCATATGGGTTTGCTCCTGCCTGATCCGCAGATGCTTAACAGAATTAATCAGAGGAGTTTGTTTATCCTGGAGATCATGCTGCCGCAGAATGTCCTTGAATACATCTGGATGGAATCAGGGATCTCCTTGTTCTGCTTTGCTTCTTCAAAAGCCTGGAATAACTCGCCGTCGTAGTACATCTGGTTATGAAGATACACGAGTCCGTTTACGTTGGCGTCAGGCTTAAGGGCTTCTAACTGCTTCATGTATTCGGCAACCTGAAGCCAGGGCTGTAATTTCTTCTTCGGATTAAATCCTTCAGTGATCTGCTTGAGTTCTATGATCAGATAATTATCTGTATTCTTCCTGTCTTTCCTGTGGAGGATGACATCGCATCTGCCGGTCATGCCGTTTGATTTATTTACGGGGAATTCGAGCGTTACGTCGATGCCGGATTCCAAAGACAGAGTGCTCTTCTGGTCGGTCTTAACTTTCTCCTTGTAGCCTGCAAATGACCTGTCGATATCTTCGATCAGGAGCGTATTGAAATGTTCTATTGTCTGTTCGCTCAAAAACTTTGCAGTGGAGATCTTTTCTGAGGCAAGGTCTTTCATGTCGGATAAGAGCGCGTCTATCGTCTCATCGTATGTCTTCTTATCGCGGAGCATGTCCTTGTGATATTTCCCGGGAGTCGCAAGAAGCGTTGCGAGATCAGGCAGGGAATTTAACCATGAAATGTATTCCCTGTTGTCCCTGCTGAATTCCATTTTCGGATGCACGCTCGAAAAAAGATCTCCGGCAAGTTCTTCTATCTTATCTTCTCTTGTCCATTTGTAGAATGAACTTACTGAAGGAAAGCGGATGTAAGATCTGTTCATGATCTCACTTGTCAGAATCTCATACTTATCCATTAGCTGCCTCCTTTTTGATCAGGAAAAAATCTGCTATGTAGCAGGGGATCAGTCCGATCGCATAACATGCCAGGTCAACGACCGAGAAGCCCGTGCCGATGATTATCCTTAAGAGTTTATTCGTTATTCCGAATCTGTCGCAGAAGCCCCATAGCTGCAGGAATTCAACGATGAATGAAAAGACAAGTATTATGGTCGGGAGAAGATACCATTGCTTCGGCTTATCCGGAAAGATGGTCCTTAGGATCGCATATAACAAAATGACTACGAGCACATCGCCAAGATATGCCCGTACCCAGCCTTTCGCAAACATTCCTATGAGTATCTCTATCCCCAAAAGAAGGACGGATAGTATGCCGAATATGATGCGCCGCAATTATCTGCCCCCGGATATTATCCTTTGAACGATCCCGTGATCCTTCCGACAGCTACGATGTTTCCTGTGTTGCCTTCAGCATCAGTATCGAGCGCTTCGAAGAAACGGCTGGCTTTGGGGAAGACCGCGTTGATGCCGCCCATCACTTTCTCGACCGGAGCCTTGAGAGCTACTACATAAACGGTGTAGTGATGTGTGCTGCCTTCCGGCGGATAAGGTCCGATGTAATCGGTCGTGGATGCCCAGCCTTCGGGAAGCGTTGTCTCTGTGATGTCACCTGACCTCCAGTGTATGAAGTAATAGGTATCCATGTCGATCATGTAGATGGCGTAGGTCGTTGCGCCGTCGACGGGTTCCCAGGAAAGTTGGGGCGAAGCGTTCTGGCCATCTAAGGTGTTTGCCGTGATCTCATCCCACTTGCCGTCGTGAAGGCTCTCTGATGTGACAGCGAAAGCAGGATATGCGCTTACGAAAACGTCATCGCTGTTGTCAGGTACCGTAGCTTCCGTGGCAGTTGTAGTCGCTTCGGTTGTGGTTTCTGAAGCTTCCGTTGCCGCCGTAGTCTCAACCTCTGACTGAGTGGCAGTCGTGGGTGTTTCAGCGCTGCATCCGGTAAGTGAGAGAAGGATGCTTGAGCAAAGGATTATTGATGTAAGAACGTGTTTTTTCATATAAGATTTCCTTTCTTATCCCTGCTTATCAACGATAGTCGTAGTACAGTTCGGCTGCCGTGTAAGATGCCTTAATAGTACCATACGCAATAACATTTCCGAAGTTTCCGTCTGAATCAAGGTTGAGCGAATTCATCTTGAGGTCTATCGCGCCGCTTGAAGCATCGAGCGGATAGTTCAGTTCCTGGGGCTCGCCTTTAAGTGCAATGACGTAGATCTCATAGGTGTGAGTTCCGGGCGGGTAGGGCCCGATATAGTCTTCTTTGCCGGTATATTCGCCTTCGGAAAGAGTGGTCTTGTCCGTGATCAGATACCAGCAGAGCCAGTTTGTAGTCGTCGTGTCGAGCATTATAACCGCATATTTTGTTGCACCGTCCACGGGTTCCCAGCGAAGAGAAGGAGAGAGGTTGCCCTCCTTAAGACCTGTAATCTGCTTCCATTCGCCGTTTTCGATGCTGTCTGTCGTGACTTCGAAAATCGGAAGCGAATCGATATAGACCTTTGAGCCTGATACTTCCGCGCCGGTGGCCACATCGAATTCCTGCTCGGAGATGCGGACCGCGTCGGTGTTAAGGTTCACCCATATTGCGTCGCCCCCTGCTCCGAAATCAAGGAAGAGGTTTCCGCTGTCGGTGACGTAACCGTTGGTGATCTTGACGCTTTTTTCGACGATACCGTTTCCGCTGACCCAGACGAGCTTTGCTCCGGTTCCGGTCGTAGTGAAGAAACGCTCGGAGGAAGTGTTCTTTTCATTACTCAGATTAAAAGCGAAGAGCCCCATCTTTTTGAGAAAACGGAAATAGAGCCCGCCCGTGTCATCATCACTTACTTCTCCTCCGAAAAGTCGGGAGATATCGCCTGAGGAGAGCGACTCTGCTTTCCAGCTGCTCCAGATGAGAGCGGAGTTGTCGACTTCGCATGCTGTGGTGGTCTCGCTTATCTTCTCCCAGAGGCAAGTCGATCCGCTGAAACAATAAACAATGTCCTTTGAGACCTTTTGGGGGAGGGTCCCGCCCAGGATATCGGCCTCATAAGTGACGCTGACGGTGTCTTTTCTGGTGTATTGGCCGTCAAACTCGGAATCTGCCACATCCTCAGTAAAATGGGCATTTATAACAATGTTACTGACGCTTCCGGAGTCAAAAGATGACGTAATTTCGCTGTCTGAGACTGAAGTGCTGACGGGTGTTTCTTCCGCTGCCGTGCACCCTCCCAGGATGAGTCCTGATACCATGCAGAGCGATACGGAAAGTGCCGTTAACCTGCGAAGATCCATGCCTGATACCTCCCATTATCTGTAATATCCGGCCTGATTTTATAATGGCGGGAAGGGAGGGTATTAGAAATTTCCTCACGGAAAATAGAAAAATCTGCACAAAGGCATTCAGTTCTTTGAATTATCTTTCCTGTATTGTGAAGGTGTCTTCCCGGTAGCGTTCCTGAAGATCTTAGTGAAATAGTTCGGGTCGGGATAGCCGACTCTGGCGCTGATCTCGTTTACCGGAAGTTCTGTCTTTGTCAGAAGGATCTTTGCAAGGTCGAGCCTTAGTGACAGGAGATAGCCCAGGCAGGTCATAGAAGACTGCTCCATGAAGAGGGCGTTTAATTTATTGCGGTTGATCGCGAACTCTTTCGTGAGGATCTCCAGAGTGATGTGCTTATCGATGTTCTCGTTAAGGTATTCGGCGATCTTCGAGAATTCCTCCTGACTCCCGTTACCGGCATCTTCATAGGATTCCGGCGCTACTTCGATATACGAGTACATGATGAAGTACAGCATCTCCATGAGATAGGACCTGCTGCGGCATGGCCAGAAGCCGTCACGCTGCCCCAGAAGCTCGTTCTCGGCCGAGTTGAAGTATTCCTTCATGCGCTTTAAGCCGTTCATGGTAAGGGAAATCACGCGGTCGCTGATGTTCTTCTTTTTCGTAAAGTATTCGACAAGGAGATAATCCTGAAAGATCGACTTGCCCATCGTGCTCTCGAATTCGCCCGAATCTATTCGGGCACAGGTGAATTCCTCGCGTATGACGGTCGGATTAAAGTAGAGGATCAGTGCCTTGATGTTCTTTAAGATCCTGTATTCGAATCTGTCTTTCTGGTTGAGCGTGATAAGCGCGGGAGCACTGACTTCAAACTTTTCCCTGCCCGCTGTTACTTCGATCGCGCCCTTCTCGAGAATGAGGATCTTGTAAGTAGTTTTGTCGTTGATGTATTCGGGGAGGATGTCACATCTTTCAGGATAGATATCTACTATCCTGTCCCAGCCGTCCCAGTGGCATTCTGTGCATAGCTTCATTTCCGGGCACCCTCCTTTATTTTTTCTCAGATATTATAACCTACCCCTTCGCGAAAAAAGAAATGTCGGCTATTTCACAAAAACAGCATGACATCTGATTTTCGGGCCCGAGGCGTGTCTGCTATACTCAAAATCGCAGGGATAAAACGGATCACATGTGTATATAAGGAGGGCCTATGCGTTTAGGAACATCATCTCCATTAAGTCACGGTTCGGTTTCCGAATGGGCCGAAAAACAGGCCGCATTGGGATGCAGGGCACTGGTATTCCCGCTTTCGGCAGACAGTCCGGAGGACAAGATAAAAGAATACGAAGAGGCTGCCAAATCGAATGATCTTCTCATCGCGGAAGTCGGCATCTGGAGAAATGCAATGTCGGCAGATCCCGAAGACAGGAAAGTGCAGAGGGATTACTGTGTCAGGCAGCTTCAACTGGCTGACAGGCTCGGCGCACGCTGCGCAGTAAATGTCGCCGGCGCTTTCGGCGAGAGATGGGACGGTCATTACAAGGAGAACTTCTCTGACGAAGCGAGAAAACAGATCGTGGAGATGGTCAGGGAGATAATCGACAGGGCTGAGATCTCGAATACTTATTTCACGTTAGAACCAATGCCGTGGATGGTCCCTACAGGTCCGGAAGATTATGCAAGACTCATTGAAGAAGTCGGCCGCGAGAGATTTGCCGTACACATGGACATAATCAACATGACCAATTCACTCGAAAGATATTACGGTGCGGAGAAGTTTATAGACAGATGCGTTGAACTCCTGGGATCAAAGATCCGCAGCTGCCACATCAAGGATGTTCATCTCAAGGAAGAATATACTTTCCAGCTTGAGGAAACGGCGCCGGGAAAGGGCGAATATCCTCTCCGCTATTATGTCGAGAAGATGCATGCGTTAGATCCCGACATGCCCGTTATTCTGGAACATTTAACTACAGACGAAGAATATATTCACTACATGAATTACCTTAAGGAGGTGCTCAATGGCATACAGTAGGATATCAGACGCAAATGAGATCACAGCTAGATACATGGACAGCATCCTTATCAAGGAGCGCCTCATAGATTCCGTCGTCGCGGACACATCAACGGAACTGTTCGGAACGAAGTTCGCAAGCCCTGTCATGACACCTGCGTTCTCGCATCTTAAGCAGTTCGGAGGGCGCGAGCTGACAGGCCTTGAGGAGTATTCGATCGCAGCAAAAGAAATGAACATCTTAAACTTCGTCGGCATGATGGAGAACGACTTGTTCAGCAAGATTATTGCTACCGGCGCGAAAACGGTCCGCATAGTAAAACCTTATGCTGATAACGGAAAGGTAAGAGACCAGATGAAGTTTGCCGAAGATTACGGCGCGTTCGGAATCGGCATGGACATAGATCACATCTTCGGGAACGACGGACTTGATGTTGTAATAGGTGAGCAGATGGCTGAGCAGACATCTGACATGCTCCTCTCTTACATTGAATCGACGAAGCTTCCTTTCTTCGTGAAGGGCGTGTTAAGTGAGGAAGATGCATTAAAGTGCGCGGAGCTCGGCGCGAAAGCAATCATCGTAAGCCATCACCACGGAAGACTTCCGTACGCTGTCCCGCCGCTCATGGTGCTTCCTTCGATCAGGAAAGCGCTTGAAGGAAAGGACGTAAAGATAATCGTTGATTGCGGAATCGCTTCCGGCGCAGACGTCTATAAGTGTCTCGCGCTCGGTGCTGATGCTGCCGCAGTCGGAAGATCAATGCTGCCTTCTCTGGAAGAAGTTGGTTCTGACGGAGTGAAGAATTTCATCAGGAGTGTTAACGATGAACTCAGGTTCATAATGAGCTGCACAGGCGCTTCCTGCGTCAGTGAGATCGATGACAGCTGCATCGTAAAGACCTGATGTTTTAAACCAGGGACTTGATAAGGAAATACTTGCTCAGTTTCGGATCTTCATCTTCTCTGACAAACTCGACTTCGTATCCGAGTTTTTTATAGAATTCAGGAGCCTGAAAACCGAATGTGGTGAGCGTTATTTTCCTGTATCTTTTTCCTTTATATGCGTCTTCGACGGCTCTTACGAGCATGCTTCCGATGCCGCTTTTCCTGCACGAACTGTCGACGATAAGATCGCCGATATGTACTTCGTTGTAGTAAGCGCGTCCCGTGATGACTCCCTTAAGGCTCCCGTCTTCGTCTACTGCGGTGAAACAGAATTCATCGTAGTTAAGGTCGACCCCGCACGCCTTTCCGTAAGATGAAAATTCCCTGTTGATAAACTCACCGGTCACTTCATCTATTTCATCTATGCGCTTAATAACCATGGTTTCCTCCTATGCCGGGATGAACTGTTCTTACGCGTGCGTTATTGCCTGGAGCATGAAATCTTCGCCTGCGTGTTCTTCAAAGAATTTTCCCTGTACGAAGAATGTAGTGTCTTCCTCGTGAAGCTCGTTCCTGGTAAATCCTTCCGTATCGTTCGGAGTGAAGCACAGGACAACGTTCTTTATCTGTGAGCCGAATGCGCTGATGACTTCATCAGGTGTGCCGTTTCCGATGATGGTGTGAAGGATAAGCGTACCGTCTTCGATCTCAGCTACTGCATAGCTGTCGCATCCTTCGATGTAGAAAACATTTTCGGTCATGAACTGCGAGAGATAGAACATGTAAAGCCCTGTGTTTCCGACCATGTACATCTTACTGTTCTGGCTTCTTGATCCGAGTATCTCTGCCATCTTATCGAAGTCGTTCTTATCGTTCATCGGAACTGCAACGGTCTTGTTTTCACCATCTATAGTGACTTCCTTGCTGTACTGATATTCCGTTGCGGTCTTAAAACCGAACAGGGGATAGAAGTCCAACACCGAATCGTTTGCGAAAAGATAGATGCCGTCAACTTTTCCCTCATAGTCTTTAAGGACTTCTTCCATAAGGAGCCTTGCGTAGCCTTTGCCTCTGTGATCCGGGTCAGTCATGATGGTGCCAAGCTGGATCAGTTTTACGACCTCGCCTTTGTAATTCATGTTGCACGCATTTACCGAAACATTTGCAACGACTTCACCGTCTGATACAACTGAATAGGGGATATAGTTATCCTTCCAGAATCCGTTCTGGTACCATCCTTCGAAGTTAAGCCCGAAGATCTTTTCCGCGAGCCTGTTAAATGATGCTCTGAGCGCATCGTTATCCCTGTAATTCTTTTCGATCTGTATACTCATGTTTTACCTCCATATTCCAATCTCATAGATTATAACATTCGGCATTTATCTTTATGGTGTGATTATAAGGACATAATGAAAGACACCTGCGGATGCTTACCATCTGCAGGTGCCTTGATTGGGGGACGAATATATATTGAGGAAAGGTTACTGAATCAGGCTGCTATCTTCTCATACCTTTCAGACATGAGGATGCCCATCATGCACTTGTATGGGTCAAGTGAACCATCTTTGAGCATTGAGAATATCTGGGGAGACATCCCGGATACAAGGGCGACACCCTTTTCATTTATTGTGACAGGCTGCTGCAGGTTTCTGCTGTCAACATTCCAGAAAACTATCTGGGGCAGTTTGTAGCCTGCTTTCTCAAACATGGCTTTTGCATTCTCAAAGTTGGTTACATCAGCACCATCTGCACAGTAGTCAAACTCCATGTCGGAGATGATGTATATCTTTGAAGGCATTTCAGACTGCTTTACTCTGTTCTTTACGGCAGTTGAAAGTATCAGCTTGAAAACCTTCTCAATATTTGTGTTGCTGCACTCATTAAAGCTCATGCAGTAACGGACCTTGTCAACAATGTCACTGCCCTTGATCTCAATGAGTCTGGGGTTAGCAGAGAATGTGATGAAGTGGTTCCTGAAGACCCCTTTGTTGTGCTCAGCAAAGTAGATGGCAAGTGATTCTGCAACAGCAGCAGGGATGACAGCAGTCCCGCAGTACATTGAGCCGGAACCGTCAACAACTACCAGTGCATTCTCAGAACCTGTGAAGTCCTCAAGTGCCTTCCAGGTTGTGTCTATTACTGCCCTTTGTTCTTCATCTACAGGCACTCCGTCATAGAAGCTTTCTCTTATGACAGGTCTGATGATGTCATAAGGTGTGAGTGTCCCGGTGTGCATGATACCGGGCTCAACAGCTGCTCTTCCGATGAATTCAGTATATCTTTCCCTGTCATTTCTGAGGAAAGCCATTCTGTACTTATAGAGAGCTATTGCAGGCTGCTTTGTGTAGTCAAAAGAGTAGTCTTTCTCTCTTAAGTTATTCTCAATGATTCTGATCTTTGCCCTTAAGGCAGACAGAGTCTTTCTGTACTGTGCTTCAGACATGCCACATGCTTTTGCAATCTTTCTGGCATTCTTAACGGCAGTGCCGTTGCTTGTATTTACAGAAGGGAGCCACTTGGCGAGCAGTGAGACCTCTCTGCCTTCAGCAAGTGCCTTTGCATCGGCAGAGAGCTGCTCACGTATGTAGTTCATACATGCTGTTTCACAGGGTGTTCCAATGAGGGCAAGAATATCATCATATCTGCCGTATTCGGCGATATAAGAAATATTCTTCAGAACAGTTTCAGATTCATGTTCAGCAAGGTAATTCAATATGACCTTGAAGAATCTTCTTTCACCAAGACCAACCCTGATGTCTCTTGCAAAGAAGAGGATCTTCATGGCAAGGTCCTTATCTTCAGCAAAAGCCCTGATGAATCTGGAGACTATCTCCTCATCTGATGCATTGCGCAATGCGCCTGCAGTAGCAAAAAGGTCAAGACAGAATGAACCTGAGCTGAAACATGTTACAGCTCCGTTTTCTGTCAGAGTCCTGTTTGCTTCCTTTTTCAAATAGTTAATCATTTCCTTTACTCCTTAATAACAAGGTGCTCCCGGAATACCGGGGTTTTCGCCGGGGGAGATCATCTCCTGACCGGCCACGCCGATCTGTGTTTCGCTGTAAGCACCTTTACTCACATGATCATCAAGACACCTTAAATCATGTTTACACATATAAAGCCCGATAGATCTGCTGCATGTGTCTTTGGTCATGTTGTACCATTATGGTAGCCCAGCTTTATGGGGACTTAAAGAGGCAGAAAAAAATATTTCCGCAACCCCCAAATAGTTTGAAAACCGCGTAAAATCTGCTATATTAATTAAAAAATGCAACCCCAATAAAGAGGCTATAATCATCCCGGTTTTCGAAAAGGAGAAAAATCATGACAGAAAAATACAAGATATATCTGCCGGAAGATGTCAGATCAAGGCTTATAAATGATGCGGAATTTTTCGAGTTCGTAAGAAGCGATGAGACGGTAAACCTTAACGGTTTTCTGAAGGAACTGATCGTTAACTTTTTCGAGAAATACAGACACGACAACGAGCAGCTCGTAAACGGCATGATAGAGGACATAACGTCTGTCAGGAAGATGAGACCTGCCGATGCAGCCGCGCTCGCAGATAAGATAATCAGCACATACATAAGAGGCGAATCTTTTGTATCAGGAAAGAAGACCGCAATAACGCTTACCGTCAGCGGAGCTTCTTATAATGTCGTCAGGATAATCGAGAATAATCTTCTGGGCGATAAATCACTTTCGGGATACATGAAGGACATGTTCGAATCCTATCTGTCCATTCCAAGGAACAGGAGAGAGGAGATAATATTCCGTGATACTTATGAAGATATAAGACGCGCGATCGATGAGAAGAAGGTTATGACTTTCACGTCGAACGGCGTTGATTTCAAGAGTACGGTCGAGCCCTACATGATCGCAACATCTAAAGAGGAGCAGTGCGGATATCTTTTATGCCGCGATCATTTTAACGGCAGGACGAGAACGTTCAGGATCTCAAGGATCAGGAACCAGTTTGTGTCTTCTGATGTTTTCTATATCGACGAGAAGGTCATGGAGAGGATCCGCGTCATAGCGATCAGAAGTCCTCACTCTGCATCTCCTGATGTCCATGCGGCTGTCAGGCTTACGGATGCGGGGATCAAGACCTTCAAAGTCATAGTAAAGAACAGACCTGCAGTATCAAAGATATCCGGCAATGTTTACTATTTCGACTGGCCTGAACTTCAGCTAGAATCTTATTTCAGAAGGTTCGGAAAAGATGCGATCGTGTTAAAGCCGGCATCGCTTAAAGCAAAGCTAAGAAATTATTACGAGCAGGCGCTGAAAGTTTATAAGGATTGAAATTATCTTCTGCGTTCCTGTGTGCCGTAGAAGAGTTTCTTATCTTCATACATGAGTGCATCGATCTGATTTACGACCTTGTCGAAATCTGCGTCGCCCGGCTTGAAGACCTTGCCGCCTATTGCTGCCGAAAGTTTGTAGGGCTTGCCGGAAGACTTGTTGTATTCATCTAATCTGTCCGTGATGCGCTTCTTCCAGCCGTCGAGGTTTTCCTCTTTGAACTTCGGCATGATGACGATGAATTCATCACCCGCGAATCTTACGATGATGCCTTCAACTCCAATGACTTCGATCAGGATGTTTGCGAAAGCCACGAGAGCCTTGTCGCCTTCTTCATGTGAGTAATTATCGTTGATCGATTTGAAGTCATTGAGGTCGAGCATCATGGCAGCGATGTTTCCCTTGCGCTTCAGTCTGTTGTCCTCAACGAGCTTGTCCAACTCGTAGCGGTTATATACTCCGGTGAGCTTGTCGACATAGATGCACTCGTTCTGGAGTGATATGGCGATCGCACAGAAAGCTACGGCGAAGCTTATCGGGAGCAGTGAGATGCCGTAGAACTTCATCTGTACCAGATTGCCGATAAGGATCGGGAGAAGGAACTGGATGACAGGGAAGTAGCGGAGCGTAGGGTTCCTCAACTTGGAGACCAGGTAGTATGCGTAGCCGTACAGTGTCAGGACGAATCCTATTATGAAGAACAGCATGTAGAGCGGGCCTCTGTGATAGACATTCTTCTCGTCCAGGTCGAATACGAGCGGCTGGAAGAAGTTTGCGATGAGAAGTGCTGCTTCGATTATGCAGAGCATCCAGAAGAAGAACATGTGAAGTCCGGTCGTCTTGTGATCGATGTGTTTTACGATCATGAAGATTATGCCGATACCTATAATCATGTTGTAAAGATACAGATATGTATTACCCGACATCAGGATGAAGTAATATTCTGCTCCGGGCTTTCCGTCAAAGGCGAATACGACCATGTCGACCAGGCAGTTGAAGATGGACATGCCGATGAGTGCCATCATGATGGTACTCTCGTCTTTACGCGTGGGGAGTTTCCATCCTTTCGTGAAAAGGAGAAGCAGGAGCATTCCTACTCCTACCATATCGGTGATGTATACAGACTGTAGATTGATTGCAGATCCCATATTATCCTCACCTGTTTTAACTGCCTCTGTGTTTTATATCCTGATTATACTTTCAAGATATATTGAGGAATCAGAATCTGTGTAAATAATTCGAAAACGAACGATAAATATACAGTTGCGGGAAACTGTATAATTCAGTGGCAAGCGTAAGACCGCTGTTTTGCTTTATCTTTCGGAAACTCCCGTAATCCAGCCTACACCCATTACGAGCAAAAGATTGGTGATGAAAAGGATTGTGATAACGATGCTGTTAACAACCGGCCATTTGCTCTTCGGGTTAATGATCTTCGCGAAAATCGATGCGGGAAGTCCGCCCATGGCAAGGAGGCCGCATGTGATCAGAATGAATAATGCGCGTCCGATCTCCTGGGTTGATTTCTGAATCTCTGCGATCAGCCATAACCATGAGCCGTACGGAGCCAGTCCGAAGCTCAAAAGGGAAACACCCGTTGCGATTCCGCAAAGGAGCATAGATGTATTTTCAACATCAAACTTCTTGTTCATGATATTCTTAATCTCCTTAATCCGAATACTATTTTATCAGGATTTTATGAGAATGGAATATCCCGCCGGCCCCTTTAACAGTGTTACAATAGGCTTAAATATAGAAAAATAAGAAAGAGGTGGCTCGGGAATGAATTCACAGCTTTTACGTAAACTGGAGCTGCTGGCAGCCGGAAAACTGGCTATCGACAGGGAATTTGTCTTTGAAAACGGCCTTGCTCAGGTGGTCGCAAGCCTTCTTTTCGTAGGCTCGGACAAAGAAGTCGACACAGAGAAGATGAAGGAAGCCAGAAAGATCCTGAAGAAAAAGGCAGGGGTATTCTCAGCTCTGAGAAGTTCCACGGAACTGGTCATCCTTGCGAGAATGGCAATGGAGGGCGATCCTGAAAAATACTTATCAGACCTCATCGAAGTGTTCAATGAATTCCGCAAGGGCAGGATCTTTGAAGACCAGTACATGGTCCTTTCTTCCATGCTCATAATCGACCGCGGACAGAAAGACAATGCCGGGGCAATTATGGATAAGACCGATGAGATCATGCGCCGCATGAACAAAGAGCATCCGCTGCTGACGTCTTCGGAAGACCTTGCGTTATCATCGCTCCTTGCCATGACAGACCGCGACGTCGATTCGATCATAGCGGATATGGAAGAGTGCTATAACTACGCGAAGAAAGAGATAAAGATCAAGGCAGATTCAAACTCCATCCAGTCATTGAGCCAGATACTCGCGCTGTCGGGAAAAGACATAAAGACCTGCTGCGATAAAGTTGCCGCGCTCTTCGATGAGTTTAAGGCACAGGGAGCAAAGTTCGGATCTTATATTGAATTCCCGGCGATCGCCACGCTTATCGACGTCGACATGCCCAAAGAGGCCATTGTATCAGAGGTCATCGAAGCTGCTGAATGGCTTAAGCAGAACAAGGGCTTTGGCAGTTTCAGCATGGACAGAAAGACCAGGCTGATGTTCTGCGCACTGCTCGCAAGCCAGGTATTCTCAAAGTCTGATGAAGACAGTCCGGTCAACGGTGCGATCATCGCGAACAATGCGATCATGATGATCATCGCAGAAGAGATCGCCATGATGGTCATCCTCTTATGTGCTGCAAACTCCAACAGCAACTGACAGCGTTTTGATTTTTTAGTACGCAAAATAATAGCCGCATTCCGAAGACCGAAATGCGGCTATCATATTTATGAAAAGCGAAGCACGTTAAACTTCTTCAACTCTTACGTTGGTGATGTGGATCGTAGCCGTATCGCCATGCTTACCCATGTTGAATTCCAGACGTCCGTTGTTGTCATCCTTCTCAGTCATGTCGAAGTTGAATTCGAATGTCTGCCATTCGGTCGTAAGATCGATCGATGTATCAGGGAAGTAGCGGATCCAGCCTGCATTGGGCGCGGATACGCAGACGATGCACTTACGGGGTTCGTCAGCCCTGATGTCGAATGTGATCTTGTATGAGTGACCCTTTCTCATCGGGAGATCCGGATGAACGAGCTGTACGGAATATTCTTCTGTACCGCACTTGGATGATGTGATGATCATCTCGCCGTCCTTGATCTCAGCTTCACCGACACCTTCGTTGAAGAGGAGGAACTTCCAGTCAACGTCGTCTGTAAGATCTTCTGCTACGGAGAAGTCTCCGTTGCGGATGAAGTTACCGTCGGGGAGTGCCTCACGGAAAGGCTTTTCGGGCTTTGTTACGTTGGTATCGTAAGCGTCCTTCTGATATACGCGTACGTAATCGATCTCAAATTCAGCCTTGGAGAAGTCGGTCGTAGCGTCAGGATTTCCGGGCCAGTTGCCGCCTACTGCGAGGTTCATCTGTACGAAGAAGGGCTGGTCGAAAGGTGCCGGATAAGGCTTGTCGTCTTCGCCCTGAACTGCGGTAAACCAGTCGTTGCATGTGAGAACGAGCTCACCGTCGGTATAGAAACGCATCTCGCCGGGTTCCCACTCGACAGAATACTCATGGAATTTTGCAGAGAAGCTCTCATCGCCTGTCTTAACAATAGTGCCCTGCTGCTCGCCGTGAGGTTCGCCGTAGTGAAGTGTCGAATAAGATGTTGTGGTGTCGTTGCCGAGAGATTCCATGATGTCGATCTCGCCGCACTTAGGCCACTGACCGTAATAAGATTCATCCTTGGGCATCATCCAGATTGCCGGCCAGAGTCCCTGTCCCTCAGGTACCTTTGCCGATACGACTACTTTGCCGTAAAGGAAGTCTGTCTTGTTCTGACCTGTGACCTTGCCGGATGTGTAGTACTCGTGACCATCCTTGTCGGTCTTGATTGCCTTCAAAACGAGCTTTCCGTCGCGTACGAAAACGTTGTCAGTAGAAGTCGTGTACTCCTGCAGCTCGTTATTCGTCCAGCCCGGTTCATGGGGTTCGTAGTTCCACTTGGACTGATCCATCTCAGTGCCGTCAAACTCGTCGCTCCAGAGAAGATTATAGCCCTCAAGCTGCGGTGTCTCCGTCTTGGCTGCCGGTGCTTCTGTAGCCGGTGTTGTCGGATTTGCCCCTGTGCATGAAGCAAGGGAGAGAAGCATTGCGCCCGCAAGGATAGAACTGATGATCGTTCTGCTCTTCATAATTGCCTCCTAGAAAAGATTTTCTTTAATAACCTGATTGCCCTCAAAATAGCAATTATCGTGGCGGCATTATTGCCTTTTCATATCTTATTTTTATGTTTTCATGCTATAATGATGCTCAGAGAACTTGTTTCTCACGCATATTTGATAATCTCGTTCTGCTGCCGCCTTTTGCCGGCCGGCGGACTGTTCTTTTCGGAGGGCCTTATGCCTGCACCGCGCAAAAAGATATCCTATCAGGAATTCCTTCACAGGGAGTATGTGTTTTTCCGCGCTCCTTTAGCGCCCGAGATGGACTTCTACGGGACGATCCGTTCGGGGAACCTGCGCAAGGTAAAGAGCCTTCTTTCAGAGCCTTTCCACGAGAAGAGAGGTCTCGGTGTCCTCTCTGAAAACCACTTACAGAACCTCAAATACCATCTGACTATCACCATCGCTCTCATCGCGCGCTTCTGCATAGACGGCGGTCTGTCACAGTCTGAAGCTTACAACCTGAGCGATTACTATATCCGACAGGCTGACGAGGCGAGAACGCCGGAAGAGATATCCGACATCCACAATGAGATGTGCATCCATTACACGAAGCAGATGCAGTCACTCCAAAAGAGTTCCATCACTTCAAAGGCGGTAAACACCTGCATCAATTACATCTACGAAAATCTCCACACCAGGATCACTTTGGAAGTCCTTGCATCCCTCACCAATCTTTCAGCGCCTTATCTGTCGCGTCTGTTCAAGAAGGAGACAGGATATTCTGTAAGTGAATACATACAGACAAAGAAGATAGAGACTGCAAAATCAATGCTGGTATCATCCGATTATTCGATAGCCGAGATCTCAGCTTCCTTAGCTTTTCCCAGCCAGAGTTATTTCACGAATGTTCTGAAAAAGGACTGCGGCATGACACCCAAACAGTACCGCACCCTCAACAGGAGCAGCGGAAGGATGCCGGGAACACTGCTTAATTGACCGCTGTATTTTTTACAGATAAAGCTCCATATCCGTGCATTCCCAGACCCCAAACGGAGTCTCCACAGTGTGCGAACCGAAGGGCTTAAAGCCCATTGATTCATAACATTTTCTGGCTTTAGGATTGTTCTCGAAAACGCCGAGATCGACCCTTGTTGCCGTAAGATTATCCCTTACGAACCGGACTGCGAGTCTTATCAGTTCGCGGCCGTTGCCCTTGCCCCTGATATCCGGATCGACTATTACGAATCCGATCCTTACAGAGGAGTCGTCATTTTCTTTCGGGTATCTGATGATGAAATGCCCTGTGATATTCCCATCGTCATCAATTGCAGTAAGCGGTATGAAACGCCCGCTCTTTACAGCCTCAGAGTAATTGTCATCAATGCTGTACGGGAGGAGCGGATAGAATGGGTAGTTGGCTGCCGCCCACTGGTACAGTTCGGTCTCGCTCCTTACCCAGGATGCGATCACCGGTGAATCTTCTCTTTCATATGCACGTAATTTCATACCATTAATTCTTTTCGTAGAAAACTATGTCCATCCGTTCGTTTATGTGTTCCACGCGTCCGGTCTGACGGTATCCCATTTTCTCGTAGAGATGGAGATTGCCTTTTTCCTGCAGGATGGTGTCGAGTTCCCAATGGTCAGGACCATAGAGTTCTTCAACTGCGAGTATCGCTTCCTGGGCGTAGCCCTTGCCGCGGTATTCTTCCATTATCCACAAAGGAGAGATGCGTTTTCTCGAGCCGTCCTTTTTGTCGACGACGCGTATCGCTCCGACGTCTTCTCCTTCTGCGACAATGAAGAAATAAGTCGTCCAGGGCTGCGCGAATCTTGCGGCGATCTTATCGACGCTCTCGGCAGCAGGACTTATGTCAAAGTCCCGGTACTTTTCCAGAAGACCTTTGAACGCTTCGACCTGCATTTCCCAGATCGTAGGAATGTCGCCCTCAACGGCTTTTCTTAATGTGACTTTGCTCATATCAGTCTTTGAGGCTCTTAATGAATTTATCAGCGAGTTCCGGCCAGACACACACTTCAGGGAAGCCCGGGAAGTTCGGATCGTAAGGCCAGGGCTTCAGGTAGTCGAGAAGACTGTCCGCTCCGTTTTCGGGAGCTTCGATAAGACCTGACCTGATAGCGTTTACGAGAGCAAAGCTCTGTTCTGCGGTGTAAGGCTCGCCGTGCTTTCCCTGTGCCCAGTCATCAGTCGGGATCGACAGTCCGTGAGGGCCTGCGGGGAATGTCTTGTATTCATATCTGACGCCTGCTTTCTCGCATGCCTCAGCGTAGAGACGGCTGTTCTGGACAGGGACAAGATCGTCTGTCTCCGTCTGCCAGATGAAGCAGGGCGGGTTGTCGGCTTTGACGTGCTTTTCGAGCGAGAAGCGGTCCAAAAGTCCCTCTGAAACTGCATCTTTGCGGTCGTAGATATCAGCGCCCAGAAGGAAGCGGAAAGAATCCTGGTGAGCATATTCTCCGGATGTTATTACAGGGTATGAAAGGACTGCTGCGTCAGGACGGCAGGAAATGCCGCTGTATTCAGGATCGTCATCAGAGATCTCACTCCAGTAATCGCATACGGAAGCGCAGACATGGCCTGCTGCCGAGAATCCGCAGACATAGACGCTTGAAGGATCTATCAGATATTTATCTGCATTTTTGCGCACAAAACGGATCGCTCTTGCGAGATCGCGCATGGCCTGTTCCATGACAGGTTCGCGTAGAAGCTGGTTGGTCGTATATGTCATTACGAAACAGTTATATCCCATATTGTTGAATGACTTGGCGACCAGTTCGCCCTCAGGCGGAACAACTACTGCGTAACCGCCGCCCGGAAGTACAAGCATGCAGGGATGTGTCTTGCCGTCATCTATAAGATAAGGGCGGAGGTTAGGTCTGAATTCAAATGCCAGTGGGTATGTGTATTCTCCGTCTTTCCAAAACTCGATCTTTTCCATTCCGGGTATCTCCTTAATTTAATTAATGGTATTTTACCCTTATTTTGAAAATCTTGCTTTTAAAAAGATAAATTGGGTGGGAAATAAGGATCAGTGGATCGCCGCGGTAACTTCGCGGATGCGGTCTTCTGCGTGAACGAACGCATCAACGATCTTAGGATCGAAGTGCTCGCCGGAGCTTTCCTTAATGATGTTCATAGCTTTTTCGAAAGGCATGCCCGGCTTATATACACGCTTTGCAACCAGGGCGTCGAAAACGTCTGCTACTGCCATTATCCTTGCTGACAGCGGGATCTCTTCGCCCTTCAGGCCGCAGGGATAACCCTGGCCGTTCCACTTCTCGTGATGGTAGTGAGCCATGTTCTCAGCTTCACCGAGATAGTCGTCTTTGAGTTCCTTGCTTCCGACTGTTTTCTTAACGGAGGCGATTATCTTAGCGCCTTCTTCGGAATGCGTCTTCATGATCTCGTATTCCTCAGGAGTAAACTTGCCGGGCTTATTGAGAATGGTGTCGGAGATCTTGATCTTGCCGATGTCATGCATAGGAGCGGAAGCTACGGCATTTACCTTGAACTTCTCGTCGACCACGTCTGAATATACTCCGTCCTTGATAAGCTGGTCGCAGATTATCTCGACGTATGCGGACGTATTCTTGATGTGTGTTCCGGTCGACTGGTCACGGCTCTCAACGAGATCGGCCATTACGTTGATCATGCCGCTCTGGAATGCGGAGATGGCCTCATTCTTGCGCTGGGATTCATTGATGTAATCGACCGTGTCGCGTGTCGTTTTCGCCATAGCATCGTAGAGATGCTCGATCTCATCGCCGGTCTTGATCTCCAGTTCGCTGATGCTCTCGAGTGTCTCTTTGCGCGCTTCGTCATCGGTGTAGGCGAATTCGCCGGCGAGCTTTGCAAGGTTGTTTACCGGAGTAATGATGAAACGTTTAGCAAGATATACGCTTAGTGTGAGGATCGTGATGAAGAAACCCAGGAGAAGGGCAGTGGTCTTGAATGTGAAAGCCCTCTCGGTAGCGGCAATGTTCGGCATTGAAATGTCGACACAGACATAGCATACGCATTTGCCGTTCTTGTCATAGAGCGGCTCGTAAGTTGACAGAAGCCATCCGTACGAGTCATCGGAAATGATGGGATCGATCGGTTTCCCCGCAAGGAGATCATCAAGATAAGGCATGAAGGTCTCATCAAACGGAACTATCTCTCCGTGTTCACTTCCTTCAAGATCCGGAGTATCTGCATCGAAAACGACATGGCAGCCATCCTCTTCTATCTTGTAGACATAAAGATACTGGATCCTGTCAGAACTCAAAAGGAGAGTATTCATCAGCTTGTCGATCGTGTAATAGCCTTGGGCACTCGGTCCTGCTTTAATATAGGAATCTACCCATTCGGGATCGATCTGTGAGGCAACGTATTTTGCCATGTCACTGGCATATTCGGCTTCCGACTGGATAAGGGTATCCTGGAACTGCTTGTAACTTACGAATATGACCACGGTAGCCGCGGTGAGGAAGATGCCGGTAACGCAAAAGACCACCTTACCACTGAGGGATATGCCCTTTTTCGCGAGCGCGGCTATATCCAGCTTGTTTCTTCTCGGCTTCAGATTCTTCGGGTATACCTTATAGATTATGAAAGCCATGATCATGCTGATGAACTTGTCCGGCATATCCATAATGACACCGGCAACAAACTGTGCCCAGAAAGCATTGGGGATATTACTCTCGTAGAGTCTGAGGGCTAGCGAAGAAGCCAGTTCCTCGCCCATCGTATCTCCGGATAGTCCCCAGGTTATCGCTGAACCAAGACCGCCGCCTACCAGAACGAAGCAGATGAACGGGAATATCATCTTCCAGGTGATCTTGCGCAGCATGCCTCTCTGTGAGAAAGAAGCGGCGAGGACGGCTATAAGAACGTTGATAACGCTGTAATAGATGTTCGGGTGATAGGATAAGCTGCTTATGAGGTTAGTGAAAAAGCCGACCAGAACGGCAGGCATAAAACCACCGATAAGGGCTACGGCTATTGTTCCGATACAGTCAAGATAGAAGGGAAGGGAGAATTCCTTTACGACCAGGCCGCCGGCGACATTGATCAGAATGCCCACGATTACAAGAACGATAGCCTTGATATCGTTATAGGCATCTTCGCTTTGCTTTAGTCTTTTTGCGGCTTGTATCCGGTCGTCGTTGATCATTGCTTCGCTCCTGTAACGGTCCTGAATACATGATCCGGGGCTGCAATTGCTTTCTAACTAATAAAACAATACTAACAAAGTATGAAAACGACTTCCATTAAATAAATGTAAAATTTTACTTACTGCCTGAAATTGCCTTAAAAATAAGGCTTACAACGATATCCAGCGCGAACAGGGCAGCCGGAATGTAGCACAGCGCGAGCCAGGCTTTGCGGGAGATCTTCTTCTCGATCTTTTCGAAGAGCGGCACCAGGATAAACCTCAGGAACAGCCCCGAAATACCGAAGAAAAGGACTGATCTTGCGCAGACGAAACCGCCGATATTGCCCCAGTTAAGGATCTCCGTGTTATAGTCCCAAAGCCTGATCCCCCATATAGTGAGGATGACCCAGCCCGTCGCGAGTTCAAGCAGACCGGACGCCAGAGTTGCAAACAGGAATACGAGAAGCGGGTTATTTTTCACCTTAAAGGTCATTCCGAGAATAAGCAGGCCGCCGAAACCGTAGATGGGGATCCACGGACCGAAAGTCGTTCCCCGCTTTACCCATTCTCCGAGATCGAAGCGGTAGAAGATCTCTTCGTAAACGAATCCGAATATTCCGCCGAAAGCAAAGACCAGCATAAGCATCGGGAATCTGGTTTTGAGATAATCTTTGTTCATTTATTCTCCTTGCTGACCAAAATGCCGTTATTTTATCGTAAGGCTAAGTACTATGTCGAGAGCAAAAAGCGAAAATAGCACTATGGAAGTCACCGCAAATGCCAGCGCATTCTTTTTCTGGAACTTTTCGAGCAGCGGAAGGATACCGTGCATCAGTATCAGGCCGAACACGCCCCATGTGATAACGGACCTGACGCATATATACCCGTTCAGGTTGCCCCAGTTGAGGATGACGAGCGAATAATCCCAGAGCCTCAGGTTGAGAAAGTGGTCCAGCACAAACCCTGTGGCAAGTTCGAGCAGTCCGCAGGAAACGGCGCTCACAAGAAAAACGAGCCACGGCTTTTTGCGCAGTTTTACCGTCAGGAAATATATAAAGAGCGAACCGAATCCGTATATCGGGATCCACGGCCCGAAAGTGGTGCCTCTTTTTGATAAGACGCCGTCGTTGATGAACACGCATATCTCCTCAT
This sequence comes from Ruminococcaceae bacterium AB4001, assembly GCA_000621765.1. GTDB lineage: Bacteria > Bacillota > Clostridia > Saccharofermentanales > Saccharofermentanaceae > Saccharofermentans. The sequence goes on from JHXJ01000001.1 coordinate 344,771, forward strand.
AGAAAAAGCCGATAATGCCTGCAATGGTGAAGACCAGCATGAGTTTCGGAATGAGGTTTTTAAGAGACGTTCCTTTCAAACTTAAGACTCCTTGCAGTGAGTTTCGTGGATTTGAATCATTATACAGTATTCTGCAGGGGACTTAGCCGTTCAAAAAAAAGGCGCCACGTTGCAGGTGGCGCCTCGGATCTTTAAGTTATGAACTGATCAGGATTTCTTCATGTCGTCCCAGGTCGTGTCATCTTCCTTGTAGCCACTAGAAGACTTAACCTTAACTATCAGCTTGATGATGAGACCGGAGCAGAGGATCAGTGCAACGAGTACCCAGCCGAAAATGATGTTAGCCTTGAGCGTGTATCCGTCAGCTGCACCGTAAACGCCGCCGTTCTTAAAGAGGTTGATGAGGTTCCAGATAAAGAGTCCGGCGAGGACAATTGGTGAGATGACCTTGATAGAAGGGATGAACCACCAATGGGGCATCTTGAACTTGTTTGTGTTGCGGTTGAGCTCGTCGAGAATCTTTGTCGTCTTGAAGAACCAGCCTGCCACGAGCATTTCAAGGATACCTGTGATGAGGAGCGTGTAGCTGTTGATGAAGTAGTCGACGATATCAAGGATCGCAAGACCTGCGCCCGTTACATAGATGAGGCTGATGATGCCTTCAACGATGCAGATCGTGAGCGTTGTCTTCTTCTTGTTGAGGTTGAACTTATCTGAAAGCGCTGTCGAGATTCCTTCGATGATCGAGAACAGTGAGTCGATAGCGAGCGTTATCAGGCAGAAGTAGAAGATGAACGCGAAGATCATGTTGAAGACACCGCTGTCTGAAATCTTTACGATCGCCTGAGGATAGATGATGAATGCTGTTGCGATACCGGATGCGGACATGTTGTCGAGCATTCCGACGCCTGCCATTGTCGTGAACATAACGATGCCGGCAAGAACGCTGACCATCATGTCGGAGAAGGCAATGATTATAGTGTCGACGACGATGTTCGAATCGTCACTGAGGAATGAGCCGTAAGCAAACATTATCGCCATTGATGTTGAGAGTGAATAGAAGACCTGGCCGATTGAGTCTACCCAGAGATTTGAATCTGCAAGAGCGCTCCAGTCAGGGATGAAGAGTTTTGCAAAGCCGCTCATTGCGCCAGGAAGCATCATGCCCCTGATTGCCATTATGAGGAGGCAGATGACAGGGAGGGAGACCGTAAACTTAACGACTTTTCCGACCGTTGTCGTGCCGTTGCGGATGCAGACATAGCAAAGGCCCCATGCAGCGATGAGACAGCCTAATACCGGCCAGGAGATAGTTGTGAAACCTTCAACCACGCCTGTGGTCTTGATCGTGGTTGCCCACAAAGAGCTTGCTGCTTCCGTGTCGCCCGTCATATTCATGAACTTGAAGCTCATTACGAACATCAGGATTACCCATGCGAAAACTGCAGCGTAGTAGATCGAAATGCCGATACCGTTTGATACTGCAAGCCAGCCGACACCTTCCATCTTCTTGTTGAGCGCACGCATTGAACCGGGTGCGCCTTTTCTGGTGTATCTTGCGACAGAGATTTCCATCATGAGGAGCGGGATGCCGATAACAAGCATCGCTACCAGATAAACAAAAAGAAAAGCACCGCCGCCGTACTTGGCAGCAAGACCCGGAAATCTCCATGCATTGCCCAGACCTACGGCTGAACCGATGGATGCCAGGATAAAAGCTGATCGTGAAGACCATTTCTCACGCATACTTAAAACACCCCCTCAAGGAAATACCATTTCACCGAACAATAATATCACGGGATAAGGGCTTTTTGTTATACACGTCAAATAGTCAAAATAATATGATGTGTGGTAAAATCACTCTATTCCCAAAAGGAGGGTTCATAATTATGAAAAAAGTAAAGGCTTTAGCATGTGTACTCACATTAGCTATGCTTGCTGGTGTTTTTGCCGGATGCAGCAAGACAACAAAGCTTTCTACTGCAGGATTCGTTAAGGCCTGCGAGAAGATGAAGCTCGAGGAGTTCGAACTTGAGGGAAGAAGCCCTGATATCGATGATCTTGAAGACGGTATCTATGCTTATGCTGATGAGGAAGACATCGAGGATGCTCCCGATCAGATGGAGACACTTCTCCGCAATGTAGGACTTTCCGAAGTTATCGATGTTGACGACGTAGTATCTTTCGGTCTTGCAGCTAAGTGCATCGGCGTTGAGGATGTTGAGGAACTGTTCGAAGATATCAATGATCCCGATGATCTTGCAGATGCTATTGAAGATCTTAAAGTTGATGGTGCTTTCGCTTTCCAGATGCAGTTCTCCGATGACGGATATGCAGAAGATGTCATGGAATACATCGCGGATATGCTCGAGGATGTTGCTGATGTCAACACAAAGGATCTCACAGCCAAGGAATTCTTTTCTTCCAAGAAAGAGGGTTTCGTAAGATCCCACATCGATATCGCAAAGCTCGGAAAGCTCGCTCTTGATAACGACGATATCATGGATCTTATCGGAAACGTATACGATGAGGATGATTTCGAGGATCTCGTAAATAATATTAAGGGCGATATCGCAATCTCCATTGAAGTAAACGGTTCTAACCTCTTTGTTGTCGGCGGTGTTGCAGTAAACCAGAAAGCTTCCGTACTCAACGAATTCGTTAAGAACTTCGGTGCAGCTACAAACCCTGCAGGCGTTCCCATGAACGAAAAGGTTGTCGAAGATCTTCTCGACTTCGCTTATGACGCACTGGGCAGCATTGGCGGTGGCTCAGCAGGTTATAACGACTGGGACGATTACGATGATTGGGATGATTATGACGATTGGGACGAAGGCTGATCTCTGATCTGAAGTAAATCACAATTAGCAGTTTAAGGACTGATTTCCAGGGCAATCCGGAGGTCAGTCCTTTTTTATTGTCTGCTGTTGTAATGTTTTACGGGTTGGTGCAGATTCCGTCCTTATCGAAGTCGTAGACCTTGCCGTTTATTGTCAGGCTCTTGGAATATGCCATTACGCCGTCGGACTGCAGGTAATACCAGTAACCGCCGGAATGACACCAGCCTCTCGTCATGGCGCCTGAGTTTTCAAGGTGATACCATTCGCCCTGGATCTGCTTCCAGCCTGTCTGCATGGCGCCTTCCGAGTCGAAGTAGTACCAGGAGCCGCCGATGGCTTTCCAACCGGTCGTCATAGCTCCCGATGACTGGAAATAATACCACTTGCCGTTGAGCTGCTGCCAGCCGGTTACCATCTCGCCTGAAGATTTGAAATAGTACCAGAGATCCGGATTTCCAAAGATCATTTTCCAGCCTGTTGCCATGACTCCGGAATCGCCGAAATAATACCAGGCACCGTCTATATAGCGCCAGTTATACGCGCAGTCGCCGTCGGTACCGAAATAATACCAGTTGCCGTTTATTGCTTTCCATCCTGTTGCCATTGCACCGGAGGTATTGCAATAGTACATCTTTCCGTTAGCGCTGACCCATCCTGTGAGCATGGTGCCAAAGTCATAATCGAAGAAATACCAGTCTTTTCCTATTTTCTTCCATCCCTTGGTCATCTCAAGGGAATCATTAAAGTAGTACCAGTAATCGTAATCGAAAAACCACCCGGGCTTTTCCAATATCCAATATTCTGTTTCGGCTTTTCCGTAATATTTTCCTTTGCCTTTAACATCCGCAAAACCGAATCCGTCTTCAACGAAACTGGTAAAAGACGTTGTGTAATCAGTTCCTTCCACGAGCGTTTTTCCGCCGAATGAGACTTCTACCGTGGTGCCTACGCGGCTGTTATGTCCGCCGCTGTACTGCACGTTTGAAGCCTTGATATATACGGCTGACATCGGGATCGAATCATTGGTGGAAGTAAACTGGCCGCTGCTCGTGTCGATGGTATAGAAATACATGTTTCCGTCGCAGTATGCATACCATACGATCTTTCCGTTATTGACGATAGGTTGGCAGTCGGAAAGAAGTCCTGCAGCGGATTTTATATCACCGGTGAGATTTCCCTTGCCGTCGATGAACACATAGTAAAGGCAGGATTTCCTGGACCATAAGAGCGCGAATTTATTGCTGTTTATCTTCACCATCAAAGGAGTTCCGGCGCCTTTTTCATCGCCTTTGTAATTCGTGATCCATTTCGTTCCGACAGACTTATCATCAGATCTGGACACGGTGCTCACAAAAATATTGCGTGTCTGGGAGTAAGCTTTGCCGCTCTGGTCGATGCTGCTTCCTGCAATAAGGTAAGATGAATCCGAAAGTTCAAAACCGCCTATCGAGGCTCCGGTAAAATTGATATTGTTTTTCTTATACTCAAAGAATTCCAACGGAATGTACATATATGCCTGGTAAGGTACCGTGTCATAGGTTTTTACCGCGGGTTCGCAGCTGGACAGAACAACTCCGCGGGGATTTGCATCGCCGTGATCAACGCCGATTATCTTGTCTCCGTCAAACTTTACGAACTGGTTGAATGAGTGACTTACAAATCCGAAGCTGTCAAAGTCATCCTCACTGGAATAGAGCAGGGTCATCTTGGAAGAGTCAATAAGGAAAGTCTTATTTACCTGATGGTGCAGGCCGTCATACAACATATATCTGTTACTGCAGGTCCTTATTACGAGGGAAGAACCCGAAGTGTCGATCCTGGCGCTTCCGGCTGCGAACGGGACATAGCAGTTGCATGCTTTTATTGCCAGAGAACTTATTCTTTTCCAGGAAAGATCATATTTGGTAAGCCTGTAGCACTCGACATCATCGGACTGGTTTAAGTTCTGCTGTCCGGATAAAACATAGTAGTAGCTTCCGTCCGAATGAAAACATCCGAAGAGGGGCAATTCGACTGAAACTGTTTTCGAACTCTTCAGATTGAATGAGGCATCGTAGTATTCGACCAGATAATCGGTTTCATTCTTGTTGCCTTCGAAAATCATGTACCCGTTATCCGATGTCTTTAGAAGATACGAAAATGACCTGGTCGTATTTGAAGCTTCTGAATAATCCTGGGCATTAACGTTATTTGCCCTGCCCGTGGCAGCATTGATATCAGTCCCGCGGAACACGGCCATCGAAGAAACCGTGATAAGAAAGGACAGTAAGCATACTGCCGGCTTTAGTTTCAAATTAATGCGCATATTTATAGCCTCCTAATCAGTACAGGAAATCAATTACGGATTGGTGCAGATTCCGTCCTTGTCGAAGTTGTAAACCTTGCCGTCTATCGTCAGGCTCTTGGAATATGCCATTGAGCCGTCAGACTGCAGGTAGTACCAGTATCCGCCGGAATAGATCCAACCTGTCTTCATGGCGCCGGAGGGACCAAAGTAATACCAGTCTCCGCTGATCTGCTTCCAGCCGGTTACCATGCGTCCTTCGCCGTCAAAGTAATACCAGGAGTTGTTGATGCCCTTCCAGCCCGTAACCATGGCTCCGTCAGAAGAGAGATAGTAGTAATCTCCGTTGTTGAACTTCCATCCGGTTATCATGTTTCCGTCTTCGTTGAAGTAATACCATTTGCCGTCGACCTGTTTCCAGCCGGTTGTCATGGCGCCTTCAGAGTCGAAGTAGTACCATACGCCGCCGCTCTTAAGCCAGCCGGTTACCATCTCGCCGCTGTCCTTGAAGTAATACCACTTGCCGTTTATCTTTTCCCAGACTTTGGCCATTGCACCTGTGGACTTAAAGTAATACCAGGTGCCGTTGATGCTCTGCCAGCCGGTCTGCATGGCGCCTGTGCTGTCAAGGTAATAGGTCTCGCCGCTAACAGTCATAAAGCCTGTGTATTTATGTCCTGCATCATCGTACAGGTACCACTTGCCTGAGACTGCTTTCCATGTGTAGACAGGCTCGGCTATGGAGAAATTTACTGACTTAGTGCCCTGATAGTTGCCTTTGCCCGTGATGGTCGCGGTAGCTGTTCCTACTGCAGTATTGTTGGAATAGGAAACGGTGTAATCCGTGCCTGATTTCAGTGCCACGGTGCCGTCCTTTACCGTCAGGGCAGGCGTTATTGCAGAGCCTGTATAAGTCTGTTTGCTGATCGAAGAGACCGTAACTCCGGTAATGGATTTGGGTGCGATCTTGAAATTCCTGGTGACCGAACCGGTAAAGTTGCCCTTGCCGGCTATGGTTACCGATGCGGTTCCCGCTGATGTATTATTCGAATAAGTTACTGTATAGTGTGTGTTCTTTTTCAGAGCCGTATCATTCTGTTTGACCGTAACCTCAGGCGTGATAGCGTTTCCCGTATAGGTCGACGCCGGGATGGAGGATATGGTGCAGGTGCTGATATCGGCTGCTGTGATCTCGTAGTTAATGTATCTTGTTCCGGTGAAATTGCCTTTGCCGATAACGGTAATGTAGGCGACGTCACCTAAGAACGTTGTGTTATGGTAGCTGTCTATCGTGTAGTCAGTGTTCTCCACGAGCGTCTTGCCGGAATATTTAATTGTCGGCTTCGGTGTCGCGCCGTTTACATCGTAAGTACATGAAGGCGCCGTGGCAGTTACGGCGGTATTGTTTAATGAGATTGTCTTGACGGACACGCTCATCGTAGTCGTATATGTCTGCCCTCCGTGGTTTACCGTCGCTGTGAGCGTGCTGTTTCCCGGTCCGACGGCTTTTACCGATTTGTTGTTTACTATGGTCAGGGCGGACGGGTTACTGGATTTCCATGTGATGCCCGTCAGTTCGTCTGAAGGAACTTCGGCGCCTCTTGTGCCATATGTGTCTTTGAACTTGTAGGAACCTACCAGTTCGGGGAGAGCCCTGGTCTCGTAAGGATTAAGGCTGGTATAAGGTGATACCGTACTGATAACAAAAGATGCGGAAGAGGTGTCAACTTTTACGGTTCCGGTCGCGGTGCCCATTAATGCAGTTGTCTGAGCTGCGCCGCTGTTCTCATATCCGAATTCCTGAACCCAGAAATGGGATCCGTTGAGTACGACATGGGCGATGCCGATGGAAGTGTAACCTTCGCCGAGCATGATCCTTCTGTGGCCCTGTCCGCCGTACTTCTTGTTTTCTTCTTTCCATTGATTAAATGTTGCTGAAGTTGACGAATTGCCGGCAGCAATATTCTCTCCGTAAGATTGAACTTTATTGATCTTTAATGAAAAGCAGCCTGAACCGTCGGGTCTTGTATGGCTGAAACTTATGGCGATCTCGTAAGCTCTCTGAAGCGCGATCTTCTCAAGGGTATAGTCGTATTTGAGAGCAGGAAGGGAGCCTGTCTGGATCTTTGTGGTGTTTGTCGAATCCCAGTACCAGCCTTCTCCGTTTCCGCGGAAATCATTGACCATGGCGAGCATGTCTCTTGCTGAAGTCTGGTCTACTGTATATGTAATATCGAATGATCTGATCGTTGCTGCCGATATGCTGTTGGCAAAAAGGAATACTACTAAAAGGGCAACAAATGAATAACGCAACTTCCGTACCATAAAGCACCTCCGGAATGTAAAAACATATATATATAGATTATGACCTGACAGGGTGTGTTTTTCTACCTGTTATTGGGACAATTTGAGCGGTTTGTGACCGATATTTCAGTGGCTCTTCAGGCCTTTAGAACATTGACGGCGGGAAAAGGCGCGACAGTGTACGCAGAGCCGTACCGAAGTTGGTAAGATCCATAAGGATCCCCGAGAAGAGGAATGACAGTATCAGATAGACCGGCAGCACTGCAGAGAAGATCCTTGATCTGGCGGTCCTGATCGGCAGGATCGTCATTACCGTACCGAGCGCAAATGATATGAACGTAACCAGAAGCGTATAGACGAGCACATGCAGCAGACCGAATCCCGTCCCTGAAATGAGGAAGCAGAATATGGATACGGCCATTGCAGGGACCGTGAATACGGCTACCTGAATGAGTCCTAAGTATATGCGCTCGATGAGACCGAAACGCAGATAAATGCGGTTGTCCTGGTCGTTCAGGAATGCGAGCGCGCCCAGAAGGGCTGCCGTGAAGATGAAGAATCCTGCGAATTTGTAGAGCGGGATCGGAACTTTCTCGGATCTTGTCAGGGCATTGTAGACAGTGCCTTCGACGCTTTCGAGCGCGAAAAGGGTCTGGTCGTCGATGTACTTGCCGAAGAGCCTTTCGAGCTCCGGGTCATGGATATCGACTTTATAGCCGTAACCTGCAAGCGTATCGACGATGATCTGTCTGCAGCTGTATGCATAGAACTGGCCGAAGACCTCTTCTCTTGAGAGGAACGGGAAGCTCGAAGCGGGTGTCTTTACCTGTTTGACGTCGTATTTCCTGCCGCCCTCGGTAAGGTTTTCGGTGAAGTGCTTAGGGAATATGTAAGCGGTATTCGCCTTGCCTGAGGCGAGATCTTTATAGAGCTCGTCCTCGTCTTTGACTTCGTAGAAGTGGAAGATCGAATTCATATCGCAGAGTCCGTCCACGATATCTTCTGTCTCATCCGAACTGTCGTTGTTCAGTATTGCGACGGGGATGTAGACCGAAGTCTCCTTTTCGGGAACGAAAATGACGAGAAGGGCCATGAGAAGGATAACTCCGCTCATGACATACATGGCAGGGTTTATCAGACTGCGCTTAGAGAGGACCGATAATCTGTTCAGGAATAGCTTCATAGGAACATCGACCTCATAAACAACTCGATCAGATAGTGCAGCGGGTTAAATGCTGCGGCAGTCTGGAAGAAATGCGGCATGTAATCTAATGGGATAAGGCCTCCCGCAAGATACATCAGGCTCGTGCCTGCACCGAATGTTATGTAGGATACGGCTGTCGGGCTCTTTACCAGATAGCAGAGGCCCGTACCGGTAAGCGCTACGATCAGAATTACCGGGATGACGGTGATAAGCGACAGGACCTTCATGGAATCGAAGATGAAGACCAGGCTGACGAATATCAGGATATAAAGAACATACATCATGAAGGCGGCGCACCCTGATTCGAGCAGGAAGATCTTCCATGTCCCGATGCCGGAAAGCTTTGCGCGTGCCCTGAAGATGTGGCTGTTTCCCTTGTAGAAGAATGAGATGACGAAGATCGACATCATGATTATATAGAGCGTATAAGATGCTGCCAGGCGCTCCCTTACGGCATATTTCGCGACAAGATCTTCGACGTTTACCGTGCGGAATCTGGTCTTGCGGTCCATTACGTATTCGAAAAGACTGTTCGTGACGGTGCGCTCGACGGTATAGGAATCTGAAGGATCCATTCCGAGTTCTTCCGCGAGATCGCCGGCGGTAAGGATCGTGCACTGGGTCGTGCCGAGAAGATCGCTCATCGCGTAGAGAAGGTCGTTTACGATATGCTCCTCGAATGTATCGGCATCCCGGTAAATGACCTGTACCTGTTTGGAATCAGCTGTTCCCATTGTCTCGATGAAGCCTTCAGGAACAATGATCCCCGCGATAGCATCGCCGCTTTCGACCTGGCGGACAACATCTTTCTTGTGTTTGACCTGATCGATCTCGATAGTGTGCTTGACGCTGTCCATCTGCTTGACGAGGCCCAAGCCCAGACGGTTGTATGCTTCTTCATCGGGAACGTAGCAGGCGACGGTTACGATGCTGTCCGTGTTGTCCTCGAAAAGGAATTCCGAAGCATACATCACGAGTGCGAGCATGGCGATGCCGAGTGCTAAGAAATAGCACAGTACAAAAGGAAGGAAAAGCAATACTCTTTTGCAGTATGCCTTAAGCATTCAGTGCCTCCGCAGGTGAGACGCCTTCCGGAAGAAGGGTGCATGCGCCGTTCTTCAGCAGATAGATCTTAGAGCAGTGTCTGAAGACATCTTCGCTGTGGCTGGCGATTATTATCGTTCCGCCCTTGCTGCGGAATGAATCGATGAAGTTGATTATGTCGTTCTTGGCAGGAATGTCGAGTGCGGCCAGGGGCTCGTCCATGAGAAGGATGTCGGGCTTCGAAAGGAGGACCGAAGCGATCGCAAGGCGCTTCTTCATGCCGCCTGACATACGCTTTACCTTGAGGTCGATAAAGTCAGAGACCTTGAGTATGGAAAGCTCCGTGCCGGTGAGTTCGTTCATGATCCCGGCCTTGCTCAAAGGCGTCCACATCTTGAGGTTGTCCATTGCCGTGAGCTCATCGATCAGAGCGTTTTCCTGGGTGACAAACCCGGCTTTGCCATTGACTTTGATCACGCCGGAAGCAGGTTTTCTGAGGCCTGCTATGGCGGAAAGGAGCGTCGATTTTCCTGATCCGTTGAGGCCCAGAAGACCGATGGTCTCGCCCTTGCCGGCACTGATCGATACATTGGTCAGGACAGTCTTTTTATACTTTAACGAGATATTCTCTATATTAACGATTGGCTCGGACATTGTTTTCGTATCTCCTTTGGCAATAGGGTGATTATAGCATAGAAACTAATATCCTTTCTTTAAGACAGATGTGGTATTCTGTGCTTAGAAAAGAACCATGTGCGGAGGTGCCTATTATGCCTGCAAAAACATCGAAGATCATAACAGTTGGAAGATCGTTCGGAGCCGGAGGTATGACGGTAGGAAAACTCGTAGCCGACAGTCTTGAGATACCTTACTACGACATGGGCATCTTAAAGGAGACAGCCGAGAAGAGCGGACTTGCGGAGAAATATCTCGAGTCCATCGATGAGAAAGAGATCAATGATTCTGCGCTCTATCTGTCAGTCGGATTCATGACACCGGCATATACTTCGGTAAGACAGATCGCGGCGAACGCGCAGCGCGAAGTCATAGAGAAGATAGCGTCGGAGGGTCCCTGTGTTATCGTCGGCCGCCGCGCAGATGAATTATTAAAAGGAAAACATAAACTCCTCAGAGTCTTTATTGCCGCAGAGATGGAAGACCGTATCGCCAGGATAATGGAAAGAGACGGTCTTGATGAGAAAGCTGCCAGGAAAAAGGTCAGCAGGGCAGACAAGGAAAGAGCTTCCTACTACAATCAGTTCGGCGGAGAAAACTGGGGTGTCGCATCAAATTACGATATCTGCCTCAATACGAGTTTCATGAGTTACGAAGAGGCTGCCCGGATAATAACCGAACTGGCACAGTACTGATCCCTTAATTACAGACCGGCACCTTTAACGAATGATTCGAGATCATCCGCGGATATTGCTGCGCCCATGAACAGACCCTGGAACTTATCACAGCCGCTTCCTACGAGGATGTCGAACTGGTCTTCCTGACCGACGCCTGTAGCGGTAACCGTGATATCGATATCGTGCATCAGTGAGATAGCTGATCTTGTAAGGATCCTGACGGTTGCGTCAGTAGCGATCCTTGAAGTGAAGTTGCCGTCGAGCTTTAAGATGGAGACGGGGAGGAGAGGGATCGCGTTGAACGAAGAATATCCTCTTCCGAAGTTATCCAATGCCATCTTGATACCCGTTGTGGCAAGTTCTTCTATGGTCATCCTGATATCAGAAAGGCTCGTGAGGAGGCTCTCTTCCTGAAGGTCGAGGATGAGGTTCTCGACATTACAGTCAGCTGCGGAAACGATATTCGAGAAAGACTGGATAAAGTCGGGTTCTCTTAACTGGTGGTTTGAGATGTTGATGGTCATCGTAAGTGAAGGATCGATCTTGTTGATCATGGCGAGAGCCTTCAGTGAGTTTTCCATCGAGTATCCGCCGACCCTTCTCATGTAGCCTGCGTTCTCAGCGGCAGCGATGAAGATCTGGGGCGGGATGTTCCGGCCGTTCTTTTCGAATCTTAAGAAAGCTTCGAAGCCGGTGAGTTCGTGCTCGGCAGTGAAGCAGGGCTGGTATGCCATGTGGATGCTTCCGTCGGAAATGGCACGCTCAAAGATCGCAATGATCTCATTCTTGGTCTTGTTCTTAAAGACTTCCTCACCCTCAAGTACTGCCTGATCCATCTGTGCGTCGGAAATGCCTGCGGAAGCCTTGCTCATACGGTCTTCTGCGATAGCGATCAATTCGCCGGCATGACGGGAATCAGAAGGATAATGGGCGAATCCGTAGTTGATGCCTGCATTCATGGAATCGATGCCGGCTGCGAATGCCCTGGAAGCTTCTTTGGCGAGCTTGTCCGCATATTTGCACTCGGCTTCAGGATTGAGGGATCTTCTGAATAAGATGACGAAGTCGGCATCGTCTATCCTTGCTACCATATCCGTCGGATCGGCAGCTTCACGGAGACGGTGAGCCATATTCTGGATGAAGAGGTCCATGGATTTGTGACCTATTGCTCTTGTTATGTTGTCGAAATGGTCGAGCGCGAGATAGATGACCGTGAACGGACGGCAGGCGGAATCGGGCGTGTCGCTGTTCTGCATGTTCACGATATCTTCCCTGATGAGCTTATCTGCACGCTCAGTGATCATGTCACGGCCGGGGAGGGTCGTAAGAGGGTCGATGGATGAGAGGTTGCGTCCCAAAGCTTCGCTCAGGCCCTGATGGCTTCCCATCGATTCGTGATTGACGATGAGACTTGTTCTTGCGAACATCTCGTCTTCGAGTTCCTTACGTATCGCCTTGCCGCGCTCATTGCGCTTTGCCGATTCGATGCCCTGGATCTTGGTTGCGACCCTTATGATGTAGTACTGGAGGAGCATGTCTATCAGCATGATGACGAACGTCATCGCGAGAAGGATCGGAGCCGATTCGTTCTTCATGACGATGTATTCGTAAGTGTAGATCATGAACTGGACGAAGTTTAAGGTGAACGAGATATAGAAACCGAACTTGCCCTCGAAGATGTTCATAAGGAATGACAGCAGGAGCAAAGAGACGCCGAAGAAGATACGCGCCTGGGTGATTCCCGAGAATATCTGTGCTGCGAGCAGGAAGATGAAGAATATTACGCTCACGAAAACAACGGCAACATAAGCCGCATCGTTCTTTATAAACAGTCTGTTGTCATTCTTTCTCATAAGACTAATTATCCTATGTAATAAATATATGTGTGTTACACACGTTTTAATTTAATATTAAATTCTCGCGGTAATAAGGACTGAATGTGTCAAACCGTGGACAGAAGGTCATTTATTAATCCCCGAAATATATTACGGAGATATTTTAAAGCATATTTATACAATTTGCTTTGATTTATTAGCATGAGTATAATTTGGGTGCAACATTTCCTCCGCCTGGTCTGTATATAGGGTGAAAGCGGAGAGCAACTCTAAGGGAATAAATGGAACTAACTTACGAAGCCAATCTACCGCTTTTAAGAAAGCTTGCCATATTGCTTGCTGTTACAGGTTCGGGTGAACGTGCCCATCTGACACGTCAGAGACCTGATGACGGAGCGGCCGGAACATCGGGAATGGAACCCGATGGCGAAGATCTCGCCATAAGTACCGGCAAAAAATCTGACGAGCAGATAGAAAAGGAAGCGGAAGAGATACTTGACCTTCATGGCAATGCCATCCTGCGTCTGGCGCTCTCTTACCTTCACAACAAGGAGGACGCGGAAGACATCTTGCAGGAGACGATGATCAAATTCGTAACGGTGAGGCCTGATTTCGAAAATGATGCACACCGGAAAGCATGGCTCATGAGAGTTGCATCAAATCTTGCAAAGAACCGCATTGATTACAATAAGGTCCGCGACACCAGCGAACTCAATGAGGAGATCGCAGGTGAGGTGCAGGAGGATCTCGATAACGGCGAAGAATACAGAGCGATCTGGGATGCCGTTAGAAGTCTTCCGGTGCACCAACGTGAAGCAATCCACCTTTTCTATCAGGAAGGTTATTCAACCGCAGAGATTGCCGTTATTACCGGCAGGCGCGAAGCGACGGTCCGTTCAGACCTGAAGCGTGCGCGTGACAAACTGAAGGAATTGCTGAAGGAGGCGGACGATTTTGAATAAGTATAACGAAATCATGAATCGTGTGACCGTAGATCCTGAGATGAAGATCAGGGTCATGGACGCAGTCGCCTCTGCGATCAGGGAACAGGCAAAGGAGAATGACAAAGCCGTAGTTTCCGAATTGCCAAGGCAGGAAGAGACTGAAGCACCGGTCAGAAGGAAAAAGGCATCGAAAGTGCCGATCGCCATCTTCACTACTCTTGCTGCCGGAATCCTCGTATTCCTGGGCGTGATGTTCGCAGGCTCGTATTTAAGCCGTGCAAAGTCCGCATCAGAAACAGTCAGATCGCATAATGATACTGCTAATGCAGTCAGCAATGAGATCAACTCCATGGTAGGAGAAACGGCTGCAACGACGGCGGCATTCTTCGGATATGATTCGGAGGCAGAAGAGACGGAAAATGATAAAACACTTTCCGGCAATACTGCAGGAGGAGACTATTCTATTAATGATGACAGGGAGTTCTTTACCACTCCGCACACCAAAACCACTGAGACCAAATGGGAAATCAGTGGCAGTGAGGTGATCGGTGATGAGCGCATCGACAGGATCAGCAAGGCACTCCCGTTTGATATCAGCGGCAACGGAAAAGGGACGATCGACGGAACGATAACACAGGAAGTCTTCTTCGGTGTTAACGGACAGAAAGTCCTGTTGTTCACTGCAGCTGAAGGAACAGATATACTTGGCATTCTTGACCGCGATGAATACAGTGCTGTAAGTGACGGAACTTCACCTGACGGAATAGCTCTGCACTACTACTGCATCACCTGCGGAAATGTAGAGGTAGCCGAAGGAACTGCTGAGATCAATGCAGCTGTTTTCGCGAAGAACGGACAGTCTTATGTACTCATCTTCACGGATGTCCAGAGCCAGGAAGTTATTGGCAGGGTCGCTGACGCAGTCTGAGTCCTCAAATAAGTCAAAGATATATAAAATTCCCTTGCATAATAAAGAAAGTCGTGTGTTAAAATGACTTTATTATGTTAATCGGGTTTTCATGCCCGAGGAAAGGGTATCATTATGTTTTGTCCTAATTGCGGAAAAGAAAACCCTGATGGCGTAGCATTCTGTGGCGGATGCGGTATGTCATTCGGAGCAGCAGCCCAGCCTGCAGCCCCCGTAGCAACTCCCGTTGAAGCAGCTCCCGTAGCAGCAGCTCCGGTTGCGGCAGCTCCCGTAGCAGCACAGCCCGTTGCTCAGCCCCAGCCCGTAGCACAGCCTGTTGCTCAGCCTGCTCCTCAGCCTGCACCTGCAGCTCAGCCGGTAGCACAGCCCGTTGCTCAGCCTCAGGCACAGCAACCTGCACCTGCAGCCCAGCCCCAGCCTCAGGCACAGCCCAAGCAGCCTTCGAGCATGCTTCCTTTCGGCCAGCACTTCAAGAATATCTTCCAGGCTGCCATTCATCCCGTAACAGGTCCTGCTGAGATTGCAAACCAGTATGACAAGATCGGAAATGCGCTCTTCCTGGCAGGTATCGTTGTTGTTATTTTGTGGATGGTCGATTTCACAACATCAATGAGCGTTGTTCACTGGAAGTATCTGTACGGCAGCGAGATCGTCACAACGATCCTTAAGTCTTTCTTCCTGTCGTTCTTCTACTATGCAGTACGCACATTCGGCTGCGCAGGCATCTTCATGCTCGCAGGTCTTATACTCAAAGAGAAGTGGTCATTCCCGAGACTTCTCGCAATCGCTTCTTTGGCAGTTGCTCCGGCATATGTTGTATCAAACGTACTCGGAACATACTTAGGACTCATTCCTACTGTAAGATTCGGTTCGCTTATCAGCACAGCTGCTTACATCTATTACATCGTAATGCTCTATGAGGGCATGAGTGCTGAGACAAAGCTCACAGGCAACAAGAAGGGCTTCGTTCTCGTTATCTGCATGGCTCTTACTGGAATCGTTGCAAACTACTTCTGATCCCGGGATCACAAAACGAGTTTATATGGCGGAAGGCTTCGGCTTTCCGCCTTTTTTATCCGCACGTGACGGCAGCCCCGCAATCGCAGTAACAAACTATGCAAAGGCAAAAAATATTTGATATAATTTCTTTTGGGATTACGTGCCTTGGAATGACTTACGTAATAAGAAGGGGATAGAAATGCCGGATGTATATGTTGCACCAGTTTCGTTGAAGTGTAAGATCTGCGGCGGTGATATAGTTAACAACTATCTTGCCGGTACTTCCGTGTGCGCAAACTGCGGTAACAGGTGGGCCATAGCTGACCTGTTTCCTGACTATGCAAAGTACCAGAGAATAATCGCGAACATCACCAAGGCAAACGACATCGTCGAGAGCGATAACAAGGCTGCTTCCGCGAACGAAGCAAAGCTCCTGTTCAAGACGTCCGTTATCGAGTGCTCGAAGTTCAACGATCCGATATCTTCCGATCTTGTCAGGATCTGTGAAGAGGGACAGAAGAAAGCTGATCTTCTTGCGATCTATGCCAAGGGCAAAGGATATTTCGATAAAGGTTCTTACAACAGCGCTCTTTCGACGTTATCGAAAGCAAAGGGCTTCAGGGATTCCGAGGCCATGATCGAGATCTGCAAGGAAGAGATCGAAAAGAAACGCAAAAAGGACATCCCCTGGGATGTCGTATTCAGCATTCCGCTTCCGGCAGCGGTAGCATTATTTTTCCGCGAAGTGTGCCACTGGCCGTGGGCTGTCTGCATCCTGTTGTTCCTTTTAGGTTCTGCAGGATTGGGATATGTTCTCTACAAAGGCGGCGTGATCGAAATCATAATCAAGATACTCTCATTCCTCGCGGCAGGTCCGATCATCACTTTCTCCATCCTGGCATATGCGTTCCATGTGCCGACGGCAATCTCGGTAATAGTTGCAATAGTTGCGCCGATCGCGCTGTTCATTGTTTTCGCGATGTTTACAGAACAATTATCGGTATTTACGAATAAAAAGAATTAAGAAAGGGAGATTGCAGAAATGGTTGAAGCTATTAGTGTAATCAAGTACGAAGGCAGTAATGAAGTCCTCGCACACAAGCACGAGAAAGAAGATTTTACGATCGGCTCACAGCTGATCGTCCATGAGACCCAGGAAGCTTTATTCTTCCGCGACGGCAAGATCTTCGATCAGTTCAAGGCAGGCAGACACACGCTTGTTACGAACAACATCCCCAAGGTTCGTGACTACATGAAGCTTGGAACAGGCGGCATCAACGTTTTCCACTGCGAAGTCTACTTCATCAACATGGTTACCCAGATGGGTATCAGATGGGGCACAGACAGCAAGGTAAGACTTTTTGATCCCGCATCCGGACTCCACGTAGAGATCGGCGCATCCGGTAACTTCAATATGAGAGTTACTGACGCCGCTAAGCTGATCTTAAAGCTCGTCGGCACTACTGACGGTCTCCTTCAGAGTGACGTTACAGGCGAGGGCAAGTCCTACGGAACCGGCATGTTCAAGGCCCTGATCATCAACAAGGTCAAGGCAAACCTTGCACGCATCATAAAGGAACAGAACCTCAATATTCTTGAGATCGACGCATATCTTGATGTACTGTCCTCCAATCTCATGATCGACATCAATGAGACCCTGGAAGAATACGGTCTCACGATGCCTGAGTTCTATGTTACTTCGATCGCAACTCCTGATGACGATCCGAACTTCATCCGCCTTAAGCAGCAGTTTGCTGACAAGACTCTGAAGGTCCGTGAAGAGGAAGTCAGAAAGGCTGAGGCAGAAGCTGCCCAGCAGAGAAAGATCGTCGAAGCACAGACCGAAGCACAGCTCAAGGCTGTAAGCGCTCAGGGTGAAGCTGACGCTCTCCGCATCAAGGCACAGGCTGAAGCAGATGCATACAGAATGCAGGCAGAGGCAGAGGCTCAGGAGATGCAGATGAAGGGTTACACCTACAGAGACGAGACAGCACGTCAGGTCGGCCTCGAAGCCATGCAGAACGGTATTACCGGCGGTGGCAACGGCGGCGGTGCTGCAGGCGGGATCGGTGATGTTGCAAGCCTCGGCGTTACTCTTGGTGCAATGGGCGGCGTAATCAACATGACCAAGGATGCCATGGCTCCCATCATGGGCGAGTCACAGAAAGTCGGCGAAGGTTTCGGCAACGTAGTCGCTGGCAACACAGGTGCTCCCGCAGCTCCTGCTGCTCCTGTTGAAGGCGCCTGGAATTGTCCTACATGCGGAAAGGCCGGAATCACTTCAAGATTCTGCCCTGACTGCGGAACAGCAAGACCCGTTCAGTAATGACGGTGAGCTTGCAGGGAATTTAAACCTGTAAGCGTAAATAACACTGATACCAGGGGGTGTCGCAAAGTGAAGTTCACTTAGCGGCGCCCCACTTTTTTACACTACACGGGGATAAAAAAGGGTAACTAGTGTAAGAATTGACCGTTTTCTTACACTACACGGGGGTAAAAAGTGGCGACTAGTGTAAGCAATGGCCACTTTCTTACACTACATGCCCATAAAACAGGGCGACTAGTGTAACTTTTATACGCAAACTTAAGGATGAATGTTCTGTTGTTCTTTGTTTTGCGACAGTTCCGGCTTTTTTACGCCCATCTTAAGAGCTTTGTGCGGACATGAATCAACGCATTCGCCGCAGCGGATGCACTCACAGCTGTTGGGAACTTTGCTCGGATCGATGTTCATCGGGCACGCTTTGGCGCATGCCTTGCAGTTCACGCATTTCTCCTTGTCGAGATGGATGCGGTAGAGAGCGATCCTGTTGAAGAAACCGTATATAGCGCCGAGAGGGCAGATGTATTTGCAGAAAGGGCGGTAGACGATGAGGCTTGCGACAAGGATCAGTCCGAGTATGACGAGCTTTAAGCTGAATAGATTTCCGAGCTGGTCTGCGATATGTTTATCAGCGGCTGCGAGCCAGATCCCGGCGATGGTTCCGGACGGGCATATGTACTTGCAGAAGAACGGAGTGAGCTTGAAGCAGAAGGGCAGCATCAGGACGAAAAGGGCGAGCACGACATACTTGAAGTAACGAAGATATTTGTCGAGCTTGAATTCGTTTTTCTTGAAGAAAGGAATCTTATAAAGGAGATCCTGCAGGAACCCGAAAGGGCACAGGAAGCCGCATACCGCGCGGCCCAATAACGCTCCCGTAAAGATAAGTATTCCGACGACATAGTAGGGAAATTTGAACTTCAGGCCGCTTAAATAGTTCTGGAGCGAACCGATGGGACATGCGCCGATCGCACCGGGGCATGAATAGCAGTTAAGTCCGGGAACACAGACGGATTTAGCCGGGCCCTGATAAATCTTTCCTTCAAAGAATCCTTTAAAGTTTGCGTTCTGCAGCAGGGTGGCTGCAGCCTGGATAGAATGTCGGATCCATTTCTTAGCCAATTCCGATGCACTCCATGCAAATCCTTGCAGCTTTAGCCAATACGGAAGCAGGCTGGTTTAATGCGATCCCCACAATGATGAGGATGACACCTGCAGCTATTAAAGATATTGTGATGACCAGCCTGCGCATGATGTTATCAGAGCAAGCTGCTGATGATGGCAACCCAGTCTTCGTAAGAGGCGGCGCCGATCTTGGAGGTCTCGCCGTCAGGTAATTTCAAAACATGTCCTTCCCTGTCAACGAATATAGTTGTCGGGACATAGCCGGACTGGAATTGGTCGAAATCCTTGGTGTAGTGAAGTATGGGATATGTAGTTCCGCAGTAACTCAGTACCGTATCGACATTGCTCTCATCGCTGTCATCGGAATAAACGCCGATGATGAGGACGCCCCTGTCCTTGTAGTTTTTGTAGAGACGCTCTATGTCACGCATTTCCGATACGCAGGGGCTGCACCACGGTTCCCAGAAATTGATCATTACAAGATCATAGGAATTAAAGATGCTTTCATCCCATGCCTTTCCGCTTCTGTCAGTAGTGGAGAAGGTGAAGTCGGGTTTGTAGTTCTTTGCAGTGGTATATACTGTCCCACCGTCAGCGTCCGTTGCGGGAGAAGCGTCAGAAGATCCTAAAGTGATATCGTTTTCGAGAGTATATGAATTATAGGCATCGATAAAACTGCATGATGAAGCAGATAATGCAAATGCCGCGCAGACTAATATGGTTAAAGCCTTTTTCATGAGTCGCTCCGTTCATGTTTTTTGATGAAGATATTATATCACCCGCAAATAAGTTTAAGATGAAACACAAAGGGGAGTGCAACATTTTCGGGAGTGCATCTGTATATAGGGCATAAAGCAAATATTTGGAGGTTCGAAAAATGAAAATTTGCTCAAAGAAAGATTTAAAGGCCATGACGGGGATCTTGGCTGCAACTATGCTTCTCGGTGGATGCTCCATTACAGGAAATGTCAATAAGAGTACCAACGTTATTAAAGGCGATCCTGATCTGAAGACAGAGATCAATCTCAATGAAGTTTCCGAAACGAAGTTTGATAAGAATCAGATGGATCAGAAATACAGAAGATACTGTCTTGATATCTTCAGCAGAACTGTGAAGGATTACGGAACTGATGAAAATGTCATGATCTCTCCCGCATCTATCATGATGGCGCTCGACATGGTCGCCGCAGGCGCTAAGGGTGAGACATTAAAGCAGCTTACAGACCTTTTCGCAGAAGGACAGGGACCCCTTGAGCAGCAGGCATACGCTTCAGCGCTCATGGACAGGATCAATGAATCAGAGAATGTAGAGTTCTCATGCGCGAACGCTGTCTGGAGCAACAAGACGCTCTTGGGAGATTCTGTAAATCTTGAATACATCGACTATATCCAGGATACATTCAAAGCAGAATACAATGTAAGCGAATTCAATTCAAAGACACCCGCCGAGATCAACAGCTGGGTAGACAAACATACGGATCACATGATCAAGGAAGTCATCCGCAGTCTGGAACCTTCCACAGTAATGGTACTCGTTAACGCCATTTCCTTTGACGGAAAGTGGGCAGATCCTTATGAAGAAGACCAGGTAAGATCCGGTGATTTCAGAACTTCTGACGGAAAAACCGTAAGTGTTGATTTCCTTCACGGCACCGAGACTGCTTATTACGAGACAGAGAAGGCAACCGGCTTCCTCAAGTACTATAAAGGCGGCGAGTATGCATTCCTCGCGATCCTTCCTACGGATGAGAATATCAGCGCAAATGAGTTCGTTAAGAATTTCACAGCTGAGGATTATGAGAAGTTCATCGAAAGCGAAAACAAAGAATATGAGGTAATCACAAAGCTCCCCAAGTTCAATTCGGATTTCGAGTTTACCATGAACGACACTCTCGAAAATCTTGGAGCATCAGATGCTTTCCATGCTGAAACTGCTGATCTTTCCGGCATTGCAGGCACGAAGGGTGATCTCTATATCTCAAAGGTTATCCACAAGACACATATTGAAGTTGACGCAGACGGCACGAAGGCAGCTGCAGTTACGGCAGTAACTCTTGATGCGGGAAGCTGTATTGAGTTTGAGCAGGAATTCCGTTATGTTGAGTGCGACAGACCTTTTGCTTATGCTATAGTTGATACAACGACAATGGCACCGGTATTCATCGGTACAGTAAATGCGGTTTGATGAGAATTTGAGGTTAAGGATATGAAGTTTTATTCGCGTAGAGACATTAAGGCAGTTACAGGTATCCTTGCAGCTTCGATTTTGCTCGGAGGGTGCGTTACGACAACTCCGGGAAGCCAGGAACTGAAGTCGGATCCGAAGGCAAAGACAGAGATAGATCTCAGCAAGGTCAGCACGACTGAGTACGATAAAGATCTTTTCGATGCAGAGTACAGAAGATACAGCATCGAGCTTCTGAGCCAGACGATAAAGAATTTCGGTTCTGAAGAAAACGTAATGGTATCTCCCGCCTCGGTCATGATGGCGCTCGATATGGTTGCTGCAGGCTGCAAGGGCGAGACGTTAAAGCAGCTTACGGATCTTTTCGCAGAGGGACAGGGCCCGCTTACACAGCAGGCTTACGCTTCCAACATGATGGATAAGATCAACAATGCAGCAGAAGTCGAGTTCTCCTGCGCCAACGCTGTATGGAACAACGCAAATCTCCTGGGCGACGGCATCAACACCGAATATGTCGGCTACATCCAGGATACATTCCTTGCCGAATACAGGGTTACGAATTTTAACAATAAGACGGTTGATGAGATCAACAACTGGGTTGATAAACATACTGATCACATGATCGAAAAAGTCGTCGATGATCTTGATCCGGA
This sequence comes from Ruminococcaceae bacterium AB4001, assembly GCA_000621765.1. Classification (GTDB taxonomy): domain Bacteria; phylum Bacillota; class Clostridia; order Saccharofermentanales; family Saccharofermentanaceae; genus Saccharofermentans. Next base: position 366,791 of record JHXJ01000001.1, read on the forward strand.
TACGGTCATGGTCCTCGTAAATGCGATCGCGTTTGACGGCAAATGGGAGGAACAGTACGAAGAGGACTGTGTACGCGAAGGTGAGTTCATAAGTTATGACGGAACCGTCCAGGATGCTACATTCCTTCACGATGATCTCGATTACTATTTCGAGTCTGATAAGGCAACCGGATTCATCAAGAATTACGAAGGCGGCGAATATGCTTTCCTCGCGATCCTTCCCAAGGATGACAGCATCAGCGCCAATGAGTTCATGAAGAACTTCACACCGGAAGATTACGAGTCCTTCATAGACAGTAAGACCGGCAAGTATGAAGTCGTAACGATGATGCCGGAGTTTACTTCAGACTTTGGGATCAGAATGAACAGCACCCTTATAGATCTTGGTGCGGAGGACGTTTTCAGTCCATCAGTTGCCGATCTCTCAGGTATTGCCGGAGTTCCGGGAGATATCTACGTCTCCAGGGTAATTCACAAGACGCACATCGAAGTTGATGCAAAGGGAACGCGCGCAGCTGCAGTCACGGCAGTAATGGCTGTGAAGAACGCCGCTTTCGATGAAGGTCCGGAGATCCGTTACGTTGAATGCGACAGACCTTTCGCGTATGCCATCGTTGATGTTGAGACAATGGCTCCGGTTTTCATAGGTACGGTCAACGCCATTTAATGCAAACCATATATATCGCCTGTGACAGGGCTCACAAAAAATGTGTTAAAAGTCAATCATTATAAATTCTTTCACGAGTTATAATATGCGGAGTGTTTCCGGGTACCAGATCCCGGAATGCTCCGCAAAATTATTTCCGTTGGAGTCATATTTTGGATAAGACCGGTAATCAGAGCCTTATAAAAAAGATCCTTTATGTCATCGTGACACTGCTTCCGATGGCAATATACATGGTCATATACATGCCCACATTCTTCTGGGTGGAGAGCCTCGACCACGGAAATAATTTCCATCTCATCCACGCGGCCATCGATGACGTGATCCCTGTCGTTGAAGTATTCATCATCCCTTATGCGCTCTGGCTTCCTTACCTTGTCATCGGCATGATCGCCATCGCTATCAGGAGCAGGGTATTCTCGCGCAAGACCTCTTACATGCTGATGGCCGGCATGACTTTGTTCATCATCATCTCGCTCGCGTATCCCAACATGCTCGATCTCAGAGCTTCTATTCCGGACCGCGAAAACATCTTCATCGACCTTATCAGATATCTTCACTCGATAGACACTCCTACGGATGTCCTTCCGAGCCTTCATGTATACGATGCGCTTTGCGTCGCAGCGGGAATCCATCTTACTTTCCCTGAGAAGAAGGGTCTTATCATTGCAAGCGACGTGCTTACTTTACTCATCGTTCTTTCGACAGTATTTATCAAGCAGCACTCGGTTATCGATGTCGTTTCTGCTTTCATCATGTTCATTCCGGTATTCATAATCATATGCTTTGTCATCAAGCCTGCCGGTAAGAAACAAGCTTCCAAGTAAGACAGTTTCAATACATTTCCTGTTGAATCAGTAAACATAATTCCGCGTGATATAATATACGGGTCTTGAATTTCAGATATGTGGACCGGTCCGGATCTTCATAAGTCAGGGGGAAAAACTTATGAACAGACAACCGCAGCACGATGAGGGCAAAAAGAAACTCAGTGCAGCTGGTGTGACAGGAATTGCTGTTTCGGCATTTATAGTTGTTGCCTGTCTGATCGTCGGTGCAGTGTTTTTGTTTTCGGGATCTTTTCCGTCAGGTACTGCAGCTTCAAGTGAACTGTCGTCAGAGCTTTCTGCTGCTTCGGAGACCAGCAATTCCGGTACGGACAGGTATGCCGTAAAGCCTTCAGATGCCTTTATCGGTGTCCCTGATTTTGAGTCAGCGCCCCGCGTGTTCGGAAACGGTCCCGAACGCATTACCATCTGGGTCTTTTCCGAAGAGGTTCCGGAAATGGTCTGGTATTACGTCGATATGCATCCTGAATTTGGCGAAAAGTATACGGTCGAGTGTGTCAGCGCAGGATACATGGAATCATATCAGCAAAAGCTCGACGAGGCGCTCATCAGCGGCGTTGATGCTCCTGACATCTACCTTGCCGAGGCTACTTATGCTGTCAAGTATACCAAGGGTGAAATGTCACCTTATGCCGCAACATATAAAGATCTTGGAATAGATGTCGATACAAAGCTCATGGAAGCGGATATCTGTTCTTATATCGTTGACATAGGTTCACGTGACGACGGCGAAGTTGTCGGACTCGGCTATCAGTCCAACGGGTGCGCAATGATATACAGGGCATCGATTGCGCGCGATGTATTCGGCACTGACGATCCGGAATCTATCGAGAGAATGATCGGAGGCGGTTCCGGCAGCTGGGACAAGTTCTTTTTGGCAGCAGACGTACTCAGGGAATACGGTTATTCGGCTGTTTCAGGAAGTGAGGATGTCTTACGTGCAGCTGCCGGCGGAACTACCACCAAATGGGTAGAAAACGGCGAACTTAATCTTGATTCAGCTCACGAGGCTCTTTTCGACTACTACAGAAACATAGAAGAGAACAACTGGTCCAACGGAAACCTGCCCTGGTCTGCCGAATGGTACAACGACATGACCGACGAGAATAGCGGATGCTTCTGCTTTTTCGGACCAGACTGGCTTCTGGAATCGGTAATCGGAATGCAGTACTGGGATCCCGACTTTGAATCCACTTATGGAGACTGGAGAGTCTGCGTTCCTCCCGTAGGATTTTTCTGGGGCGGAACATGGCTCCTCGCAAACAAGGACACTGACAACAAAGAAGGCGTCGCTGAGCTTCTTGAATGGATAACGCTCGATTGTTCACAGACAGGACTTCAGTACCTTATCGCCAATAATAAGATAGGCTTTGGCGTTAAAGACACCGTTGCATCCAAGACGGTTATGATGATGAGCGACGGCACCAGCGATCTCTGTGACGGACAAAACGTTTTCAGGGTCTTCGAAGAATGCAATTACTTCGCATCCGGCAAGCATGTCACCCAATACGATGAGGACATCAAAGAACTCTTTATGATGTATGCCGGCGATTATGCTTACGGCAAAAAGAAAAGAGAAGCTGCGATAACCGAATTCACGAACGCGGTCTTAAATATACTGCCGGGTCAGGGATAGGAATCCCAGGGGAAAATGAAATGATCAAATAATAAGAGGGTGCCCGGAAGCACCCTCTTTTTGAATCAGTTTTGTGAGAACTATCAGTCGTTTTCGAACTCGACTACGAGCTGTGATACTGTCTGCTTTGCATCGCCGTAGATCATGACGGTGTTGTCCATCGTGAAGAGCGGGTTCTCGATGCCGGAGAAGCCCGTACCCTGACCACGCTTGAGTACGAATACCGTGCGTGCCTCGAAAGCATTTACGATAGGCATACCGTAGAGAGGTGAGGACTCGTCGTTGATAGCAGCGGGGTTAACAACGTCGTTAGCGCCGATGACGATAGCGATGTCTGTGTTAGGCATCTGGGGATTCATCTCGTCTGCTGTCTTGAGCTGCTCGTAAGGAACGTTAGCCTCAGCGAGGAGAACGTTCATGTGACCGGGCATACGTCCTGCAACGGGGTGGATAGCGAAGTTAACTTCACAGCCATTCTCTTCGAGGACGTCGCAGAGTTCCTTAACTGCGTGCTGGGCCTGTGCAACAGCCATGCCGTAACCGGGGATGAATACTACGCTCTTAGCTGCCTCAAGGATAAGGAAAGCATCCTCGACGGACATAGCCTTGGGTTCCTTGTGCTCGCCTTCTGCAGTTGAAGCCTTCTTCTTTGCTGTCTTGAAGAGGAGTGCTGCAAATGTCTTGTTCATAGCTTTGCACATGATGAGTGTGAGGATGACGCCGGAAGCACCTACTAAGCATCCGGATACGATGAGTACCGTGTTGCCGATAGGGAATCCTGCAAATGCTGCTGCAAGACCGGAGAGAGCGTTAAGGAAAGAGATGATTACCGGCATGTCGCCGCCGCCGATGGTGATAACCATTGTGACGCCCAATACCAGTGATGAGAGTGTTGTGATGATGACACCGGCAACGCCGAGACCGCCGTCAGGTGAAATGCAGAGGAAGATGATTCCGAGAACTGCTACACCGAGGATGCAGGCATTGATGATGTTCTTGCCGGGGATCGTGAAGTTCTTCTTGAAGATCTTAAGACCTGCAAGCTTGCCCCATGCGATGAGTGAACCTGTGAATGCTACGGCACCGATGAGGATCGTGAGACCCAGTGTGAGTGCTGTGAAAGAATCTTCGGTAACGCCTGCGATGTACTGGGAGATAGCAACGAGCATTGAGGAAAGACCGCCGAAGCCGTTAAAGAGAGCAACGAGCTGGGGCATTCCTGTCATCTCGACCTTCTTGGACCAGATGAAGCCTACGACGCTTCCGCCTGCGATAGCGAGGATGATGAGGAGATAGCTTACCAAACCGCCGTCGATAACGTCCTGGGAAATGAGGACAGATACGACTGCGATGAGCATACCGATCGAGGAGTAGAGGTTACCCTTACGTGCGGTATCTGCTTTTCCGAGTTTCTTGATGCCCATGATGAAGAGGACACAGGACACCATGTAAAGAACTATGCAAATATAATCGCTCATTTCTTAGGTGCCTCCTTCTTCTTGAACATTGCGAGCATTCTGTCTGTTACGAAATATCCGCCGATTACGTTGATCGTAGCGAAGAAGATGGCGATAGTGCCGATGATCAGACCGAGAACGTGATTGCCGGATGAGTTGATAGCTGTAGCAGCGATAGCTCCGACGATCGTAATACCTGAGATCGCGTTAGTACCGCTCATGAGAGGTGTGTGGAGCTGTGAAGGGACCTTCGAGATGAGCTCGACGCCGAGATAGGCGGCGATAATGAAGACGAAGATCAAGAGCATAATTGTATCAGTTGTAATTTCCATTTATTAAGCCTCCTTAAATCTCTCGTGGATGATGGCTCCGCCCTGTGTGAGGAGGCATCCCTTCATGATCTCATCGGAAAGGTTAACTTCGAATTCCTTTGACTTCTTGTTGTAGAAGTGTGTAAGGAAAGCGGAAATATTACCGGAGAGCATTTTCGAAGCATCCCAGGGTACCTGACGCTGCAGTTCGTCACCGGGGAGGATGATTACGCCGTTATCGGTAATGACTTCCTTGGTGGGGTCAGAACCTTCGACGTTACCGCCTGTGGAAACTGCCATGTCCACGATGATAGAGCCGGGCTGCATTCTGTCCAGAACATCTTTCTTGATGAGGACAGGAGCCTTGCGGCCGAAGACTTTTGCAGTGGTGATGACTACATTGGCTTTCTCACAGACCTTAGCCTGAGCTTCCTGCTGCTTTGCGATCTGCTCGGGTGTGAGTTCCTTTGCATAACCCTGTGCTGTCTGGCCCATCTCGCCAAGGTCGATCTTGACGAAGTTAGCGCCTAAGGATTTAACCTGCTCTTCTACGACAGGTCTTGTATCGAATGCGTCAACGCGGGCGCCGAGTCTCTTTGCTGTTGCGATGGCCTGAAGTCCTGCAACGCCTACGCCGATAACGAATACTCTTGCAGGATTGATAGTTCCTGCAGGCGTAACCATCATCGGGAGGATCTTGGGCATGCGGGCAGCTGCGTTAAGGACTGCTACGTAGCCGGCAAGAGATGTCTGTGAAGACTGTACGTCCATCTTCTGTGCGAGTGTTGTTCTCGGGATCATCTCGAGGGAAACGGCCTGAATGTTGTTCTTGGCAAATCCGTTAAGAAGATCCTTCTCATTGAAGGGATCGAGGAAACTGATGTGAACCGTATCGGGGTTCATTCCGTCAGCTGATTCGGGCTTAAGGATCCTGACAACAATCTCAGCGTCTGCAAGTCCGTCTTTTTCGTCTTTGACGATCTTGGCGCCAACCTGTTCGTAATCCGCATCTGCGAAGCCGCTCTTGAGACCTGCACCGCTTACGACCGTGAACTCAAAGCCCATACCCGTGAGCTTCTTGATGTCATCGGGGATAAGAGCAACACGTGTCTCGGCAGGCAGAATTTCTTTGCATACCAGAACTTTCTTCATGTGCACACCTCTTTTGATTGGATTGTAGAGAGAAAAAATCTGCACTCTAACTTTCAAAGTATAAAACAAAGCCCCGCCGATTTAAAGGGCGAGGCTTTAGTTAATTAAATTTTTTATAAGATGTTCCGGGCTTCAGATCAGATATATTTCTTCCAAAACTCTTCCAGACCATCCTTTATGTCTTCGGTGAAGTGCTTGAATTCACGCTTATCCATCTTTGTTATCTCGGTGAAGCCTGCGGAAACGCCGGGTGCCGGATCGTGTCTGTCGATCGTGACGGTCAGATGGAGTGTCTTGACTGCGGGAACCGGCTCATCGCCGTCTCTGACGTTTGTGAGGACGAAGATGTACTTGTCACCTTTCTGGAGCATGTTGCCGCGTACGACAAAAGTATCGTATCTGTCCCTGCACTTGAAAGTGAGATCGCCCTTTTTCTTGTCCCATTCGACCTTAAATGCCGTCTCATCCGTATACTCGTCATCGGTGCTTCTGGAGTGTGAGACCTCTTTGGCGACAAGTGTTGCCTCATAAGTCCTGGAGTTGTTTTCCTTGACCGTATAAGTGAGGGAGTACTTATCCTTGGAATTGTTTTCAACGATCTCCAGGCTGATGAGCTTGGATGTGGAAACGTTCTTTCCGAGAGAAAGGGTAACTTCGTACTCTTCATCTTTGTACTCGTATTCAGCGATGAGCTGTGCAAGTCTTCTGCCTGATCTTGTGATGTAGAAATCAAGCTTTACGTCGAGATCTTCAATGTCATCGAGCTCGTCTGAGAGATCATCAAGGCTGTCAAAGAACCTGTCGACGTACTCGTCGGCTTCTTCTTCAACCGAACCGTTTGAGGCTATGCGGTAAAGGAGCTTTTCCAAGTCCTTGTCGTTTTCCGCATACTTGATGAGATCCTGCATTGCGAGAGCGTATGACTCTTCGTTGATCGAGAGGGAAACTACCGTGCAGGGGATCTTCTCGTCGCCGATCGTGATGGTCTTGCCGGATTTCTTGACGTCGGAATACTTAACCAGACGCTCGATCGCGAGCTTTCTGTATTTCGATGTCATATTGAAAATATCGCGCTGGAGGTTTCTGTCGTTCCTGACTGTATCCTTCAGGTTGAGAAGGTAATCAAACTGTGAATCGGTGAGCGAAAAATCCGTTTCTTCATCAGGATCGAAAATCGAACCCGGAAGATTCTTGGGGAGATTCTTCAGGTTGACACCATAAGCGCCATCGAAGAGCTCGGGGCAGACCATAGAGTATTTGTCCTGGTTAGCCGTGATCCTTGAATTGAGAACGACACTGTCATCCTCTTTTAATGTCATCTCATAAGCTCCCTTGAGGTCCTTGAAATCGGTGTAGAGTTTTGCCTCGACCGATATGTCGTCTTTTGCGACCTTGCTCAGGTCTGCCGAAACGGCAATGGAACCACCGTTAATGACATCGTCTGCAACATCAAAAGCCTCGATCTTCTTGGCATCGGAAATGGTATTTACGAAAGCTCTGACTATCAGGGCGCTCGGTCTGTTAGCAACGACAATGGAAACTACAACCAAGGCAACTAACAATGTGGCACCGATCGAACCGCCAATGATCAGTTTTTTCTTATTGTCCATGCACTGATCCCTCCTCGTTCCATATGTAAAAAAAGTATAACACATCGCCGGACTTAATGCTTTCCCGTACTGCAGGTTCGGGATAAGCTTCCGGGAAGGCAGGGAACACGCACCGGATGAGAATAATGGGAAAAGACGCGAAAATGTCCCCGGGAATGAAGCCGTAACAATGTTAAAACGCTTTATTTGCAAGGGGTTTGGGCATTGCAGTGTTCTCGGACTTTTCCGAGAATTTGTCGGGTTGAAAACAGCACATTCTGATATTATTATTTATATATATGAGGAAAGTGTCCTTTATCCGGAGGGGGAAGCTTTATGGCTTACCGGAAAAAGGGCTTTTGAGGGAAGGTTGTTATGACCGAAGAGAAAAGGGAAAGAGATATAAGGTCAGGGTATGAATACCTGATCGGAGGACTTATGGCAGTCCTCTTATGCATACTTTCTTTTATCGTGTTCAGGACTACCAGCTACATTGTAAACGGAGCAAAGGTTCCGGACATGTCTGTCGTGCCTTCCATGAGCAGTGATGAAGCATTTGTCATAGAAGTTGACATCATGGAGACTTCCGGGAGCGATGCCGGTGAAGAGACTGCTGCGACGGACGAAAGCGAGGAGGCCACAGCTTACACGTTAAGCATACACGACGATATAAAGATATTTACCACGACTTCTGCAGGTGACAATTACTATGCGGCGAAGAATGAGGCCGTCAATCTCTATAAAGAGCCTGTCATAGTCGACGGTATCAGACCTTCGATCAAGGAGGGAGAAGCCTTTGAAGTCATCGGATTTTCAAGGGACGGCTGGGCAGCGGTCTCCTATGTAGGAGAGATGTTTTTTGTCAAAAGTTCCGATATAGTTAAGGCTGAAGCTCCCGAAGATGCAATGGATAAGCATATGGAACCCGAGAACTCACAGAAGATCAGGTTCTTTACTCCGAACACGGGAGGCATAGAGTATGTGGTCAGCGCCAATACCCGTGCTTTCAGCCTTCCGGATGTCATGAGCAGCGGCAACAAGGTCGATCTCAAGGCAGGAGAGAGGGCGGTCGTAGTAGCCCAGAGCGGCGAGTGGTACAAGATCATATACATGAATGCAGAGTATTACATGCTCAGTTATCTTGAACCGAGGGAGACCTATCTCGAGAAGCATCCCGATGAAGAGATAATTGACAACACAGGTTATTCGACGGCAGGAACTGTGCAGATAACAGACCAGATATTGATGGGATCTAAGGAGAGCGATCTTGAGCCTTAAGCAGGATAAAGTCACGGCAGTACTATCTAAGCATCCGTTCCTGATCACGGCTCTTCTTGTATTGGTTGCACTTATAGCGACGGGGATGCAGCTTCCGGGCAAAGCATCAGGCTGCGTGCTGATGGTATGCGGGTTTGTTCTGATCATCGGATACGGCATCTTTCTCAAGCAGAAGAAGCTTCTCACGGATGAAGCTCTCGTCACGCTGATATTTGCTGCCGGATTTGTTTTAAGAATGGGCTATACACTCTATACGGATCTTTATACAAGACAGTGCGATCTGGGTGATTTCGAAGAGGGAAGTTATAACACCTGGCATTCGGGATACATACTCTTTATAAGGGATACATTCTCGGTACCTGGCTTTGACGTAAGGGGCATGGGCGAGTTCTATCATCCGCCGTTCCACTATTTTGTAAGCGCGCTTTTCCTTAGGATCTATGACATTTTCCTTCCGAAGGGAACTCATAACTACGAAGCTCTTCAGGCACTGTCGATGCTCTGGACGCAGTATGCGCTGATAATGGCATATAAGACCGTAAAGCTTATCGGAATAAAGAAGGAAAACCACGTCGCGGCAGCTTTTGTCATCTCCGCGTTTCCGGCTTTCACGCTGATGTCAGCTTCGATTAATAACGACATCCTCTCGATAATGCTCTTCTTCACAGGATTCTATTTTGGCATTAAGTGGTATCAGGAAGGTTCATGGAAGAACATTATCCCGGCGGCTCTTTGTATCGGATTCGGCATGATGACGAAGCTTTCTGTCGGCATGATCGCTTTCCCTTTGGGCCTTCTTTTCATCGTAAAACTCATCAGGGATCTGAAGGACAAAAAGGAGAAAAAGGCGGGGCTTACATCATTCCTGCAGCTGGTGGTTTTCGGCGTCATATGTGCGCCTCTGGGACTTTGGTACCAGATAAGAAATTACTTAAAGTTCGGAGTGCCTTTCACATATGTATTAAGGTCTGAAAACGTCTATCAGGACTTAAGCGGATATACGCCTTTCCAGAGGATCTTCGGCTTCTACGGATTCCCGATCGAGGATTACTACATGAATCTCGGTTCGGACGGAGAGAAGGATTACAACATTTTCATAGCACAGGTTAAGACCGCGCTGTTCGGAGGCGAAAACTGCAGGGATGACTTCACCATGAGCATGGCAGGTTACGCGCTCCTTCTCGTATTCCTGGCGCTCATCGTGATATCGGTCATCGGCATGGTCTATGCGGTCATTACACTGAAGAAGAGAAAGAGCATCTGGGAAGAAATCTCCATGCTCGTTCTTGCTATAACCCAGGTTGCATCGGTAATCTCATTCTCGCTCAATTACCCTCACATCTGTTCACAGGATTTCAGGTACAGCACGCCTTTGCTCCTCTGCGGAACGGTATTCCTTATGAGGGCAGGGGAGATTAAGATAAAGGGTACGAGAGAAGATTCGGCCGCAAAGCTGGTCAAGGTCTTATCCCTTGTATTCTTCGTGCTTGCCGTGCTTTTCTATGCCATCCTTTGGACATACGTCAAAGGAGAAGTTCTGGTGGTTGACCCTGTATGACGATTGCTGAAAAGAAGACAAAGGATTTCCGTGATATTGCAGCAGGCTTTGGTGTCTGTACCGTTGCCGTGCTGATACTGTACATATTCTCCGGCATGAATGCAGTCAACATGAGAGAATTCCATCTGGCTCTGCTTATGGCGCTCCTGACTGCATGCTGTGCTTTTTATGTCACTTCAGCTTTTGTTGATACGCCGAAAAAATACCTGTCGACCGCATCTGTTCTGCCCGCATACGGGCTATATTTCCTGATATTCAGGCTCTCGTTCAACGCTGCTGAAAGAAGGACCATCGTATGCCTTTCGATCATGGAAAACATCATGATGTGGGCGGGCTTGGGATCTATCGCTGTATCACTGCTGATCCTTCTTATCGGACACAAGTTTACTGCCAAAGATTCGGTGGTCGCGATCCTTGCGGCCGGCTTTGTCATGAGGGCGGTAATGGTCCTTTATACGCCGCTTAATTTCTATCAGCATGACGTGTCAAATTTCGAGACGGGTGAGACATGTTTCCACGACGATTACATACTGTTCATCGCCAATAATTTCGCGCTTCCCGAAGGTGACGTAAAAGACTACGGAATGTTCTACCATCCGCCGCTCCACTACCTCGTCAGCGCGATCTTCTTCAGGATCCAGAACATACTGCCCGTAAGATTTGCAAACGATATCAACGGCTTTAAGATGCTGCCGCTCCTCTGGACTTCGTATCTGGTCCTTTTCGCGAAAAAGACGCTCGAATGGTTCGGACTTAAAGGAAAGTCCCTGGCATTCTCTCTTGCGCTGATCGTCTTCTGCCCGCAGATGATATTCCTTTCCATCCAGGTCAATAATGACGCGCTCGCGCTGATGCTGTTTGTCGCTTCGTTCTACATCGCCCTCAAGTGGTATTCAAAGCCCGAGCTCACTACGATAATCTTCCTGGCGCTCGGAATTGGCTGCGCCATGATGACAAAACTCTCGATGGGCTTCATCGCATTCCCCGTCGGATTCTTATTCCTCGTGACTCTCGTAAAGGCAGTAAAGGGCGGGAAAGACAAGAAGGCAAAGAAATACGTCAAAGAACTTATAAAGCAGTTCCTTGCGTTTGCAGCAGTGGTATTTCCTCTCGGAATGTGGTTTCCGCTGCGCAACCTCTTAGCTTACGGAACGCCGATAACGTATGTATTTACGATCGATTCTTCGGCTAACCAGGATGTCTGGATGTATTCTCTGGTGCAGAGACTTTTCGTGCCCTCAAAAGAGATCCTTGAGATGCCGTTCCTTTTGGAAGGCGGAAAACTCAATGATTTCAACATCGTTCTCGCGCTGATAAAGACAGGTCTTTTCGACGAGCGCAAATCGCTCGACATGTATCTTACCCGCGTTGCCCAGATCATGATGATCGTAGCGTTCATCCTGATCCTTGCGGTGATCTTCGGAGCCGTCATTGGCGCCTGCAGAAGAGGTCTCAAAGAGAAGAAGATACTTCCCGAAAATATCTCTTTATGGATATTTGCCGCAGTCCTCGTTATCCCTGAATTCGTATTCTGCTTCCAGCATCCCGTTGTCTGCACCCAGGCATTCAGATACATTGCCCCGGTTCTGATACCGGCAGCAGTATGGAGCGGAAATGTCATAAAGATGGGTGAGGACGGAAAATCCGGAGCGCTGATAAAGGCGGGCTCATGGGCAATTAAGATCCTTGTACCCGTGTTTATACTGACCGTGCTTCTGTTCTACGGTCCGTTCCCCCAGTATTCAATGCCTTGGGAATTTCTGATCTTTAAGAGCGGCGGTTAAGAATTGCCGTCACCGAGCGCGTTGCCGGATAAGACAGTTCTCCAGTGCTTTCCTTCAAGCTCAAAGATCATCTTTGCGGCAGCATTGAGCTCTTCGTCTGTTCCTTCACAGTCAACGAAAGCCAGTGTGCTGGCGATGTAGATCATATCCTTTTCGATCTCTTTGAGGAAATCACCGGGCGTAGTCTCGACCGCGCCGTGTTTGCTGTATGAATAATCTACTTTTAAGAGCGGGATTATCAGGCTCTGGCACTGACTGTCCAGAATGAGAGGAAGCATCCTGAGGAGTTCATCGGTTGTCTCAGGGGGAAGCTCTGCGACATCCTCCCAGGAAAGATCGACCGTTCCGTCCGAATCCTTCTTTATGTATTCCAGAAGATTTCCGTGAATTACGAACTGCTTGAGGAAGTCCAGCTCTTCCGGTACGAAGATGCCGTCTGCGCAGGCAACGCTCAGAAGAACGCCCTGCAGTATCAGGTCAAACTGCGCGAGGGTCAGGTTGGGATCGTATTCCACATTGCTGAATCTCTGGAAGACCTTATCCATCGAATAGATCATGGCCGAAGCGTGTTCATATGCCAAAGCGGCTTTGTCCAACATGTCCTGTCTAGATAATTCTCCCATAAGATGACCTCTCGAAAACAAGTATTTCAGGACGCTTTCCGCGCCTTGCAACTATTCTATGCCTCATTGCCGTTAACTGTAAAGGCATAAGCCCGCCGGATGTGCTATAATTCTTTTTTGGAAAAATAAAATAAAGGGAGCCATGGAACAATGGGTTTATTCGGAAAGAAAAAGAAACCGGAGATTCAGGAAGAAGTATCTGCCGAGAATACAACAAGCAACAGCATCTCTGATGAGATGAAGATAATCCTTGAAGCACGTGAAGAAGCGCAGCAGGAAAAGGAAGCAAAGGCAATAGAGAGACAGCAGGCCCAGGAAGAGGCCGGCAAGGCATTGGACCAGAAAGAGCAGAACGCACAGTCGGCTGCCGAGAATATCCTTGAGGGTCCCATCACACCGAACGGAATGAACTTCTTCATGGTCTGTGACGAAGTTCCTCTTACTTCAACTCCTGAGACTGAAGGCAACATCATCGTCCGCGGAAACCTCAGAGGTACCGCAAAGACGGGCACTGAAGTCTTCATCTATCAGGGAGACGGCGAGAAGTATGCCGTTAAGATCGAGAAGATCAGAAACGAGGACAGGGAATTTGTTGATGAACTGTCTTTCGCAAGGGCTGAGATCGAGATAACCAGGGGAGACATTCCCGAGGCTGCAAACCCGGATGAGCAGGCATCTACCCCCATCCAGAGATTTGCCGTCCTTTCTGATGCGACCGGCATCGACGACATGAAAGATCCCGCATGCAAGGGCATGGCTGCCGCCGGTAACCCGAGAACTCTTGCAATGCTCTGCGAGTACGGCAGATTCGGAAGCGATGAGCCCGTGTATTTCGGAACGACAATGGACTGTCTCATGACATCCGAGTTCGTAACTCTCGCCAAAGTCTCAAGCCCCAAGAACGGCAAGGGACAGGTAGGCTTCACGTCTCTCCGCACCAAGAAGGATCCTGACAAGAACTACATCCCTGTATTCACGGATGTAAAGATCGCGAATATCGCCAAGGCGTCACCTTTCGGCAGACAGAGCGGCTCAGCCCAGCTCTTCATGCTCAGCTTCGCCCAGCTCGCTGCAATCGCAAGGGACAATCACTTCAACGGCTTTATCGTTAACCCCTTCGGACCTCTCACCATGACGATCGACAAGGATCTCATCGACAAGATGGTCTCTACGAATTTCTTCGCAGAAAGATTCGGTGCAGGCGCAGCTGATAACGCTTCTCTTGCTCTCGGCGGCACAGGCAACCGCAGCCTTGACAACTTCATCGCAAACGGCGGTCCTGACATTCCCGGATTGAAGAAGATCATCTTCAGGAATCCGACGAACAATCCCGAGTACAATGCGATCGAGAAGAGCGTTAAGAAATACTGCGGTTCACGTCCTCACATCGCGAAGCTCCTGATCCTCACGGCTAATCCCGAGAACGATCCCAAGGATATGTCATACTTCTTCGTTATCGACTGTAAGGATGAGTTCTTTGATTCGGAGGTCAAGGGACTTCTGCCGGTCATCAAGCCTTTCTTAAGGTCAGTAAAGAAGGTTCAGTTCCAGCAGTTTGACAAGTTCCCCAAGCCGGAAGGAATGAACGCAAACTTCAATTGGGTTTATTCGAAGCTCCCGATGTGATAAGGACTTAGCAGGTTTTATTCAGGCATCTCGAAAATAGGAATAAGGGTTTTTCGCGCAGGCTGAATGTCACACAAAGTGCTGAATTAAGCGGATTTTTCCGATAATTCACAGATATTGTAAAGATTGTTTACCGTGCGCATGTTAGAATTTGCGAGACTATGCTACAGATAAAAGACATACATAAGGAATATAAGACGGGAAGCCTCGTTCAGAAGGCTTTGGACGGAGTGTCCCTGAATCTCAGGGATAATGAGTTCGTTGCGATCTTAGGACCTTCAGGTTCAGGCAAGACGACGCTTCTCAACATCATCGGAGGTCTCGACCGTTACGATTCGGGAGACCTCATAATAAACGGCGTTTCCACAAAGAGATATAAGGACAGGGACTGGGATTCCTACAGAAACCACACAATTGGTTTCGTATTCCAGAGCTATAACCTGATCCCCCACCAGACTGTTCTGTCAAATGTCGAACTCGCGCTCACGATATCGGGGATCTCCTCCAGAGAGCGCAAGCAGAAGGCATTGGACGCCCTCGCTAAGGTCGGCCTCAGGGAACAGGCACACAAGAAACCTAACCAGATGTCCGGCGGTCAGATGCAGAGAGTCGCAATCGCGAGAGCTCTTGTAAACGATCCGGATATCCTTCTTGCTGACGAGCCTACGGGAGCTCTTGATACCGATACGAGCATCCAGGTCATGAACCTGTTGAAGGAGGTCGCAAAGGACCGCCTTGTAGTCATGGTTACCCATAACCCGGAACTCGCCGAAGAATATGCGACGAGGATCGTAAAGCTCAGAGACGGTAAGATCAGGGATGACAGCGATCCTTACGAGCCCGAGACGGATCCAAATGCGGCAGCTCCTGTCCATAAGAATCTCGGTAAGGCTTCAATGAGCTTTATCACTTCGCTCATACTCAGCTTCAATAACCTTTGGACAAAGAAGACGAGGACTATACTTGTCGCGTTCGCGGGCTCCATCGGCATCATTGGAATCGCACTTATCCTTTCGCTCTCAAACGGCGTAAACACCTATATCGGCAGGATAGAGCAGCAGACGCTTTCGCAATATCCGCTGTCGATCGAGAGTTCATCGATCTCGTTTATCTCCATGATGATGGTCCCGACCGAGACGTGGGAGCCGGCCAAGGACGGTGAGATCACGGAAGTTCCTTCCGTCAACAAGATCCTTTCCACGGTCAGATCCAATGACCTTATCTCGCTGAAAGAATATTTCGACAGCGGTGAGACTGATATCTACGAATTAACGAACGGAGTTGAATACTCATATGGCATCGAGCCCCAGATCTTCTACTATGAGAAGGGCCGCGGCAATTACAGACAGGTAAACCCGAATAACGATTTCTCTTCGATGGGTCTTTCTTCGTCGAGCGTTTTCTCTTCGGCATATTCGATGAACGTCTTTTTCGAGATGCCCGAAAATGAGGCTCTCTACATCGACCAGTACAACATCAGGGCAGGAAGATGGCCCGAGAACTCACAGGAGGCCGTACTTGTCCTTACGCAGAACGGCGCTGTTTCCGATTACATCGTATATGCATTCGGTTTAAGAAGTACCGACCAGCTCGATGACATGATCAGGGATTTCAGCAACGGTCTTGAAGTAGAGTCTGACCAGGAATACTACACATGGCATTATGAGGACTTCATGGGCATGACCTTCAAGGTCGTTCCGGCGTATGAGTTCTATAAGTACGACGAGACCAACAAGATCTATACCGACATGAGAAACAGCAAGGAGTACATGCGCGATCTTCTCAATAAGTCACAGGATCTTAAGATCGTCGGCATTGTCCAGCCCAAGCAGGGCGAGGATATCTGGATGCTCGATTCCGGCATATACTACGGCAAGGACCTTGTCGAGGAATTGAGGGCAATGTCTGAGAGCGCCGACATAGTCAAAGCACAGCTCGCTGACCGTGAGACCAATGTGCTTACAGGCATAAGATTCGATGAGGAAGAATCCGGTTTTGACATGAGCAATCTCTTCTCGATCGACGAGGATGCGATCCAGAATGCGTTTAAGTTCGATGAGAGCAAGCTGTCCTTCGACGAGAACGCGTTTGGCGACATGAGCGGCATTGATCTGAGCGGCGCGTTCGGAAACGCTATGCCGGACCTTTCCGCAGACCAGCTGACTGGCCTTCTCAAAGGCGTTGAATTCAAAGTGGATTTCGACGCTTTGGGACTGGGAATGTCCAGCCTGTTCACGGACTACATGGATTATGCTTCACAGAATCCCACGACCGATTTTGCAAAGCTCCCCGACGCTATCACGCAGTACATTTCTTCTGAAGAAGGTAACGCCTTATTGCAGAATGAGCTTACAAGGATAATCCAGGAGAGCGGCGCTCTCGAACTGGACCAGCAGACCGTTAATATCGCCCTCAGCGCAATTACTGACGGCTTTGCGAAGTATGCGCTCGCGAACGGAATGGATCTTACGGACCAGAACCAGTACGCTGAATATTTCAGACAGTATCTCGACAGTGAAGAGGGAAAGCAGACAGTCGGCGAACAGTCAGCCATAATCGCTTCCACAATAACCTCCAGGATCGAGATAACCATTGAGCAGACACAGCAGGTCGCTTCTGCGATCCTTGAAGGATACGGCCAGTACGCGACCGAGAATGAGCTGCCCGATCCTGCTGCGCTTCCCGCTTCGCTCGTGGAATACTTAGGTACGGACAGGGCTAAGGAACTCATCACTTTCACGATAACGTCTTCAGTAAACGTCGACGAGATCACTTCTACGGTCATGTCCAATGTTTCAGGCGTTATATCCCAGATGTCAGGCCAGATCGCAACAGGCATCGAGAAGGCGATAACCATGGTCATTGAGCAGCTCGCAGTAAATATGACCAGTGCTCTTCAGAATACTTTCGAAGACTTCGGAAGCGCTCTCACGATCGATCAGGATGCATTTGCAGAAGCTTTCAAGTTCAATATGGGCGAGAACGAACTCCAGTCGTTTATGGCCGAGATGATGGGCGGCGGAGGCGGATCTTCTGCCGAGAGCAATCTGAGCGCTTTCGGATATTGCGCAGAAGATGATCTCCAGTCCATAACGATCTTTCCTAAGGATTTTGAGTCAAAGGACCAGATCACTGAGATACTCAAGGGTTATAACAAGAAGGCTGAAGATTCCGGCGAAGAAGACAAGAGCATCGTTTATACGGATATCGTAGGCGCGCTGATGAAGTCTGTCACGAAGATCATCAACACGATCTCTTACGTCCTTATTGCGTTCGTTGCAATCTCGCTCGTCGTATCATCGATCATGATCGGTGTCATTACATATATCAGCGTTCTCGAGCGCCGCAAGGAGATCGGTATCCTCCGCGCCATGGGAGCCTCCAAGCTCAATGTCGCACAGGTATTCAATGCCGAGACCATGATCACGGGATTCCTTGCAGGACTTATCGGAGTCGGTATCTCGCTGATCCTGCTCATTCCGATAAATGCCCTGATCCACAAGCTCGCCGAGTCAAGTGACGTAAGCGCCATCATGCCGTGGACAGCTGCCATCATACTGGTGCTCCTGAGTGTCCTCCTGACATTTATCGGAGGTCTCATCCCGTCAAAGTCAGCGTCCAGACAGGATCCGGTAACGGCTTTGAGGACAGAGTAACAGGCCTTAATCCTCCCACCAGAAAAATATCTTATTTTATTTATTTTTCACCCAATTACCTACAGATTTACTCTATAATATGTTTATGCTCTTCAGTGGGGAGCATCAGATCAGGAGAAAGGGGAATGGTATGGACAGCAAGGCGATGTACAATCTGACTTACGGTCTGTTCGTCCTGACAGCCAGGGAAGGCGAAAAGGATAACGGCTGCATAGTCAATACGGTATCACAGGTCACTACCGAGCCGAACAGGATCGTGGTTGCAGTTAATAAGCTTAATTACACCCATGACATGATCCGCAATACAGGTGAATTCAATGTTTCGATCCTGACCGAAGGATCGAAATTCGAGACGTATAAGCACTTCGGATTCCAGAGCGGCAAAGACGTCGACAAGATGGAAGCCATTGAGTTTAAACGTGCGGCAAACGGTATCGCTTATATCACCAATGAGACAAATGCATATCTGTCTGCCAAGGTCGTAAGTGAGACGGATCTCGGAACACATACGCTGTTCCTGGCAGATGTCACTGACGGTGAGATCCTTTCAAAGGACGCATCAGTCACATATGCTTTCTATCAGGCGAATATCAAGAAGAGACCTGCTTCCAATGCTGCTGAAGCACCCAAAAAGGGATTCATCTGCACCGTATGCGGATATATCTATGAGGGCGATACTCTTCCCCCGGATTTCATCTGTCCCTGGTGCAAACACGATGCAAGCTATTTCATTCCGACAGGCAGCGATGCCCTGACAAAAGAAATAAAAAAAGAAACAACCATAATCAAATCAGAGGAGGAAACAAAAATGGGCAACAAGTACGCAGGTACGCAGACAGAGAAGAACTTACAGGCAGCTTTCGCAGGTGAGTCACAGGCAAGGAATAAGTACACATACTTTGCTTCCAAGGCTAAGAAGGAAGGCTTCGAGCAGATCGCAGCTCTCTTCCTCAAGACAGCTGACAACGAGAAAGAGCACGCAAAGATGTGGTTCAAGGAATTAGAGGGTATCGGCACAACAGCTGAGAACCTCGCTGCAGCTGCTGACGGCGAGAACTTCGAGTGGACAGACATGTACGAAGGATTCGCAAAGACTGCTGAGGAAGAGGGATTCCCGGCACTCGCTGCTAAGTTCAGAATGGTCGGCGCTATCGAAAAGCATCACGAAGAAAGATATAGAGCTCTGCTTAAGAACGTTGAGGCTCAGGAAGTATTCGCCAAGAGCGAAGTTAAGATCTGGGAGTGCAGAAACTGCGGTCACATCGTAGTCGGTACAAAGGCTCCTGAGATGTGTCCTGTATGCGCTCATCCTCAGAGCTACTTTGAAGTAAACGCAGAAAATTATTGATCCGGAATATTCAATAATTTTTAGCTAAAGGGGTTGCCGCCTAAGTGAAGTAATTCGCCGGGCGGCAACCCTTTATCTTAAGTGAAGTGTTTAGTTGTGACCTGGAAAACTATTTCTCCAGGAACAGCAGTCCGAAGGTTCCGGCTCCGCAGTTAACGGCTATCGCAGGCGAGGCCTGCTTGAAATAAATCTCATCGAAATGCATGCGCTTTTCGATCTGTTCGCGGATCCAGTCTGTGTCACGTTTGGAGATGCCGACATAGGTTACGAAAAGGATCCTTGAATCTATTGCCGAGCCATGTGACAGGACGGAGTTGATATAAGCTTTCCATGCCTTTTCGCGTGCGCCGAAATAGATCATGCCTACGCCCATCTTGCCCTTGCGGAGAGTGAGTATAGGACGGACCATAAGTGATTTGACGACGTTGGCGGTACCGTTTCCGACCTGGCCGGAACGGGCCAGGAAGTCCATGTTGTCAACGATGAAGCTCGTGTGGATCTTCTTCGTGACCGACTCGAGTTCCTTGATGATCTGCTCAGGCGCGAGACCTGCTTCAACCATCCTGCATGCTTCAATGGCGAGGAGTCCCTGGCCGCTGGAGAGGTGGGCAGAGTCGATAACGAATACATTGTCGAATGACTTCGAAGCTTCTAGTGCAGCCTTATATCCGCTGTGCTCGATCTTGCTCGAAATGGATATGTGAATGACGTTGTTCGCATAAGAGAGCTGCTTTGAGAAGAAGTCTTCGACTTCTCTTACGGTAGGTCCCTGAGGAAGCACGATGCGGTCAGGATCTTCCATGTACTTGAGGACGCCGAGAGTCTCGATCTCCTGTCCGTCCTTGAAGATGCCTTCTTCCGTATGCACTTTGTGAGGGAGGATGGCGATGCCGTACTTCTCAATGATCTCAGGTGAGAGGTCAGCTACGCTCTCTGAGGTGATGACGATACTCTTACGTTTCTTCGCGCCCATCATCCAGGAGACGGACTCTTCCGCGATCTCACTTCTGTTGCCGGTGATGTGGACGATCTCCTTGGGCAGATGGTTGTAGAGTTCATTTTCGAGAGCGTCTCCGCTTACAGGCTTTGCAAGGTAACCGTCAAAGCTCTCGCGCTGGTAGAGAGCACGGTTCTCTTCATCGGCATTTGCCGTGAGGATGACGATGGGGGTCTCGCGGCATCTTCCGCCGGTCTGATCCTTGATCTTGCGTCTGCACTCGATACCGTCCATCTCAGGCATCAGGTGGTCCATGAAGATAACGTCATATTTGATGTTGAGGGTCTTCCTCAGAGCATCATTTCCGTTAGATGAGGTATCTACGCGGACCTTTGTCTCGCGCAGGAGTTTTCTTACTACCATGAGGTTGGCTTCGTTATCGTCTACGACGAGGATCCTTGCCTCAGGAGCTTCAAACTTGGGCAGATATTCCTTCTTCCTGCCGGAGCTTCCGACCTTGGTAAAGTCGTAGTTGCCGACTGAGCCTTCGCGTTCAACGCGCTGCGGGATCTCCACGATGAATGTGGAACCCTTCTTGTAGACGCTGTTGACGGTTATCTTTCCGCCCATGAGGTCGACCAGCTGCTTTACGATGGAAAGACCTAAGCCTGTTCCTTCAATGTGTTTGGTCGTCGTCTCGTCGACTCTCTTGAATGCGGAGAAGAGGTAGGGGATATCTTCTGATTTGATTCCGATACCTGTATCGGAAACCATGTAGATCATGTTGCAGGTCTTGTCTTCCTTGATCTCGCACTGGACCGTAAGGGAGACTGAACCTTCCTTTGTATACTTGATCGCGTTGTTGATAACGTTGATCAGTATCTGCTTGATCCTGACTTCATCGCCGATGAGCTCGGCAGGGATGTCAGGGGATACGTCGACATTGAAATCGAGCTTCTTGTCCTTCGCCCTTATCCAGAGCATGCCGACGATGTCTGAGAGCATGTCACCGGTGTGATAAGGCTCGATGAGAAGCTGCATGCGTCCTGACTGGAACTTGCTCATGTCGAGGATATCGTTGATGAGGTTTAAGAGGAGCTTGCCCGCAGCCTTGATGTTGATGGCGTCCTCGATTACTTCCTCACTTACGTCTTCTCTGAGGATCATCTCGTTGAGACCGATGATCGTGTTGATCGGAGTTCTGATCTCATGGCTCATGTTAGAGAAGAAACTGTTCTGGGACTTGTTGAGCATGACGATCTCTTTTCGCTGGCGTTCCGCCGTCACGAGCTGCTCATTGAGACGGAACCTCGTGTAGGACATGATGATGCCCATTACCACCTGGAAGACCGAGAAGATCGTAAAGTTTGCAAGCTCATTAGGTTCGACTATTGCGCGCGTGACCAGATAGTACATGTAAGAGGCCATAATGATGTTGGAACTTACGGCGATGATGACATATGCTATCGGGTTGAAATAAACGCAGAGAGGCACGACAAGGGCGACCGTCATGAAGAGGGTGGTATCCCATGTATCTCTTGCCATTGAGTTTACGATTACGAGTGACATGACCCACAGATATAAGGAGATGCCCATGAAATGGTTGAGCACGTAAACGGTCTTGTATCTTGAACTGTAATCTTTCATCGCGTGATTTACGCCGAACATCCAGATAAGGACGACTATAAGGAGCCATACGTAACATATCTGGTGGTAAAGCACCGTGGTGCCGCCGAAGTAGGGCGGGTACACGAACGTGAGGGTAAGGAAGATAACTGCGGCCAGGAACGCGAGGATCATCGTTACGCGTGTCGGTCCGACAGATTCATAGTAAGCCGAGCGTATCGCTTCGGGATCGTTTGATTTCGGCTTGAAAACATATTTCAGGATATCTTTCATGCCTGATCACCTCCTTCGCTCTCGGGTTCAAATTCGAAAACTTCATCGCTTTCCGAGTCGTCTGCCAGCTGTTCTCTTATGATGGCGGCAATCCGTCCGTAATCACGTATGGTCTCCTCGTGATTCTCGATGATGTATTCGTTGTCGTTCTCTTTTGCTGCTTTCTCGAGAGCCTTAGCTCTTTCGGAAAGGTCAGATAATCCGATCATCTTGGAAGTGCTCTTTAATGCATGGACAAGTATCTCGTAATTGTGCCAGTCGCGGACTGAGAAATAATGCTTTATCGAAGCGATCTTATCCGTGGCTTCCGTCGCGAACTGCATGAGAAGTGACTTATAGAATTCTGCATCACCGACGCAGTAGCTTAAGCCTGCGACAGTATCGATGCCGTTCTTCTGAAGGATGTCCATTACATCGTCTTTCTGAGCTGTCTCTTTAGAAGGTTCTTCAGGTGCGCTCTCCTGGCTTTCGGAGGATATCTCATCAGGATCAACGAACGTTATCGAGTTCTTGGGGAGGACCTGCTTCAGCACACGCTCAAGCTCCTCGATCTCTATTGGCTTGCTGACAAATCCGTCGAAGCCTTCTTTGAGGAACATCTGCTTTGCCGAGCTCATTGCGTTTGCGGTAAGGGCAACAATGGGGATGGAACCGTTGAGACCGGCGACATCCGTCCTTATCCTCTTCATTGCTTCAACGCCGTCCATTCCGCTCATCATGTGATCCATGAATATGATGTCGAAAACTTTTTCGCGGCAGACGTCTATCGACTCCTGGCCGGATGTTACGGTGCTGACTCTCATGCCGTATCTTCCGAAGATGCTCTTCGCGACTACAAGGTTCATGGATTCATCGTCAACGACGAGAGCCCTTATGCCTTCGCAGCGCAGCTGCTTGACGCTTTCTTCCTTGGATCCGACTGAGGAATTCAGAATGGATACGACAGGGAAGCAGTAGAACGGCTTTTCGAGCACTTTGACGCGCGTGTTCTTCGGAAGGACGATGCCCTGGTTTGCAACTACCGCAACGACCATTTCTTTTGCAAGTTCTTCAATGAGGTCTACGTTATCGTTGTATTCTTCTTCGGCGATGAACAGGTGTGTCAGATGGACTGAGTTGTGCAGGAGCTTGAGATTCTCGGCGTTGTTAACGCGGTGCATCTGTACTCCTAATCCCTTAACGATGTTCATGACCATGGAGTTGTAGTAGTCCCTGACTGCAGGATGATCGTATTTCTCGAAATGCAGGAATCCGCCGATGCAGAGCTTGTCAGGTGCAGCGACAGACATGCAGCTCAAAGGATCGACGATCCTCTGGGGGATGCTTACGGTGACCGTGGTGCCGACATCAGGTTTGCTCTTTATCGTCATGAAGCCGCCTAAGAGGGAAACGAAACCTGATACTATCGCAAGGCCTAAGCCCAGACCACCGCCCTGACGGGTGCGTCCGGAATCAGCCTGATAGAAGCTGTCGTAGACCTTTTCGAGTTCGTATTCGGTCATGCCCTTGCCGGTATCCGTGACTTCGATATTGAGGTTCAATCCGTATTCGTGTTTTATGGCGGAGATCCTTACGTATACGCCGCCTTTCTGTGTGTACTTAAGACCATTGGTGATAAGGGCTTTGAGCACTTTCTTGAGCTTGGTGACATCGGTGTTCATTACCGCCGGGATGGACGGGTCGACATCGATGATGAGCTCGACATTGCGTGACTTATATTGTTTTACGTCGGTAACGAGATCGTGAAGGACAGAGGCGAGCATGTAGTCTTCGTTGTTGCAGACGACCTTCTTACGGTCGATCTCGGAGTAGTCAAGGATGTCACTGATCTGTTCTGCGACCTTGCGTCCCGCGTCCCTTACGGCGATCAGGTCGCCCTGGATCTCACGGTTCCTGGACTTGTCTATCGCGAGGCTCGTAAGTCCGATGATGGCGTTGACAGGAGTTCTTAATTCGTGTGATACGTTTGCAAGGAAATCGTTGAGACGCTCTGTGGCTTCGGTGAGCTGCTCGACTTCGCCTATCGAACTGTTCAATACATCGGTCCATTTGTTGATTATGGTTTTCGCGAAATGACCAATGAAATAAACCATGCAGAGGTGAAGTGCTATACGCGTGATCATGAGTGCGTCAAACTCCACGTCTGCGAGATACATGTTTACGATCTCATAAGCCATCGTCACATAGTAGGTGAGCTGGCAGAGAGTGATGAGGGCTTTCATGCCGGTCAGGATCGTGAGCATCATGATCGCGGACATTACGATCGCCAGATCGAAAGTGCTCGTATCATGTATGCCGTAGAAGAAGAAACATCCCATCATCAGTACCGCATATACCCATGTGCGGACATTGGCGGGAGTGGTATGTCTGATGTGCAGTATCCAGGCGACTACGACCCCGACGAGGATAAAGATCAAAGCCCATATTTCCCAGCCCATGATCAGCGATTCTCCGATCAGGATAAACGAAAACAGGGTGTAACTTAACAGAAGTGTTAAATGCGAAGACTGGAACAGGTCTTCACTGTCTTTGGCTATAGTCATAAAGTCTGTCCTCTGTGCGTAATGTCTTTAATTGCCCTTGATCATCTCCAACATTATCTCAGCGACCTCCGGATCAAACTGAGTGCCTTTTCCATTTTCGATCTCACTTATTATCTTTTCAGTCGAAAGCCTGAGCCTGTAGACTCTGTCACTGGACATTGCATCGTAAGCATTTGCGACGGCTATGATCCTGGATTCTTCAGGGATCTCATTTCCCTTAAGGCCGTCCGGATAGCCTGTGCCGTCGTATCTCTCGTGGTGGTGTCTTACGACCAGAGCGAAATTCGGGTTAGACTCGATCTTTTTCAGGATTGATTCACCCATCTCTGCGTGTCTTTTAACTATCTCGTATTCTTCATCCATCAGGCGTCCTGGCTTGTTCAGTATCTCTACCGGGATGCCGATCCTGCCGACATCGTGAAGGATGGAGATCATGTAGACTTCGTCCTGTTTTGCTTCGGAATAGCCCATTCTCTTAGCCAGATTTCTTGCATACTGGGCAACGCGCATTGAATGGCCTTTTGTATAGACGTCGTTGGCTTCGATCACTGCGGCAAGGCAGCTTATCGTCTGCAGGAAGAGGGCTTTGTTCTCTCTTGTCTTCTGCTCGACTTCCGAATAAAGCTGTTTCTGCAGCGTAACGAGCTGGATTATATGATTGACTCTGAGGAGGAGCACTTCGGGAATAAACGGTTTTCTGATGAAGTCCATAGCTCCCAGCATAAGTCCTTCGCGTTCTGCTCCCTCGCTCTCATCAGCGGTAAGGAATATTACCGGGATCTGGGATGCAGCAGACTCCAGGGAGTGGAGTTTCTTTATGCAGTCAAAGCCTCCCATTCCGGGCATCTTTACGTCCATCAGGATCAGGCTGGGCAGTTCTTCTTCTTTTTCGATATACTCGAAAAGAGCTTCTCCCGATTTCAATGCAACAACGTGTATTCCGTCCGAACTTAAGACCTTTCCCGCAACCTGAAGATTGATCACGTCGTCATCGACAACGACTACTGTCTTGATATTCAGGTCGAGACCTGTCTCTTTGCTGCCGATGAATTCGGTCTCATGCGTGATGACGAGATTGGAAATGTTCCTGGCTTTCCAGGGATCCAATATGTGCGAAAGGATAGTGTCGACGGAATCAGCTCTGATATCAGTTACGAAAACGAAATACTGGTTCTTGCTGTTCCTCATGAAGATATCGGATTTACGGAGCGAACTTCTTATGTGGTTTCCGAATTCGTCAACGCTGTCGTAGAACGCTGTGTCGGCGGTCCCGTTCTCCGGAGTGAGAGTGAGAAGGACCTTGCAAGCGTTGATGCGGTGTCTTAAGAGATATCTGATGATGTACCTGTAAACTGGGGCGAATGAATCCTTATCGAGCTGGAGCGCTACGTCCTGGATGGAGCGTTCCCCCAAGATCTCCGAGAGAGCATGGATGTCAGCTGCAGATGACTCGTTTCCGTTGTCGACCTCATCATCGTAAAGGCCGTATCCGTGCTTGCCGTTTTTCTTGATCGTATAAAGAGATTTGTCGGCGAGTTTTAAGAGTGAATTATAATCGTTGCCGTATCTGGGTACGAATATGCCGCCGATAGAAGCGCCGAGCGGGATGCTCATGTCTTCGCCCATGAGTTCCCTGGCTCTTCTCGTTATGTTTGCATTGATCCTTTCCGTGATCGATGCGACAGCTGCTTCCGTTGTGACACCGACTGCAAATGCAGTGAATTCATCGCCGCCGATCCTTCCGCATTTGCTGCCTGAAGGAACAGCCTCGCGGATCGTTTCCGAGCACGCGATGAGGACCTTGTCTCCCATCTCGTGACCATATAAGTCGTTAACCAGCTTGAATGAATCGAGGTCGATCATCATAAGGCAGCCGGTCATGTTCGAGCACATTTTCGACAGCTCGACACCGGTCGCAGCTTTATTCAGAAGTCCTGTGAGCTTATCGGTCATCGCTTCGCTCTTAAGGCTCTGCATCTCCTGGGAGTTCGACATGATGTTGTCGATCCTTCGTAAAAGTACGTCAGGATTAAAAGGCTTTCTGATAAAGTCGGATACGCCGACCTCAAAACCTCTTGTCTCCGTATCGACATCCTCATCAGCAGTAAGGAAGATGACAGGAGTCTTCATGAGACCTTTGCTCTGCTCTAACTGCCTTAACTTACCGAGTGTCTCGAAGCCGTCCATTACCGGCATCTTGATGTCAAGGAGAACAAGATCAGGTGTTCCGTTGGCATCTATGTATTCGAGAAAAGCATTACCGGATTTAAGAGCCGTAACACGCATGTTGTTCTTGCTCAGGATATGACCGGCCATCTTAAGATTGGCCGTGTCATCATCTACGACGATTATCCATTTAGCCATATGTGATTTACCCCGTTTTTACGCAAAAGAAAGCACTAATGCTAATAATATAGCACACGAGGCTTAAGGTTTTTCTTACCTTATTATGACAGTATTAAAGATAACAGTCAGTTAAATAATTGCGGTTAAGGGTTTGTGCAATAACCTGCGCTGTTGAAATTGTAATTCTTTCCGTCGATCTTATAGGTCGCATTCTTTGCGTACCAGCCGTTGGTATCCTGATAGTACCAGCCCTTGCTGTCCTTATACCAGCTGGCTTTTGCCTTGTAGATCCACTTGCCGTTTGTCTCGAGCCAGTAGCCCTGACAGAATTCGTTGGATGCCATGGAACCGTCGGATTTGAGGAAGTAATAGTATCCGTCAATCATATTCCAGCCGGTCGCCATTGCTCCGTCGGAATTGAAATAGTACCACTTGCCGCCGATCTCCTTCCAGCCGGTTATCATACAGCCGGTAGCATCCAGGTAATACCACTTGTTGTTATTGTTGAGCCATCCGGTCGCCATTGCTCCGGACTTGTTGAAGAAATACCAATTGCCGGAGAATTCGACCCAGCCCGTCAGCATAAGGCCTTCGGAGCCGAAAGCGTAATTTACGCCGTCGATATTCTGGATCTTATTATTCGGGGTGCTTCCGTCATTGTTAAAGAACTGCCACTTGCCGTTTCCTAAGTTGAGCCAGCCGACACGGATATTTACATATGTTGCAGGAACACTCGGAACCTTTTTTATGATCATTTTACCGTCACTGCAGTTAATAACAGTGCCATCCAGATGCAGGGCATTACCGATTAATGTGCCGTCGCTCTCACGTTCGTTTATAAGCTTGTTCCACTGAACGCTTGTACCGTAATATGTGATCTCCTTCAGACCTGAATTATCAAAGGCATTACAGCCGATAGATTTGACTGAAGACGGAATAGATATTTTCTTCAATGAGGCGCACTTATAGAAAGCCATGTATTCGATAGAGGTGACACCCGAAGGAATAACTACTGTACTTAAGTTGGAACAGCCTTCGAATGCTCCCAAAGGAATGTAAGTAGTTCCTTTTTCGAAATTTGCTGTGCGGAGGGCTGTTGAATCTTCAAAAGAATAATAAATGCCGTTCTTGCTGTAAGCGGCAGGAACCGTGACAGAGTCAAAACCCTTAAAATTGGTGAAATCCAAGTATACTTCGAAATCGGAAGGGCATTGATTTATTGTGATTTCCGGGAAGTTTTCTTTGGTCAGATTGGAATAGTCGACATCGACATAGCTCTTTTTGCTGTTGTTGAAAGTCAGCTTCTCGAGCCAGGGACAGTAAGAAAGGTTATTGACCTTTGTGCAGCTTCCGATGATATGCATGACATGCACATTCTTTAACAGATTTGCGGGTACTGTGAATGTGTATTGCTCTGAAAAGTCCGGATTGTAAATGTTTACACGGTCTATCGTATTACTGTAATCTGCAAAAGTGCCACCTGATGCGGTAGTCTTATTGGTCTTTATAAGTTCTAAGAAACCGTATGAATTATCGACTAAAGTATAGCTCCAGCTGTATACATAGTCACCGAGCTTGATTTCACCTGTTGCTGACGCGGCGTGTACGAAACTGAATACCGAGACAATAATGCAGATCGTTGTCAGAAGTGAAACAAATCCTTTTCTCATACGAAACCTCCCCGAAATCTCATGAATATTTAACCATTCTACTATGGCATCTTTTGTTCGGCAAACAATTCCGGGGCTTGTAATGTCCCTAAATGGCTGTTTTTTCGAAAAAAAGAACATTATCTCTCAGGATAATGTCCCTGGATTTTATTTTTCGCGCGAAAAAGGACATTCGCGAAAAGGGGGAGGTTATCAGACTTAAGGATAAGTATGCAGTCATTATGAAAGGCTGCCTCTCAAGTTCATTGAGGAGACAGCCTTCCGGTGATTTTTATTAGATTGTTAAGTTTATCAGCCGTCGACCATTGCACCGTCATCGGTGAAGTAATAGTATTTGTCGCCGATCTTGACTTCGCCCGTGGCCATTCTGCCGTTTTCAGGGTAGAAATAGTACCAGATGCCACCGATCATTTTCCAGCCCGTGACCATGGTGCCGTTGGTGTTGAAGTAGTACCAGCGTCCGCCTGCGTCTAACCAGCCTGTTGCCATGGAGCCGTTGGATTTGAGGTAGTACCAGTTATTGCCTTCCTGATACCAGCCGGTCTGCATAGCTCCGGAAGAGTTAAACAGATACCATGTGCCGTCTATCTTCTGCCAGCCTGTGACCATAGCGCCGCTTTCCTTGAAGTAATACCAGACTCCGTCTATCTTCTCCCATTCGGTTACCATGTGACCGTCTCCGGCGAGATAATACCAGTCATTGCCGCTCTTGAGCCAGCCTGTCTGTATTACGCCTGATTTATTGGAGTAATACCATTTGCCGTAGAACTGTGCCCAGCCGGTGACCATATGGCCGTCACTTGCAAAGCCGTAAGGCTTGCCGGCAATGATCATGATGCAGTTCGCATACATTCCGTTGCCGTTATCGTAATACCACTTGCCGTCCTCGTTGCGCCAGCCGAGGTAAGCCTGGGAGTAACGGTAATAGTAAGGTGCATCCGCATGGTAGCTGATAAGGACATCACCGTCGCTGCAGTGAATGGTAGCGTTAGGAAGATAAAGGACGTTTGCGCCTGCGATAGGTCCGCTTCCATCGTACTGCTGGACCAATCCGTACCACTGCGCACGGGTTCCTTCATAGTTGATGGTCCTGACTCCGGAATCCTCGAAAGCGTTAAAACGTATGGTCTTTACGGAAACAGGGATATCAATGGAGGTAAGGTTCTTGCAGCCTGCAAATGCGCTGTATTCGATAGATGTAACGCCTGATTTTATGGTTACTGAAGAAAGGTTCTTGCAATCCTCGAAGGCGCAAGTCAGGACCGCAGTTTTTGAACCGCCTTCAATGGTGACGGATTTTAAAGCGGTATTATCATAGAAAGAATAATCGATGTGAGCGTCCGAACCGTACTGCGCCGGAATTGTGACTGAAGCGGCATTGTATTTTTCACAGTCGATATAATACTCGGCTTCATATGTGTTTGCATAAGAGTCGTAGCTGATCTTGGGCAAAGTACGTGCCGTTCTTCCGTTAAATATAATCCTTGTAAAATCGGAAGTGTTTTTAGTGAACGTCATTGTCTTTAAATAGTTAAAGGAATTACCGAGCTGCAGCTCATCGCATCTTCCGGTTACATTGAACGAAGTACATCCCGAGTATTTATAATAGTCATCCCTGTATTTGTAACTGTGAGAGACACCTTGTTTACCGAATATGCCCGAAACATTATATGTCTTTACATCTTTGGCAACCTCTTCGAGATCATGACCGTAATTGGGAACGGTTATCAGACCGCTTCCAGAGACTCTTAACTCATTGATGGAATTGGTATTGTCAAAGTTCCATACATATACTTCGTTGTTTGAACCGAAGTAACCGGTCTTTACATCGGCGAATACAGTGCCAAACGCGGAAACTGCGATGGCCGCTGTCAGGAACAGAGAAATGATCGATTTTTTCTTCATTGCTATCCCTCCTTAGAATAAAACTGCGAAAATGATACTACCTTAAGTCTAAGTTTATCAACCCTGACAGAAGGGTTGAAATCTGTATTTCCACAGATATTGGGCATCTGAGCGATGCTTTGAGTATATATAGATGTCTATCTATATAAGAAAAAATGTAACAATATTTTGTTTTACATGCTCCGCTTTTGACGATAGAATACGGAAAAAGAATAATCGGAGAGATGGGAAGATATGGATATTTTCATGTTTGTGACTCTTTTTGGAGGACTAGCGTTCTTCCTGTATGGAATGAACCTCCTGTCCGAGTCTTTGAAAAAGACTGCCGGCGGCAGACTCGAGAAACTCCTTAAAAAGGCAACGGACAATAAATTCAAGGGACTTGCCGTAGGTGCGATAATCACGATAGCGATCCAGTCATCATCCGCGATGACGGTCATGCTCGTAGGTTTCGTTAACTCCGGCATTATGGAACTTCCCCAGACAGTTGGCGTAATCTTCGGCTCCGATATCGGTACCACGCTCACGGCATGGATCTTATCGCTTGCAGGTATCGACAGCGGTGACAATATATTTCTCAAGCTCTTAAAGCCTTCATGCTTCTCCCTGATCTTCGCGCTTATCGGTATCGCCATGACGATGATATGCAAGAAGCAGCGCCGTAAGGATATAGGCACGATGCTCATAGGTTTTGCTATCCTCATGCAGGGCATGACCATGATGTCAGCTTCCATGGAACCTCTCAAGGAGATGGACGGCTTCGTTTCCCTTATGACCGCATTCAAGAATCCTCTGCTCGGCGTTCTTTCCGGCGCGGTAGTTACAGGTATCATCCAGAGCTCTGCTGCTGCCATCGGTATCCTGCAGAGTATCTCCATGACAGGCCAGCTCACATACGGCATGGCAATCCCTCTCGTAATGGGTGCCAACATCGGAACCTGCATGACAGCCATCCTTTCTTCTATCGGCGTAAACAGGGATGCAAAAAGAGTTACCGTTATCCACGTAACGATCAAGCTTTTGGGAACTGTCATCTGGCTTATCGTTTTCTATGCAGTCGATGCGATCTTCAATTTCAGTTTCATGGACAGCCAGGTAAACATAGTCGGCGTCGCTGCCATTCACTCAATATTTAACATCGCCAATACGATCCTGCTGTTCCCGTTCAGCAAGCTCCTTGTAAAGATCGCTCATCTGATAGTCAAAGAGACAGCAGAAGAGCAGGACTTCAAACTCGACGAACGTCTTATGCTTACACCTGCCATTGCCGTCGGTGAATGTACCACCATGATGGTCAAGATGGTAAGCAAGGCCAGGGATGGACTCGACCGCTCGATGGGAATGCTCATGAACGGATACAATGCCGCTGATTTCGAGTTCATTAAGAAGAACGAAGAGAAGGTAGACGGCTATGAGGACCTTTTGGGATCTTACCTCATGAAGCTTACGACTACCCAGCACTTAAGCGTTGAGGACAAGAACAGGTCATCCAGGATCCTCCAGGCGATCGGAGAAGTTGAGAGAATCGCTGACCACGCAAACTATCTGTCGGATTCTGCAGAAGAGATCGAGAACAAGCATCTTGAATTCTCAGACGCAGCCAGAAGCGAACTTAACAGGGTCATTCCCGCCGTACGTGACATTTACACGATGGCTCTGGAATGCTTCCTCTCTGACACTGCAGTAAATGCCGAGAATATTGGACCTCTGAGGATCGTCATCAGCGAGATGTGCGACAAGTTCAAAGCAAATCACGTCGAAAGACTTGCCGCAGGCATCTGCACCACAGAGCAGGGTTTCGTATTCAACGATATTCTATACAGCTGTGTCAGAATCGCTGAACACAGTCTCAACATCGCGGCTATCGCTTACAGATTAAAGCCGTCCGGCACCGCGGTCCCCGACACTTACGTACACGACTTCAAGCAGCGTAAGGATAAGGACGAGAAGAAGTATAAAGAGTACGTAAAGAAGTACAACGTAGAAAGCTAATAAGGATGCCGCAGTGAAATGAAATCGCTGCGGCGTTTTTTATGTGGGGCAAAAACAAAGCCTCCCGAGGGAGGCTTTGCGTTATCAATTAATCAATTGGATTAAACCGATCAGGGATTAAGGCAGACACCGCTTGAGTTGAAGTTGTATGTCTTTCCGCCTATTGTCCTTGAACCCGTTACCATCGCACCCGATCCGGGTTCGAGATAATACCAATAACCATTGAGATATAACCAGCCGGTCTGCATTACGCCGGAGGAATTCATGTAATACCACCTGTTTCCGGTCTGAACCCAGCCTGTCTGCATTACACCGGAGGAATTCATGTAATACCATTTGCCGCCGACACTGACCCAGCCGGTCGTCATTACGCCTGAAGAAGTCATGTAATACCATTTGCCGCCGTCAAGGACCCAGCCTGTCTGCATTGCGCCGGAGGAATTCAGATAATACCACTTACCGCCGTCAAGGACCCAGCCTGTCTGCATTACGCCGTTAGAATTCAGGAAATACCAAGTGCCGCCGAGATTGATCCAGCCGAACTGCATTGCGCCGGACTGGTTGAAGTAATACCATTTGTTGCTGATGAAGGCCCAGCCTGTTATCATGCGGCCATCATCATCAAAGCCGTATGTCTGACCGTCTATCTGAGCGGTCTGGTGGTAATAATGGGAACCGCTATTATCGTAATAGTGCCAGTAGCCATTAATTATATGCCAGCCTATATATCTGTACTCATAGTGTTCCTCGGACTGTGATTTGATAACTTTCAGGTCGCCGTCGGAACAGTGAATGAATGTTCCGTTGAGATGGATGACTTTTCCGACTAATTTTCCGCTGTTATCGTATTCCCTGACCAGTTCCATCCACTGAGCGACTGTACCGCCGAACGTGATGTCCTTTATGCCGGATTCCTTAAATGCGTTCATGCCGATATAGTTTACGGAAGAAGGGATCTTGACGCTCTTAAGACTTGAGCAGCCTCTGAATGCACTGTACTCGATCCTCGTGACTGTTTTCGGTATGCTTACGCTTTCGAGGTTTTTACAGTAGTTAAATGCGCAGTCCGGAATCCTTTTATTGCCCAAAAGGAAGGTTACGTTCTTGATCGAATCAGAATGCTCAAAATCATAATC
Source organism: Ruminococcaceae bacterium AB4001 (assembly GCA_000621765.1). Taxonomy (GTDB): domain Bacteria; phylum Bacillota; class Clostridia; order Saccharofermentanales; family Saccharofermentanaceae; genus Saccharofermentans. The sequence goes on from JHXJ01000001.1 coordinate 400,749, forward strand.
AATACGCGGATCTCTGCCGTAGTCAGCAGGTATGCTTATGGTTGAGGCTCCTATGAAATTTTCGAATTCGAGATAGAATTCGGTATCGTTTTTTGATGCAGAGAATTCATCGTAGACAATTACCGGCATCAATGCGGATTCTCTGTCGGACAGATCAATATAAACATAACTCCTGTCGTTGTCATCGAAAGTGATTCTTTCAAGTTTAGGAGAGTTATTGCCGATCGTCAGTTGGTTGCAGTTGCCATAAACTTTAAGATACTCAAGCGAAGTAAGGGAAGAAAAGTTTGAGAAACCATAATTGGAATTATTGGTACCATCATAAAGATTAACCTTTTTGGCAGTTGTCAGAATTCCATTGATATATTCAGGAGTATACTGACTTAAGGGTTTTGACGTCTTGGTCAGAGACAGCTCGTATTTCGCGTTGTCATAGGAATAATCATAGATGGTCGAGCCAAAATAGGTTATGCCGTTATATACGGTAGCAAGGACCGTGCCGAAAGAAGACAGAACGACAGCCACAGTTACCAATAAAGACAGTAGTGCTTTCTTTTTCATATGAATCCCCTTTGTTTTTGAAAAATTAAATATATTTTACAGAGGGATAATACTAATATCAACAAGCATTATTCCAGGGTCAGGTACCGGAGGTCATATCTGCCGTCGTCTTCCATGTCGAGTATCATGTAGCCGCGCCTGGACCCGCCTCTTGGAAGCGAGAGTGAACCCGGGTTTATTATCCTGGGACCTGAGGGGTTTCCGTATCCGGATTCGTAATATCTGTTGAACTTCGTGACTGCCTCGCCGAAGCTGTCGTAAGGTACATGCGTGTGGCCGAACATGCAGATGTCGCATCCCTGTTCCCGGGCTGAGAGCGACAGGGTCAGGAGGTCGTAGTTTACGTGTTGGATGTGTCCGTGAGTGCAGTAGATCTTATGGCCGTTCAGAGTGAAGACGGCGACATTTCTCACGAGGGCAGGATCATAGGATGTTATGTCGCAGTTACCCTTTATGAAGATGCACGCTGTCTTGGGTGCGCCTGCCCATGATGCGATCTCGGACTGGGAATATTCGCAGTCGCCGAGATGGATCAGCATGTCAGGGTTTTCCTTCGTCAGTGCTGTCCTTAACGGACCGTTGATCCCGTGTGAGTCGCTTACTATCAGTATCTTCATTAGTTCCTGTCCTTCAGATGAAGAAGAGATCCGTGTCCCATCCGGGAATGCATCTCGTGTGTCTCATATATATCTTATAGTCGTCCCTTACCGCAAGGACTTTTTCCGCGATCGCGAAAACATCCTCGCTTCTGTGATAGCACGCTATCTTCATGAGGGGGCGGGAGCGGAGTATCGTTTCCCTTGCGCCTTCGACCGCTTCAGATTCGGAACCTTCGACGTCGAACTTGATAAAGCATACGTCTTCCAGTCCCAAAGAATCCACTGTAACGACATCGATCTCGCGTGTTTTGCTCAGGGCAACATTGCTGTTGGCAAGAGCCCTGGTGCCTCTGCCTCTTGAATCAGAGACAAGTTCTTTGCCCTGTTTTCCGCCTGCAAGAGCGTTTATGCATCTGATATCAGAGCCGCGCCCCAGTTGTTCCGCAAAGGCCGTAAGCTTTGCAAAGGAGTGGCGTTCAGGTTCGACTGCTACTGCTGTTTTAATGCAGGGAAATTCCGTGAGATAACGGGTCAGCGTATCGCCGTAATATGCACCGAGATCGACATAGCATCCTCCCGAGATTCCACTCAGGAGAGTGAGTTCTTCTTCGGGCGCGGATTCGCATTTTGCAAGATAGGATATGTTTCCTGTGAGTTTGTAATTTACATAGTTTTCAAAGCAAATGCGCGATGCGTCATCTTCGAGACACGCGAAAACATTTTCAATCCGGCTCTGGTTATTTTCGAAGAATGCGCGGTCGAAAATGATGTCTCCGTAGACGGGAACGTCGGGAACGTAGAGTTCTCTTTCCGAAGCGATCTCTTGAACTTTTTCGAGGACTTCCGGTCTGGCAGATCCGAAGCAGACCAGCACGATGAAATCTGCGGGTGCAAGAGCTTTGCAGCAGTCGGAATAGGACATGACCTTCATTCCGTGGAACATGCGGTCACGGACAAAACCGTCGCTTGCGAAGACTGCGGCGATGAGATCTGACAGGCCGCGCTTTTCTAGCACGGCGATGATCTTGTCGGCGCCGTCACCTGTGCCGTAAAGGGCTATGGGGCGGTGTTCTTCTGCAAGATATTTCCAAAGATCCTGTTTAATTTCTGAGGTGTTCATAGGGATAAGTATATATCACTTGAACTTATCTTGAAAAAATTTCGCAGGCAGGTGCAACATTTCCGGAACCTGATCTGTATTTAGGGTAATTAAGCGGACTGATTCCTGTCCAAAATGGAGGAAATATTTATGAAAAAAGGTGCTGTCATAGGAATAAGCGTAGGCGCAGCCGCACTCGCTTTAAATATCTTAGTTATTGGATTGTTCGGTACATATCTGAGCAAAGCAAAAGCTGCTTCATCTGCTGTGAGGTCTCATAACAGCGAGGTTTCATACCTTTCAGGCGACACATATATGGGTGCAGCCAGTGGCGCGACAAACAGCATTGCCGGCAAGGGCGATACTTACGGGCTGAGCAGCAGTTTTGATTATGCGCCTGAAGAAGCAGAATATTTCGAAAACGATGTCACCACATCAGGCTCGCCGGACATTACAGAAACCAATATCGATCCTGAACAGGGAAGACTTCTTATCAGGACAGTTTCGATAACGGCTGAGACAACGAATTACTCGGAAGTTGCATCAGGTCTTGAGAACAAGGTCAAGGAACTCGGCGGATATATCGAGTATTCCTCAATGTCCGGAACAGGCATGAACAGGAATCTCCGTACAGGATCTTACACAGTACGCGTTCCCGCAGAAAAGCTCGACGAACTCATCAACTCTGTAAGCGGCAGCTGCACTGTTACTTCTTCAAGTGAAGGCACAACAGATGTAACTCTCGAATACGTTGATACAAAGTCCAGAGTAGATTCTTTAAGAGTCGAGTATAACCAGCTCATGGAACTTTTGAAGCAGGCAGAAGATCTTGATACGATCATCCTCCTCCAGAACAGACTTACAGAGATCAGATATCAGATCGAGAGCGCAGAATCCAGGATCAGAGTCCTTGAGAACCAGGTCCAGTTCGCTACACTCAATTTCACACTGAGAGAAGTCCTCGAAGAGAAGGAAGTCGAAGAAGCTCATGTAGTCACATACGGTGAGCGTGTCATGGATCAGTTTGAGGATATGTGGGAAGGCACAGTCGAATTCTTCCAGAATCTCCTCCTCGGACTCATTGCACTTATCCCGCTGCTCGTCTTCATGGGAATCGTTACAGTGATCGTACTCGTCATCGTCTTCTCAGCACGCAAGAAGAGAAGAAAGAAGATCGCAGCACGCAAGGCAAAGGAAGAAGAGGCTAAGAAGGCTGAGGAAAAGAAAGCCGAAGAGAAGAAGGCAGAGGAGAAAAAGACAGAAGAAAAGAAGCCCGACGAAAAGAAAGAGGCTGATAAAGAAGAATAACAGCACCTCCTGTTAAGCCCATACATTCTGTAATAAGCTCTGGGTCATGGCTGTAGATTAGGGATCAAGGAACAATTTTGAATAGGAAAGATTCAGAAACTAATTACAGAGAAATCACATTCGGCTGCGAAGCTCTCCCAACCCTCGGGACCTCCGCAGCCGATTTTGTCATATACTGCGCAGGTGAGAAAACCGCCTGATCTTGCACCTTTGAGGGCGTGAGGGACGTCATCGAAAACGAGTGCTCTTTCAGGTGTTATAACGTTGCCTGAAGCGGAGATATAATTCATGGCGCGGATGAAGATGTCGGGCGAACTTTTATCGATCTTGCCGCCCAGATCTTCGAGCGTTATAACGCAGTCAAAAAGCTCACTTATTCCTGTGTGCGATAACGCTGCTCCGGCATTCTTTCTCGAAAGTGCGGTCGTTACGCTCAACGAGAAGCCAAGCCTTTTTGCCTCCAGAAGATACTCTTTCGCACCCGGTTTGAGCGTAACTTCGCTGTGATAGAAATCGTAGACCATGGATTCCCAGGCGGCGATGATCTCCTGCCAGGTGAGAGGAAGTCTGTACCTTGTCTGGGTATATCTTGCGGCATCCTCGATCGTTACGCGCTTAACTACTTCCGTATAATCCGGTGTTACTTCGTAGCCGTATCTTCCGAGGAATTCCTTGTCGACATTGTGCCATACGCTCATCGAATCCAGGAGCGTGCCGTCGAGGTCGAAGATAAGGAGCTTAACGCCTTCTTTTGAAAGCGCTTTCAGCTCCGGATATCTGTCATTTTCGTGAGGTGCGGACGTTTCTTTTTGCATCTCTTAATCCATGAAGTTGAGCTTGCCTTTGAGTTCTTCAAGGGCCTTCTCTCTTTTCTCGTTGAATTCGATCTTGTTGTTCTCGATGAGGTTTCCGCCGTAAGAGTCGATCGATACGATCAGGGGTCCGAAACGCTCAGCCTTAAGCTTCCACATGGCTTCGGGCATTCCCAAATCGAGCCACTCTACGCCTTCGACGCCGACGACTTCCTCAGCTGCGACTACAGCGCATCCGCCGGGAAAGATCGTGTGGATCGCGCAGTTATCGATGCAGCCCTGGGTCGTTTTGGGACCCATGCCGCCTTTGCCGATGATGATCTTTACGCCTGTCTTTGCAAGGAATTCGGCCTGGGCCTTTTCCATTCTCATCGAGGTTGTGGGGCCGACGCTGATGACCTTGTATTTGTCAGGTTCGCCTTCGGCTGAGATCTTTTTCATGATAGGGCCGGCATGGAAGATCGCCTTGCCCGTAAGGTCAACCGGGGGTTCCTTGCCTGAGATGGCTACTCTGTGGTGAACGTCGTCTCTGCCGGTTACGATGTCGCCGGTAAGATAGATGACGTCACCGATGTGGACCTTCCTGATATCTTCTTCGGTTACGGGTGTTTTGAATTCGAATGTGCTCATAATGCGGCCCCCTTGTGTGTGAAGAAATCGTAAGTGAAGTCAGGATTGATCCTTATTCCAGCTCTTCTGTGAGCCCAGCATGCCGTGGACATACCCATCGCGAGTGTTGCGGGGTGCCTTGATGCCTGCTCGATGTTAACTCCCATGACGGAGAGCTTTCCGCCGAATCCGCCAGGGCCAAGGCCAATCGAGTTGAGCCCGTCTTCAATGAGCTTTTCCATCTCTGCTGCCTTGGGGTTGGGGTTATGTGAGCCGACCTGTCTTAATAGGGCTTTTTTCGAGAGCTTTGCTGCGACTTCGGAAGAACCAGCGATACCGATGCCTACGAGGCAGGGAGGGCAGGCATTGACGCCGTATGTCGTCATCTGCTCGAAAACTGCTTTTGCGATGCCTTCATAACCTTCAAGAGGCATGAGGACTTTTGAGAAACCGGGGAGCGAGCATCCGCCGCCGGCCATGTAGAAATAGAGTTCCAGAACATCGCTGTCCTTGACGATCTCCCAGTCGATCCACGGGCTGTGGGTGCCTATGTTGTTGCCTGTATTTTTCTCGTCGAAGACCTCGACCGCATTGGGTCTCAAAGGTGCCTTCGCCGTGGCTTCCTTAACTGCATCGATGAGAGCGTCTTCAATGATGTCCAAGTAAGGCCACTTTGATCCGACACGGCAGAAGAACTGCGGGATGCCGGTATCCTGACATGAAGGTCTCTTAAGGGAATCTGCGAGTTCCATGTTCTTTTGCATTACGTTGTAGATGTCAGGTGCAAAGCCTTCGTTCTCGATCTTACTCATCTCCGTGAGACGGAGTTTTACGTCGTCGGGAAGGTGTCCGGCCGAATAGCTCATAAAGGATGCGACGAGCTTTGCCAGCTGTTCGCGCTGCAGGTCAGTTGTCATAGGTCTCCTCCGGGATCATTGATGTGTCAATTATAATACATCGGCAGGTCAAGGGTTATCACAGACAGGCAAATAACATATAATAAGCCATAATTTATACTGTTTTGTATTAAAGAGGTAGTTACAAGATGACTTTAGAAGCCAGAGAAAAAACACCCGCGCTTGCGAAGATCTCTTCAGACAAGATCTTCTGTTATGTGTCAATGGCACTTTTCATGTTCCTTCCTATAGCGGAGATCATTACGGAATTCCTGATCAAGGCCAGGATCAAGTCATTGAGATTCCTCTATCCGTCCTACTTTCAGGCTTACATAGTCATGATCTTCGGCGGAATACTTACGCTGCTCGTCGTCATCAACCTGATCTCGAGAGCCATAAGCGGCAAGTTTAAACTCTATGTTGCAGACATCTTCTATTTCACGCTTCTGATATTCATGCTCCTGTCGATGTTCTTCTCCATGAACTTCGGTGTTTTCGCGGGCGGTTCGCACTACAACAGCCCGACTCTTTACTACAGTGAGCGTCCGGAGATGTTCTTATGCTATTACGGACTCTTTTTCGCAGGCTCCATGATCCAGGATTCAAAGCTTCGGAAAAAGCTCCTTTATGCATATGTCATCATCGCGATAATCGAGGGAGTAATCTCCTTATTCCAGTCATTCAACATCGAGATCCTGTACTGCCTTTTCAGGGTCAACCGCATGCCCTACACGGCTTACGGCACACTTCAGAATACCAATTTCTACGGCACGCTCTCATGCGTTCTCACGGCAGCGGCTTCAGGCCTTTTCATCTTCAGCTCGAAGCTTACCAGATCCAAGTTCATCAAATGGGGTTCATACGCAGTATCTATCCTCATGTTCTATACGCTCCTTGCCAGCAAGGCACGTCTTGCCTGGATCGGTATGGCAGCAATGCTCTTCATGTACATCGTCTCTTTCATTGTCATGAGAAAGGGCGCTATCGATCAGGATTCATTAAGACAGATAGTTATCGATTTCATGATACTGATCATCGGATATATTGCGGTCATCATCATCGCCATTATCTTTACTCCTTACATCACCAGCAGGATCGAAGTTACCGCTGAGGAATTCCAGGAGAAGATCGGCGAAGACGGATTCGGCAACGGCAGAGGAAGGATCTGGAGAGCAGCTCTTTCAAGCGTTCCGAGACACTGGGTCACCGGTATCGGTCTTGATAACCTCGCACAGGCATTCAGGGAAATGCCGGGATGGCAGCCTGGCGATTACGTCCAGGACAAGGGCCACAGCGAGTACATCCACACGCTTGCCACACAGGGTATCTTTGCCATTGTTAACTACATTGCGCTCCTCATCTATGCGGCCGTCAGCGCTGTTAAGATGATCTTCAACGAAAAGGACGATGTTAAGAGAAGCCTTACATGGATCTTCCTCGGCATCTTCGCAGCTTATGTTGCACAGGCTATCTTAAGCTCAAGCATCATGAACGTCGCACCGTATTTCTGGATCATGATCGGTCTTCTGACACCAAGAACGAAGCCGGTCTCATTTAAGAAAAGCTGATCAGGCAGAGGGAGGCTTTCTATGTTCAATTCTTTCATCCGGTTCAAAGCAGAAAAGAATAGACAACTCTTCATCAAGAACTGCACGATAAGTGACGCTCCGAGACTTGAAGAAGAGGTTTTTCCCGCCGAGTGCAAGGCAGAAATGGACATAGTCTACAAAGACGGAGACAAGCCCCTGAAGCTCGACATCTATACGCCTTTCGGCTATATCGGAGCGAAGGAATGCTTCATCCTGATTCATGGCGGAGCCTTCGTCTACGGCACCAAACTCCTCGACCAGAATTTCGGAATGCACCTTGCGATAAAGGCAGGGATCCCCGTCGTCAACGTCGACTATACGCTCATGCCGGAATCCGATATGTCCCAGATAGTCAACGAGATATTCCATGCGATGAACTTCATCAGCTCCAAGTACGGCATCAGGACATTCCACACGGTCGGTGATTCGGCAGGCGGTTATCTTGCGTATCTTGTCGCTATCGCAGCCAGGAGCAGACACGTCCGTCACGGGCTCTGGGTTTTCGAGAAGATCAACGGAACGGTACAGTCCGCAAACATGGTATGCCCCGGCATCCGTAATCCGCGAAAAGATTTCCCGGGCTTTTATTTCGAGAAATTCATCAACACCAAGGAAGAACAGCCGCGTCTCCCTGATTACATTTACGACCTGAACCTGATCGCCGAGCGCGACACCGATCTCAGGATCGCCGTGATCACTGGCGAGGACGATTTCCTGAAAGTTCAGGACAGAGAGTTCAAGGAGCATTTCGAAAACGCTCTGTTCTACGAAGCCATGAACGAGGGCGATCTTCACATGCATCACGTGTTCCCGGTAGCTCATCCGGAATGGCCGCAGTCGAAAAAAGCGATCGCCATGATCGCGGAAAACGCGGTTGGAAGAAGATAAGGTTTAATCTGTCAGAACAAAAACAGGGCTATGAAATCGAAATTCATAACCCTGTTTTTATTTGTGCTTTTGTTGATCAGGTCAGATCATTTCTTCTGTTCGTGAGTCTGATCGTATGTCTTGTTGATCAGCTTGGAGATCGGCTTGTATACGAAGAATGTGATCGTTCCGACTACGATTCCCTTGAAAAGATTGAAGGGAACAAAGACTGCGAGAAGGAGCGAGATCTTATCCTTAACGAGCGGATTTGCAGAAGCGCTCATTCCGATGATTGCCTCAAGAGGGAAGCCCATTGCTGATCCGTAAAGAGGCAGTGTTATGAAAGCGTTTACGGGAATTGCAACAGCTGCAAGAACGAGAGTCGAGATCGCCATTGAAGCTGCGGCGCCTTTTCTTGTGCGGAACTTGCGGTAGATGAGACCTGCAGAACCAACATAGATGACTCCGGTGATGAAGTTGGAAAGCTCACCGATGCCCATTGTCTGTGTAACGGGAAGGTGAATGAGGTTCTTGAGAAGCTCGATCACTACAGCCCAGACAGGTCCCAGAGCAAAGGCTCCGATCAGTACGGGAAGTTCGGAAAAGTCGAACTTGAGAAATACCGGCATAAACGGTAGCGGTACTTCAAGATACATCAGCAATACAGCCATTGCGGTGAGTATTGCGCATGCAGCGATTCTGCGGATCATGATCTTGCGCGCAGCACGAGAATCCGCCTTAACGGTTACCGGGGTTTCAGTCATAGAAAACACTTCCTTTCTTCCGGACTTTACCGTCGGCCCCGGGATCACACCGGGTCAACCTCACCTTGATGATTTTATGAGGCTTGCGGGCTTACGCATCAGCGTTCACCGCCGGTCGGAGAATCACACTCCGCCTTGGACGCCTCAATTATACATAGCGCATCGAAAATGTAAAGACTCATTAGCTGTATTCCTTTTGCTCCGTGTCCTCCGCGCTCCGCTTGTGCGGAATGCAGCTAATTCGGCAGGGGCGGGTACACTTGCAAAAGTGCTTATCTGGAATGCAGCTGCCTTTATTTTCTTTGCTACTAATAAAATATAGTGTTATAATCGCTTATCGCGGCCGGAGAGGTCTGTTTGACCCTGCCGTGAATTTTCTTGGAGCGGATATATGGACAGGATTTCATCAGATACGAGAAAGAAGGTGCAGTATATCATCACGGATATGCTGCGTCAGTTTGATAAGATCTGCAGAGATAATGACATTGAATATTTCGTGTGTTATGGGACCGAGTTAGGTGCTGTCAGACATAAGGGATTTATCCCGTGGGATGACGATGCCGATGTCGGAATGATGCGCTGTGATTATGAGAAACTCAGGAAGGTTTTCGAGACACAGGATACGGGTAATCTGTATCTGGCAAGTCCTGACGGGGACTACGAATGGCATGAGAAGGTCTATCCGAGACTTTACTATCTCGGTACTGAGATCGAGCTTGGTTACTGGAACGACTGCTTTGAGCTGAACGGGGATAAGTTCGGCAAGGCGATCAATCTTGATATCTTCCTTTTCGACTATGTGGAAAACGATCCGGCCAAGATCGATGAGACGATAAAGAAGGCTATCAAACTCAAGCGCAGATACATGTACTACAAGTTCAAGTCGAAGGTGGTTACGAATAGGGGCGCGAGGGCTTTTGTCATGAGCATAATGAAGCGCCTGATGTACGATTTCCATCACGGCGATCCCGATGCATCAAAAAAGCAGTTTGAGAAATACAAGAAGCTTGTTGAGCATCCGAAGACCGACTACATCATCAATTTCGATGACCTCGAGGCCGTCGACATAAAGGCTTCGCTCTTAAGGTACGATCAGGTTTTCCCGACCGTGCCTGGTATGTTCGAAGGCTTCGAAGTAAAGATGCAGAGAGATTACGATACGGCTTTAAGACAGCTTTACGGCGATTACATGACGCCGCCGTCTGAAGAGGCAAAGGACGTTCATAAGACGGTCCGCGCATCTTTCGGAGATTATAAGTTTCCCGATTCCTTTGACGAGTGATCTTCGGGATGAGTAAAGTGCAGGAAGGTATTTTTCGTTGATCAGCAGTAAAGAAATGTATTCGAAAAGTTTTCAGGAATATATCCTGAGCGAGGACACTCTGAAGAAGTTGCAGGGTGAGCTGTTCAAGATACTGCTCGATGTTAAATACGTGGCCGAGAAGTACGGCATCAAGTTCATGCTGGCAGGCGGCACGATGCTTGGCGCAGTAAGACATAAAGGCTTTATTCCGTGGGACGATGACATCGATCTTTTCATGTTCAGGGAAGAGGCGATGAAGCTGGTCGAGAAGATCAGGGAGGAGTTCCCGGATAAGTATGTGGTCGCTGTGCCGTTGTGCGATGACCTTTACTTTTCGAAGGCGATAAAGATCTACAAGAAGGGAACGACTTATATCGAGATCCCGCTCGCGGGCGTTAAGGCTTTTGACATGCTCTTCATCGACATCTTCATGATCGAGAACGTTCCTGCAAACAAGGTTATCCGCAGGCTCCGCTGGAAGCACTACAAGTTCATGTGCAATGCGGCAAGCGTCTGCATCGATTATAAGTATCCTTCGCCGATCATTATGGAGAAAGCAAAAGAAAATAAAGACGTTGCCGAGTACATAAATTTCAGGAGAAGGATAGGATGGTTCTTCTGCCATTTCGGAGGAATGAAATACTATCAGAGAAGATGCGAGAAGATCGCAAATTATAAGCGCCACACGGGCTGGGTCGGAGTGCCTACGGGAAACTACGATAATGAGACCTATCCCGAGAATATTTTGCGTGAGACGATCAAGACCGAATTCTGCGGGGAGATGTTCGATATACCGGCAGCTTATGATGTGGTCCTCGGCAGGATGTTCGGTGATTACATGAAGATACCTGATCCGTCAAAGCGCGAGTTCCACGTAGCCTACAAGATCGAGTTCTGAGAAACGGGAGATACCGGATGAGTGAGATATATAAACAGGAACTGCTGAAGAAAACACAGATCGTACTGACTGACATGATGCGTCAGTTCGATAAGCTCTGCAGGGACAATGACATAGATTATTTCGTCAGTTACGGCACGGCTATCGGCGCCGTCAGACATCAGGGATTTATTCCGTGGGATGACGATATCGATCTCGGAATGATGCGTTCTGATTACGAGAAGCTCAAGAAGGTTTTTGAGACACAGGATACCGGTAATCTTTTCCTGAGCAGCCCTGATATGGACGACGAGTGGCATGAGAAGTTCTTCCCGAAACTTAATTACAGGGGCACGGTCTATGTGTCGGAGAACTGGCACGATAATTTCGAGAAGGACGGGGAAGTCGACGGAAGGCCGATCAATTTCGATATCTTCCTTTACGATTACTGCGATGAAAATTTCATGCAGATCGCGAAAAAGTCGATGAGCTACAAGCGCAATTACATGTACACCAAATTCAAGGCGAAGCTGATCAAAGGCAAGGGCATCGGCGCATTTGTCTCAAGCCTTGTGAAGAGGATCATGTACGACATCCATTCTTCTGACCCGGACTACCCGAAGAAGCAGTTCTGGAAATACCTTAAGCTGATCGAACATCCGGAGAGCGATTACATCGTCTGCTATGACACGTGGACTGAATCGGATGTAAAGGGTTCCTACATCAGATATGACGAGTCGTTCCCGACTGTTCCGGTCATGTTTGAAGGATTCGAGGTCAAGATCCAGAAGAACTACGATAAGACGCTCCGCGAAACCTACGGCGATTACATGCAGCTGCCGCCTGTAGACCAGAGAGTCGCGCACAGACCATATAACGTATCGTTCGGCGATTACAAATTCGACGAATAGGGCAGATGGTATAATTGCCACATCAGAAAGGGAGTTTTGCTTTACGATGAAAATACCTTTTGTAACTTTCATTCCGCTCGAAAAGGAACTTGATCAGGAGATCAGGGCTGCCTTCGAGCGCGTCTACACCAGATCTTGGTATATCGAAGGCGAGGAAGACAAGGCTTTCGAGAAGGCTTTCGCCGAATTCTGCGGCGTGAAATATGCAGTAGGTACAGGCAACGGACTTGATGCTCTGATGCTCGCGCTGAAGGCATTGGGAATAGGTCCCGGAGATGAAGTCATCGTACCTTCAAACACATTTATCGCGACTGTGCTTGCTGTCACTTATGTCGGCGCTGTTCCGGTACTGGTCGAACCCGACATAAAGACATTCAATATCGATCCTTCACTCATCGAAGAGAAGATCACTCCCGCTACAAAGGCGATCATGCCGGTGCATCTTTACGGCCAGGCATGCGACATGGATCCCATTATGGAGATCGCAAAAAAGCACGGCCTTTACGTTGTCGAAGACTGCGCGCAGGCGCACGGTGCAACCTATAAGGGCAGGAAAGTCGGAACGTTCGGCGATGTTGCAGGATTCAGTTTCTATCCCGGCAAAAATCTCGGCGCGTTAGGTGATGCCGGCGCGGTGATCACGAACAGCGAAGAGACGGCAGGACTTGTCAGGGCTTATGGCAATTACGGTTCGGACTACAAGTACCACCACGTTTACAAAGGAAACAACAGCAGGCTCGATGAGCTTCAGGCTGCATTCCTTTCTGCAAAACTGCCTGTCCTCGATAAGGTCAACGAAGACAGGAGAAGGATTGCTTCCATCTATCTCGAAGGCATTAAGAATGAAAAGATCGTTCTTCCTTTTGTAAGGGAGGACTGCGTGCCGGTATGGCATATTTTCGCGGTAAGGTGCAAGGAAAGAGATCTTCTCGAAAAGCACTTAGGTGACCTTGGGATCGGCACGAACAAGCACTATCCCACACCCATCCATCTTCAGGAATGCTATAAGGATCTCGGACTGAAAGAAGGCGACCTCAGGATTGCCGAAGAAATCAGTGCCACCGAGCTAAGCCTTCCGCTATACTACGGAATGACTGATGAGCAGATCCAGTACGTGATCGATTCAGTCAACAGTTTCTAAGGAGATATCTATGCATCTGAGACAGCTGGAACTTAGAGATGCCCCCCTCATGCTCGAGTGGATGCACGACAGCGGTGTCGTCGGTCTGCTCCGTACTGATTTCGCATCGAAAACATTAAGCGATGCCGAAGAGTTTATCAGGAAGAGCATAGGTGACGACAAGAACATCAATCTTGCCATCGCGTCCGATGAAGACGAATACATGGGCACCGTCACTCTGCGCGACATAGAAGACGGAAGCGCTGAGTTCGCTATCACGGTCAGGTCAAAGGCCATGAGCAGGGGCTATGCCTGGTTCGGCATGGAAGCCATACTCGAGAAGGCCTTCAAGGAACTTGATCTCGCTAGTGTCTATTGGTGCGTAAGCAGAAAGAATACAAGAGCCGTAAGGTTCTACGATAAGCATAATTTCCACGAGGCTTTGGACATCCCTGAAAAAGTCCTCGCAAGATATGAGGGCATCGAAGATCTCAAGTGGTATTCGGTCCTCAAGGACGACGACATCAACGAAAAGGATTCCGTCGCAGGATGCAAAGTCATCCACATCAAGACGATCCCGACTGTCAACGCAGGCGAATTATCCTTCTTCGAAGCAGGACAGGATATCCCGTTCGACGTAAAGAGGATCTACTACATCTCCAAAGTTCCTGAGGGTGTCAGAAGAGGATTCCATGCACACAGGGCGCTCAAGCAGCTTCTGTTCTGCCCTTACGGCAGGATCCAGCTCATCCTCGAAAACAATAACGGCAGGGAAGAGATAGAACTCTACGACCCTTCCATCGGAGTGCTTATAGAAGAGCCGACATGGCGTGAGATGCTGTGGCTCCAGAAGGATTCCGTGCTCTGCGTTGCGGCATCCGACCATTACGATCCTGCCGATTACATCAGAGACTATAACGAATTCAAAGAGTTTATCCGGAGCAAATAATGGTCTCGATAAAAGAGAAGTGGCAAAAGATCCCGGTTACGGTAAAGGCATCAGGCGCTTATGCTATATGCAGCATTCTGCAGCGCTGCATCTCGTTCTTTACGATGCCGATCTTCACCCAAAAGCTTCTTACGACCGAGCAGTACGGAGACGTAACTCTCTATGCCACATGGTCGAGCATTATCACGATAATACTGACGCTTAATCTCGCGTATGGTTCCTTCTCGACAGCCATGGTCAAGTTTGAGAAGGACAGGGACGGATACATATCTTCAGTACAGGGAATCTTCCTGTATCTGACAGGATTGTTCCTTTTGATCTACCTTCCGTTCAGGCACCTGTTCAATACTGTTTTCGAGATGCCAACGGTAATCGTTCTCATCATGTTCTTAGACATCATCACGAACAGCGCGTGGTCACTCTGGGCAGGCAAAAAGAGATTCGAATTCAAGTGGAAAGAAGTCGTCGCGGCTTCGCTCATAAACTCAATCCTGTCACCGGTTCTCGCTGTAATCATCGTTCTTAACATCGAACAGCGCGGCTACGGAAGGATCATCGGTTTTGCTGCAGTAACACTGGTCTTCGGCGGATATCTTTTCGTCGCGAACACGGTGCGCGGCAAGAAACTCTTCAACAAGGAATACTGGACATACGCGTTAAGTTTTAACATTCCGCTTATCGCATATTATCTGTCGCAGACCATATTCAACATGAGCGACAGGATCATGATCGACCTTCTTATCGATAAGAGTGCGGCAGCCGTATACGGTGTCGCTTACCAGCTTGCTACGGTCCTGACTTTCGTGCTCAATGCGATCAATAACTCATATGTGCCGTGGTTCTACGGCAGGCTCAAAGATGGCAAGTATGACGAGAACAAGAGCGTTACTGTTGCGATCTCGCTGCTCATGAGCCTTCTTCTGTGCGGCGTTATCTGGTATGCGCCTGAGATAATTTCTCTCTGGGCCGGCAAGGCTTATTTGGACGCAGTCTATGTCGTTCTGCCCGTTGCCATGAGTATCCTGCTCCTGTTCTATTCGCAGCTTTTCATCAATGTCGAATTCTACTTCGAGAGAAAGAAGGAACTTGTCTGGGCTTCCATCGGTTCGGCACTGGTCAACATCGTCCTGAACTGGTTCCTCATTCCTCACTTCGGAATTGTTGCCGCAGGTTATACGACGCTCGCAAGCTATGTTCTTTTCGCTTTCTGCAATTACATAGCGATGAAGAAGATCCTCAAGGAGAAGGGCATGAAGGACGACATGTACGATTACAAGTTTCTCATCCTGATCCTCGTTCTGTTCGGCGTTGTATCAGCGGGCGGTGCGCTCCTGTACGGCGTACTCTGGGTGCGTATCGTCATCACGGTCATCGTGCTTGTCGTTATGGTCGTAAAGCGCAACTACTTTATCGATATGTATAAGCAGATCAAGGGGAAGAAATAATGGCAGACTCGGCGTTCAAGGAAGCTTTAAGAAAAGTTAAGCACAGCTTCGACGCACAGAGCGCGAAACGCATTATCCGCATGTTCGAGGATAAACCTGTAAACGAGATCCTCAAGGTCGGATTCATCGTCCAGATGCCTGAGGTATGGCACGTTTTAGAGCCCGTCTATGAACTGATGTGCAACGATCAGCGTTTCGAACCATGGCTCATCCTTGTACCTTTCTATGACATCAAGAGTAAGACTTTTGCCGACAATGTCGGTGATTATTTCGTAAAAGAATGCAGGAACGGGAAGATGATCGAAGCGATAAAAGACGGTGTCTGGACCGACGTCGATCTTGAGAGCTTTGATTACGTATTCCTTCAAAGACCATACAACGAGTTTAATCCGGATCACCTGAAGAGTGACCGGATCGCCCGTCAGACAAGGCTCTGCTACATTACTTACGCGACGCACGAGATCATTCATGACGATGAATATCCGAATGATTTCTTCGAGTATGTCTACCTCGGTTTTTTCGAGGACGACAAGCTCGCTGACATGCTGAACGGCAGATACTCTTCAGGCACCCATAAACGTTATTTTTCAGTCGGCCATCCCGCATACGAAAACGGTTTGAAGCTGGATAAGGAGTGCAGTTATTCGAGCGTTCTCTGGGCGCCCAGATGGAGCACCGATCCCGCGGTCGGAGTAAGCCATTTCATGGATTACTACAAGCAGCTCGGTGACTTTGATTACGGCAGCGGAAAGCTTACCGTAAGGCCTCATCCCATGATGTGGGACAACTTCATCAAGAGGGGCGTCATGACCGCAGAAGAGAAGGAAAAGATCCTGAAAGAATGGGATTCATGCGGCGTTATAACGGATAAGAACAGCAGCATCCTGGATACGTTCAACAGCACGGATATCCTCATCTCAGACATCTCATCCATCGTTCCGATGTTCTTCCTGAGCGGGAAGCCCATTATCTACTGCCCTTTTGATTGCAAGTACACGGAAGTATACAGGAATATCCTTCCGGGACTGTACATGGCGTACGACTGGGATGAACTCGGGAAAGCCCTGAAGATGCTCCTTTCGGGCGAGGATCCGCTCAAGGCGGAGAGGCAGCGCATTTTAAACGGCTATTTTTTGAAGTATAATCATTCTTCAGAAGCGATTTTCGAACAGATATATAAGAACTCTACAGAACATAAAAAGAGAGGAAGCGTTACATGAATATTATCGTAACAGGCGGAGCAGGTTTTATCGGATCGAACTTTGTATTCCACATGCTCGAAAAGCATCCGGACTACAGGATCATCTGCCTCGACAAACTCACATATGCAGGCAATCTTTCAACATTAAAGAGTGTAATGGACAATCCGAACTTCAGATTCGTCAAGCTCGACATCTGCGACAGGGAAGGCGTTTACAAGCTCTTTGAAGAAGAGCATCCCGACATGGTCGTCAACTTCGCTGCTGAGAGCCACGTCGACAGAAGCATCAAGGATCCTTCTGTATTCCTTCAGACGAACATCATCGGCACCAGCGTTCTTATGGATGCGTGCAGGGAATACGGCATCAAGAGATACCATCAGGTATCGACGGACGAAGTCTACGGCGACCTTCCGCTCGACCGTCCCGATCTCTTCTTTACTGAGACCACGCCGATCCACACATCATCACCTTACAGCTCATCAAAGGCCGGAGCAGACCTCCTCGTAATGGCATATCACCGCACATTCGGACTTCCCGTTACGATCTCACGCTGCTCGAACAACTACGGCCCTTATCACTTCCCTGAGAAGCTCATTCCTCTCATGATCGTAAACTGCCTGCACGATAAGCCCCTCCCGGTATACGGCGAAGGACTTAACGTCCGTGACTGGCTCTATGTTGAGGATCACTGCAGGGCTATAGATCTCATCATCCACAACGGCACGGTAGGCGAAGTCTACAATGTCGGCGGACACAACGAGATGAAGAACATCGACATCGTAAAGCTCATCTGCCATGAGCTCGGCAAGCCCGAATCCCTTATCACATACGTTCAGGACCGTAAGGGCCACGATATGCGCTACGCCATCGATCCCACAAAGATCCACAATGAGCTCGGCTGGCTTCCTGAAACGAAGTTCGCTGACGGCATAAAGAAGACGATCAGCTGGTATCTTGAGAACCGCGAATGGTGGGAAGAGATAATCAGCGGCGACTATCAGACATACTACGAGCGCATGTATGGTCAGTCCTGACGTCTCGGTCATAGTCCTTACTTATAATTCCGGTCTTAACGATCTGAAAAACACACTGCGGTCTGTTTTGCTCCAGCAGGATGTCAGTTATGAGATCGTCATCGCTGATGACGGCTCTGCCGATAACCTCTCGGGTGAGATAACCGCTTTTTTCGAGTCTGCAGGTTTTACAGACTATAAGCTCGTGCTTAATGAGGAAAACCACGGCACCGTGATAAATGTCATCAGCGGTGTCTCAAAAGCTGAAGGAAAATACATCAAGCTCATCAGCCCGGGCGACTATCTCTACGATGCCGGAGCGCTGAAGGATCTTTTCGATTTTGCGGAAAAGAACGAAGCTCCTCTGGTGTTTGGCGATATCCTCATTTTCGATTCCGCGGCAGAGACATTCACTCCGATCCAGAAATGGGCTTATCCCCAGATCACCGGCTGCTATGCGCCTGATGGTTACGATCCTGATGAGATCAAGCTCAATTATCTTGTGCTCGCAGACAACATCCACGGAGTATCCACGCTCGTTGAGAGGAACACTCTGCTCAGATATCTGAAGAAGATCGAGGGGAAGGTAAAGTTCTGTGAGGATCTTTCCTACAGGCTTATGGCTTTCGATTCTGTAAAGATGCTTCATTGCCCGCGCCCGGTTGCAATGTACGGCTACGGCGGGGGAGTCTCCACCAGCGGCAAATGGGAGGAGAGACTTCACAACGATACCAAAGCCGCAAATGACGTTATCCTCTCTGAAGACTGCAGTAATGCGCGCTTCCGTGACCTTCTCGTCCATGCATTCGAAGAGCGCTATTCAGGCGACAGGGACAGGACGAAGAAGTTCTTTGCAAAACATCCGCAGCTCCTGATGAAGAAGTTCAAGATGGAACGCTCACCGAGATTAACGACAACTGATTACGATAAGTCATTTATCGAGAAGGTGACGGAAACAGCATCCTGAGTGCCAACAAGGCGGACTCTTCTGCATTGAACTTAAAAAGGATAAAGGCTGTTGTGTTAGAATATACTTCTATTGAAGAGGAGTTTTATGGCTGACCTAAGCGTATTGATGTCGCTCTATATAAAAGAAAAACCGGAGTATGTCGAAGAGTGCTTCCAGAGCCTCCTTCGCCAGACCGTTCCGGCCAATGAATGGGTCGTTGTCGAGGACGGCCCTCTTACTGATGAACTGTATTCCGTTCTCGAAAAGTATCAGAAAGAACATCCCGGCCTCATCAAGAGAGTCCCTCTCGAAAAGAACCAGGGCTTGGGACTGGCGCTCCGTGCGGGAGTTCCCGAATGCTCCAATGAACTGATCGCGAGAATGGACACGGACGACATCTGCAGGGAGGACAGGTTCGAAAAGCAGCTCGCTGTTTTCGAGAAAGAACCGGAGCTCGACATAGTCGGAAGCCACGAAGACGAATTCGAGGATACGCCCGACCAGATCGTAGCAAAAAGGACTGTCCCCCTTACTGATAAAGAGATCAAGAAATACCAGAAGAGAAGAGACGGATTCAATCACGTCACCGTCATGTTCAAAAAGAAGGCGGTATTAGCTGCCGGAAATTACCAGTCCTGCCCGCTCATGGAAGATACGTACCTTTGGGCGCGCATGATGATGAAAGGCGTTAAATGCAGGAACATCGACGAGTCCCTGGTATTCGTCAGGATCGGCAAGAACATGTACGAAAGAAGGGGCGGTTGGGCTTACTTCAAGAAATACAGACAGGGCTTTAAGATGGTCTATTCGACCGGCTTCATATCCTGGTTCGATTACGCCTCGGTCATCACGATACAGTTCATAGTCGCTCTCGTTCCGACATCCATCCGCGGATGGATATTCAAGAAGATGCTGCACAGGAAGAAAAAGGCATGATCATATTACACATAGGTTCTATTGCGGATAATCCTTTCAGCGGCGTCTGCGTGGTCGTCCCCCAGTACATAATCGAGCAGAGAAAGCTCGGTCACGAGGTCGCGCTCTACAATATAAGGGCAAAGGACGTCACCGATCTGATCGACCAGTTCCCGCGCATGGAAAAGTTTGATTTAGATAAGATCCCGAAGCCTTTCAACAAACCTGATCTCGTTGTTTTCCAGGAATGCTACCGCAAAGAATATCTCGGTATCGGGAAGCAGCTTGAGAAAAAGGGTATCCCTTATATAGTCATTCCCCACGGCGAGCTCCGCAAGGAAGCCCAGGCTTCAAAGCGCCTGAAGAAGACAGCAGCGAACATTCTGCTGTTCAACAGGTTTACGAACAGGGCGCTGGCGCTCCAGTGCCTCTCGCAGCAGGAGTACGACACCACCAATTTCGGCCGCAGGAAGTTTATCGCCACCAACGGCGTGACCATGCCCGGAGTCAGCAAGGAAAATTTCTCGGATGAAGGCATAAAACTGGTGTTCATCGGCCGTCTTGATGTCCACGTCAAGGGCATCGACATTTTGCTCGAAGCAGTCAGAAAAACCAAGGAAATCATGAAGAGTAACAATGTTACGCTCCAAATTTACGGTCCGGATTCGTTCGGAAGATACGCCCAGGTCGAAGAACTGATCAGGTCCTTTGATGTGGGCGATGTAGTCACGCTTAATCACGAGGTTTTGGGAAAAGACAAGGAGAATACTCTGCTCTCGGGTGATGTATTCGTCCAGACATCGCGCCATGAGGGAATGCCCGGAGGCATCCTTGAAGCGATGAGCTACGGTCTGCCTTGCCTGGTTACAAGAGGTACCAACTTAGGTGAGATGATCACTGACAACAACTGCGGCTGGATGGCCGAGAACAATGCCGAGAGTGTCGCTGACTGTATCAGGAAGGTCATTGAGGACAAGGATTCGTTCAGGACAAAATCGGCAAATTCGGTTTCCTTCATCGCGGAAAACTATTCCTGGGATGTCGTCATGAAAAAGACGATAGAAGAGTATCAGAAGTTTCTTAAGGATAAGGGCTGACGGGCGGCTCTTGTAAACACGGGCCCCAAGCACCGGCAGGGAGGCAGGACATCATGTACGACATATTCATAAGCTACAGACGTGAGAACGGCGCCATGACGGCAAGACTTCTTTACGACAGATTTACCGACATGGGTCTGAACGTTTTCCTTGATCTGGAGGAATTGTCTTCAGGTCATTTTGACATTGCTCTTTACCAAATTATCGAAGAATCCAAAAACGTGGTCGTAGTCCTGTCGCCAAATTCCCTGGACCGCTGCGTTAACGATGGAGACTGGCTCCGCAACGAAGTCGTTCACGCGATGCAATGCAATAAGAATATCGTCCCGTTCATGCTCAGGGGCTTCAGTTTCCCCGATACTCTGCCCGAAGACATGAAGGACTTCCATACTTATAACGCGGTCAAGGTCTCCCCGGAGTATTTTGACGCTTCGATCGAGAAACTGGCTTCGCTCCTTAAGGATGTCGCGATCGAGAATAACGAAGATTCAAAGCCTGCATCTGAAAGCGTGATCAAAGATTCGTTCTCCAACAAGTATTTCACGTCGGAAGACAGGAAAGAAGTAAGAAGACTGAAGATCCAGCGCGAGCTGATCGCAGGTTTTGACAATCCGACATATAAGTATGTTGAAAGTATCTGCGATGAGCTCAGAGTATTAGACATAGGCTCCAATGACGGAGATTATATTTTCGGGAAGTTCGGATCTTCGGGAAAACTGAAGAAACTCGTCGGTCTGGAATACGACAAGACCGCCGTCGAAAAGGCCAATAAGAATCACGGCGACGATGAAAACTTCCGTTTCTATCAGGCGGACGTCGAATCCGACACGCTCGCCGATACTATCGAAGACGCGATGGAAGACATCGGAATCGATTCCTTTAACGTCATCAACATAAGCATGGTCCTGCTCCATCTTGACAATCCTTACCGCCTCCTTAAGACGATCCGCAAGTATCTTCAGAAGGACGGATACATCATCATCAAGGATATCGACGACGGCTTTAACGTGGCTTATCCTGACCCGGACGGCCTTTTCGCCAAAGCGGTAAAGATCTGCTCGAAGTGCGAGGAATCAGGCTTCCGTTACAGCGGAAGAAGGATCTTCACCCTGCTCGAACAGACAGGCTACAGGGACATAACGCTTCAGAACTGCGGTATCAATACAATCAACATGGACTACGACCAGCGCGAAGCATTCTTCAACATCTACTTCGGATTCATCATTGACGACATCCGCGACATGACCGAAAAGCATCCCGAAGTAAAAGAATACATGGAAGATTACCAGTGGTATAAGGATTCATACGAGAAGCTCGAGAGCATGTTCCAGATAAAGGAATTCTTCTTCTCGCTGGGCTTCATGATCTATCTTGCAAAGAAGTAATTTCCGTCAGAAATAGTATGTGTGGTTAAATCCGGGAACTATTCCATCAAGCGGATCCACGCCCGGATTTTCATGAAGGGCGCTCAATACCACGTCCATCATCTGGAGCTGCTCGGCCGAAGCATAATAGCCTCTTCCGCAGATCGATACGTTATAGTACTCGGGAGTGCTCGGGTTCTGCGGCAGGATCGTGATCTCAAGGTTGTGCGAGATGATCTTTATCGCGCAGATATAGAGCTGGAGCTCAGAGCCTTTCGGCGTTGTCCAATCGCCGATTTCCGTATAGCCCGAAAACGTGACTGACATGTCGTTATCGTAGAAAGCCAGGAACCGGTAAGTCGAGTCGATCTCGCTGAAATCGTAAGTCTCCTTGACGTAGAAAAGATCGATCCAGTCGCAGCTTATGTTACGTGCACCATAGTCGTAGAGCGTAACGTCTTCAGGCTGTATGAGCATCGAGATGTCGACGCTCGAATGGAAGATGAGATTACCCTTTTGGAAACCGAATGAGCCCGTTCCGACATCCCTTTTTGATGTTTCAGATGTCTCGGCAGTGTTTTCTTCTGAAGAGGATTCGTCACTTTCCGATGTCGCAGCCGGTGCCTTTGTCGGCGTAGGAACTGTGGTTTCCGTAGCCGTCTCTGAGGCAGCTGTTGTCTCCGTCTGTTCTGTCGTGCCGGAACTTTCTTCAGGTGCCTCAGTATCAGAGACTGAAGGACTCGTCACACAGCCGCTTAAAAGAAGCGCTGAAGCAACGACGGACGTGATAAAAATGCGTATGCGTGTTGAATCCGACATAAATGCCATCTTAAAAAATCTCCTATTTTCCCATTAATCCCAAACAGGAGCATTATAAACCATTATGTGAGATTATTCAGCCTTAAGGTTTTTAAAGCCTTACTTGAGCTCAGTGCCGACAGGTTTGTTGAAGAATATCCTGTCCGCGGTAAACTCCGTGAAGATTTCTCCGCCCCTGAAGAACGTGAATATCGAATGACCTTTTTCGGAGTCATTCCTGACCAAAAGCTTATCGAAGGTAATGAATCCAGGGGCTTTGGAAAGTATTCCTATCTTTGCGCTTACGGATTCAACCGGCAGTGAGAAATCGATCCTGCTGCACAGACCCGTGCGGAGAAGCCAGGGCTGGACGGATAAGGACAGGGGAGCGTTGACACCGGGGAATATGGAGTGCCTTTCTATGGTGAACCTGTACTTGTTCTTGAGCTTTCTGACCTTGAGCGTGTAGTAGGCAGGATAGGGAGGAGTCGTAAAGTCGTCGAAGAAATCCGTGATATCCTCGCTCCCGAGCGTCTGCCATGCGGAATTGATCTTGATACGGTCCTGTGGGCCGAAATCGTTGATCGTCCTGTCGATCTCAGTCTGAAGCTGTTTGGACAGTTCCAGATCCGTATGAAGCTTATTCGTCTGATAACGTACAAATGCCGAATAGGATGCCTCGAGAAGGAGCTTTAACTTCTTGCCCTTCTGCTCAGGGAAGATACTGAGCGCGTGCGCGATCCTCATGGCACTCTCAGGGAGGCATGTCGTGTATTCGCCTGATTCGAACCTGATCCTCGCGTCGTGATAGACCTGAAGGAAGATGTTATAGGCAAGGAACGGATCGGGATTGCCGGCCTGACCGAGCAGGAGCATGTCGGCAAACATGAGCTTTGCTTCCGAGATGTTGTAGTTGGAGGCGATGGCAAAGTAAGCAAAAGCCTTATCGAAGTCGGGCTTTCCGGTGAGCTTGCCGTCGTAATGGATGAAGCCCAAGGCGTTGGCAGCATAGCCAAAACCGAATTCCTTGAGAAGGATCGTAAAGAGCCTCGCAGCTTCCTCATAATCGCAGGGGAACGCCGCGTTTCCGCCATTGTGAGCGAACGCCTTGATCTTAAGGGCCTCGAAAACATGCTCATCGCATAACCTGTTCGTGAATGACACGAAACGTGTGATGATGTTCTCCGGCGCATCGACAAGCAGCAGGCTGTTGTCCCAGTGATTGAGGAACGCGAGCATCTGTTCTCTGGTGTAAGTGCGCTCTTCAGGCGGAAGATCCTTATTGTCTTCGAAGTTCTCTATAAGTGTGAGCAGGTCGGGAATACCAAGGACTTTCGAAGCAGAGCCATTCGGGAATCTGCCTTTCTCATCGATCTTATCCGCTATTGCTGCGATCTTGACCATGATCGTGGTGATCATGTCTTCATCGTTCTCGGGGATCGGAGGGTAGGGGAAATCCGCGATCAGGTCGGGATCAGGTCCCAGAAGCTCATCAAGACACAGATCTTCGTAGAAATATGAGGTGATGGGACACCACCAGTCGTAAGTGAAATCCTTAAAGGAGGTATTCTCTTCCTCGAAATGTGTAAGCGCAGTCTTAAGATCCGACAGGAGCATCGGATATTCGTTCTCGCACTGGATGTCAAAGCCGGATTCCGGATATGCATCCGTTTCTGAACCTCCGACGGTATCGAACCAGCCGGTATCGTATCTGCAGAGGTCGATCAGCTTATCCTGCGTAATAAATATAAAAGGCTTGCGTTTACTCATAGATACATTATAACGCGTGCGGCAGGGTATAAAAGACTTGACAAGCCCGTTAATGGGACAGAATCGTGCGCCTGTAAGTTTAAAAATAAGTTCAAGCGGACAAATCCAATGATATATAATTGAAAAAACTATTGAGAGAGGAAAGAGGCAGAAAATACTGTTATTTGCTACGGATAAGTAATTAGACATTATAGTTAAAGAATTTGCGATGCTATTGGAAAGGGACAAATGATGAAACATAAGATGATACTCGTTCTTCTTACAGCAACTTTCTTAACGGGTTGTATGTCCACTGCACCAATAGAAACTACTTCGGAAGAAACAATCACCGAAGTGTTTTTGGAAACGACCACAGAGCCTACTGAAGAAGAAACAACGACAGAAGCAACTATTCTTGGAATATATAATTGGATAATTGAAGATCAATCCCCAGAAGAAGTAGTTGATACTTGTTTTTTCATTTTCGATTCATCTGTACAAATCATAGGAAAAACTGTTCCGGAATGCTTTGAGTATTTGGGACACGAATCTATAGATGACATATTTCCGTTGTGCCATTTTGTATCAAATGTTGGAATCCAAGGTTTAGAGCTTGATAGTATTAACTCAATATATTATCAAACGGCGCAAATACAAATGGACAACACTATTTCAATATCAGATAACGATGCAGAGAATTTTACCTACTTTGAATGGAAGGGTGAGGACGGAACCTTATATTCAGGTTATACCGGAGATGCCCCGATTTGGTATTGGACAACTGTTTCGCTGTATATAAAAGATTATGAGAAAGCTGTTGCTATCTATGATTTAATGCTTCAAAGCGGTAATTACGCAAATAATATTGTTTCTGATGAGCGTACAGGAACTGAATGGATAGCCACTTCAACTAATCCCCAGAGCGAATATGAGGCGGCAACTATGACTAAAGTTGATATAAACAGTGAAAGTTGTTATTACTGTTTGACGTTTAAATATGTTGAAATCCTATAAAAGTAGGAAAAGCATTTATTCATGTTAGCCGAAAAAAAATGACCGCCCTTCTCCAAAAGCAGCGGTCATTTATTGACTAAACACTGAGGTAACCGTCTGGTGGGTAACACCCTGATCTGTGAAGTTCAGACCGTAAAGCCGGTCTGATTCCACCCATCATTCTACCGTTACGCTTTTCGCGAGGTTTCTGGGCTTATCGACATCCAGACCTCTTGCGCAGGATACGTAGTAACCCAAGAGCTGGAGCGGAACGACAGCCAGGGAAGCTGAGAAGAGTTCGTTGATCTTAGGAACGTAAACTACAAAGTCAGCTGTATCTTCGATAGCGTAGTTGCCGAATGACGTGAGAGCCATGAGGTAAGCGCCTCTTGCCTTTGTCTCGACAAGGTTGGAAAGGGTCTTCTCGTAAAGGCCGCTCTGGGTGAGAACGCCGATAACGAAAGTGCCTTCCTCGATGAGGCTGATCGTGCCGTGCTTGAGTTCGCCTGCAGCATATGCTTCGCTGTGGATGTAGGAGATTTCCTTCATCTTGAGGCTTCCTTCAAGTGTGATGGCATAGTCGATGCCGCGGCCGATGAAGAAAATGTCCTTCTGTGCTGCGAGCTTAGCTGCGAACCACTGGAGACGCTCTTTGTCTTCGAGAACTTTGTTGATCTTGCAGGGGATTGTCATTACTTCTGCAGAGAGCTCTTTTGCCTGATCTTCAGTGATGGCGCCCTTTGCGAGAGCGAGTTTGATAGCGAGGACATAGCAGATCGCGAGCTGGGCCGAGTATGCCTTGGTCGTAGCAACGGAGATCTCGGGACCTGCAAGTGTATAGAGGACATAGTCTGCTTCACGTGCGATGGATGAGCCGACTACGTTGACGATGGCAAGTGTCTTGATGCCGTTGTTCTTGGCATCTCTTAAAGCTGCCAGTGAGTCAGCGGTCTCGCCGGACTGGCTGATGATGATGCAGAGCGCGTTCTTGTTAAGAGGCATCGTTCTGTATCTGAATTCGGAAGCGAGCTCGCATCTTACGGGGATGCCGGCGAGCTGCTCGACGATGTACTGTGTGCAGCAGCCTACGTGATAAGCAGAGCCGCATGCTACGATGTAGATCTGCTCAAAGGTCTTGAGGTCTTCGTCTGTGATGCCTGTAGCTGAGAGGTCGATCTTATAGGAATCGCCGTCAGGTACGATGACTGAGTTCAGAGTATCCTGGACTGCCTTGGGCTGCTCGTGGATCTCCTTCATCATGAAGTGCTCGAAGCCGCCCTTTTCGGCTGAAGCTGCATCCCAGTCGATCTCTGTGGGAGTCTTTTCAATCGTGTCGCCGTCCAGGTTATAGAAGGTGACAGTTCCTGCTTCGAGGCATGCCATCTCGAGATCGTTGATGTAGTAAACGGATCTGGTGTACTTGAGGATGGCGGGAACGTCAGATGCGAGATATGAAGCGTCCTTGTCGCAGCCGATGATCATGGGGGAATCCTTGCGGGCTACGAAGATCTTGCCCGGGTGATCCTTGAACATTACTGCGAGAGCATAAGAGCCTCTGACACGGACCATTGTCTTAGCGAGAGCTTCGATGGGGTCGTGTGTGTACTTCTTATAGTAGTAATCGATAGTCTTGATAGCGACTTCGGTATCTGTCTCGGAATAGAACTTATAACCCTTGCGGATCATCTTGTCCCTTAATTCCTGATAGTTTTCGATGATTCCGTTGTGTACGCCTACGACGTTATAGTCATCAACGATGTGGGGGTGGGCATTGTTTTCGGTGGGTTCGCCGTGTGTTGCCCATCTTGTGTGACCGATGCCGCATGTGCCCTTGAGCGCTGCGCCTCCGTCTGTCTTCTCGGAGAGGACCTTGAGCCTTCCCTTTGCCTTTACGACAACAGGATTCTTATCGCCGTCTCTTACTGAGAGGCCCGCAGAGTCATAACCTCTGTATTCGAGCTTGGCGAGACCGTCCAAAAGGATAGGAGCAGCCTTCTTCTTGCCTGTGTAACCGACTATTCCGCACATAAGAAAAGCCTCCAAATTTTCAATTGAACTATTTTATCATAGGGTTTCATATGTAGAAATCAGCGCATGAAACCTTTTCGGTATGATTATCATTCCTAAATGTTCATGAAAAATTTTCGTCATATGTCGAAAATAACTATTGATAATTACCCGTAAACCATATAAAGTAAGTTGGCTTTAAAAGTAAAGGAGGAAGTTCATATGCTTGAATTGCAGAATATCAGCTTTCATGCGGATGACAAGGACATCCTTAAGAACATAAATCTCAAGATAGACGACAAGTTCGTCGCGATAACCGGACCCAACGGAAGCGGCAAGTCCACTTTGCTCAAGGTAATTATGGGCATCATCAAGCCCACGGAGGGAAGAGTGCTCTTTGACGGTCAGGACATAACTGATCTTGAAGTCTACGAGCGCGCGAATCTCGGAATAAGCTTCGCTTTCCAGCAGCCTGTAAGATTCAAGGGGCTTAAGGTAAAGGACCTTTTGAGCATTGCCGCAGGAGAAGGCGTCGATGTTTCCAAGGACTGCAAGTATTTGTCGGCAGTAGGTCTCTGCGCAAAGGATTATCTTAACAGGGAGATCAATGACACGCTTTCCGGCGGTGAGATGAAGAGAATAGAGATCGCGATGGCTGCTGCAAGAGGCGGAAAGCTCAGTCTTTTCGATGAGCCTGAGGCAGGCATCGACCTCTGGAGCTTCCAGAGCCTGATCAAGGTTTTCGAGAATTTAAGAAGAGTAACCAACGGAAACATCATGATCATCAGCCACCAGGAAAGGATCTTAGAGATCGCCGACAAGATCATCTACCTCAAGGACGGCGTGGTCGACAGATTCGATGAATCCGCAAAGATCATGAGCGAACTGAACATGGGACGCTACGGCTGCGGCTGCGCATACTCCCAGAAAGAAGGTGCCTGCAATGGATGAGCTTGAAAAGAGAATGCTGAAAGAAGTTGCGGAATTAGACAGCCTTCCGGTAGGCGCATTTAACATCAGGAGCAACGGTGAAAGTGCCGGAAGATGCTCTACTGCCAATATCCAGATCGAATCACGTGAATCCGGTGACGGTATCAACGTATATTTCAAGGATGGCACGAAAAACGAATCCTGCCACATCCCGGTCATTATCAGCAAGTCCGGCCACAAGGAGTGCGTTTATAACGACTTCTTCGTAGGTTCAGATTGCGACGTCGTTATTGTTGCAGGCTGCGGCATCAGCAACTGCGGCGGTCACGACAGCCAGCACGACGGTATCCATACTTTCCATATCGGCAAGAATTCCAAAGTTAAGTATGTCGAGAAGCATTACGGCGAAGGAAACGGTACCGGCAAAAGGTTCATGAATCCTACGACTGTCGTTAACCTGGACGAAGGTGCGACAATGGAAATGGACACTTCGCAGATCGCCGGAATCAACGACACTTACAGGATCACTAAGGCTGTTCTGGGCCCGGGCGCGACACTCATCATGCACGATAAGATCCTCACGAACTTCGACCAGACTGCAAAGGCTGAGATCACCGTCGAACTTAACGGCGATGACTCTGTCTGCGATATCGTAAGCCGTGGTGTTGCAAAGGGTGAATCCGAGCAGGATGTCATCATCGACATCGCAGGCAACGCTAAGTGCAAAGGCCATGCAGAGTGCGACTCCATCATCATGGACAAGGGCGTGATCGTTGCGACACCGAAGCTCAAGGCTACCTGCGTTGATGCTTCGCTCATCCACGAGGCTGCAATCGGAAAGATCGCCGGCGAGCAGATCATTAAGCTCATGACACTCGGTCTGAACGAGCAGGAAGCAGAGCAGAAGATCATCGAAGGATTCCTGAGATAATAGACCGCGAACCGAAAAACAGGGCTGTCTCTTAAGCACAACGCTTTTGAGGCAGCCCTTAATTTTTCAATAATCCATCAACGCTTTCTTGAGCATTTTCATAAGTTATTCCACCACGCGAAAAAATGAATACAGGGAATGCCCAATATATAAACAATAGAGAACGATATGTGATAAAATTACTTTAACAATTTTTCTCCGGAGGCATGGCGTATGGGACTTAATTTCCGTAAATCAATTTCTTTAGGCAAAGGCTTGAAACTCAACTTAAGTAAGTCGGGTCCCAGCGTATCGTTCGGTAAGAGCGGATTCAGACAGTCAGTAAATCTCAAAGGACAGGCAAGAACGACTGTCGGCATCCCCGGAACGGGAATTTACTATACCAAGACAAGTAACGTAAAGAACGTTGTCGGCGGCCTTTTGGGCAAGGATGACGCCAAAGGCAAGAAGACAGCAGATAAGGCTGGAAAGGGCAAAGGCAAGGCAGCTGAGACAAAGGCTGCAGCAGCAAAAGCTCCTAAGGCAGCTCCCGCAGCAAAGGCAGTTAATGAGGAACTCATTGCCGAGTCCAAGGCTAAGATCGAGGAATTCGCAGCAGGTATCGACGCTCTCAAGTCCGTACATAAGCAGTCCGACGGTTATATCGATTGGGAAGCAATTGCAAACGGCGCGGTATCAGGCCAGTTAAAGGAACTCCAGCCTTTCGCACAGAGCGTGCTCGCAGGCGATATCGATGCATACTTCAAGGTTATTGAAGAGGTCGATCCTTTTGACGATCTTCTCGAATTCGGCAGCGGATTTGAGGTCGGAACAGACGATCCGAAGATGCTCGAGATCGAGTTCCAGGTAAAATCTGACGATATCATCCCTACTGAATATCCTGACATGAAGGCAAGCGGCGAACTCGTAATGAAGGAGTTCAGCAAATCTGCTTACTATGAGCTCGTTCAGGATTATGTCTCCAGTACGATCCTTAGAGTTGCAAGAGACACATTTGCTCTGCTGCCCGTACAGCAGGTTATCATTCACGCCGTAGATAAGGTCCTGAATCCTGCTACAGGTAATGATGAAGAGGTTACTATTGTTTCCGTCAAGATGAAGAGAGATGCCCTTGCGACCCTGAACTTCGAGCGCATCGATCCTTCTGATTGCGTAGAGAGCTTCGAGAGCAATGTCAGATTCAAGAAGACGACAGGTTATTCACCCGTCGACAGAGTACTTGCCTGAGAACATTCGATCACCCTTGCTTTATTGACAGAATGTAAATTTTCAGGCTTTATCCTGATAACAAATCAGTGGCTTTATTGTTTTTTGAAGTGTTGCTGATTAGACTAAACAACAGAAGTGTTTTACTGAATATTGGATCTGACGGTGAGGATCGTTGATGGCAGACCGCAAGAGAATAGCTTTATTAGTTGCTCAGGCTGATGAATACTATCAGGCCCAGTTTATTGAGGGCTTTGTTGGCAAGGCCTTTGAGCACGATGCGGATGTCCTGATCTTCAGCAGTTATCTCAAGTATCAGAATAATCTGGGAAGGGAGATCGGCGAGACGTCGATCTTTACCCTCGTTCCATATGAGGAATTTGATGCCATTGCGGTCATGGCTGATACTCTCCAGTCTCCGGGTCTTTCCGACAGTCTTGAAGAGATAATCCACGAGCGCTGCAAATGCCCGGTCGTATTCATCGACAAGGAAAGCAAGTATTTCCCGTCTGTATTTCCGAATCACTATGGCGCAGTAAAGAAGCTTGTCAGCCATCTTATCGAGAAGCACGGATACACGGATATCGCATATCTTACCGGTAAGGCATGGCACCATTATTCGAAGCAGAGGCTTCAGGCGTTCATGGATGCGATGACAGAGCACGGCCTTTCAGTCGGCAGGGACAGGGTTTTTTACGGCGACTTCTGGTATACGAGCGGCGAGAATCTCGGTGAGCGTCTCCTGAAGAAGGGCGGAAAGCTCCCGCAGGCAATCGCCTGTGCCAATGACTGTATGGCTATAGGCCTTGCAAAAGCTCTGGAAGCCGGCGGCCTTAACATTCCGGTCGACATCGCGGTCGCAGGTTACGACTCGACTGAGGAAGGAAGATATTCCCCGAAGCCGGTCACATCGGTAAAGATACCCGCGAAATCTTTAGGTTCGTATTCAGTGGACCTTCTTTTCGATCAGATGGAAGGACGTACGACGCCTCCGTTTGAGGATTACGGAGAGTTTTTCTGCGGAAAGACCTGCGGATGCAGCGATGACCAGGTCCAGTATGAGACGAAGCTCCGCAAAGTATGGGATACGGATACTTCGCACAACAGCGTTTTCTCGTCCTTCAACCATCTGGATGAGGATCTGGTTATACAGAACGATTTTGACGGCCTCGCGAAAACGACGTTCTCTTACATTTTCCAGATAAGGGAATTCGAGAGCTTCAGCATCTGCCTCAATAACAACTGGCAGTCAAAAGCCAAGGCAATGGCAGGTCTCATCGATGATTCGAGAATATCTCCGGAGAGGCTGTCCGATACGAACAGGTTCTTTACCAATAAGATGATGCATGTCATCGCGTGCCGCCCGGAGAATCTGGGCCTGGACCGTGTAAGTGCAGATGTTTTCTTTGACAGGAAAGTCCTGATCCCGAGACTCGACAGCGAGAGGATGAAGCCTGAGGCATTCTTCTTTACGCCGCTGCATTTTGAGGAAACCACTTTCGGATATGCCGTTCTGTCGTATACGGAACCCAGATCTTATAAGAAATCCTACCGTTTCTGGCTTCATAGCATAATGAGAGGCCTTGAGAACTTCAGAAGATGCGACGAACTCATCGCGATAAACAAAAAGCTTGAGGCAAGTCTCGTAAGAGATCCGCTTACGGGTATCTATAACTACAACGGATTCTTAAGGCAGACGGAAGACATTATCGTCATGAGTCCTTTGAAGGAGAATGAGAAAGTCGGAGCTCTTGCCATCGACATCAAGAATCTTTCCAAGATCAATAATGAGGACGGAAGGACCGCGGGCGATAACGCGATAATCAATGTCGGACGTTTCCTGGGCGAGGTTTTCGCGCAGGGAAGGATCTACTGCATGGGCAACGGCGAGATGGTCGCCATGTCTGTATTGCCTGATTCCGAAGATGCCATGATGTATCTGGAGAAAAAGGTCAAAGAGATGTACGAAAAGATCGACGCGTACAATTCTTCTCTCCCGGAAGGCTCCAGAAAGCTTGAGGTATATTACGGCACCTCAGAAGGAAAGCCGAAGACCAAGACCGATTACGAAAGTCTTGTAAGCGTGGCTCTGTCGAGGAAGAACGGTCAGAAGATCAACTTCCAGAAGATGAATGCGGACGGCTTTGATGAGTCCCAGATCGAGGAAGCCAAGATCGTAAATGACATCCTTGATAAGAATAAGATCAACTATCATTTCCAGCCCATTGTCGATGCACGTACCGGCGAGATCTATGCTTATGAGGCACTGATGAGGGCGGATACGGTACCTTATGTCCAGCCGCTTCTTATGATCAAGTATGCGGGTGTCTTCAACAGGCTTTACGACATCGAGTTTGCAACATTCAATAATGTCCTGACTTTCGTCAATGAGAACCGTGATAAGTTCAGAACTGATGCCAAGATCTTCATCAATTCCATTCCGGGCCAACGTCTGAAGAAAGAAGACATGCAGAATATCTCCGGCATGGCGAAGATGCTGTCAGGCAAACTTGTAGTCGAATTCACCGAGCAGTCTGAGATCGACGATAAAGAACTTGCCGACATGAAGAAAGAATACCAGGAGTTCGGTTTTGAGACCGCGGTCGACGACTACGGCACGGGTTATTCCAATGTCAGCAACCTCCTCCGCTACATGCCGAACTACGTAAAGATCGACAGGGCGCTCCTTGCAAATATCCAGGATTCGCCGCAGAAGCAGCATTTCGTAAAGGACATCATCGAATTCTCACACGATAACAATATCCTCGCTTTGGCCGAGGGCATCGAGACGACCGAGGAGATCGAGACAGTCATTAACCTCGGAATAGACCTTATCCAGGGTTATTACACGGCACGTCCTTCCGAGAAGATCATCAAGGAGATCTCTCCCGCGGTAAAAGAAGAGATCGTCCGTTACAGTACCGGCAAGGCAAAGAACCGTACGAGAAGGGATTACGTCGCAGGAAGGGAAGCAAGGATCTCGCTCCCGATCCTCATCAAGGAAGGTTTTAATACCATCCACGTTGTCTCGGAACATGTCACACACAGGGATCTGCACATTATCGGCGTGCCCGGTGACGACGCCGTCATCAATCTCGAGATCGAGAGCGGATACAAGGGCAAGATCGCGATCGAGAACTGCGCCTTTACCGGCAAGACTCACGATGCTGCCATAAACATAGGCGACGACTGTGAAGTCGTTATCTCTCTAACGGGTGATAACTACCTGAGCGGAGGCGGCATCAAGGTATCTCCTTCATCCACGCTCACGTTTGAAGGCGCGGGCAATCTTTCGATCAGCACGACCGGAGTCGAGACGTTCGGTATCGGAAATGACATGGATTCCTATCACGGAGACATCGTTTTCGATCAGGACGGACAGATAGAGATCACGGTCAATGCGAATAAGAGCGTCGCGATCGGAAGCGGCCTTGGCGGACACCTCATCATCAGGAGAGGCATGTATAAGCTTAACCTCATGGGCCAGCACGCAGTTGCCTTAGGCTCAAATTCCGGTGATATCGAACCTCTCATCAGTAACTGTTATATCGGGATCAAGAGCGTTGCCCAGAATGCCATCGGTATCGGATCCGTTATGGGAAGATGCGATATCATGATCGAGCATTCATCTGTAAATATGGATTTCGAGGGAGCCGACATTATTATGATCGGTTCCAAGCACAGCGAGAAGCTCCAGATAAGGATATACAGCGCCACCATCACCGCGAAGTCCAAAGCGCATGACATCACGGTCATCGGTTCAGGCACGGCAGAACCTACGAACATTACCATTGACTTCGTAACGCTCAGGGTAGATCTTGGCGGCAAACAGGCCGGCATCTACAGAGGTATGGATAAGCGCGTCAGGATCAGGGTTTCCAATTCCAAGACGGAAGGAAACATCTTCACGGGGCTTGAAGTTCCGCGCAACATCACTAACATGGATTTCCGCACGACGGGTTCTCTTACTTCACTCGAGATCAACGGCCATATCATGACTGACAACACCGTTGACATCCACGATCCGGATTAAATATCGAGATCCAGATAGATCGGGCAGTGGTCAGATCCCATAATATCGCCCATCATATTTGATTCCTTAACATGGGCATTAAGTCCGTCTGTCGTAAAGAAATAGTCGATTCTCCAGCCGACATTACGCTCTCTTGCCGCGGTCTTATAGGACCACCAGGTATAGCAATCCTTATCGTCCGGATGCAGCATTCTGAACGTGTCGGTAAGACCTCTTTCGATGAATTTATCCATATAAGCGCGCTCTTCGGGCAGGAATCCGGAGATCTTTGAGTTTGCCTTAGGGTTGGAAAGGTCTATCTCTTTGTGGGCCGTATTTACGTCACCGCAGCAGATGACTTCCTTGCCCTGTGCTTTTAAGACATCGACCTGGTCTAAGAAGCAGTCGTAGAATCTCAGCTTGAACTTGACGAAGTCATCGCCTCTGCCGCCGTTGGGGAAATATATGTTGAACAGGACGAAATCGCCGAAATCAGCCTTGATGACGCGTCCCTCGTGGTCGAACTCTTCGACTCCGAAGCCGAATTCCACGCTTTTGGGCTCGATCTTTGAGTAGAGCGCCGTTCCAGAATAGCCTTTTCTCTCAGCGGAATAAAACCAGCTCTTATAGCCGGGAATATCGGTTATCTCGGGTCCCAACTGCTCCCGGAGGGCCTTTATCTCCTGGATGCCGATGACGTCTGCGCCGATCTTATCAAGGCTTTCCGCAAAGCCTTTTGTGGCGACTGCCCTGATACCGTTTACGTTCCAGCTTGCTATTCTCATAAAATATCTCCTGAATTATAATTGATGGGTAAATTCTACTCTAAATATGTTTGGGAAGGAAATGGAATAATGAGGATACTCTGCGCCATGCTCGGAGGGACGATCTCTTCGTTTAATGCCTCCGGAACGGTGAAGCTGGGCGAACCGTCCTTTGTCCGCGACTGTCTGGACTCGAAAATGCCGCAGCACGAGTTTCTTTTCCCTTCATTTAACAGATATTCTTCTGAAGATGCGACACCCGAAGACTACCGCGAGGCGTTAAGAGGGATAGCAGGCGAGGCGCAGCGCACATCTCCCGACGGGATCCTGATAACCCACGGGACCGACACGTGCGCATTTTTCGCGCAGCTCGCATACCGTGTTCTGGGCAGTCTTAAGATCCCTTTCGTCATCACGGGTTCCGTAAAAGCTCCGGACGTCGATCCGGAAGAGGCGTCGGGGAACCTTGATGCCTCTGTGAAATGCCTTGAACAGGGAAAGTCCGGAGTGGTTTTCAGGAACATTCATGGACAGCCGGTATGTTACCGCGCATACCTCATCATGTCTCCTGACATCAGGGGCTGCTATGCAGAATACGAAGACGGTATAGAACCTGAGATAAGAGGATCTGAGGATTTCTTCGCAAAGAAGGATCTTCCGAAGATACTCGTGATCCCGGCATTCCCGGGCGCAGTGATCCCCGAAACCGGATTTGACAGAGTGCTTATCTGCTGCAATCATTCCGGTACGGCTTCGACAGATCTTGAGGAATCAGTGAGGAAATGGACAGCCGCAGGGATCAGGTGCTATATGGCTCCTATCCCGGTAGAGGGCGGAGTCTACGAGAGCAGAAAAAGATTAAGAGATGCGGGCGCGTATGAGCTGCCCGGGATGCCTGTTGAAGGCGCATGGAGCGAGGTGTTATTAAGATGAGTTTGCCGCCTAAGATAAAGGATAAACAGGGACTTGAGTCATACGGAGGAAGCCAGATGTGGCTTCCCGATGCCATGCTCCTTAACAGCGGATGCGGAATAATCGCCGGACTTGACGCTATCATGCGTCTCAAGGGCGAGGAAGGCATGACGAGGGACGAGTATTTTGAAAGGTTTTTCGATGCCAAAGACTACATAAGGCCCATCACAGTCGGAAAGAACAGGGAGCCCAGAAAGCTGTTCGGCAAGGAGTTCTTAGGGAGCTTCGGCGTCAGCGCGGGCCGGTTCAGAAAAGGCGTGAGAAAGCTCGGGGCAAAGGAAGGCCTTAAGGTCAGGATCAGGCCCTTCTGGTTCAAGTGGTGGGAGAAGATCCCGAAGTATCTTGAGACCGGGGATCCTCTGGTCATGCTCATAACGGCGCCTTTCAACAATGTCGCGGTAGAGACGCCTTCCGGACACAAGACGATGTGCGGATACCACTGGGTCACCATAACCGAGATGGACGGCGACACGCTCTGGGTATCCTCCTGGGGATGGAGATGCAGGATGTCAGTCAAAGAACTAAGGAGATTCAACGTCATTTTGCACTTTTATTCCGTTTCGTTGGAAAAACGGGACAACATAGTGTAATGTTATTCAGGATATTTCTTTAAATATATATTTTAGGAGGATTATGGAAATGAATAATGAGATCGCCGAACAGATCAAAGGCATGCTGGTTGAAAGACTCAGGATCCCGGCAGATGAGCTCGAGTACGATTCAGAGCTTTTCGGTGAGGATATCGGCCTCGATTCCATCGATTCGATCGAGATCATCGTAGGTATCGAGAACCTTTTCGGAGTAGATATCTCCGGAGCCGGCGCTACAAAAGAAGATTTCCGTTCCATCGAGACACTTACCGCATTTGTAGAAGCACATAAAGAGGACTGATAATGCTGATGAATGAAAGGCGCTGTGTCATTACGGGCCTGGGACTTGTCTGCGCTATCGGAAATGACACGGAAGAAAGCTTTAAGTCAGCACTTAACGGTATCTCGGGGATCAAGGACGTCAAGAGCTTTGATACTTCTCCCTGCTACTCTCACAAGGGTGCTGAGGTTGAGCTGACCAACGAACAGCTTGCTGACGGAAAATATGACAGGACAACGGCACTAGGCATCAAGGCTGCCGGAGAAGCCATAAAGGATTCGGGAATCGACATGGATTCCGAAGATGCTTCCAAGATCGGTGTTATCCTTGGAAGCTGTATCGCCGGCGCTGCATGTGTCGAGAAATACTACAACCAGAAATGCAAGGGCGAAAAGGGTGACTTAAATGACCTGAAATCAATGCCCGCTACGGTCATTGCAGGTAATGTCGCCGACTACTATAACTGCGGAGGAATCACCGCGAACATAGTAAATGCCTGTGCTGCAGGAACATTAAGCGTGGCACTTGCCATCGACCTTATCAGAGGCGGCAAGGGAGAGATCTTCCTTGCAGGAGGATGCGATTCATTCTCATCGCTCGCTTTCTCGGGTTTCCACGCACTCAGGGCTCTCGATGCTTCCGAGTGTTCTCCTTTTAACCACAGTGAGGGAATCACTTTAGGCGAAGGCGCAGGAGTACTTGTTGTAGAGAGTTACGAGCATGCGATCAAGCGTGGCGCAAGGATCTACTGCGATGTCTTAGGTTCAGGAGTAAGTTCGGATGCTTACCATATCACGGCTCCGAGACCGGACGGTGAAGGCCAGATGAGCGTCATTGAACGTGCCATCAAGAATTCCGGACTCGATTATTCGGATATCGATTACGTAAATGCACACGGAACGGGAACTGCAAAGAACGACGAGTCCGAGTTCCTGTCCCTTAAGACATCTTTTGCCGGAAACGATCACGTATCGGTAAGTTCTACCAAGTCCATGACGGGACACTGCTTAGGCGCCGCAGGTGCCATTGAGGCAGTACTTACAGTCAAAGCATTAACGGAAGGAAAGCTTCCTCCCACGAGCGGCTATTCGGAAGAAGACCTCAAGGTACTTGCCGAAAAGTCCGGCAATATTGACTTTATCGCCAATAAGCCCCGTGAAAGGGACATCAAGTATGCGATGTCCAATTCATTCGCTTTTGGCGGAAACAACGCAAGTATCGTTTTCGCTAAGGATCCAAACAAGCTTAATCTCTTGTGCCCCAAGCAGGATCTTTACGTAACCGGCATCGGAATCGTAAACGGCGAGTTCGATGAGAGCACCAATACTTACACGGCCAAACTGGATGCTGACATATTTAAGGCATACGGTGTCAAATCCGCATTCCTGAGAAAGCTCGACAGGCTCTCACAGCTCCAGCTCTTAAGCGGAGTTAAGGCTCTGGAAGATGCGGGCATTACCGTTACTCCGGAAAATGAAGGCATCATCGGCATCTGCATCGGCACCAACGACGGACCGATGACTGAGATCGCAAATTTCCAGAAGGGCATCATCAAGGACGGCATCGAAAAGGGAAGCGCGTTTGCGTTCCCGAATACCGTCTATAACGCTGCGGGAGGATACCTCAGTATCTTCACAGGTATCAAGGGCTACAACGTTACCATCGCAAACGGTTTCCAGTCAGGTCTCCAGAGCGTCTGTGCCGCAGCCGGTGCGATCATGTTCGGCTATGAGAGCATCATGCTCGCTACAGGTACGGATGAATGCACCGAGATAGATGAAGAGATCTACGCTGATCTCGGCTATACAGGCAACGGAAGTTTCAAGCTTGGCGAAGGCTCCGTAACCTGTGTCATCGAGAAGGCTTCCTGTGCGGTCGAAAGAGGCGCCAAGCGCTATGCGAAGATCGGCGGTTTCTCTTCTGCAAGAGACACATCAGGTGATAGGAACAACAACACGAGACTTTCTGAAGCCGCGCTTACCAAGGTCATCGAAAATGTCCTGGAAGAAGCACAGCTTAAGACTGAAGACATCTCCTGCATCTATGGTTTCGGTAACGGAATAGAAGAGATCGATTCGTTCGAGATGGAAGTTTATAAGAAGATCTTCGGAGAAGGCATCGAAGTCAAACTCGTAAAGAAGGATTTCGGTGAAGCCAGGGCGGCATCTTCATCACTCCAGTTTGCCATGCTCGCAAAGGATATCTACGAGGGCAGGTTCGAAAACGGAATAGCAGTCTCGTTCGGTACGAGCGCGCTTTATTCGGCATTACTGCTTACCAAAGCGTGAGGCACACATAAAGGAAGGCACTTTTATGAGCAAGACAGCAGTTGTTACGGGCGGTTCAAGAGGAATAGGCAAGGCGATCGCGAAAAGGCTTGCCGAAGAAGGCTATGACATAGCTCTCAACTACGCGAGCAACGATGAAGCTGCGAAGACTGCACAGGAAGAGATAACTGCGCTCGGAGTAAAGTGTGGGATATATAAGGCCGATACTTCCGACATAACCCAGGTCAAAGCGATGTTCAAGGACATCAAGAAGAGCTTTGAGACTATCGATGTTCTGGTCAATAACGCCGGTGTCGTCGACGATGCATATCTTCTCATGATCAGACCTGATTCGCTCGAAAAGAGCCTTGCGATCAACATTCAGGGATACATCAACTGCGCACAGGCAGCGAGCCTTAAGATGTGCTCGCAGAAGAGCGGCAAGATAATCAATGTATCTTCAGTAAGTTCCATCCTCGCTGTTCCCGGGCAGACCGTATACAGTGCCACAAAGGGTGCGGTCAATTCCATGACCCAGACCATGGCCAAGGAACTCGCTCCTTACGGCATTCAGGTCAATGCCGTAGCGCCGGGCTTTGTCGGTACCGACATGATCAAGTCCATACCCGGCGACCTTGCAGAGAAGTATCTGGAAGCTGTTCCCATGAAGAGATTCGGATCTGCCGAAGATGTAGCCAACTGCGTAGCAAGCCTTCTTTCAGACGGCTTTGCTTACATGACCGGTCAGGTGATCGTTCTTGACGGAGGCTTAAGTCTTTGATGAAAGTCCTTATCCTCAACGGCAGCCCCAAGCTCGAAAGAAGTAATACTCTGCATGTAACGAATGCTTTTGTTTCCGGTTTTCCTGAAGGCACGGAAATAAAGAAGATCGACATCTACGCAAAGGACATCAAGCCCTGCAGAGGCTGCTTTGCATGCTGGGCATCCAAGGACGGAACATGCGCGATCAAGGATGATATGGCGGAGATAATCGCTGCCATAAAGGAATCGGACATAATAATCGAAAGCTTCCCCTTATATTTCTATGGCATGCCTTCACAGCTCAAGGCTGTTACCGACAGGTGCTTATCACTTGCCGAGCCTTACATGGGCACCAGATCCGATGACGGACAGACATTTAACAAGATGAGAGATCCCTCCATCTTCGATAAGAAATTCGTAGTCATCAGTTCATGCGGTTATGTCGAGTTAGAGCCCGTATATCCAGCACTTCTTGCCCAGTACGATCTCATCTGCGGCGGAAGAGACAGATATACATGCATCCTATGTCCCATGGGCGAAGTCTTCATGACGGGAAAAGCAAAGAGGCAGATCAGGGTATATCTCGATGATCTCAAGAAAGCCGGTGCGGAATACTGCGCCAATGACTTTAAGCTTGACCCGGAGACAATACGCAAACTCCAGATCCCGCTCCTGTCACCTGAAGGTTTTGCAACTCTTACAAGCTCCCACTTAAACGAGGGCGGATGGGCTGCAAGCAGATTTGAGAATTAGTCAGAAAGCCGCGGTATGCGGCTTTTTTAATTATTTAATCTCGTTATGGGTCAACTTGGTTTGAAAAAACTGTTTACCATATAACAAAAGAAATTTAAAAATTTGATGATTATTCTTATTCTGCATCTTGCTAATATTTTATAAACAATCATAATCACACATTGTTTTCCGGCTCGCAATGGTAAATCTACTTGGGTTACAACTATCTTTCAAAATGTCATTTTGCTAAGGAGGCATGATAAAAAGTAAAACAGGGGCGATGTGAAAGCTATCACGGTTGTATTATTCAAGTACAACAGTGAGACAGAGTAGATACTAAC
>JHXJ01000002.1 GCA_000621765.1 Ruminococcaceae bacterium AB4001
AACAAACCAGAACTTTGTATCCATACCGTATAAGACACTTACGGACATGATCACATACAAAGCAAGACTTGAAGGCATAGAGGTAAAAACTGTACGCGAGAGTTACACAAGCGGAACGAGTTATCTTGACGGAGAAAAGCCTGACAAAGCTCACTATGACAAGACACGAAGAATAGAGCGAGGATTATTTAAGAGCAACAGCGGGATCTTCATTAACGCAGACGTAAATGCTGCATATCAGATGATGAAGTTGGGGGACACAAGAGCAATTCCCATCAAGACGAGAGAACAGATAATCAAGATAAAAGCAGCCTGAATTATATCAGGTAGAGGCATAAGGCTAGTGCCATTAAAGAGCCGATATGATATATTCATTTCGGAGATTTATAAATATCAGTCACAAGCTGGTAAATAGCCACAGAGGTTTAGTTATGCCCAAGCTTACACAGGAACAACTTATCGCAAAATATGATGCAATGTATGAATACGAGAACGACTGCTTCGCCAAAGGTTATAAGATGATCGGCGGCATCGATGAGGCGGGAAGAGGACCTCTTGCAGGCCCAGTTGTTGCAGCCTGCTGCATACTTGATCCCGACGTAAAGATCCTTGGTCTTGATGATTCCAAAAAGCTTTCCGAAAAGAAAAGGGAAGAGCTTTTCCTTGAGATAAAAGAGAAAGCAAAAGCATATGCTGTCTGCTCTTCAAGCCCTGAAGAGATCGATGAGATCAACATCCTCGAAGCAACGAAAAAAGCCATGAGAAACTGCGTCAGGGAACTTGCTTCAAAAGGACAGTCTCCCGACATTCTTCTCATTGATGCGGTTAATCTGTCGGGTACTGGTCTTGATGTCATCCCGATCATTAAGGGTGACGCCAAATCAGATTCGATCGCTGCAGCATCCATCCTTGC
The DNA here is from genome assembly GCA_000621765.1 of Ruminococcaceae bacterium AB4001. Lineage (GTDB taxonomy): Bacteria > Bacillota > Clostridia > Saccharofermentanales > Saccharofermentanaceae > Saccharofermentans. Next base: position 914 of record JHXJ01000002.1, read on the forward strand.
AAAGGTAACAAGGGACCACATCATGATGGAATATGATGAACAGTATCCCGGCTACGGATTCGCCAAGCACAAAGGCTACGGCACCAAAGACCACTACACTGCGATCCGCGAAAAAGGAATGACTCCGATCCACAGACGCTCATTCCTGAAGGTAATACATTAAGGTCTTAAGCAACTGTAACGAGAAATATTATTGAGACGAGCGATTCCGCACAAGTGCGCAGCACGCGGAGGACCTAGCGAGCGAAATGATATTGCGAAGTCCGCGCGGAGGACCTGCGCAAACGAAAGAATATTTTGAAAAGTATTGACTTTGTGGCAAATCTCAATTATTATATCGCTCGTGAAAGAAGAACGTCCGTTTCTCACCTCAAGCGGCTTACAGCTTGTAAAGAGGTAAATAACTAGATAATTAACCTAAACATTAGAGGGGTTGCCATTAAGGCAGGGTAGTTATGAGAGAACGGATTTTATCCGTTCTTTTTTTATGCAGGTAAAAGAAGTCTTAAATAAGGAGGTGGCTACCATCGCAAAGACCAATGATACTCAGATGATTAACGGAGCTATCAAGTTCCCTCAGGTGCGTCTTATTGATGCAGAAGGACAGATGGTTGGCGTTGTGTCAATCGAAGAGGCTCTTAAGAGCGCTGAAGAAGCTGAACTAGATCTCGTCTGCATATCACCTAATCCGGATAACCCTGTTTGCAGAGTAATGGATTACAACAAGTTCCTTTTCGAAAAGAGCAAGCGAGAAAAGGAAGCAAAGAAAAAGCAGAAGGAGACAGAACTTAAGGAAGTCGGCTTGAAGCTTACAACAGATGTTCATGATGTCGAAGTTAAGCGCAAGATGGTTATTAAGTTCTTATCGGCAGGAGACAGAGTTAAGGTTAACATCCGTTTCAGAGGCCGTGAGATGGCATTCCAGAATAAGGGGTTCGAGGTAATGAACAGCTTTGCCGAGAGCGTAACCGAATACGGAACAGTAGACAGGCCGCCGAAGATCGAAGGCAGGAACATGGTAATGTACCTGTCACCGTCAAAGAAAAAATAAATTAGGAGGATAGAAATATGCCCAAGCAGAAAACACACACTTCTTCAAAGAAGAGATTCAAGGTAACAGGTACCGGTAAGGTTCTCCACAAGCAGGCATTCAGAAGCCACATTTTAAGCAAGAGACCTACTAAGAGAATGAGACACCTGAGACACAACCAGGTTTGCTCAGATCAGAATGCAAGAATCATCAAGAAGATGATCCCTTACGCTTAATTGCTTAGAATTTAGGAGGACAAGACAATGTCAAGAGTTAAAAGAGGAATCCGCACAAGAGCGCGTCATCATAAGATTTTAAAGGCAGCAAAGGGCTACTGGGGTCACAAGAGCAAGCTTTTCAAGGTTGCTAACCAGCAGGTTCTCAAGTCCGGTAACTATGCTTACAGAGACAGAAGAAACAAGAAGAGAGAGTTCAGAAGACTCTGGATCGTTCGTATCAACGCAGCTTGCCGTCTTAACGACATGAGCTATTCCAGATTCATGAACGGCCTCAAGAAGGCTGGTATCGAGCTCGACCGTAAGGTTCTTTCCGATATCGCTGTTACAGATGCAGCAGGTTTTACTTCTCTCGTTGAGAAGGCTAAGGCAGCTCTCTAATTTACAGAAATTGTTGAATGCTCAAAGAAGTTGTCTCTATCAGGAGGCAACTTCTTTTTTTTGAAATTGCAACTTAAGACGCATTACCTATATAATGATTTCCGTAAAGCGAAAAGGAGAATGGGAATTGGTAATTACAAGCCGCGACAATCCGAATGTTAAGCGCATCGCAAAGCTTACCAAGAGATCAGAAGCCAGGTCTGAAGGCGTTGTCTATCTTGAGGGTACAAGACTTTGTGAGGAGGCATTGTCGAGCGGTCAGAAGGCGATAGAAGTTATCGTCGCCGAAGATAAGATCTCCTGGGCAAAAGAGTTCACTCCTGATATCGAACCTATGGTATTAAGCAGGAATGTTTTTACCAAGATATCCCAGACCGTTAATCCTCAGGGTGTTGCCATTGTAATCAACGAACCGAAGCTTACATCTGATATTCCTTCGAATGGTAAAGATATCTATGTAGTGCTCGAAAACACCCAGGATCCTGGCAATCTCGGAACCATCATCAGAATGGCTGATGCGTTCGGTCTTTCGGCAGTGATCGTCAGTCCCACCACATGTGATCCTTATAACGATAAAGTCATTAGAGCTACGATGGGTTCAGTCTGGCATATTCCGATAGTCAGAAAGACGATGGATGAGTGCTTTGAGTTTTTCGCCAGGACCGGAACTGAAACCCTTGCGATGCACCTTAAAGGCGACATCCTGAGTGCAGAGGGATTAAAGCTCCCGTGCGCTTACTTTATCGGCAATGAAGGCGAAGGTTTAACTGATGAGACGACTGCAAAATGCAGCAGACTCGTAAAGATCCCGATGAAGGGTAAAGCAGAATCACTTAATGCAGCAGTAGCTGCTTCGGTTATAGGTTACGAGCTTTCCAAACTGCTCTAAAAGTTTTTTTATCAACGAACTTAACAATGAAACCCGTTGAGGCGGCTTGATTATTCGTATAACAGTAAGAAGTCCCGTCTAAAAGAAAAGATTTATAATATCTGGTATTATAGGCACTACTATATGTGAAGGGCAGAAGACGGAAAAATGGAACAGAATGAACAGCTGATCAATAAGCTTGCTGAAGTCGCAAAAGTAAAGTCACACATCAACACTGATTTGTATTCAAAATACAACGTTAAGCGCGGTCTCCGTAACAACGACGGAACCGGTGTCCTTGTTGGTCTTACCGAAGTTGGAGAGGTAATGAGTTACATCGTTGATGATGCGGACAGGATCCCGGTCGAAGGTAAGCTCTTTTATCAGGGTTACGAGGTTAAAGACCTTGTTAACGGTTTCTTTTCCGAGGGTAGATACGGTTATGAGGAGACAGCTTTCCTTCTCCTTACAGGTGAACTTCCGACACAGAGAGAACTTGAGGATTTCACGAAGCTTCTTTCTGACGTAAGACCTCTTCCTGATGGTTTTACAGAAGACATGATCATGAAGGCACCGTCTCCTGATGTCATGAATAAGCTTGCCAGATCCGTTCTCGCTCTTTATTCATACGATTCAAATCCTGATTCAACTGAGATTTCAAATGTCGTCAGACAGTGCACCGAACTCATCGCAAGATTCCCGGTGCTCATCTCATACGGCTATATGGCAAGAAGACACTACATCGAGCACAGAGACCTTTACATTCATGCTCCCGTTCCTGAATTCAATACCGCCCAGAATATCCTTCACATGATCAGACCTGACGGTAAGTTCACCGAGCTCGAAGCAAGGATATTGGACCTTATGCTCGTTCTCCATGCCGAGCACGGCGGCGGAAACAACTCAACTTTCGTTACACACGCCGTTTCTTCAACCGGTTCTGACACATATGCTGTTATCGCTTCTGCAGTAGGTTCTCTTAAGGGACCCCAGCACGGCGGTGCTTCCAACAAGGCTTATGCCATGATGAAGGATCTCCGTGAGCACGTATCCGACTGGACTGATGAGAAGCAGATCAAGCAGTACCTTGCAGATATCATTAACAAGAAGGTATTCGATAAGTCAGGCCTTATCTACGGTATCGGACATGCGGTTTATACTCTGTCCGACCCCAGAACCGTTGTTATCAGAAAGTACGCTGAACTCCTCGCTAAAGAGAAGGATCAGATGGATCTTTATAATCTCTATCTCCTTGTCGAGAAGCTCGCACCCGAGGTCTTCCATGAAGTAAAGAAGTCTGACAAGCTCGTCTGCGCAAATGTCGATTTCTTTGCTGGTCTTGTATATTCAATGCTCGGAATCCCGTCAGAGCTCTATACGCCGCTGTTCGCATGCGGAAGAATTGCAGGATGGAGTGCGCACAGGATCGAAGAGCTCGTTTCAGGAGGCCGTATTATGAGACCTGCATTTAAGTGCGTTAACAAGAGAAGACCTTATGTTCCTTCTGATAAAAGGACAGATATCATCTGATATCAGGATTTTGGCCGAATAACTCAATATCAATAATGCCCGATGCACTTGCACAGGTGATAAACCTGTGGTAATATACTCGGGCAAGTTAACAAGGCCCCATGGTCAAGTGGTTAAGACGGCGCCCTCTCACGGCGCAATCAGCGGTTCGAATCCGCTTGGGGTCACCAATATACGAAGGAAGGACGAACATCTTATTCAGATGTCCGTCTTTTTGTTCTAAGGATAATCTTTAAATTATGGATGAGAATAAATACATAAAGATAAGAGGCGCCAGAGAGCATAATCTCAAGAATATCAATATAGATATTCCGAGAAGGCAGATGGTAGTACTGACCGGTCTTTCCGGTTCGGGCAAGTCTTCACTGGCATTTGATACTATTTACGCAGAAGGGCAGAGGAGATACGTAGAGTCCCTGTCCTCATATGCGAGGATGTTTTTGGGACAGCTCGACAAGCCTGATCTCGACAGCATCGAGGGACTGTCTCCTGCGATCTCCATCGATCAGAAGTCTACTGTCAGCAATCCGAGATCCACTGTCGGTACCGTTACCGAGATCTACGACTATTTCAGACTTCTCTATGCCAGAGTCGGCGAACCTTTCTGCCCTGAATGCGGCAAGAAGATCAAGTCGATGGGCATTGACCAGATCATAGATAAGCTCAAGGTATATCCCGAAGGAACCAGAGCCATTATTTATGCGCCCGTCGTAAGGAACAAGAAGGGCGAGTTCAGTAAGCTTTTCGAGGGCTTCAGGAAGTCAGGTTATGCGCGTGTTAGAGTAGACGGCATTACTTATGAGCTGGATGAAGACATCGAACTCAACAAGAATAACAAGCACATGATCGAAGTTATCGTCGACAGACTTGTTATTAAAGAAGCAAATACGACAAGACTCTACGATTCATGCGAGACGGCCTTAAAGCTTGCTGACGGCCTTTTGCAGGTCGAACTCCAGACTGCAACAACAGATAAGGATGGAGAGAAGACATACGAATCCAGCGAGGAGTTCTTTTCGCAGCATCTGGCATGCCCTGACTGCGGAATCTCATTTGGTGAGATCAATACCAGGAGTTTCTCATTTAACAGCCCTGAGGGTGCATGCCCCAACTGTTCAGGAATCGGTACGCTCACAGCGGTCGATCCTGAGCTCTGTATAACAAATCCCAAGCTTTCCATCAATGAAGGCGCGGTAAGGACTGCAGGATGGAATTTTGATGATCCCAAGAGCTGGGGCAGATGCTTTATCGAAGCGCTCGCCAAAAAATATAAGTTCTCGTTGGACGAACCTTACTATAAGCTGCCCGAAAATATTAAGAACATTATCCTTTACGGTAACGGCGGCGAGATGCTTAAGGTTGATACCAAGAACTCGATCTATCCCAGGAGCGGGGATTATTATTCCGATTGGGAGGGTGTCGTTCCGAGTGTCATGAGACGCTGGAGAGAGTCCGGCAGTGAAGAGATGAAGGCTTCATATGAGCGTTACATGAGCATCGACGTATGCCCGGTATGTAACGGCGCAAGACTTAACAAGAACAGCCTGTCCGTTAAGCTCGGAGGAAAGAATATCAGCGAACTTACCGACATGTCGGTCAAGAACATGAGAGAGTTCTTCTCTGACCTTGTATTGAAGGGCAAGAATGCTGAGATCGCCGCTCCAATCTTAAGAGAAGTTAAGTCCAGACTGGAATTCTTATATGACGTCGGCCTGGACTACATGACGCTGTCGAGATCTTCTGCGACACTGTCAGGCGGTGAGGCACAGAGAATAAGACTCGCGACACAGATCGGTGCGGGTCTGCAGGGCGTTTTATACGTCCTCGACGAGCCTTCCATAGGTTTACACCAGAGAGATAACGACAAGCTCATCAAGACCCTGTTTAAGCTCAGGGACTTAGGCAATTCCATCCTCGTAGTAGAGCACGATGAGGACACGATGCGTGCTGCGGATTACATAGTCGACATCGGACCGGGTGCAGGCTCGTTTGGAGGCCAGATCGTAGCACAGGGAACTATCGATGACATCATAAAGGTCGAAGAATCTGTAACCGGCCAGTATCTGTCGGGAAAGAAGTTTATTCCCGTTCCGATCAACAGAAGACCGGTAGATGACAAGAAGCTCTTAAAGATAAGAGGCGCCTGCGTAAATAACCTTAAGAATATCAATGTCGATATTCCAATCGGTCTTTTTACCGTAATTACAGGCGTATCAGGTTCCGGTAAGTCATCTCTTATCAATTCCACGCTGGTGCCTTATCTCGAGCACGAACTCAACGGTTCGAGGAAAAAGAGGGTAAAGTGTGAGCGCATAACGGGTTATTCCAACCTTGATAAGATCATCTGCATCGACCAGAGCCCGATAGGAAGGACACCGAGGAGTAATCCTGCAACATATATCGGCCTTTTCGATCTTATAAGAAAGCTCTATGCCGAGACACCTGATGCGAAGCAGAGAGGTTATAAGGCAGGCAGATTCTCGTTTAACACCAAGGGCGGACGCTGTGAGGCATGCGCAGGTGACGGCGTAAACAAGATCGAGATGCATTTCCTTCCTGATATCTACGTCACATGCGACGTATGTAAGGGTAAGAGATATAACAGGGAGACACTTGAAGTCAGATATAACGGCAAGAACATCTCAGACGTGCTCGACATGAGCGTGGATGAGGCGGTTGAATTCTTTAAGAATCACCCGACGATCTACAAGAAGGTAAGAACGCTCCAGGATGTAGGTCTGGGCTACATCAAACTCGGCCAGCCTTCAACGACGCTCTCAGGCGGTGAGGCACAAAGGATCAAACTTGCCTCGGAATTGTCGAGAAGATCGACCGGAAAAACGATATATGTATTAGATGAACCGACCACAGGACTGCACGTTGCTGACGTTCATAAATTGGTTGACATTTTAGAACGCCTAACAGAAAATAAGAACACTGTCGTCGTAATTGAGCATAATCTTGATGTCATAAAGACTGCGGATTATCTGATCGACTTAGGACCTGAAAGCGGTGATGGCGGTGGCGAAGTAGTAACTTGCGGAACGCCTGAGCAGGTAGCAGATTGCAAGAAATCTTATACCGGTCAGTTCTTAAAGCCGATCTTGAGCAAAGCTAAGAAGGAAGGGCGGTATAAGGATATTTCCGCCTTTATCGATACCGCAAGGCTCGAGGAAGAGCAATACGACATTCTTACCGGACCAAGGGTAAGACGGAGGATAAGGGAAGAGACAGAGGATAACGGAGAAGAATAATAATGGCACTTTGCAGTATATGTAAGAAAAGACATGCTATTGTCTTTACAAGCCGTTATGAGAACGGCAACAGGATAGATGAAGGGTTTTGCCTTAAGTGCGCCTATGAATCGGGCATTTCCGGCGTTACGGATATGTTTAAGGCATCCGGCATCAATGCAGACAATATCGACGAGATGAGCGACAGGCTTGAAGACCTTGTTTCCCAGAGCGGTTTTTCAGCAGATCCGGCGGATTTCCTGAGATCACTTGCTGCGGGCGACGATCTGCCGGGCGAATTTATGGACGATGAAGATGAACCCTATGAATTTGATGAGGATTCAACACCGGTAAATATTGCCGATCCTGATGATTCATCCAGTGACGGTCCCGGAGGACCTGGCGGTCCTGGTGGCCCGGGTGGTCCCGGCGGTCCTGGAGAAAGCGGTCCCAGAAGACCTGGAAACTCCATATTGGATTCTATACTTGGTTTAGGCGGTCCTGACGGAAAGAGAAGGGAAGGTCCTGACGGTCCGGGTTCCGGTCCTGATCATGATCCCAGAAGAACTAAGGGCAAGCAGCGTCTTAAGTATCTTAATGAGTTCGGTACCAACCTGACCGAGAGGGCAGCACAGGGCAAGATCGACCGTATTATCGGCCGTGACAAGGAGATTGAGCGCTGCATCCAGATCCTTAACAGAAGGACCAAGAACAATCCTGTTCTTATTGGTGCGCCCGGTGTAGGTAAGACCGCTGTGGCTCAGGGTCTTGCGGTTAAGATCGTCGAAGGCACAGTGCCCGAGAAGCTCCTCAACATGCAGGTATGGCAGCTTGACCTTCCGGCTCTTGTAGCAGGAACACAGTTCAGAGGCCAGTTTGAGAGCCGTATCAAAGGTGTCATCAATGAAGCTATCAAGGCTGAGAACATCATCCTTGTTATTGATGAGCTCCATACGATAATTGGTGCCGGCGATGCCGAAGGTTCCACCAATGCAGCCAACATCCTCAAGCCTGCTTTGGCAAGAGGTGAACTGCGCATCCTTGGTTCCACGACTACGGCTGAGTATAAGAGGATCGAGAAGGATTCGGCTCTCGAGAGACGTTTCCAGAAAGTAATGCTCGATGAGCCTTCTGTCGAGATGTCCATCGAGATTCTGAAGGGCATAAAGGATTACTACGAGAAGCATCACAATGTCACTTATTCAGACGAAGTAATCGAGTTTGCCGTTAAGGCTTCGAAAAGATACATAACTGACAGATATCTTCCCGATAAGGCGATCGACCTTATCGATGAAGCAGGCTCTGCCGCAAACCTCAAGAACGTTAAACTCGTTAAGATAGCTAATACACGCAAAGCTCTTGAGAAGGCAAAGTTCGAACATCAGAAGCAGATCGATTCCATGGAGAACTCTTCTCCCGAAGAGCGCGAAGACGATTACGAGAAGGCTGCTGAGCTCAAGGCTAAGGTGGATAAGCTCCAGAAAGAACTTGACCAGCTCGAGAGTGAGAATTCTCCAGATCCTATCCAGGTCGAAGATATCGCGAGAGTTGTCGAGATGTGGACGGGTATTCCGCTCAAGTCCATTTCAGAGACTGAGACAGAGAAGCTCAAGAATCTCGAAGAGAGACTTCACAAGCGCGTCGTCGGCCAGGAAGAAGCTGTACATGCCGTTGCAAGCGCAGTAAGACGTACAAGAGCAGGATTTACCAAGAAGCATAAGCCTACATCTTTTATCTTTGTCGGTCCTACGGGCGTAGGTAAGACGGAGCTCGTTAAGGCTTTGGCTGAGGTAATGTTCGATACTGAAGAAGCGCTTATAAGGATCGATATGTCCGAGTACATGGAGCCGCATTCAGTTTCCAAGCTCATCGGTTCTCCTCCGGGATATGTCGGATTCGACGATGCCGGACAGCTCACTGAGCAGGTAAGAAGAAAGCCTTATTCGGTCATCCTTTTTGACGAGATCGAGAAGGCTCACCCGGATGTATTCAATCTTCTTCTTCAGATGCTCGATGACGGTGTCCTCACAGACAGCCACGGACTTCACGTCAACTTCGAGAACTGCATAATCATCATGACATCCAATGCAGGCAGTTCTGCTAAGGCTGCCACCATCGGTTTCTTCAATGAGACTCACGAAGCAATGGAGCAGCACGTACAGAGCGCTCTCAAGGAGACATTCCGTCCTGAGTTCCTGAACCGTGTCGATGAGACGATCATCTTTAAGTCTCTGACAAAGGATGAGATCCGCAAGATCGTCAATATCATGATCAAAGATGTATTCTCATCTCTTTCTGATAAGCACATCAAGGGCTCTATCACGAAAGCAGCCGGCGACAGGCTCGCTGAGATCGGTTACGATGAGAAGTACGGTGCGAGACCTTTGCGTAAGGCAATAAGGACTAATGTCGAGGATCCGCTCTCCGATATGTTCCTTACGGGTGCGCTCGATAAGGTTATAAGTCTTAAGATCGATTTCAGGCGCGGCAAGTTCGTCTTCGATACGATAAAAGGTGAGTAATTAAATATCTCTAAATAATACAGCGGGCTGCCAGATGGCGGCCCGCTGTTTATTGCTTGGATTTAGCCTCTGATCAGACCTCAGACGACCCAGTCAAAGTAAGCATAATTGTAACCGTAAGAGCTTACGCTTGAGCTTGTGGATACATAGACTGTGAATGTATATGTTTCGCCGGCCTTAACTGCGATCTCGTTAGGAACGCCCCTGTAGGACTTTCCGTCGCCTGTGAATGTCATTGAATCAGAAGTTACATCTGTAATGGTCGAATCACTGTAGAGCTTGATATCGAGGCCTTTAAGAGACTTGGGCAGGTTAGCCGTATAGTTACTCTTGTTCTTCAAGCTGATATCGAACTTATAACCGCCTGCAGTAGGAGCGAAGTTGTTGATCTTTGTATCGAAGTCGTTGATGCTGTAACCGTCTGCCGTTCCTTTTGCAGTGGTCGTAGCCTTTGTCGTTTCCTCGGTAGTAGTTGTAGTCGTAGCTTCGGTTGTTTCCTCTGTAGTTGTTGTAGTAGCTTCAGTGGTTTCTTCTGTTGTCGTTGTAGTTGTAGCCTCTGTAGTTTCCTCGGTGGTCGTTGTAGTCGTGGCTTCAGTAGTCGTGGTGGTTGTAGCCTCTTCTGTTGTTGTGGCAACGGTCTCTGTTTCAGTTGCCTTAGTGGTTGTAGCAACAGTCTCAACGCTCTTTGCACCGAACAGACGCTTTATGCCAGATGAACTGTCAAGAGCCCACAGTACTACGATCGCGATGACGATGATCGCAAGGAATGTGATAAGACCTGCAAGTCCGGGATCTTTCGCAGACTTCGGTTCCTTCTTCTTTTTCTTCTTGCTGACCGTCGTTACCGGAGAGATAGTCTTATTGTCGTGATGAGTAGTTGTTGCTTTGGCATTAGGATTGATAACGCCTCTTGTTGCGGGCGCAGGCTGTTTGCCTTTAGGTTCAAAAGGTGAATTGGGATATGCCTGTGCAAAAGGCTGGTTGGTAGGCGTTCCGGGTCTCTGTGCAGGCTGTGCCTTTGCTTCGGGTGTAACAGGCTTGGGTGCAGCGGGTGCGGCAGGTGCAGCCTTTGATGCGGGACCAGGTGCCGGTGCGGCAGGTGCAGCCTTTGATGCGGGACCAGGTGCCGGTGCGGCAGGTTCAGTCTTAGTAGCAGGAGCAGCGGCCGGTGCAGCGGGAGCTGAAGCCGGTTTTGCAGAAGCTGCGGGTCTATGAGGCATATCAGTCTCTGCAGGCGCCTTTACCGGAGTAACAGGATTAACTGCGGGTTTAGCGGGCTGAACTGCCTTTGCGGCAGAAGCAGCTGCTGCGGAAACTGCAGCTGTAGAAGCTACTGTCGATGCTACCTTTGCCGTATTTGATGTCTGAGAAGGCTTAGGCTGCTCAGTAGCTTTTGCCGTAGCAGGAGCTACATGAGGCTTCTGTGCGAAAGGCTTGGCAGGCTCTGCGGGCTTAACGGGCGCTTCAGTTGCCTTGGGAGCAACAGGAGCGGCGGGAGTGGCAGGAGCTTTATGTGCTTCAGCGGCTGGTGCAGCAGGAGCAGCGGGCACTTTGTGTGCTTCAGCAGCAGGAGCGGCAGGTGCAGCAGGAGCAGCGGGAGCTTTGTGTGCTTCAGCAGCAGGAGCGGCAGGTGCTTTAGATGCAAATGCTGATGCGGCGGCGACGGATGCGGGTGCAGTTGCAGCCGCAGGCTTTGCCGGTTCAGCAGGCTTAGCAGGTTCTGCAGGCTTTGCTGTTGAAGGAACTGCCTTTGAATTTGACTGTGCCTGAGCTTTTGAAACGAACGGATTAACGGGGTGAACGTTCTTTACTTCTGCAAAGAGTTCATCAATATCTTTTTCTGCATTATCTGCTTTTGCAGCTCTGTCTGCTATCTGGGCAGCCTGTGTGGGTGTAGTAAACATAACCGACTTAGCCGAAGAAGGATATGGTCTGTATCCGCCTGTGGCATTAGCCGGTGATACTGGCTTTTGCTTTTCGACAGGCTTTGCAGGCTGCTGGGGCTGTGCAGGAGCTGCACTTGCGGCAGGTGCCTGGGGAGCCTGGGGAGCAACAGGAGCGGAGAGCGGCTTATCTGCTCTCGGGATGTCTACTTCGTCCGGCTTCGGGATCTCCGGCTTGGGAGCGTTTGCGAAAGGACTTGTCTTTTTGTCGTGTTCTGAAGTAGCGAAATCCAGACCGTTGCCTGAAGAGAATACTTTATCGCTTCCGGGCTTGGGTTCAAATTTGCTGATCTCATCTTCAATATCGTTAAAGCTGGGAATTGCTTCCTTGGAAGGTTCCGGTGCTTTAGATGTTTCAATGGGCTTATCGAATGTGCCACCATCCTTGGGGAAGACAGGGTCAGAAGACTTGGGCTCCGGTGTGGGTTCAAACTTCATTCCGGAACTGTCGTCCGATTTAGGTTCTGTCTTCTCAGGTTCCGGTGCTTTAAAAGGCTTGAAAGCTGAAATCGATGCATCAAATTCGAAATCATCGAATTCATCTTTGAAACCATTGTCAGTTGAAGAGAATTGGAAAGCGTCGGAAGCAGGCTTTACTTCGTCGATCTTCTTATCAAGATTCTCTTTGGTCTCCTTTAATTTATCTGAAACAGACTCGGCTTTGTCGCCGGGTTTGAACTGGATTGCAAAAGAGGAGTCGACAAAATCGTCGTTACCATTAGGAGTATTCATTCCGTTATTGTTTTTAAAATCTTCAGGATCGTTAGGCATGCGTCTAAACTCCTTTTTTATTTAATATCTTAATTTTAGCGATAATGCATTTTCAATCAAGGGTTTTTATTGAATATCCGACTAAGATGAGGGGAATAAGTCTGCCTTGACTTTATCGTTTTGGGATGATATTATTTTCTTCGCACTTACGGATAGGCTCGTGTGGCGGAATTGGCAGACGCAACGGACTTAAAATCCGTCGGAGTAAAATCCGTACCGGTTCAAGTCCGGTCACGAGCACCATTTATTCCTATTAAGTGCGGCGATTGATATCGCGGAGTGGAGCAGTTGGTAGCTTGCCGGGCTCATAACCCGGAGGTCGTGTGGTTCGAGTCCCGCCTCCGCAACCAGATTAAAGATGGGCTGTCTCATAGTTAGTGAGGCAGCCCATTATTTTTCTCTCATACATCGGAGTTTAGATGCTTTCCCCAAATGCCCTTTTACTGCCCATACTTATTTATTTCTTGATTTTATAATATTTGTGTATAATGTATGCGGTTTATTAGCAAGCTGGTATCAGCTAAACGGGAGGCTACTTTTAAATGGCTAATCTTCAGAGTGAACATACAGCGGAACGTAATGACGTTGCCGGCAGGATAGTTCGTATCTGTATCTTGATAATCGTTTCTTTCGCTGTTGCGATTGCTTCAGTGTCCTTTGCAGTGCACCATATGAGACTTCAGTTTGAGGATGAATTCAAAAAGATATCCGATACGAAGATGCAGCAGGTTACTGATGTTGTAAGGATGAGCATCGACGGTGACGACCTTGTATCCAATACAGTTAACGCACCCGCCAAGTACAGCAATCTTCTTGATCTTATGTTGGCTGATACTTCGACTGAGAATCTTTCTGCGGAAGGTTACGGCCTTTTCGGTTACAGCCAGGGACAGTTATCACTCCTTCTCAGCCGCGGCGTAAATGATCCTTCAGAGTTTGCAGTAGCAGGCCGTGACATTTCCGAGTGGCTCGTAGGTACATCAGAGCAGACTGTTCTTCATGGCGAGAATTATGAGAGCATTATCGTCCCGATCACTGACAGCACGGGAATGTGTGTCGGTGTTTTCGAATATAAATGTACTTTCGGTGAACTCTACGATATCGGAGACAAGCTTGAGGGAAGGATCCTTACGGCAGTTGTTATCGCGGTATTGTCGGGTGTTTTGCTTTTCGCTCTTCAGGAGATCACCCTCCGCATTTTAAGGAACAGGCAGAAGAAGAATACTGAGACACCTCAGAGCCGTGACAGAAGACTCATCTCTTCAACGATCGGTTATTGCTTCACGATCATACTCGTGGTCCTGCTCGTTATGGCAACACAGTTGTCAAAGACATATATCAAAGCTCTTGAGAGTGAGCGTGCCGACATGATGGAGAAGTGCGCAGTTTCTTCTGCTGCGGCACTCACTTATTCGGAAGTCAGGGAGAACATGAACTACATGCTCCCGATATATAAGTATGCTCCCGAAAAGCCTTATCAGGTCAATATCTATACCATGGCCGGTGATTCATTCCTGAGACTGTATTCTTCTACGGCAACAGGAAATGTCCAGCAGTATTATCTTACCGGTGCGGGCAACCAGTATATCGATTGTTTCGGACTTCAGCAGACTGCTTTCACTGCACGCAATGACGGCGGCGTTTCTTATGTCTGCGCTATTGCTCCGATCATCTCATCGGAGAATACGGTTGCCGGAGTTCTTGAGATAATGATGCCTCGCTCCGACTTTGAGAGTTCGGTAAACGGAATGAGCCTTTCATGGATCTTCACGATCATATCGATCGCTATTTCGATGGGTATCATGATCTTCGAACTCAATCTTCTTATTTCGACGATCTCGAAAGGCATATCCGGAAATGCTCCCGTACTTGTCATGTATGGTGAGAATGCCAACCGTTTCCTGTCGTTCTTTACGGCATTCGGCGGCATTATGATCCCGATCACTTTCGCGGATTATTTTAAAGACCAGTTACACGATCTTCCGATGCCTGCCGTTCAGGGAATCATCTGCGCAGCACTGCTGTTGTTCATCTGGGGTTTCCTTGGATTCTCAGGTTTCAGAAATTCGCTCAAGATGAAGTTTACGAGCAGGATCGCGCTCATCGCAATTACCTGCGCCGGTTATTTCTTCGCGCTCATTGCCGGAGTCATCAATTTCCCGTATCTCACTGCCGTTCTGGCACTTCCGATGGGTTTCTGCTTCGGTATGACTTTCGATTATTTGAGAGACTACCGTATCAATGCCGGAAGACTGGGATATAAGGATTATAACGACAGAGTAATACATAACGTCCAGGCATCTTCTTATTTCCTCGGTGTGTCGGTAGGTGCCGTAGTCGCAGGCGTCTGCTACGAGAGATACGGTCTGTTCGTCGTAACCATCATCAGTGGTGCAGCTCTTGTTCTTACATCGATCGGAATGATCTACTTCATGCAGAACAATACGCAGGTAAGGGAGGCATCTCTGTCCATCAGCGGATGGCTCTCCGTTTTCGGTGATTCGAGAACTGCAAGGTTCCTTAATTCTTCTTTCCTG
The DNA here is from genome assembly GCA_000621765.1 of Ruminococcaceae bacterium AB4001. Taxonomy (GTDB): domain Bacteria; phylum Bacillota; class Clostridia; order Saccharofermentanales; family Saccharofermentanaceae; genus Saccharofermentans. The sequence continues at coordinate 15,965 of JHXJ01000002.1, forward strand.
ATGCTCGGTGTTGCATTGGCTTTCATGCTCATGTTCATTCCGAACTATCTTCAGGCTGTAGGAATCTCTCTTGCGACAACGTCATTCTTCTTCCTCGTATGCGGATTCATGGCATGCTTCGTATGCGGATTTGTTAAGAACAGATTTGCGCATCTTCTTACATCACGTACAAGAGTCCTGATACAGGCTGCTTCGACTGTTTTGGGTCTCTTCCTGTTCGCTCTGATGCCTTCTGCGAAAATGCTCGTTATCACATGCGCATTCCTCGGAATCGCTCTCGGTATCCACGATTACTATTACATCTACGTCCTCTACCTCATCTGCAACGGAAAGGTAAAGGCTAATCTCAGAAAGCTTTCTGAATACACTGTATATTTTGGTACCGAAATAATGCTTCCGATAATCATGGTAGCTTTCATGGTAAAGAACTTCAGGATCACATTCCTTGTTGTGACTCTTCTCGTTGCGATCCTCGCATTTATCTATCCTCTGTCTTCATTCTCACGCAAGATCGATGAGCGTGACATTTCCTTGAAGCCTCAGAAGAAACAGCGCGAGAAGCCCGCTCCGAGACAGCCCCAGGCACCTCAGATGCCCGTTGATACGCAGATCCCTGAAGGTGATGTTGCACCCGCAGGAGTTGCTGTTGCGGTCCCCAGAATGGGTGAAGGCGCTGCAGAGATTCCTTACGAAGCACAGACACAGTATCAGGCACCCGTACAGCAGCAGTATCAGCCGCCTGTGCAGCAGCAATACCAGCCGCCCGTAGAACAGCAGTATCAGCAGCCGCAATATCAGCCTGATCCGGGGCAATATGTCCCGCAGGGCTACGGACAGCCCGCAGATCCTTATGGTTCAGCTTATGTCCAGCAGCCTCAGCAGGGCGCACAGGATCCTTATGCAGGCGGTGGAAACGATCCTTATGTTCCGCAGGCAGGTCAAAGTCCGGCTGATCCGCTCGCATTCCTGAATGGAGAAGGCAGTGAGGGAGGTGATCAAAATGTCTGATGAACTTTGGAATCAGAAACTGACACGCGAGAATATCCGCGATTTTTATATGTCTACTGTAGTCATGGTCTATTCGTCATGCTACGGAATCACTAAGGAAGCCACCAGATGCGAGAATGCCATAGTCAAATCCTATCTGGACATCTATTCCAAGCGTAATAACGTACCTGCAGACAGAGTAATTTACGAGTTCGGCGATATTCTTCTTGAGAATGCGAAGAACATCGTGGCTCAGTATCCGCTTCCTGCAGACATGAAATTCGAAGACAGGCTTCTTGATGAGTATACGCGCAATTCCATGCTCGAAAAGATCTTATCCAAGATCGATTCGAAGAGCTTTAAGGTTGCCGAGTTCATCAATACTGACGTTAAGAAGTCAAGGCGTCCGAGACAGATGCGCAAGCTCAACGATCTGTTCCAGGTAACCCCGCTCCTTATTCTCGAGATAATCGTTCTTGCGATCGTTATCTGGGCTGTAAGTTTTCTTGCTGTCACGCTTCCTTACAGAAATTCAGAACTCATCAATGAGAAGGGCATTTTCGAGACTGCGTCAATCCAGGAACAGTTCATCGCAGCGCTTCCGTTCTATCCGATCAGGATACAGACTGATAAGTCGCACGAAGACGGATTCCTGCCTGTTATAACCCAGCCTGCAGATTATACTGAGCCTTCCTCTGAGAGCCAGAGTGAGACGACTGACGACGGTACTCCGAAGCCCAGTCTTGCAGAGACAACGATCCCTGAAGTGTCTGCAACGAGCGGCTGACGCCATCTGATAATTTGTTCAATGACTGCCTCATTTGCTTAACCGCTTTGAGGCAGTTTTTCTTTGCTGTTATTTGAGACATATGGGTATTGGGATTACCGGTCACGTTTCTGATGCGAAATTCTAAAAAGGATTTGAATATGCGATAAAAAAGACCCGAAATATAGTATTTAAGGCATTTTCGTTTTGTGTATTATAAGGCTGTTAATGAGTGCGAAATACACTGTTTTTTCTATTTCAGATGAGCCGGAAAGGAGCGGATCTTTATGTTTGATTTTAATTACTACACGCCTACAAAAGTTGTTTTCGGAAAAGGTACGGAAAGCAAGGTTGCCGAACTGATCAAGGAATTCGGCGGCACAAAGATCCTGATCCATTACGGCGGAGGAAGCGTTGTGCGTTCAGGACTCTTAAAGCGCGTTACAGACACGCTCGATGAGGCCGGGATCAGTTATGTAACTCTTGGCGGCGCTGTTCCGAATCCGCATCTCGGACTCGTTTATGAGGGCATAGAGCTTTGCAAAAAAGAGGGAGTGGATTTCCTTCTTGCAGTAGGCGGCGGAAGCGCTATCGATTCAGCCAAGGCTATAGGATACGGTGTTGCGAATGAAGGCGATGTCTGGGATTTCTATGATTATAAGCGTCAGGCAGAAGGATGCCTGCCTTTGGGCGTTATCCTGACTATTGCAGCAACAGGAAGTGAGATGAGCGATTCTTCAGTTATCACAAAGGAAGAAGGACTCGTTAAGAGAGGTTACAGCAGCGATTTTTCACGTGCGAAGTTCGCGATAATGAATCCCGAGCTCACGATGACTCTTCCCGATTATCAGACAGCATGCGGATGCACTGACATCATGATGCATACGATGGAAAGATACTTCACTAACGGCGGAAATATGGAGCTTACCGATGCGCTCGCAGAAGGACTTCTCCGCACAGTTAAGAAGAATGCTGTTATTCTTCGCGATGATCCCAATAATTACGATGCACGTGCGGAAGTCATGTGGGCAGGAAGCCTTGCGCATAACGGCCTTACGGGATGCGGAAACGACGGCGGAGACTGGATGACTCACAAGCTTGAGCATGAACTCGGAGGTCTTTATGACGTTGCTCACGGTGCAGGTCTGGCTGCAGTCTGGGGAAGCTGGGCAAGATATGTTTATAAAGATTGTCTGCCCCGCTTCAAGAAGTTTGCGATCAATGTCATGGATGTTGCTGATGAGGGAACGGATGAAGAGATCGCACTGCGCGGAATAGAGGCAATGGAAGACTTCTACAGATCGATCAACATGCCTACAAATCTCCGTGAACTCGGTGTTGAAGCTACAGAAGAAGACCTTGTTACCATGGCTCACAAATGTGCAGTAGGTGTTGGCGGAGAAATGGGTTCTGCCAAAGTCCTTAATGAGGAAGCAATGCTTGCTATCTACAGAGCGAGCATGTGATCAGTCTTATCAGAATCGTTTTTCACTAACAGTGAAGGGAGGATACCGTAATGTCAGTAAAATGGGGTGTATTAGGTACCGCCAATATTGCTAAGGGCTGTACCATTCCGGGAATGCAGCTTGCAGGTAATTGCGAACTGTACGCGATAGCAGGAAGAGATGAAGCAAAGGTCGAAGATTATAAGAGTAAGTTCGGATTTGCCAAAGGTTATACCGGTTACGACAAACTCCTTGAAGATCCGGAAGTTATGGCAGTATATATCCCTCTTCCTAACAGTCTTCATAAGGAATGGGTCTTAAAAGCCCTTAACGCAGGAAAACACGTCCTCTGCGAAAAGCCGATGGCTTTGAATGCCGAAGATGCAAAGGAGATGTTCGCTGCTGCGAAAGCGAATAATGTGCTTCTCATGGAAGCATTCGCATATCTTCACAGCCCTTATGTCGCTTCGCTGAAGTCTGATATCGAGAGCGGGATAATCGGAGAAGTTGATTTCATTGAGACTGCTTTCTATACACAGGGATATGTTGAAGACATAAGGATACATAAGGCACTTGGCGGCGGTGCCGTATATGATCTCGGATGCTACTGCACGACGATGATACTGTCGCTTATAGATTCTGAGATAGATTATGTGAAGGCTGATGCTGAGTTTAATGATGACGGAGCGGATCTTTTTGCTTCCGCTATCATGAAGTTTAAGAACGGCGCGAGAGCGGCATTCAATGTCGGCATGATATTCAATCCCGGTAATGACGGCAGGAGGGACAGGCTTTATATTCATGGAAGCAAGGGTACTATCGTTTCAGACGTTGAGTATAACCAGTCCGGAAGACTGACATATACAGTCCTTTCATCCGGACGCGAGTTCCATCCTACGATCAATGCCGGACAGAATTACATGCTCGAGATAGAACAGTTCGGAAACTGTATCGAAAAAGGTGAAGCACCTCATATTACTCCAGAGTTTTCCATCAGGAATGCTGAAATGCTGGATGCAATTCTCTCGCAAATGGGATATTAAGAGGAGACAGACTATGAATGAGACTTTAATGGTTTTGGAGACCAGAAGAAGCTGCAGAAATTTTAAGCCTGACATGGTCAGCGAAGAAGATCTTAAGGCCATAATCAGAGCTGGCACATATGCTGCAACGGGAATGGGCAAGCAGAGTCCAATAATCATTGCGGTTACTGACAAGGTTTTGAGGGATGAGATATCCGAAGCTAACAGGAAGATCGGCGGCTGGGATGAAGGATTTGATCCGTTTTACGGCGCTCCCGTCATACTTATCGTTCTTGCAAAGAAAGATGTCTGGACTCATGTTTATGACGGTTCTCTTGTAATGGGCAATCTGATGAATGCAGCTGCAAGCCTTGGTGTCGCAAGTATCTGGATCCACAGGGCAAAGGAAGAATTCGAATCTGATTTCGGAAAGGGAATCCTTGAGCGTCTCGGTATAACCGACGAATACGAAGGAATCGGTCACTGTGCGCTGGGATATGCAGCCGAACCGGAAAAAGAGCCTGCTCCTAGAAAAGATAACTACGTTTATTACATCTGATATCCATACGATTTGCAGTTTTTCCTGTTGCAAAGTATCATATTAAGATAATGCATGATTGCTTGGGCGGTTTAATACCGCCTTTGACGGGGAGAAATAGTGGACAGATACGGTTTCATGGTGGAACTGAATAATTATCTCGGGTTTACGTTCAAGAACCCGGAGAAACTTGCCGGCAATCTCGGCGGTTTTGAGTATGAGATCTATTATTCCGAAATTGGGGAACTCGTTGCATATACCAATGTCAGACTTTTCGGTGATCTTCCTTACGAAGATCACATCAAGAGCGCGTTTGATAAACTCACCGCGTTCAAATCGTATACGCTCAACGACGATAATATCGAGCTTTATATGAATGTCAGTGATAACGGGGAAGAAGTGGCATTTTCCATAACTGAAGACCTGACTTCATTCTCTGCCACATTATCTTCAATGGGTTACAAAACCGTGGAAAAGGAAAAGCCTGTTACGGCTTCATCCGGAGAGACAAAGACGGTTTATGATATCGTAAAGGAACAGCAGGAAGAAAGCCGTAAAGCCATCATGCACCCGCTTCCTGATCGTCTTCCGTTAGGCATCCTGGGCGCGCTGATCGGAACTGCTGCCGGATTGGGCATCTGGATATTGCTTTCGATGACAAATTACGTATATACGTTTGTTATCGGAATCGTTGTCGCTGTCATGCTCCCGATGGTTCTTTTTGAGTTTTTCAGCCGCGATAAGACTTCTTCTGTCCAGATAGGGGTATGTATGTTCCTTACGCTGTTCATGATAATATTCGGCGACAGACTGATATGGACTTTCGATCTTATGAGATGGTACAGCGATATCACTTTCTCACAGGCGTTCTATGAAGTTCCGTATATGATAGAGGATGAGATCGTTGAGGCTTTCAGCTATTATGAGGATTTCATCATCGCATTTTCCGCCATGGCGATACTCTATTTCATCGTCATAAAGAACTATATATCCGGCAAAAACACGTTGCTGGAGATCTTTTCGGCAAGGAAAAGATAAGTTTTACTGATTGTTGTCCTCAGGATCAAATTTTGCCAGAGGATTGCTGTTGACGGCTTCCTGCAATGCTTCGTCATCGACATGTGTATAGATCTGGGTAGTGGAGACGCTCTGATGTCCCAATATCATCTGAAGATTTCTGATATCGACCTTGCCGTACTTGTACATAAGAGTGGCAGCAGTGTGCCTGAGCTTGTGGACTGAATAGACTCTGGTATCGATTCCTGCCTGTTCCAGAAGGCATTTTATGGTTATCTGGATCATGTCACATGAGATCCTTGTTCCGCGCTTGGAAATGAACAGCGCTTTTCCAGCTTCAGGCTTTATCTTTAGCGTTGCACGCTTGTTCATCCAGTCGTTCAGTGCCTCAAGGCATGCTTCATTAAGATAGATCGTTCTCTCCTTGTTACCTTTGCCGATAACGGTCAGCGTTGTTCCGTGGATGTCATTTGTATTGATTCCGCGAAGTTCCGAGAGACGCAGACCGCAGTTAAGGAATAGCGTGAGCATGCAGAAATCGCGCTCGTTGGAATCTTTGGGAGATTCGTAGGCGGTCTTCAGAAGCTCTTTGCTCTGTTCGAGAGTCAGGTATTTAGGGTTGCGCTTGCCGATCTTGGGTGTCTCAAGATCGTAAGCCGGATTGCTGTCTATGAGTCTCTTTTTCGAATGCAGATATTTGAAGAAACTCCGGAGGGAAGCGATGTGTCTTGCCCTCGCTGCATTTGACTGTTTTCTGGATCTTGAAAGCCAGATAACGAAGGCCAGAAGGTCATCGGTGGTGACCTTGTTGAGCACTTTTACGTCGATGTCGGATATGTCTATCTCATCAAGCGGGGTGTCTTCTGGCACAATCCCTCTGTCTATTTTCAGGAATCTCGCGAAAAGGATAAGGTCATACCTGTATTCCTTGACTGTGTTTTCCGAGCGGCCGAGAGCTGCCTGCATATAACTGCAGTAGTTTTCGAGAAGCGGAAATGTCGGTGTCATCGGGTTCTGACCTCCATCAGGTGATTGATCTGATTATAATACAAATCCTGCGAAGTCAATCGGCGGAACTTTTGAATAGGTCTTACTTGACGCTTCCGAGAGCGACACCCTCTACAATGTTCTTGGAGAAGAACATGTATACGATGATGGGTGGGATGGTCATAAACAGGTCGACTCCGCCAAAAGGCGCGACGATTATACCGTAGTTGATGATTGGAAGTGTCTTTTTCGCAGTCTGAGCAATTATGATCGCAGGTACAAAGGTATCGTTCCAGCTTGCTGCAAAAATGAATATTGCCTGCGTTGCGATGGCCGGCTTCATGAGAGGGAAAATGATCTGGTTAAAGATCCTGAATTCACTCGCGCCGTCGATCCTGGCTGCTTCCAGCATGTCTTTTGAAAAAGTAGCCTTCAGATACATTCTCATAAAGAATACCGTCATCGGAGTTGCAAGAGCCGGCAGGTACAGCATGAACAGCTTGTTGGTCATTTCATACTTGTAGGCCATCTGAATTAATCCCATCGTAACCGCGGTGGACGGTATCATCATGGCGATAAGAATGAACTTGTCAAAAACTGCTCTGAGCTTCCATTTATATGCCGTAGAAGCATATGCGGTAAGTGCTGCAAAATAGATGTTAAGAACCATGCTCATGCCTGAGACAATGACCGAATTGAAAAAAGCTCTTATCAACGGAGCGTTGAAATTTGCTTTTAATTCAGCCCAGGTCATCATAGTCTCCCTGGGGACCTGTGTGACGGTTATTCTTCCTCCCGCGCCCTGCTCAAGGATCGTCTCAGCTCCGAAAAAATCCTGAATAAGGAAATAAAACGGATACATGATAAGGATAGTAAGGAATAACGAAACGGCATATGTGAGGAGCTTAAGAAGAAGTGTCTTCTTTTGAATCTCGTTCATTTTGCTGATATCAAGATTGAACTTCATGCTTATATCCTCACATTTCCCGCTTAGCTGCTCTGCGCTCTTCGCGAATGAGCTTTCTGAGTTTTGCTTCGTCATTATCACGGATAAAGATGAAATAAACAGCACCAGAAAGGATACCGCTGAGCAGAAGTATCACTACGCTTATAGCAGATGCCCTGTCATATGCATACGCAGTATAGAAGACTTTCTCAAGGTACATCATCAAAGTGAGATTTCGTCTTAAAGTGTCAAAAGGTCCGAAATATGAAGGAATATCGATCATTTCGAGACCGTCAACGATAGTGATGACCGATATGAAGAACATCATCGGACTCATACATGGAACGGTAACTCTGAAGAATGTCTGGATTCTGTTTGCGCCATCGATCTCCGCAGCCTCAAAGATCTCAATCGGAATTCCCGTAATGCCAGCAACGGCATAGATGAATGTGATACCGAAGTGCATGAATATGGTAACTACAATGATAAAGAAACCGGGTGACATAAAGAATTCAAGATCTTTCATCTCGACGCCGAAGCCATCCAGCATTGCTGCAGTAGCGACATTACCGACGGAATTACCAACAAATGACATTACATTGAGCAGGACGCTTCCGCCTAAAGCGGTACCGGCTACGAGCTTAGGGAAAAAGAATGCTGTTTTAAATATCGTTCTTCCCTTAATATTTATTCTTCTGTCGGTGATCATTACGGCTAGCCAGAAGGCGAGGATCCACTCAGGGACAGTTGAAGCTATGAAAAATTTGAATGTGTTTCTGAATGCATCCCAGAAAGTCTCACGTGTGAGGATGTCCGCGAAATTCTTATACCAGGGGAGTCCTATGGCAGGGAGAAATTTGGCATCGGTGTTGCCGGCATGCTTAAGGTCGCAAAAAGCATAATAGATGGTGCTTAACAGAGGCCAGAAGCGGAATATCAGAAAAAATATGACAAAAGGAATAATGAAGATATATCCCCATTTGGAATAATGTCTCTCAAGTGATTTTTTCTTTCCCATATAGCCCCATATCGCGGAAAACCGCAAAATCAAATTATCGATATATATTATACATAATAAATTCCGTATTAAACGCATATAAAAATTTTTTTCCTAACGTGTCTTAATAGCTGAAAACAGGCGTAAATCTCCTGAATGGAAATACTTGATTTTTGCCTATTTGCCTTAATTCTGATTAAGTAATACAAGGCTTTTGGTGGATTTGTCATACTTGTTATATAAATAGCGTTGTGCTAATATGTGTTTCATCGAAAGACAAATGTACGCGACACGCGGACACCTAAGTCGAAAATACCACGGTAAAACCCGTGAAGAATCAATGGAGTATTTTGAAATGGAACAGAAACTGAAAGTCGGCATCATCGGAGCTACAGGTTATGTCGGACAAAGATTTATCACACTTCTCGCAGATCATCCCTGGTTTGAGATCGTTGCTTTATGCGCATCTCCGAGATCGGCAGGCAAGACTTACGAAGAGGCTGTCGAGGGAAGATGGAAGCTTGACATTCCTTGTCCGGAATTTGTAAAGAAGATGGTTGTTTACGGTACTGATAATATTGAAGAGTATTGCAAGCAGATCGACTTTACTTTCTGTGCTGTAGATATGAAGAAGGACGAGATCAGAGCATTAGAGGAGAAGATCGCCAAGCTCGAGTGCCCTGTTGTTTCCAACAACTCAGCTAACAGATGGACAGAGGATGTTCCTATGATCATTCCTGAGATCAACGCAGATCATGCTCAGCTCATCGAAGCTCAGAAGAAGAGACTTGGTACACAGAGAGGCTTCATTGCTGTTAAGCCTAATTGCTCCATCCAGAGCTATGTTCCTGCTCTTACACCTTTCCTTAAGAACGGTATCAAGCAGATCTCAGTATGCACATATCAGGCTATTTCCGGAGCCGGTAAGACATTCAAGGACTGGCCTGAGATGGTAGGCAACGTTATCCCTTATATCGGTGGTGAAGAGGAGAAGTCCGAGAAGGAGCCTTTAAAGGTTTGGGGCGAATTTGCCGGAGATCATATCGAACTGGCAAAGAATCCCGTTATCTCCGCTCAGTGCTACCGTGTAGCCGTACAGGAAGGTCATACTGCTGCAGTAAGCGTAGCATTCGAGAACAAGCCTTCAATCGAAGAGATGATATCTGTTTGGAACAACTATGAGAGCGAGGCTGTTAAGCTCGGTCTTCCTTCTGCTCCTAAGCACTTCCTTCAGTACATCCCTGAGGATAACCGTCCTCAGCCTAAGCTTGATGCTGATTTTGAAGGCGGAATGGGCGTATCAGTTGCCAGACTCAGAGAAGATAACATCTTCGATTACAAATTCTGCTGCCTCTCACACAATACTTTAAGAGGCGCTGCAGGCGGCGGAGTCCTTACAGCAGAGCTCCTCGTAACGAAGGGTTATATTTCAGCTAATTAATCAAAGAATCCCGGCTGTGCTAAAAATTTAGTGCAGCCGGAATTTTATACTTGACTTACCACTTTGAAATTACTATACTAATCAAGCGCTTTGAGAAAAGCACGTGTAGTGTGGATGTGGGCCTTTAGCTCAGTTGGTCAGAGCTCCCGGCTCATAACCGGTTGGTCCTGGGTTCGAGTCCCCGAAGGCCCACCATTACACAACAATTTATATATATGGGAAGATTCCCGAGCGGCCAAAGGGAACAGACTGTAAATCTGTCGTCACTGACTTCGGTGGTTCGAATCCACCTCTTCCCACCAAGTAAGAGTTACCAAGTTTGGTAGCTCTTATTTATTTTCAGGGGACTGCCCGTGGTTGAGCGGTTTTAAGCGGTAATAAATTAAAATGACTACTCGGTATAACCCTTTTTAACTCTTCATAGATATTTTGCATACACTTATGAAAAGACGTCACGTCAAGTTTATAAGATTATCAAGCCGAAAGAATTACGAGGATTATTCCTGCCTTACCATACGATGGATCCTGCGCAGGCTATAGATAGGATCCTTGAATCAAAGGGTCTTGCAGAAGGCACGGTGGATGAGGAACAGAGGCAATATGAGATATTCAAGAGGATAAGAGAAAAAGTATAGATTATGGCCGTATTTTATGAAGTTCGATTGAGCGTATTCCGGACAATTTACAGAAATGTTAAACCGCATTCAAGAAGAAATGCGGTTTATTTTATAAAATAAGTATGATGAGACGATCTTTTGGAATATGGATGGTACTTATATATGAAGAAAGTTTTTAATGTTGCAGCTTTTGTTTGCGGAATGGATGAGGAATATCCTTATCAGATAATACACGGGATAAATGAATTTGCCAGAGAACATGCGATTAATGTTTCATATTTCGCTTCTTTCGGCGGAATTGTTGAGAACAGTTCTTTTGATGACGGCGAGTACAGCATTTATAAGCTCCCGAACTTTTCTGGATTTGATGGTGCGCTTCTGCTTACCAACACGTTTTCGAATCCTGTAATAAGGAATGCAATAATCGACAAGGTCAAGGCTGCCGGCATTCCTTCCGTAATCTTTGAATGCAAGGATTACGAGGAGTTCCACGATGTAAGTATAGATAACTATGCCGTCATGAAAAAACTCGTGGAGCATCTTATAGAGGTGCATGGTGCCAAGACATTCAATTTCATTTCCGGTCCTGAAGCAAATCCCGAGGCTATGGCAAGATTTAAGGCCTTTAGAGATGCTCTTTCTGAGCACGGACTGGAGTTCGATGAGGATAAGCGTCTGTATAAGGGCTTTTTCAGGAGTTATGACGGAATACGGGCAATCGAGGAGTTCTTGCAATCTCGCTTGACATTGCCCGATGCGTTTGTCTGCGCCAACGACAGTATGGCTCTTACGGCTATGAATAAGCTTCAGGCTAATGGGATCAAGGTGCCTGAGGATGTTATAGTGACCGGATTTGACAATACCTTTAATGCCAGGAATTCTTTCCCGGCACTTACAACGGTTAAAAGGCCTCTTTATGCTTCGGGCGTCAAGGCTTGTGAGAGCCTGTACTCGCTGATGAGGGGCGAGGAACAGCCCAGAAGCACGATAATGGACGCTGAACCCGTATTTGCCGAGAGCTGCGGCTGCCAGCTGAAAAATGATGACAATGCCCTGGAGTTCAGAAGAGAGACCGCAATCAAGATTGAGCGTACATATGCCGGTATTCATATTCTCAACAGACTGATAGCTGCTCTTGCTGTTGCAAAGAATATAGATGAATGCTCTGATGCCATTGAAAAATGGCTGGATGCGATTGAATGTAATGATTTTTCACTCTGTCTCGTAAGCGATTGGGAGAAGACATACAATACTATATCACTTGAAGAGCAGGAGGATAATTACCCTGCAGCTATGACTGCACCGCTCATTTGGGATCACGGTGAGAGGCGTGCGGTTAAGTCTTTCCCCAGCAAGCAGCTCAGACCTGAGCTGCAGATGTCCAGCGGCAATATCAGCTACTATATCCCATTACATTTCGGACCAAGGATATTGGGCTATTACATTATGTCCAACACGGCTTTCCCTATATATAGTAATCACTGCCATACGATAACGATGTGTATAAGCAATGCCATAGAGAGCATATCGAAGCTGAATGTATTAGATCCTTTGTGTGGTATCTACAACAGAAACGGCTTCAATATCAATGCCAGATACATATTCGATGAATGTGTCCGTGAAAAGACAGCTATCTCGGTTATCTTCATTGATGTTGACGGATTGAAGGTCATAAACGATACATATGGTCACAAAGAAGGCGACGCAACGATCTTAGCAATATCAGATACTATTGAATTGGCATGCGGTTCGATGGACGTCTGCGGAAGGATCGGCGGAGATGAATTTGTAATCGTCGGAAGAGGCGAAGGATTTGCCAAGATCTTTGAAGACAGGTTCAATGCCGAACTTGAAAGGAAGAACAAGAATTCCGACAAGCCGTATGTGCTCGATGCCAGCATTGGACATATTACGAGCGTGCCTGAAGATGATGACACGCTGCTGGAATTCATACAGCAGGCTGACGCGGAGATGTATCAGGTTAAAAAGACAAAGAAAAACCATAGATGATACAAGGATATATCGCAATAAAATCGACTAAGACAAGCAGCTTAAGGATATCTTTATAACAAATGAAAAAAGACCGGGTTACGACATTCGTACCCGGTCTATTATGTTTGCTTTAAAACTTGGTTAGGAATGGGAGAGAATGAAGAAAATAAAAACCAAAATAAAAGCCACCACAAGGATCTTTTTCTTTTTCATGCGTAATATCCCTGACCCCAATATTAAATAGATTTTATCATCGTGATGAATATAATGGAATTAACCTAAAAATATAGATTGGGATTTTGTGGAAGGAAAATGAACAGATATGGAAAGCTTTATATCAGGCAGTAAAAGCAGTGCAAAACTCCAGAGATATTTCTGAAAGAGTCTCCGCGAAGTCGGGATCATGCTTGATTATGATCAAGAAAAAACAGTTACACTTGACGGGTTAACTCCGGAATGGTGGTTATAATTCAGAGTTGGCAGGGGATTATTATGATTCAAAGAATATGTAAGCTGCTTAAAGATGAACTTTTAGACAATGGTTATGAATATGGTTTTTATCTTAACGGACAGACATATAAACCTGATATGTCAAATGGGTTCGATAAGGAATTTTTTGATCGATTATTGTCAGAGTACCGCATTCAAAACCCTGGAGATACCAGGCAGGCAAAAGTGGGTACTTGCAATGACATAGTTGTTCTGATGAAAGTTATTCTTGACGAACAGAGTGTCCCGAGTAAGATCTGGCTTTTACATGACAGGCAATACGAAAAGTTCCATACCGTTTTGACTTTTTACATAGAAAACAAAACTGTTTATCTGGAATTGACGCCTCAATCTGCAAAGCCCTGGTATGGGAAGGAAATAGTTTTCGATAACGAACAGAGTTTTATATCTGAATATAGTAAAGACGGTTGTGAAGTAATTGATATTACAGACTCTGTTGTTATAGGAGAGGCACCGGATTTTATTCTTTCCAGAATGGAACAATAAATCCTGGTTTGGCAATCAGAGCCCAAGATGTTTTTGTGTGCATGATATGCACTAACGTTTGATATAATGAGTGCAGTTTCACAAAGCAGCAGGCATTTGAAAATATAAAAAACTACTTAAAGGCGGAAGATTTGTTCCTTCAGTGTGACAAAGATCAACCCTGATAATATCCGCGGGATATATGTTCCTTATAGGCTGTTGAGTGGGGACATTCACGTTTACTATGACGATGTAAAAGACTTTGTCGAAGATTATTTGTCGTTTTTTTCCAATATTCAAGATGCAACAGAAACGCAGCTAAAAAAGTCTGTTGAAACAAGATGCGACCTGATGTTTGGCGACAAGTGCAAAGAAACCGTCAGGGGCCGTAATTCCAGAGTGTTCCTTTCCTGATGGGTAATCACTCTTGTGAAGTCAGCAAGTAAGTTGTCCTAGATTATCAAACAGTAGTTCCGAAATTCATAATCAGATATGGTTTTGATATAAAAGTTTTCCCTGATGATGATTCAGATCAAAAAGAACCATATACTCTTAATTCTGTTGACTAAAGAATTAGAAAATTTAATGAGTTAAGACGTCAGCCGTCATCAAGTATTAGCTCCACTGGCTTGCCGTTTTGCAGATAAACCGCTTTTATTTCTTCTGTCTTTACATCCTTAATCAATATCGGTTGTAGGCGGTATCCGTCCTTCCTGATATAGACAACTTGGCTTTTACCCTTTTCAGTTGCTTTCTCTGAAGCAGAATCTATACTCTGCAATTCATAGATCCCCCTCATAAAAAGCAGATTCATATATCCTCTAATTTCTGTATCAGATGCATATATGGCATCTGGATAATTTGTTGTCACATAATCTGCAATTACTTCGTTTGTAGTCCTGTAATCGACATCCCATATATAGTGTTCATCTAACTTATAAGATATAAGATTCAAAAATGATGAGAAAGCCACAATGCCAATTGCGATAAATCTTGTCATCTTTAACGATGTATCATCTAATATGTTTCTCAACACTTCACAGAGTAGCAGAACCATCACAAAAACAGCTTTCATTCTATCATAGGTATATGCAAAAGCATGTTGCTTCATTACAATGTTTTCGATAACCGGGAACGCTGTAACTAGAAACAAGATCCCATGTTTTATATTGATAGAACCATTTTTAATAAACGTCCATATGATAAAAACTAGCAAAGCTACCCATAGATACAGGAACGATTTATAGTATCCGCCGATTACATCTGTAATCATTACATTTGTAATTGTACTTCTTACCATAAACCTTTCTCTTAGAGCTGTAAAAAATGTTGTTGTTTCTGTGCGAAGCAGATAATGACCACAGAATATTCCAAAAGAAACAATGGAAGTAATCCCTATAGTAAATGGCTTTGCCAATCCGATCTTCTCTGATTTTTTGCGATTTATAATCAATTCTGCAAGCGCAAAACCGACATTTGCCACATATCCTGTCCATTCAATATATGGATTGATAAGAGTAAAAGCATAAAAGATATACTGATAGGACCGCAGTCCCTTGATTGCATACATATAATAAGCATAAATTTGTATCAGTAATGTGACCTGCATAATTGACTGGTGCCAATAACAGATTCCCATTCCATGTAATAGTTCAGGCGCAAAAACATATGTCAAAGCACCGCTAAAAACTATATATTTACCATGCTTGCTGTCTGCGTAAACATTTCTTAACAGCAGGATAAGTACAATAACCGAAATAGCAAACAAAAATGTGTTGAAAATATATAAACTGCTTTCTGCTAGAGGTAAATGTAGTAACTTCATAAAAAGCCATGGTAGGAAAAATCCTGCTGGCGAAAAAGAAGTATAATAATAATTCCCTGAATTGCCGGGAATGCACGCTCCCCAACTGATCCATTTATTATCATCTCCACCCATTGATACTATTGGTAAAAAAAGGTGCTGTGATATTGGGGTTTCGTCATAACATTCGATAGTATACAGCACATGCCATGTTGCGTCTGAGTTAAGAAAATCTATTTCACCTGAACGGAATCTTATACAAGATGAAATAATTATTATCCCAACAAACAGCAGACATGTTAAAGGCAATTCATACCGCTCCCGAATTGCGCTATGACCTTTGTTTTCAAGGGCTTTCGCATTGTTAAGCTTGATGCTCATCCGATAATCTCCTCCGCATATTCCATCATGGATTTAAGTGCATCTATACTGTTGCTGTTCACATCGAAATTGTCGAACATCCCTTGAAAACGTCCTCATATTCACAGCCAGATGCAGAATCTTCGATACTGCGGAAGAGGCATTCCAAAGTTTCATTAAGATTATCGTTCTTATCTGCTTTCTACAATACATCGCAGAAAAGCTGGATCGGCAGGATAAAGAAGTACTTGGACTGCACCATATCATTGTGGGCAGTTTCTATATCCGCATTGGAAAGCAAAGCATAAACATAACGGCCAATTTATATTTTCATACAAAAATATTTTATCAGATTCTCTGAAATATAGCGATAAAACAGCATGACAAGGTCATAATTCTTGAAGTCACTGCAGTCTGCGTTGTATATTTCCTTAAACGTGAAAATCTAATCGGAAATAGGAATTCATTATTCTGCCATTTTTTCGATAGTATTCTGTCAGACGAGGAAGAATGGTTTTGTTGTTGGTGCCTCTAGGAATTAAATCCTTGGAAAAATATAGACTGAGTCGTATTTTGTGTAGATTAAGGCGCTTCAATGCTTGAATTTATTGGTTTATAGGATTTCAAAAAAATAGATAAACATAAGCACCATTTCCCATCATAGAGTAGTTAACGTTTTAGGTGAATTCTGTGTTTATCAGCTGTTAATATCCATATCTGCATCCCAGTATTTTTTCTTTTTATCGAGCATGAACATTATGTCATCATCATTGAATAATCTGAAGTGGTTCAGGTCAACGCCGACATTGAATCCGAAAGACTTCCACAGTCCGCCGTACCTGTGCGTATGACCGAATAATGTCTGACAATCTTTAGCGTGGTCAGTAGGTCTATGCGTCAGGAAGAATTTTTCGCCCTTTATATCTACGTAGTCATTCAGCTTTACGTCGTCGAATTTGCATGAAGGATCAGTAAGGCAGTATTCGCGGAACTTATCAAAAGAACCTTCAAAACATTCATCTATGGCACGCTGTTCATTGTTTCCGATAATGAGGATTATATGCGCATTTATCCGCTTTGATACGGCAAGACCGCTCCAGAAATCCTTTTCGGTCCTGGGGCCGCAGTTACAGAAGTCTCCGATGACATATATGGTGTCATCCGAAGATGCCTGTTCATTCCAAATCCTTATCTGCTCTTCCGTATACTCATTAATATCCTTGAACGGACGGTTATCACGAACCATGATCTCTTTTGAATCCGAACCGAAATGAGTATCTGCAGTATAGAAATTACTCATTATATGTATCTCCCGTCATCAACAGTGTGAAAATCAAATAAAAATGACAAGAAATATTATAATACAAAATCGCAATGGTCCAACTATGAGTTGTATTTAATCCAAATACGAATTGTTAGGAATCTCTTATGGCGTCTGATATAGTGAAACTATCAAAGATGCATCTGTGAAATATCTTTTGAGAGGTTGAATTTATGTCATTAGGAAGCAATATCAAAAAGTACCGCCGTGATCTGGGGATTACACAGGAAGAATTAGCAGGCATGCTTTGCATTACTAGTCAGGCTGTCAGCAAATGGGAGAGCGGGACAGGCCTTCCTGATATTACGCAGGTAGTTCCATTGGCGCAGGCTTTGAATGTGTCGACAGATGCTCTGTTCGGGTTTAACAACAACAGCTACGATTCAAAGCTTGCAGCTGAAGTCAGAGTTAAAGCCAACACATTAAGAGATAGCGGAGAGCAGTCTCAGGGAGCGCTGAATGCGGTTGAATATCTGGACAGTCAGTGCGAAGAGAATATCTTCAATTATGGGATAATGACCATATATGTTCAGGCTGTTGCTCACTTGAGCAGGTATGTGAATCCACACAATTCATACTATTCCGAACTGTTTAAGGATGACAGCAGACAGTGGGATAAGATAGTTCGCACAGCCGAGAACAGGGCAATGCAGGTTATCAGATATTCGGATAACAAGAAATTAGCTGATGAATGCCATTACGCACTTGCTTGGATCTGTTGGCATACATCCGAATGGGAGAAGGGCCGTCAGCACATCGAAGCACTTCCTTCCATCAGCAGCAATATGCTTCAGGAAACTCTGCTGCCTTACTATATCGATATCTCCTCTGAAGAGGGTAAAGAGAACTGGAAGGCGCAGAACCGTGACAATTATCAGAACTTTATCCGTGCTCTCAACAAACAGATCGTCTATTCTGCAGAATCAATGATGTGGGTCAGTCAGTTAGATGAGGTTGAGGAAAACTGCAACTGGGGCATCTCTATAATGGACAGTTTTTGCCGTAACGAGAAGATGAGGGCATACTGCCAGGGTTTTTACAGAGAAACATATAAGTTCCTGATTGCGGCATATTTGCGAAATGGCGAAGTTCAGAAGGCTGCGGACAACTGGAAGAAAATGAACGCCAAGATAGAGGAATACCTGGCTTTCTGTGACAAAGTTAATGCCGGCGATCCGGAAGAAGTAAAACGCATATACGGACCTATAGCAGCTGAAAACATGAGTCACTATACCAGAGAGTGGATCGACGAAAAACTGAAGTTCATGCTCGGCCAGCTCAGGGATTGGAGCAGCAAAGAGGCTTTTCTCGAATTTGAAAAAACAGTTTGAAATATCATAAGTGTTATAATTTATCCGTCCTGAGACTGGTGCTCTGGACGGATATTTTATTGTTTGGATTTAACTATGAAAAAATATAAGACTCAATATGAAATGATGACTCAGGAGCCGATACCGCGCTTGATAGTTAAGCTCGGTATACCGACCATGATCAGCATGTTCGTCACAACCATTTATAACATGGCGGACGCATATTTTGTCGGACAGATAAATACTGCTGCCAGCGGTGCCACGGGCGTCGTTTTGGGATTAATGGCGATACTTCAGGCGGTCGGCTTCATGTTCGGCCACGGAAGCGGGAGCATCATAAGCAGAAAGCTCGGCCAAAAGGATATCGAGAGTGCAAGGAATTACTCTGCCACAGGTTTTTATTCTGCATTGATCGCGGGATTCTTCTTCCTTATTTTCGGCAGCATTTTTCTGACTCCGCTCATGAAACTCTTGGGAAGCACTCCGACCATCCTTCCTTACTCGCGAACATATGCGATGTGTATCCTTTGCGCTGCGCCTGCTTTGGTCTCGAGCTGCGTTATGAACAACATCTTAAGATACGAAGGCCGCGCTTTCTTTGCCATGATAGGCCTTACCTCAGGCGGTATCTTAAATATTTTTCTTGATATGCTCTTTATGCAGAAGATGGGTATGGGCATCTTCGGCGCAGGCCTTGCAACAGCAATATCGCAGTATGTTTCATGGGCTCTGCTCCTTACAATGTTTATCTTGAAGAAGACTCAGACCTCGCTTTCGGTAAAGTATGTATGTTTCAACGCTTCGACTCTTGGTAACATCGTAACCACGGGTCTTCCGAGTCTGGCACGCCAGGGTCTTGCAAGCCTTTCGACCATGTTCCTCAACAATGTTGCGGGCGTTTATGGTGATGCTGCGATTGCCGCAATGGCTATTTCGAACAGGGTCAGCATGTTCATCTTCAGTGCGGTACTTGGCATCGGTCAGGGCTTCCAGCCGGTCTGCGGATTTAATTTCGGAGCGAAGAAGTATGCACGAGTCCGGCAGGGCTTCTTCTTCACACTGGTCTTCGGAACTATATTGCTCGGTACGGCTTCTCTGGCTGTATTCTTTTATGCCGGTCAATGTATTCAGATATTCAGGGATGATCCTGAAGTAATAGCCATCGGTACGCCTGCTCTGTGCGCTCAGTGTTTAGCGCTTGTTATCGTACCATTCCAGGTATGCAATAACATGCTGTTTCAAAGTATCGGATACAAATTCAATGCTACATTTCTCTCATCGCTTCGAAATGGTTTGGTGTTCATTCCAATCCTTTTGATCTTCAGTTGGCTTTTCGGACTTGCCGGAATTCAGATTGCCCAGGCGGTAGCTGATGTTATAACGAGCATTGTATGCATACCATTTACCGTAAAGTTTTTCTCGAACATATCCAAAGAGTTGGAACCGGAAACTGCAGAAAAATAAAACCTGATGACAAAGGACCTAATGTTATAATGGTTTGGATTGACGACGTTGAAATATTTAGTTATAGCAACGATCATCATTAGTAATATAATATCTAGGGATAATAAGATTGCTTAACGCGTTCTGTATTGGGGAAAGGAGTCGTTATGTCTAAATTGCTCAGGTTTAAATGCCCAAATTGTGGTAAAGTCCAGGATGTCCAGGGAGATGGACCCTGTTGGAAATGTCATACTATGGTGACTCTTCCTCCGGACGGTGTCATTCAGATCTACCGTATGTCTTCCTGTGGAGGTATTGGAAGAAGCATGGAAATATTTCTTAACGGTATTCGTCTCGGAATCCTGAAATATGATGATACCATCAGGATTCCTGTGCCATATGGTCACTATAGTGTTCTAATGAAGTTTCTCGATCATAAATTGAGTAAGTATAAAGGCGTTGGTCTGGAATTTGATGTCACTCCATATAATAGAATTGTGTACCTTAAGGCTGCACGCGTTATTCCGGGCTATGGTACCAACACAACGATTTTGGAGCCAGCTACTGCTGAAGAGATGCGCCCGCTTTGATTTAAATGAATGTTTTGGCAGGGGGATTTATGGGGAAAGCAGATTCTGAGCAGGTTTTTACTAATAAGAACTACAAGATCAATACATTCATAACAAAGTCATTAATTCTTTTTGGATTTATTGTACTTGGCACTGTTTATTTCACTGTTCAGGTGATCGTTACCGGCAAGGTTACATTTGAAGATGGAATATCGAAAGCATTGCCGATCGTTGGTGCGGCGGCAGTGATCTCATTGATATTCGGCGCATATAAAATGTTTAAGATTAAGAATTCCTGTGTCAGGATAACCAATGACGAATTCGATATAACTGTAGGCAAAGAACACGATGTATATTCTGTTGAGGATTATATCGGTCCCCGTTTCAGTGGAAGCAAATCAAGTATCAGAAGAGAACTTGTTTTAGTGGATGAAGAAGATCCTGAGTCCAATATCTTCTATAATCTGCCGGTAAATAACCAGCTTTTCATGGAGATCTCTGATGCCATCCTTATCCGCAAGCATGAGAAGCTTGGTGATATCGAATACGAAGCTTTCGAAGGCGACGAATACGAAGGAGATCTGTCGGAAGAGCAGGATGGTAATACCAAAAAGATGTTTTGGGTATTAGTGCTCTTTGTTATATTAGCTCCTGCGGTCTATTATGTTTTATTTTTTAAGATCCTTAGCGATCCGATGAGATATTATCCGGGTCTGGCAGGCGGCGCGCTCTGTTGGGTATTTGCCGTGATAGCTTTATTTTTCTTTTGGCGGCTATATCAGATTGAGACTAAGGAGACGGTTAAGACTCTTAAATTCGATTCAAAAGCACTGACTATCAATGGTCAGGAGTTCCCTTATAAGGAGATCGAAACAGTCAGCATGACGGCTCCTTATCTGAATCAGTTCAGTGCAACCAGAAGACAGATTTCCGTTAAGCTTTACGATGCTAAAAAGACGGTTGTGTTCTTTATCGGAACCCGTCTTGATGATGATAAGGCTGAAGAGCCTTCCAAGAACCGTACATGCATATATCCTGCTCTTTACGAGAGGGTAAGGACCGACAGATTTATCGGAAGTAAATTCAAAGTTCAGTAATTTGCTTGCATTTTCTCTCGAAGAATAACATGAACGGGAAAACTGATTTCCCGTGGATTAATCTGAATAATACCTTGTTTCTTAAATTTCTTTGACGAAAAGTTACTCTTTGGGGTCTCTTTAAAGTATAATTAAGAAATGAAGAAGATATTTATCATCATCGTGAATATAATCATCACCGCGGCCATATTAAGTTTCGTGGTCATTTACTCAGGCTTGTCCAATAAGGATTCCTACCAAAGACAGATTGAGCATTTTGAGACCACGACAGTCACTATGGAGCAGGTTACGCAGAATTATCTCGAAGGTGAGCAGAGGATCTGTGATGTATGGGCCCGCTATATCAATACCCAGACCATGACCATAGATGATGCGGCCGAATATATACGCTCTTCCCATGTGCTGGCGAACACTTCTGCACATTTGGTTTTCGTGGATTCGCTTTCAGGACTTTCAACACGCCCCAAACAAGGTACAGCCGATAGTTATTCGGTCTCATATGGGCGCGTAAACGTTCTGGATAACATGAACCTGGATGACGATATAGGAAATTCCATTAAGATCACCCGCGCCTACACAAATCCGATGAACGGAGAGCAGTCTCTGGCATTTTGCAATAAGGTTGCATTGTATGATCCTGAGAGCGGCGCTTCCAGAGATGCTATCCTGATGCGTATAGTTCCCATCTCGGAACTTGAGCAGAAATGGATCTTCCCACAGTCAGAACTTGTTAATGCAGAGCTGTCGATGATCGATGCAGACGGTAATTATATTCTCAAGGGATCCAGCTTCAAAAATTCCAACTTTTTCGAGTTTTACAAATCTTATAATCCGACAGAACCTGAATCAGCAAACGAGCTGTTCGGAAGAATAACATCATCTACGGGTTCGATCTCGATGCTTAACTCTCACGGAGAAGAGTGCATTCTTGCCTTTACTCCTGTGGATGCCACATACGGATGGACATTGCTGGGATTCATTCCCGCGAGCGATCTTGATGTGGATAAAGAGAACTGGATCCTGTTCGGAGTCGTTTCAGTAGGACTGCTGATCCTGTTTGTCTTTGACCTGTTCCACGTGCTTTTCCTTAACAAGAGGCTTCAGATTACTGCAAGGGAAGCTGAATCAGCCAATAAAGCGAAGACTGATTTCCTTTCAACGATGTCCCACGACATAAGAACGCCTATGAATGCGATCATTGGTCTAACGGCAATTGCCGAGAAAAACCTAGGAGATGTTGAATCGACCGGGGAGAGTCTGCGTAAGATCAGTCTTGCCGGCAACCATCTGCTGACACTTATTAACGATATCCTTGATATTTCGAAAGTTGAGAGCGGAAAGCTGAAACTCAGTCCGCTGACATTTTCTATTGTCGAAACGGTTGAGAACCTCGTAAATATCTCGCAGCCGATGATCAAGGAAAAGAATCTTGAATTCAGTTTCCACATAAACCAGATGGAAAAGGAATACCTGTATGCAGACCAGCTCCGACTGAACCAGATCTATATCAATATTCTCTCAAATGCTATCAAGTATACGGAACCCGGCGGGCGTATAAGCGTTGATATGCGAGAAGAGGACAGTCTGAAATCAGGATGTGTTCGCCTGATCTACATCGTGGCAGATACCGGTATCGGTATGAGTCCGGAATTCATCGAAAACATGTATCAGCCTTTTTCGCGCCAGATAGACAGCCGAGTTAACAGCATTCAGGGAACAGGGCTTGGTCTTGCCATTACAAAGCAGATGGTCGAACTGATGAACGGTACGATCGATTGTCAGAGCGAGCAGGGAAAAGGTACGACATTTACTGTCATATTGGATATTCCTGTTGCTGAGAGACAGCGTGAGGAAATGAAGCTTGAACCCGTTGATGTCCTGATCGTTGATGACGATGAAGTAATGCTTAAGACGGCAGTTGATACGCTTGAGTCTTTGGGAGCGTCAACTGAGCAGGCCAGAAGCGGATTGGAAGCTCTCGGAATGATCGAGCACAGACATCTTGAAGGACGGAATTACGATGTCATCATTGTTGACTGGAAGATGCCGGAGATAGATGGTATTGGAACGATCAACCGGATCCGTTCGGAGATAGACACTAAAACGCCGATATTGCTCATCTCCGCTTATGACTGGTCAGATATTGAGGAAAAAGCAAAAGAAGCAGGCGCTAATGGTTTCGTAAGCAAACCGCTGTTCCGTTCTACGCTTTACGATAAGATCAATGACCTTATCGGAAAAGAGTCCACCTCTATCGAGCCGGAGGATGATTATTCCGATCTGCAGGGAATGAACATTCTTGTGGCTGAAGATAATGACATCAACTGGGAGATCGTATCGGCCATGCTTGCCATGTTCGGCATCACTACCGAGCGTGCGGAAAACGGACGGGTCTGTGTGGACAAGGTATCTGCGGCTGAAGAAGGACAATATGAACTGATCTTCATGGACGTACAGATGCCGGAGATGAACGGCCTTGACGCAACCAGGACTATCCGTAAGTTACCGGAGCCGTGGGCTGCTTCTATTCCGATAGTTGCCATGACGGCAGATGCTTTCTCTGAAAACGTTACAGAATGCCTGAATGCAGGTATGAACGGACATATTGCAAAACCCATCGACATTAAGCTTGTTATCAAGGAGATACGAAGGATCAGGGAAGGAAGGAAACAAACATGAAAAAGATAGTGAGTATATTGTTGTCTGCGCTGATGGTGGTAGAACTTGCCTCATGCGGTTCGGCAAAGCCGGATTCATCAAAGGATCAGGTGTTTAAACCATCTCTCGATACTACTGTGAAGTGCCAGATCAATGTCGCCGGAGGATATGATAACTTTGAGGCTCTTGAGGCTGAATTTGACCGCTTCAACGAGTTCTATCCCAATGTTGAACTGACGTATACGAAAATCGATGACTATAACAACATGATCGGTACGGTCCTTAACGGAAATGATGCGCCTGACATTTATGTTAACTATTCCTGGATGTATGGACGTGAACAGTATCAGTCTTCGATAGATCATGCAGAGAACCTTGCTGATCCGTCTCTTGGACTAGATCTTAACTGCCTCCGAGGTAATATCATCCTGAAGACAGATGACGGTACACTTCCGATGGTCCCGGTTTTCTCTAACACATACGGCATGCTCGTTAACAACGACCTTTTTAAGAAAGAAGGACTTAAAGTTCCCACGACATATAAGGAATTGGTCGAAGTATGCAATGCATTCCGCGAAAAAGGTTATGAGAACCCTTTGATGGGCTTTTCCAAAGAAGAAAAAACATCGCTTTTCACTCTGTCGATGTATCCTTATTTCTGCGGAACAGTAGCACAGGATAAAGAGGCTGTAAATAAACTCAATTCCCTTGATCCTTCAGCCGGCGAGTATATGCGTCCTACTCTGGAGAAGACTCTGCAATTCATGAATGACGGATGTGTTGATATCGCTGCCTGTGATGGTATTGAGAACAACTATGAAGCAGTTATTCTCCGCTTCTTTGAAGGCGATGTGCCGATGATGACTGCTTCAGGCGATACTGTTTCAGGTACAGAGAAACGTAAGAGCCGTTCGGAGGCTTATATTGCCAATCCTTTTGATTTTACTTTCGTTCCGATCCCGATGTCAGATGACGGTGCTATTTTCCTTGATATGTCGAATCTTCAGTTCTCGGTCAATAAAGACAGCAAGAACCTGGAAATGGCAAATGAGTTTATGAGGTTCCTGGTCACTTCAGCAGAACTGAATAATATGGCACAGAAGAAAGGCCTTATGTCGCCTACAAAAGATCTGTCTTTCAACAGCATGTATGCAGCATTCGGAGCTGTTCCTGAATCACGCATCCTTTCTCCTGAAGAGATGGGTTTGTCAGATGACGCTGTACAGCAGATGAGACTGGCTGTTTATGCGGTCGGAACCGGTTCAATGACCATAGACGAGGCTGTATCCGGTTATGGCACTTTTGGCCAATAACAGCTGTACCTGACAGGGTTATATACAGCGTGGGATTATTGTTATGGGAATAAAAGGAATACGTGTAATAGCAGCCGTTCTTTTATCGGCATATTTTCTGTCGATGTCCGGTTGCACTAATTTAAAAAGCGGTGGCATTGATTATAAAAACGTCAGCAAAGGGCTTATATACGACGAGTCTGACAATTCGTGGTCGACAGATGACGATGAACTCAAGAAGTTAGCTGAGATACTTAAAAGCGAATCAGAGAATTTAAGGAGCAAAGGCGGTGTGGTCTTGCTTGCTTCTGATGAGAAGGTCATTTTTATCGGTGGTTCTGACAGGACCGAGACGGATGGAAAAACTAAGCGAAATGCATATACAACATATGAGATAGGTTCCGTTACCAAGACATTTACTGCAACAGCGGTTTTGCAGCTTTGCGAGCGGGGAAAACTGTCTCTTGATGATAAATTGGGTTCTTATATCCCAGAGTATGAAAAAGGCAAAGATCTGACACTGCGCCAGATCATTCATATGAAATCCGGTATTCAGCGTGAATTCTTTTCTGTAGAAGAGCAGATGGATTATGAACTTTTCAAAAAATACTATAACGACGGCTTCTCTGATGAGGAGCTGATCAAAGCTTTAAACACGCATGAACTCGAGTTTGAACCGGGAACACAATCTCTATACAGCAATACAGGGTATACCTTGCTTGCGATGGTTATCGAAAAAGTAACCGGTGAAAAGTACTGTGATTACATTAAAAAGAACATTTTCGATGTGTGCGGAATGGAGCATTCGAGCAGCATGGCTTTAGGAGACGTTACCAGTGTGCCTGAAGAGCCGCCTTTCGGATATTATTCATTTGATATAAACGGAGTGTTCCCGGATGGGTATTTCATGTGTCCCATATCAGGACGCGGAGCAGGAGACATCCATTCATGTGCCGCGGATATGGCTGCATTTGATAACGCTCTCTTAAGCGGAAAGCTGATTAACGCTGATTCTATGGCTGAAATGTTCAGTCTGGATATGGGGTACGGATGCGGATGGCAGGAAATCGCAGGATATGAGAACTGCTATGGACATGTCGGCGCAACAGGGTCATATTACACGCTTAATATGGTCATTAAGACCGAAGAATACGGTAATTTGTATCTGATCGAATTATCTCCTTATATTGGCGCAGGTAATGATGTCGCGAGCAGCATGAAGAGTCTTATGAAAGGATTAGAGCTTTAATCTTAAGCAGGATATTGATATGCAAAAGATCCTTTTAGACAAATCAGTAATTTTTTTCGATGTCGGGTATACGATCGATTATCCGGCTTCCGGAGACTGGATGTTTACAAAACGCTTTTATGAGATAGCCGGAGAATGTCTGAAGCAGTGTGCTGAGACTCAGATAATCAAAGCAAGAGAAACAGGTGCGGAATATCTGGAAAAGGAACATCATATCCTGACGGAAGAGGAAGAAGCAGAACAGTTTTATCAGTATTACCGCATTATATCCGAGCTTTTAAAGCTGAATCTTACTGAAGATGAGATAACTTCTATAGCAAGAGACCGGACATATAACATGGATAACTATATCATTTATCCGGATGCGAGAAATGTGATCAAGACTCTTAGCATGACGCACCGTCTTGGTATTATTTCAGACACATGGCCAAGTATCGAAAACCAGCTTCGCGCGCTGGACGTGCTGCAATTCTTTTCTTTTGCTACATACAGTTTCTCTTTGGGGGTATTTAAGCCCGACAGACTGATGTATCTGGATGCTTTGCAGAAATGCGGGTGCGAAGCTAAAGACACTGTTTTTATTGATGACAGTCCAATCTGTCTTGCCGGGGCTGCGGAACTTGGAATTACACCTGTGCTGATCGCAGCTAATCCCTCATCTGATGTTGATACTCCATATATGAAGATCCGCTCTCTTTCCGAGTTGATATGATTAAGCAGGAAAAAAGGTAAATGAAACTATGAAACGCCTTATTACCACAGAAAGATTAGAAATCAGACCTATAGAAAAAGACGACTGTGAAGCTGTTCACAGATATGCAGGCGATCCTTCGATCGATATGATGATGTTTCTTCCCAACGAGACAATTGAAGAAACAGAGAAGTTCGTTGAATTTGCAGTATCTGAATGGGCAAAAGATGAACCGGAAGATATGGAATTTGTTGTCCTCTTAAACGGAGAGATCATTGGCGGCGTTAATTTGGAATCTGTGGCTGCCGGTATCTATGAGATCGGTTGGACCATTCGCCAGGACCGGCGTGGGAAAGGATATGCCACTGAAGCGGCAAAAGCCCTTGTTGATTATGCTTTTGAAGAACTGCATGCAGAAAAGATACAGGCGCACTGCGACAGCCGGAACCAGGCTTCCGAGAAGGTCATGAGAAAGATCGGCATGATACTGGTTGATGATAAAGGGACAAGATACTATCCTAAAACAGGCGTTTCCTCCGGAGAATATCTTTACGCCATGTCGAAGTGTTGATCATTTTCAGTAAAGGGTGAACGGCAGTGATTCTCATTTTTGATTATTTTGAAACACTTCTTAACAGCAGGAGCATTGACTTTAACCGCGGCCTAAAGCCGTTTTGGGAGAGATATTATCAAGACAAATGCTGTTTCGAAGATATGAAAGAGTACGGCGAAGAATTATTTAAGGTGCTCTTATCTAAACACGCAGAGGGGGAAGAATACCCGTTTGTAGAAGAATTGCCGCTTTTTGCAAAGAGATTCGGAGGGGACAAGTTGTCGATGGATGCTGCAGAAGAAGCAGATTTCCTTATGCTTTGCAATGACTTCGAACTTGATCCCGTGATTGGGAAAATTCTTGCTGAATGCGATAGAAATAACATCCCTATGTATGTGCTTTCGAACAGCGGTTTCAGAGCAGAAGCACTAATGGAAATCCTTAACCGGTTTGGAATAGGAAAGTACTTCAAAAAACTGTGGTCAAGTGCAGATTACGGAAAGATATAGCCATGTAAAGAATTCTTTGAACTGGCGGTATGCACAGCTTTGAATGACAATCCTTCAGAAGTCAGGGAGAACATTATCTTTATCGGCGATATGTATGAGACAGATGTGACCGGTGCCCATAACGCCGGAATAAAGTCAGCATGGCTCAATAAAAAAGGGGAATGTGATGCCAAAGGATTGGCAACATACAACTGTACTTCTGTGGAACAGCTGTTGGATGTATTATTCAGGAAAAAGATCAAAGGCTGTATAAATGAGGAGAATGTGAAATGATTCGTGAAGCTACGCTAAATGATGCTGCCAGGACCGCGGAGATCGAAGTCATCAGCAGCAGATTTGCATATAAAAATATACTTTCGGAAGATTTGTTGGAAGAAGACCTGTCATTAGAGAAACGCATCCCGGTTCACAGTTATTGGATATCCGAAAAGCGGTTTGAAGTATATGTTAATGAAGACCCTGATACGGGCCTCATAAAGGGCATGATGGGTATAGGCATGTGTGAAGACGAAGATAAAAAGGATGCCTTCGAACTGCATTTTATATATGTCGATCCTGAATATCTGAGAATGGGCGCAGGTTCTGAAATGCTGCGCTTTTTTGAGCAGAAAGGCAGAGACAGGGGCTGCACGCAATTCGTTGTCTGGGTATTGGAAGAAAACGATATCGGGACCGGTTTTTATGAAAAGAACGATTACCGGTCTGATGGAAAAGAGAAGATATTTAAAAGATGGAACAAACGAGAGATCAGATATGTTAAGTAAGTGCCTCAAAGATAACAAGGTAAATACCTGAATAATTGTTATAATCTATGAGCATGAGATGCAATCAAATTGAGAAATAATTGCGAAACATAGATTGTACTATTCGGAGGTATCTGGTGACTTTTGAAGAATTCAATAAGAAGTATGCTTCATATGTATTAGAAAACGGCTTTATCAGCCAGGCCGAATGCGATGAATGCATGCCCATGGTAGATGAGAGTAAAGGAATTACTCTTGAAAAGGTGTTTGTAAACGAGAATCTGTTGCCTCGTTTTGACGCAATCAGATTTGCATCTGCGATACTTGGTATTCCTTTTATTGTGCTTGACTGTTGTTCATTCGATCCGGAGGCGGTAAAGCGTTCGGACAGAGATACGTCTCTTAATCTTTGCAGTGTTCCGTTAAGATTTGATGATGGCAAGCTTGTTATCGTTACTGATCTTGCATTGGATGAGAAATGTGCAGAGCTGAAGAGTGTATTTGGTGATGACATCGAGCTGAAGCTTGCAAATCAGGATGAGATAATCAGCGCGATTGATGAGATTTATTGCGATGATGTCAAAGGTATCAGGAGATATGATGTTAATGAGGAGTTCGCCCATTCCGGAATGATAAAGGCGGGCAATTTCTATTATCTCAGCTACTGTGTTGGCAATGTCGGCGGTACGATCGAGGAGCAGGTAAACGGTGCCTTTGATGACATGGAGAGAAGACTTGAGCTTGCCGGTCTTTCACTGGCGAATGTTATCCAGATGGACTGCCTGTTCAGAGATGTATGGAATATTCCTGTCATGGAGAGAGTTATAAAAGTACGCTTTAATGGCAGATATCCCGTCAGAAAGTCTATTCAGACTAATTTTGCACATGTCGGCGGCGAGGACGGCCTGATGTTCCAGGTTGACGGCATAGCATATTCTGAGGAGTGATCTTGAAATGAAGGGTTTTAACAAAAGAATACTGTGCCCTATCATGCTTATCTGTATGGCACTGTCTTGTTTATTTCTTACGGCTTGCAAAAAGGACAGGAACAATCCTGAACAGGTCGTTGATCTATTTAACAATTCCTGGATCATGGAAAACTATATGGATGCCGTACAGGATTATGACCATGCAATCTATGAGCAGGTATATTTTGACTGGGGCGGACGTTCAATAGGACCTACTGAATACAGATTCAGAGGGATCGTTTATCTTACCGATGAAGAGGCAGAAAGACTTTTCGAAGCTTATGAGTGGGAGCAGACAGCTGCGCCTGTTTTCGAGTTCGAAAAGGTCGATGCGGGAAGTGTAGGCGAAGGCCCCTGGTATTCCTGCCAGCAGTTCGATAAAGATAACTATCCGTCAGTTATGGTTAACTATTCAGTTTTTGACGGCGAGAAACTGGTTTTCGATATCAAGCAGTATTAATGTCCGGAACAGACTAAGGGTATTTATATCGGGCATAAAGAATAAGACGGTTACGGATTATGGTTAAGACAATTAGGAATATCTGTTTATCTATATGTGCCTTTACGATATCTGGCATCTTCTTTGCTTCCTGTGGTCTCGAAGGCTGTGTCAGCGTAGAGCCTCCGGATTATTCCGACACTACAGCTCCGGTTGCAGATTAAGACAGGTTAATCATTTATGAATACTGAAGGCAGACCCGTTCTTAATAAGAATCTCGACAGCAAGTCATTTCTCAAATGGTATTGGCTTAAAGAAGAACTGACGGAATTTTGCAAGGCTAACGGAATTCCCGCATCAGGCTCGAAAACCGGGCTGACAGAAAGGATCGCCCATTATCTGGATACAGGGAAGGTAATTTCCGCTCCTAAGGTCAGACGGACATGTTCGAAAATCACAAGCATCACTTTAGACAGCCTTATAGAACCCGGTATCGTATGTTCTGAAGTCCACAGAGCTTTCTTTAAGGAACAGATAGGTGATTCTTTCTCGTTTAACGTGGCATTCCAGAAATGGCTAAAAGCTAATGCCGGTAAGACATACAAAGATGCTGTCGATGCATATCGCGATATCATGGCGGAAAAGAAAACCGGCAGGACTGTAATTGATAAGCAGTTTGAATACAATACATACATAAGAGACTTCTTTGAGGCGAATAAAGGCCGTTCTTTAGATGAAGCCATCATATGCTGGAAGTATAAGA
Source organism: Ruminococcaceae bacterium AB4001 (assembly GCA_000621765.1). Lineage (GTDB taxonomy): Bacteria > Bacillota > Clostridia > Saccharofermentanales > Saccharofermentanaceae > Saccharofermentans. Next base: position 47,464 of record JHXJ01000002.1, read on the forward strand.
AAAGCAGGCCAGGTCACAACCGCTACGAGGATTCGGATCTCGTGGCATTACTTATGAGAGAGGAATGAACATATGCCGCTTATTCCATTGGAATGTCCTTCGTGTGGAACAGGATTGAAAATAGACTCGGATGACAGCGCTGCGATCTGCAGCAGCTGCGGCAAGCCTTTCATCGTTCACGATGCCATCGTTCAGAATTACATTAAGATAATCTTCAGTTCTGAAAGTGAACTCGGGAAAGCACTTTCCATTGAAGAATTTATATCAGATGAAGGCGTTTTGAAACGATATAACGGCGAATCGCGAAGCGTCGTGATCCCCGGTGATGTTACTGCCATCGGCAGTAAAGCCTTTGAGGACAACAAGGAAATTGAAGAGGTCATCCTGCCTGATTCCTTAATAGAAATAGGCGATAATGCTTTTTCGGGCTGTGATAATCTCAAGGTGATCCGCTTTCCTGACTCTCTGAAGAAGATCGGAAGTTATGCTTTTTCTGACTGTGTCTGTCTTGAAAGAATAGAGATTCCTTTCTCTGCTGAAGAGATAGGCCAATATGCTTTTTCAGGATGCTTTATGCTCAATTCGGTAAGAATGCCTTCCTCTAAGGCTACAGTGTTTGAGACGGCTTTCATGGGTGATAAAGAAGTCCGTTTCGAATGGCCTGAGGACTGGGAGAAAAAGCAGATCGATAAGCTCAGGATAGCTGCCCCGGTACTTGGCGGCCTTATCAGTCTTTTTGATGCGAATGCGAAAAAGGGTTCTGTCAGTGATTCTCTTCTGTTCATGGGGGTTTCCGACCTGGGCATGTATGTGGAGTCGGTCAAGTATAATTTCTACGGTTACAATGATTTTATGAGGCTTTTCTCACTTAGCGCAAATAACGATGATCCTTATCTTTTAAGAGTAAGTGTGGATAATGCCCAGCTTAGGTATGATGCGATAGCAGATATCCAGAAGAGTTATTCGGAACTGATTGGTCTTTTGGACCGCGCGGATATCAGCAGAAGCATTGTCGAGATGATCAACATACCGCATTTTATCTGGAAACAGGGCAAGAGGCTTAATGATTACAAGGTTGTGGATATTGGTGCGGTACCGGTATTCCAGTTAAAACTCGTACAGGAATAGCGTTTATAAAATAATACAGACTATGCGATATAATGGTCCTGTTTAATATTCGGACTTCGGAGAGTGACACATGATATCGCTTAATGATTACTTATATAACGGGGACACGGTTGCCAAGATCCTTCACTGCTATTCGCATGATCTTAAAGAGAGTGCGGTCTTAAGCGGCAACGGTGTTGATCTTGCTCACAGCAATTGCCTCATACAGATGATAGAGCTCCTTGAGCATAATGAATTCCTGACTCTGCAGTCACAGACTATCCGCGAATTCTACAAATACATGACCGAGAGATATCCGTTTCTTGCTTTTACTTTTAAGGGCAGGATCAAATCGCTCATACGCCTCGAAGAAAAGATCAACGGCAATATAGTCGAGTTCATCTATGATTACTATTCGCTCACGGGTAAGTTCCCTCCGGAGACCGAGATCAAGGAACAGATAAGACGCATCAAGGATCTTATTGCATACAGGATCGTTATTTCCATGCCGAAGTGCCATATCGGTCCCGATGAGAGCAGGGAAGAAATTGAACTCAAATATCTGTATGAGATCGCAAATGCACTCCCGGGCTTTCTTGAAGAACGTGGCTTTGCTCCCGAATTATCAGGATTGGACGCACAGAGTGAAAAGATCGATGAACGGTACAGACAGTACTACCGCGACTACATTATGGCGCCTAAAAGCTTCGATTACCGCTCTCTGCATATCGCATTTTTCGACAACACTTCAAGAAGCAATATAGAAGTCCAGATCAGGACAAAAGAGATGGACGATAATGCGGAGATAGGACCTGCTAATCACCTTGGTTATGAGAAGCGTCAGGAGAATGAACGTGCACGCCGTGAGACGATTCCATATGGAGTGAATGCATTTTTTGATAACGCTTTTGAGCGCGGCATGATGCTTCAGAAACTCGACCTGAGCAAGGTTGATGTAAACATGTTCGGCGCTGCGGATAATACTCTGATCAACGACGGGTGCGGCTTATACAGAGGACGGTTAATTCTTCCGTATGAGCATCTTTCAAGATTCCAGAATGATCTGGTCTGATTTCGGGAGGGATTGAAATGAAAGTGTTTATTGTTTATTGTCACCCTTCGGAGGATTCATTTACCAGGAATATCCGTGATGCTTTTATAAAGGGAATTACAGACGGCGGAAACGAGTATGTCATGTCAGATCTTTATGCGATGGATTTCAAATCTGACATAACAGAGGACCAGTACTTAAGGGATGCGAACTATAAGAATACGCCTTTTGCTGAAGAAGATGTTCTCGCTGAACACGAGAAGATCAACTCTGCAGATGCGATCGCATTTATCTATCCTGTCTTCTGGACTGAAGCGCCTGCAAAACTCGTCGGATGGTTTGACCGTGTGTGGTCATACGGATTTGCATACGGCGACAAGAAGATGAAGATGATGGACAAGGCCATGATCCTTTGTTCTGCGGGAAATCCGATCGAAAAGCTTGAGCAGTTCGGACTTCTTGCGGGCATGAAAAAAGTCATGTTCGGTGACAGGCTCTTTAACCGCGCAAAGCAGATGGAATTCGTCGTTTTCGACGGAACATCAAGGGAGAAGGAAACACGCGAAAATAACTGGGACAGCAATCTTGAAAAGGCATATGAAAAGGGAAAGAACTTCTTTGCTGATGGTGAAGATGTATTCTCAGTCGATGACAGGTTTTTCACTGCTGTCGAGAATTCCGGATCAGGCGAAGTGTCAGAACAGACAGTCTTCTGCTATCACCAGAAGGGTAACGTTATATGGGCCGAATACTCGGGCGGAAGCATCGTAAAAGGATTTCTGATAGGCACGATGGATGAAAAGCACAATCTGCATTTTAACTATCAGCACATAAACAAAGATGGTGAATTGCGCACCGGTTCATGCGATTCCGAACCTCAGATCGGGAACGGAAAGATAAGGTTCAACGAGAAGTGGAAATGGACGACCGGCGAAGACGGTACGTCGGTTATTGAAGAGATCTGATCTTATGAATGATGTATTTTGCAAAGCGCTGATAAACGGTGATGTGCAGGAGCTCCTTAAGGTTCCCAAGAGCGATATCCACAGCCACTCCACAAAAGCATGCAGGAGAGCGTGGCTTGAGGAACGCATTAATCGTAAACTTGCCGGTCCGCCGGAGAGATTTGACGGACTCATGGGCATGCAGGAATGGTTTACAAGTGAGATCAAGCCTTTCTGCAGCGGAAGTGAAGGAATCGTCCTCAGATGGGAAGGTGCTTTTGCAGAAGCTCAACGCAATAACATAAAAAGGCTTGCGATGAACTTCGGAGCCGCTGAGATAGATCTCGTCGGCGGTATGGATAATTTCAGGAAACTGATTGATACCTTTTATCAGAAGTATATCCCCGATAGCGTATTCGAGCCGGAGATCACGTATGTTTCCATGTGTGACATTGATCTTGAAGCAGGCAGGATGGACGGGTATATCTCGTCTGGCTTTTTCAAGTCGATCGATGTATGCGGCGGTGAGGGGATAAGGCCTTTTGAAGCTTTTCTGCCTTTATACAGAAAAGCCGGAGAATACAGGCTGGTCAAGAGAATGCATGTCGGCGAGAGCGGTACAGCCGATGACGTAAGACGTGCAGTCGAAGTTTTGGAACTCGATGAAGTGCATCACGGAATACATGCTGCTGAATCAGATGAGGTCATGAGATTTCTGGCAGATAACAGGATCCAATTAAATGTTTGCCCCAGCAGTAACGTAATGCTCGGTTATGCTAAAGATTATAAGGATCATCCCATAAAGAAGCTTTATGAGAATGGCGTCAGGGTAACTATAAATACGGATGACCTCCTGATATTTGACAGCTCTGTCGAAAATGAATATCTGAAGCTTTACCAGTCCGGAACATTAAGCGCAGAACAATTGAATGAGATCCGCGAAAATGGTCTGATAAACTATAAGTGAACGAGGTAAAAGACAATGACAAATAACGATCTTATCAGCTGCTGCGGTTCTGACTGCAGCACGTGCTATTGTTGCGGAAAGTTGTCCCAAGGTTGTAATGCATCCTTTAGGGGGAATATATAAATATGGATAAACTCTTTATCACGCATTACTTTTTCCCCGGGACGGATCCCTGGAAAAACATAATGAACCTTCCTGAGGAGGAAGCGTTCAGGGTTGCCGCAGAATTAGCTGAAAAGCATCCTGATACTACTAGTTTCGGAAGGTTTGCGGATTTTGTTAATTACTATCCGGCACGTAAAAGAGCCGATGAATTTGTCCGTGAAGAATTCGTTAAGCTTGGCGGAAAACCTAAGCTCTTGCATCCGTATTCTTTTGTGATCGGCGAGTGTGAATATCTGCGCAAGTGGTTTGATACCAATGACAAGATCGTATTAGATCTCTCGGACATCCCTGATGACCAGGTGAGCTTTACGCTCGGCGACAGCTGCGCGCTTCTGATCCACGGAGAGACGCCTTCCGTTCTTACCAAAACGATGCTTATAGAAGGCATTATGGAATGCGGTGGCTCGACCGAAGAATACTTTCAAAAGTCATTAGGAAAATATGCTTACGTTGAAGTCCAGTTGTGGGACAGGGTGATGACATGAAGATTCTTATTACTGGTGGAACGACTTTTGTAAGCAAGTATGCAGCAAAGTATTTTACGGAGCGCGGATTTGATGTGTATGTCCTTAACCGCGGGACCAAAGAACAGGTTCCGGGCGTTACTCTGATCAGGGGCGACAGGCATGAGCTTGGCAGCGTTCTTAAGTCACATACTTTCGATGCTGTGCTTGATATTACTTCGTATAACGCAAACGATATCAATGACTTATTGGACGGGCTCGGATCTTACGGAACTTATATCTTTATCAGTTCCAGCGCCGTATATCCTGAGACAGAGGCTCAGCCTTTTAAAGAGGAGAGCAGCCTTTCCGAGAATAAATTCTGGGGAAAGTACGGTACAGACAAGATAGCTGCGGAAAAGGCGCTCCTTGAAAGGGTTCCTGACGCGTATATCTTAAGACCGCCTTATCTTTACGGACCGATGAATAATGTCTACCGTGAAGCCTTTGTTTTCGACTGCGCAAAAAAAGACCGCAAGTTCTATCTTCCGGGCGACGGCAGTATGAAACTCCAGTTTTTCCATGTCGAAGATCTCTGCAGGCTGATGGAGATCATCATAAGTGAAAAGCCTGACGGGCATATCATGAACGTTGGCAACGCTTCTTCTGTTACTGTAAGAGAATGGGTCTGTGCCTGTTATGAGTGCCTCGGGAAAGAGCCTGAGTTCGTAGAGGTAAGAAAAAATATCGAGCAGAGGCTTTATTTCAGTTTCTATAACTACGAGTACTATCTCGATGTCAGTAAGATGCAAAAGCTCATGCCTGTTACCAAGGACCTGAAAGAAGGTCTGTCTGAGTGCGCTGATTGGTATGAAGGCAATGACTCTGAGGTAAGAAAGAAACCGATGACTGATTACATCGACAATAATCTTGCGGATTTGGGGCTGCTACCGACATGATGGTCAGTTCAGGTGATTATTGGGGAGGCGCATTATGATCAGAGGACCGGTTAAGTTTGCTTACGGCTTAAAGCTGGTTGCTACATGGATGCTTATCCCGTTCTTACTTATGCTCGTCACGGCGCTGGCAGCTGAATTCAAAGACAGGATGACTTATCAGGAAGTCGTGTTGAAGACTGAGACACGCAGCTACCCTGAAGGTTTCCTGTGTTTTAAGACCGATATCAACGGCAGGGAAGATTCGGTAATTGTTCCCGACACTTACAAAGAGGGTGATACGGTCACTGTCATCTTAAGAAACGGCGAATACTTTAAAACAGCGGTTAGCGAACAGGAAATAAAGGATCACACTACGATCATCGGAAGGACTATCAGGGTTTGCAATAACAGATTCGGTTATCTTGTGACAGGTATCGCCTGCGTCCTCCTGATATCTTTTCTGATAACGTTTAAGAAGAGAAAGGACGTCCGTAAAGAGTTTCCGAAGATTTCCAAAGTAACCGATATCGCCGGCGTGGTATGCTCGGTGGCTATGTCTGCCACACTTGTTTATGCAGTATTAGACTATTCACTGGATGGTTTGGCCGTTGCGGTTATAAGTTTTTTCTTAGGAATAGTTTATGCATCAGTTTTCGTGCTGGCGTGGCTGATCGAAAGTCTGATCCATACATATGCCAAATAATCAGAAATACTTGAAGTGTTTGAAGCGTTGTTTCACTGCTCGTCGCGTATTAATTTCGGAATACAAAAAACTTTGTAACAAATTCCGGATCTGTCCGTCTAACTGATATGAAAATGCAGAAAGGCGGAAAAATAATGGAGATTTCAAGTGAAGGGCAGATCTGTCTGCAGGAAAGTAAAGCTGAAATGAAGAGGGGCATTGCGATTCCTTTGATCCAGGGTGTTGTAATAACCTACGCATTTCATATCGTCGAATTCATTTTCTTAAGACTCGGGCTGTTTGACGGGGTTGTAAGACTCTATCTCACAGATTCCGCATTGAGATTTCTCTTTGGCGGCGTGACGCTTTTCCTGATAGAGGCAAATTATAAAAAACATCGCAGCGTTTATTCTTTAAGGGAGTATTTCACGAACAGGTTTTCGGGTAAGACCTTTATCTATCTGTTCCCGTTCATACTGTACCTGATCTCAGTCCTGCTTCAGCCGTTGTTTTCAAATGCTCATTCCTTCAGAGCTGCTGGTGAGTTCGCATTAAACTGCATTCAACAGGTGGGTACCGGTTTTTATGAGGAAGCCATAAGAGTGTTGATACTGTGTGGTCTTCTGAAGTATTTATGCGATACCAGAGGTAACAGGTTCAAGACTGTCCTGATTTCCGGAGCTTTGTTCGGCCTAAGTCACGCCCCTAACTTTTTATATGGACAGGATATTCTCTCGACGCTGTGGCAGGTCGTAAGCTGCTTCCTGTGGGGAATGTTTATGGCAGCGATATTCCTTTATTCTCGTAACCTTACGCTTCTTATGATAATGCATGCGGTCTGGGACATCGTAATAAGGATACCGAAAGCGTTCTTCGGATTCCCTGACTGGTCTTTGGGGATCGAAGTTACAGAGGGTATCGGTTATGTGATAGAGTACGGCCTTATGACATTTACAACAGTAATGATCCTGCTGAAACTCGGGGAAGGGGATCAGTTGTCAGAACCCTGATCCTGAGGCTGATTTAACGAGTCGATATACTTGTGATACTTTTCTTTCTCGGCATACATGTATTTGTCGGCGCGGTCGATGTAGTCATCGATGGTGAGGTTATCACCGGGCTCAATGACCGCGTAACCGATACTTGCATGCAGTAAGAAAGCAAGATTCAAAGATTTGAATTCGCTGCTCATGGACTCGGATATCTGGCTTATCAGAGAATCGATGGAGTCAGAATCCGGGTATGGACCGACCGCGATGAATTCATCACCGCCGTAGCGTCCAAAAAGCCATTCTTTAGGCGAACAGGTCTTGAATGCCTCAGCTGTGGCCTTGATGGCAAAATCTCCGTTGAGGTGGCCGTATACGTCGTTTATCGTCTTCATTCTGTCGATGTCGGCGAAAACAAGTATAGACTTCTCGTTCCGGTCTTTTCTGGATGTAATGTAGTCGTAGATGACCTTCTCGCATCCCATGCGGTTATATATGCCCGTAAGGGCGTCAGTCATGTATATGTTCTTAAGCTCAAGGTTCTTTCTCTCTAAGAATATATGACGGCGCATACTGAAGAGCTGTGCATTCATATTCAGTGTGAACAGCGAAAGATCAAGATTGAAAAGAAGCTTAGGAGAATTCTTTATTGCGAAGTACCCGATAATGAAGTTAAGGTAGTTCAACGGAATAAAGATATAGAGGTTGGACTTTCCTTCCTCATGAACATAACCGGGATAGAGTTCATTTGAGTTGAACTGTCTTAAGGACAGTCTTTTTCCATCACGCATCTCATACAGGACATCCATATTTTTACTATATCCTCTTATCCTTTCAGGATAATGCTCATCGTCAAGTTCGAAGAACTTTGGTTCAGTGCACACGCAGTAATCCTTGCCCAGCTGGGGGATGTCATTAGTACTTTTGATTCCTTTTTCGAAAAAGTCCTCTTTTCTTTCAGCCATGGATAACGGGATCTGCATGCGCTGGAAGAACATATCGATAATGTTCCTCTGAAGAGTTTCAAAAGAAATATTCCTGATCGTGCTGAAACGGTTTGCGACAGCTTCTTTTGAAGCTGGGCATCCGCAGCTTTCAGACGGGACAAAAAAGGATTTGTATTCTTCGGTAAAACGCTCATCCGGATGTTCCATTTGGTATTTCAGTTTCTCATAAGCCTTTTCGCCGAATTCGTCCCAGCCGCGGGAGACCGTCGCAAGGATGGGAAATGTATGCTGTCCCTCTTTTGACATATCAAAGCCGGTAAGGAGGACATCCTCGGGTACGGAAAGACCGAATTCCGTCAGAGCCGAATTGATTCCCAAAGCCATATTGTCATTTGCGCAGACGATCGCATCAGGGAGCTCTTTGCCGGCTTCCAAATGCCATTTCATCTGAAGAAATGCCGTATAGAATCCGAAATCGCACTTGAACTCGGTAAACAGTTCTAAGCCGTGTTCTTCAAGAACATCGATCAGCGCCTGCCGGCGTATCTTGTTCTCGATATTTTCTTCTATTCCGCCTACATAGAGGATCTTCTTGGCATTGTGATGTTCGATAAGGTGTGTGGCAAGATCCCGGACACCGTTATAGTTCTCGGTCTTGAGGCAGGACATATCGGGGACCTCGACCTCAAGAGACAACATCGGGACGCCTGCTCTCTGGAAGCATGCGCAGACACGTTCCTGTTCATCAGGAAAGTTATAAGTATTGGTCAGCATAACTGCGCCGTCGAAAGTGTCAGGATCAGGAAGATGGAATATGTTAAGCTGGCATTTATTCTGCAGCTCGTTAGCGTCTACAGCACAGTAAGTAATGAACACGAACACATCAACGCTGTCTTCAGCGGCCTTCTTTTGAATGCCGGTGACTACATGTTCAATAAATTCGTTGCTGAATCCGTTGGTAAATACAGCTATCCGTTTGTTCATACTCCGTTCCTTCATGACGATAAGAATTTCCCAAAATGTATTATATCAAAAAAAATATAAGAGTTTGTCCGATTAGTGTAACTATCTTAATATAATTATGAAGTCAGACGTTTGATTACAGCGGGATGGCCAAAGGGCGACGCTGGAATGATCAGGCGGTTGAGTCCTTCTCAACTGTAAGTTGTTTGTATTTGCAGTTTTTCAAAGATATCATTTGGCTAAGTTCAAGAGCATTACATTCTGACGTGCACGAAGGTAAAAGATGTTCTGATTATTCATTATCAGAAGGAGGCACAAGCGCAATATGGGTATAACACTTGGTAAGAATATTAAGACATATCGAAAGAATAAGGGCTTCACTCAGGAGGAACTGGCTGATCTCCTGAATATTACTCCACAGGCTATCAGCAAGTGGGAATCAGGATCAGGACTTCCGGACGTATTGATGCTCATTCCGCTCGCTCAGGTTCTTGGAGTAAGCACTGATGCCCTTCTCGGATACGATTCGATATCAGAGAATGAAGAGATCATAGTCAGAGTTAAAGAGACGGTCGGCACGATCAGGAGCGAAGAGAATGACAGGGCAAAGGCCACGTATCGTGTCTGTGAATATCTCTCGACAGAGACGACTCTTAATCCCGGCTGCTTTGAGATCATTAAGGATTACGTCCAGGAGACTGCCAATCTCAGCATGTACGCTGATCCTGATCTGGAGAACCGTTTCCCGGATGATCAGGAAAAGATCCGGACGATCTGTAAGGATGCTGTCCGCAAAGGCGTTTACCTGATCAGCCATTGCAGTGACAAGCTGCTCGTTGAGAGAGCGCATAATGCCGTTGCCTGGATCTACATCCATATGAAGGATTACGACAATGCACGTGAGCATATAGCTGTCCTTCCAAGCATTTCCACTGGCATGATCCAGGAAAAGATCGGAATGGAACTCACATTCTTCGAAAACGGATTCGAAAAGATGAAGAACGATATTGCCGACAATTCGGTCAAGCTTTTCGATCTGGTCTCGAGTTTTCTCAATACCATAGCCCAGGATTACGGCTGGTATAACATGGATAAAGAAGAATCTTATAAGATCTGCGACTGGTGCGAAGGGATCGTGACGGCTTTTGCTGCGAGAAAAGAATCCGTTAACATCGAGCATTATCTCAGAATAAGAAGAAGCATAGCCTTTTTCAGGCTCGTAGCTGCCAGGAGACTTGGTGACAAACAGGAAGCAGAGAAGCTCTATGCCGATTTTGAGAAGAAGATACAGACCGAAGATCTGACTGACGAAGAGAAAGCAGAGATCATCAGACTTCTGAATAACGACATAACTTACTACGCAAGGTATACATAATCCTGAACAGCTTATCTTGAAAAGCTTATTGACACTCTAACGACTGTTAGATAAAATCTGTCTAACAATCGTTAGAGGTGTTTTTATGACCACAAAAGAAAAAATACTTGACGTTGCTTTGCACATGTTTTCCGGCAGAGGATATGAGGCTGTTTCGATCAGGGATATATGCGGAGAAGTAGGGATAAAAGAGAGCACGCTTTATTACCACTTCAAGAACAAGAAGGACATTCTGGATTCGCTGGTCGCCAAGTTTAATGCGCACATTGAAGGACTTTTAGGCCATGCAGATGAGATAAACGGTGAACCTGTCGATGACGGCAGGGATATCGGACAGGACATTGCCGATAACTATATGATGGACAGTTATCTTTTCGACCCGTTCTGCAATCTCATGCTCAGGCTTTTCATGATAGAGCAGTTTCATAACGAAGAGATCAGGGTGCTCTATGAGAAGACTCTGTTTACTGATCCTTATGAGATCCAACTTAATATTATCAAGCGCCTTTCATCTGCAGGGGTGATACCCGAAGAGAATATAGAACAGATGGTCAACATTTATTATTCGTACATGACCACGCTTACTTTCAAATACCTCCTGAACGGTGATCTTACCGAAGCCCGCAAAAACGCATACAGGCAGGAAGTTCATGCTCTTATGAAAGGTTTCATGAGATGAAGAAGATCGCCATGTTTACAATGGGCACGAGAGGTGACGTGCAGCCATATATATTCCTGTCAAAAGAACTGATCAGAAACGGGTTTGATGTAGTCCTGGGTTCCCATCCGTGCTGGAGATGGCTGGTCGAAGAAGCAGGCATTCATTTCGAGCCAATAGGACCTGATATCGACATAGAGAAGGAAGCAGCGGAGATAAGGGGAAAGTCTTCCAATCAGATGCTCAGCATGCTTAAGACCATGAACTTCATCATGCGCATCATTCAGGGGGCAACAAATGAAGTTTATGAGCTCTGCAAGGGCAGGGATCTTATCATCGTAACTCACAGCATGATAGGCGCAGTCGAAGCGGGCGTTCTCGGTATCCCCACGGTAAATATCACTCTTCAGACCGAGATGATCGGGGAAAAGCTGAGGCCACAGAAAATCAAGGATAAACTTATCGGAGGGATGATCGCCGGGCAGGTCGCAAAGCCGTATAACAAGATCAGAAAGGCATATGGTCTAAAGCCTGTTAAATCAGCTGATGAGATCATGTCCGATAAGCTTAATCTCATACCAATCTCGAAATATGTTCTTGAAAGGAACCAATACTGGGAAGCGAAGAATATCCTTACCGGCTACTGGTATGAAGAAGACCGGGATTATGTGCCTGATGAAAAACTTAAGGCGTTTTTGGATTCAGGCAAAAAGCCGTTTATCCTTGCATTGGGAGCCATGTCTTTTGAAGCCGTATCCGAAAAAGCAAAACTGGATATGTTCGTAAATGCATTTAAGAAGACGGGCGAAAGAGCTGTCATTCAGGGTTTTCAAAAGACCATAAAGGATTATGAACTCCCTGATTCCATGATCGCCTGCGGAAGCGTCCCGCACAGCTGGCTCTTTAAACAGGGTAAATGCGTTATACATCACTGCGGATTCGGAACCACGGCATCAGCGATGATATACGGCATACCTTCGATCCCCGTTCCGCATGTGCTCGACCAGGTGGGGTTTGCCATGCAGCTTGAGAAGTGCAATGTATCGACGAAGATGCTGAAGGCTAAAGATCTGAGCGAAGAGAACATAATCAGGGCGATCAACGAAATGAACGGTGAATACGAAGTGAAAAAGCGCAATGCTGAGATCCTCGCGGAAAAGATCCGCACAGAAGGCGGTGTGGCTGAGGCAGTACGCCTGATAAAGGAAGTCCTGGAATGATATAATGATTTTGTAAATAAGATTTCCTTGAGGAGGTGTCAGCATGGCTCAGCTGCCGATCAAGTGTGACAAGTGTGGTAAGACTGTTATGGCGAATACTGATAGTAACGGCATGATGTGCACTTTCTGTGGGGAATTTATCAACACATACAAAGCTGTGGAAAAGCAGCATCCCAAGTGGGTCGACCTTATCAAAGAGGAAAAGAAACTCTATACGCAGTCCAACGGTTTAAGGTCCGATAACAATTTCAGCAAGGATCCTTTTTCTCAGAAAATGCGTAAAGGGGTGCTCGTGGGAACCGGAATTTTTGCGGTTTTGACATCTATCTTATATATATCGCTTCAAGGCGGTGTCGCTCCTGACAGCACTGAGGAAGTCATAGTGTTTTTTATCGTGCTGTTTACCGGTGCATTTTTAATAATTTCGCCTTTCTGTCTTCCCGGGATAATCCTTAAATTCAGAAGCCGGCATAATGCGCAATTGGATGAATACCAGACAAAGATCGCCCAAAGACTCAGTGAGATACTCGTTGAGAAGGAAGCATATTTGAAAGAGGTTCAGGATAAGGCTGAAACTTAATCTTCTGTCCCGGAAACGCTTTGACAGATATGAAAATTGACATTTTGCCACGCTGATTTTAAGATTTAACATATTCGGATATGCGGGGTAATTCGTTTGAGCGAGAGTGTAGACATCCTGGAACAAAAAGAGAATGTTGCAGCAGGAATGCTGGGAGCATTGCTGCTTTCTACTATTGGCGGCGCTCTTTGGGTATTGCTTTTTTATTTCAACATATTTCACGAGATATGCGGCGTAGCCTGCGTTGTAGGGGCTGTAATAGGGTACAGGCTGTTTGCCAAGTCTGCGAGCCTTAAAGGGGTTATCCTTTCCATTGTGATCTCCATCTTCATGCTCCTGGTCGCAAGTTATTTCAGTCTGACATTAGATGTTTACTATGCTTACCAGAACTGGTATGCAAATGGTGAAGTCGCCCACGCGATAGAATATTACCAGGCTTTATCCGGCGCTTATCAGTTCCTTTCGGAACCTTTGATCGCCCTTGCATGCCTTAAGGAATTTGGTATCGGAATACTTTTCGTTCTGCTCGGTTCTTTCGTGTTTATCATAGACGGCGTCAGACATCACAAAATGATGAAGGAATATTGATCGGAGACAGATAATGGGCAGAACTAAGAGCGGTTCTTATAATACAAAGCAGTCATGCGAGATCCTGAATTTCCTTAAAGAACATGCCGGATCTCACTTTACGAGTCAGGAGATATCCGACCATCTTAGGGCAAAGGGTATTAATATCGGCCAGGCAACCATCTACAGAAGGCTTGACCGTCTTACTTCCGAAGGACTGGTAAACAAATATATCATCGATGAGAAATCACCGGCCTGTTATGAATATATCGGCACTGACCACTGTTCAAGCGGAAAGTGCTATCACATGAAATGCGAGAACTGCGGAAGGCTCATCCACTTAAGCTGTGATGAGATCAACGAGTTTTTTGAGCATGTTTCTAAAGAGCACGGATTTGTGCTCGATCCCAAGCGTACCGTTTTCTACGGGATCTGTAACGACTGCAATAATCAGGAATCCTGATTATTAAAGCATATTCGCGCGCTTTGTGACTTCGTCTCTTCTGCGCTTGATTATGCGCGCGCGGAAGATCAGCAATGCGACAACGAGAAGAAGGATAAGTCCTGATAAGACCGCAAACGTAATGAGTACGCTGCGGACGTTGGTGAGGTTCGTCTTCTTTTCAGGGTTGATCTCGACAACTCCTGCCTTTTTCTCAATGACCACTACCATCGTGCCTATGAGATAGGTCTTGTCTGAATAGACCTTGCACAGCGGTATGTCAAGCGTCTGTTCCTCGGCTGAGGTGTCGACCAGTGCCTGTGAAAGGTCGATTCTGTTGGTGCTTCCGAGCTGGGCTCTTGCAGAAGTCGTCGTGATAAATGGATCAAGGACGACCCTCTGTTCGGATACATAGAGATTGGTGTCGGATAAGATGCCGTCGATCTGAAGACGGGCTTCGTCTATCAGCGGAGTATACTCGCTTTCGGTGATCTCTACGGTCGTGAAGTTCGAGAAGCCGTATTCAAAGAGCTTGATGAGGTCAGAGTATCTGATGTTTGCGTCAGCGGAATTAAATACGCAGCCGATGAGTGTTCTGTTATTCTTTCTTGCTGCGGCGCAGAGCGTGTAACCTGCCGTGTTGGTGAAGCCGGTCTTTCCTCCGATGTAATACTCATAGCCGAAATCTGTCGTGCTGATGAACTTGTTGCCGTTGGAGATGTTTCTGGCGCTGCTGTACTTATTTGTCGCGTTGATCGTATAGTTGAGGGTCTTCGCGATCTCTGAATAGTTGGTCTTGCTTACGGCTTCGTTCAGGATGAGAGCCATGTCGTAAGGTGTTGTAACGTTATCGGGCGTTGAGAATCCGAATGCGGAAGAAAAGTGCGTATTAAGGCAGCCGATCTCAACAGCCTTGGCATTCATCATCTCGCAGAACTCCGCTTCGGTCCCGCCCATGAACATTCCGAGCACGAGACTTGCATCGTTAGCAGATTTCAGGACTGCAGCATAGACCAGATCCCTTACGCTGATCTCTTCACCTTCCTGAAGGCTGAGTCTTACGTAATCCGGAGGGATGGCGGTCGTCTCTGTGGCCATCTCGTGAGTGATGGTGACGATCTGTTCGGGTTCAAGGCGTTCAAGTGCCAGAAGAACTGTCATGACCTTTGTCATGGAAGCCGGTTCTTTCTGGACATCGTATTCGTTACCTAAGAGGATAGAGCCGCTGTTCGCGTCGTAGAGGACATAAGAAGCTGCTGAGATCTGCGGGGCATCTTCATGGACCTCGTTCAAAAGATCTGTCTTGCGCTCGCTCGCAGTTACGATCCCGTCATCCGGATTATCCGTGTCATCGGCTGAAACAATGACTCCCGTGAAAGTCCAGACGGATGTAACGGTGAGCATAAATGCCGCCAATGCTGCTGCTATTCTCTTGCCAAATATAGTCATATAATCTCCCATTATGTTTTTAACCCATACATTTTAATTCAAATCTGTCAAAAAACAAAATTCAAAGGCAGGCTATAAATTTAATAAAAATAACGGGTGATTTACTGTATAATTAGCAAGGTTGTGAAAAGGGGCTTCTAATGGCGATCATAAAGACTACAGAAAAAGACAGACAGGAATTCGATTCCGCTATTACTGAACTTTACGAATATTTCTCATCTCTGGGAGCTCGTAAAGGAAGAAAACTGACTTTCAATGTCCTTACATACGGCTGCCAGCTCAACGAATCCGATTCGGAGAAGCTCTCAGGCATGCTCGGTTCAATGGGACTTGTTCCCTCGTCCGGCGGAGAATTGGATGACGCGGACGTCATTGTCTTTAACACGTGCTCGATCAGAGAGAATGCCGACAGGCACCTTTTCGGCAATCTTGGCGTATTTAAGACGCTGAAGAAGAATGACCGCGATGTTGTTATCGCCGTCGGCGGCTGCATGATGAAGGTTCCAGAGAATGTCGAGAGGATTAAGAAATCGTATCCTTATGTCGATCTCGTTTTCGATCCCCAGCAGCTCCACAGATTCCCGGTACTCATGAGAGATGCCATCCGTAAGAACAAGCAGCTCGTAAATATCTCTGCTGACGACTACATCGCGGAAGACGACTTTTTCCCGATCGACCGCAAGAGAAAATTCAGGGCTCTCGTGCCTATCATGTACGGCTGCAACAATTTCTGCACTTACTGCATCGTTCCTTATGCCAGAGGCAGAGAGCGGTCCAGGAACTTTAATGAGATCGTCAGTGAATTGGCAGGACTTGCTGCTCAGGGTTACAAGGAAGTTATGCTTCTTGGCCAGAACGTCAATTCCTATAAGGGTGAGGGCGGAGAGACCTTCGCTGACATATTGAGAGCAGCATCTGACTTTAAGGAGTTCTCGAGAGTAAGATTCATGTCTTCACATCCGAAGGACCTCTCAGATGAAGTGATCGACATCATGGCAACAAGACCTAACGTCGAAAAGCATCTCCACCTGGCTATGCAGTCAGGCTCTAACACAGTCCTTAAGGCCATGAACAGGCCTTATACCATCGAGAGATTCCAGGAGATCGTAGACACTTTCAGGTCCAAAGTCGAAGGCGGTTCACTTACTACAGACATTATCGTAGGTTTCCCCGGTGAGACCGATGAAGATTTTGAAGAGACGCTGGTGGCAGTAGAGAAGGCTAAGTTCGATGCTGCATTTACTTTCCAGTATTCTGCAAGACCCGGTACGAAGGCTGCCACATATGAGAACCAGATTCCTCAGGACATTGTGACTGAGCGTTTCGGCAGACTTACGGAATATACTAACCGCTATGCTGAAGAATCCAATGCACGTCTGGTCGGAAAGACCATGGAAGTCCTTATAGAAGGCATCAGCAAAGCAGGTGACATGACCTTCTCCGGAAGGACCATTACAAATCATCTTGTTAACTTTACGATTCCTGAAGAACTCGGAATCGATATCGGCCCTGATTATCTCGAAGGCAGGCTCTGCGAGGTCAGTATAGACCGTGCAAGACCTTATTCTGTTGACGGGATCCTCGTCAGCCTGAAGGGAGAATAACCGTGACTGACAATAACGGTTTTGATGAGAATAACGTAAAAGCTGCCGGCCAGTTCCCGATGAGCCTTTCTGACTTAAAACCGGAAGAGCTTTCGCCCATGATGCAGCACTATGCCGAGATGAAGGCGAAGTGCCAGGATTCATTCCTGCTCTACAGATTAGGCGACTTTTATGAGATGTTCTTTGACGATGCCGTAAAGGCAGCAAAGATATTGGAACTCGCACTTACCAGAAGAGACTGCGGATCAGGATACAGAGCTCCTATGTGCGGTATCCCTTTTCACGCTTATTCAACATATGCGAACAGGCTTGTCCAGGCAGGATACAAGGTTGCCATCTGTGAGCAGTTAGAAGACCCTTCAGTAGCCACAGGACTTGTAAAGCGCGGCATTATCAAGATATTAACTCCCGGTACGATCACCGAATCAGGCGGACTTGAAGACCGTAAGAACAACTTCCTCATGAGTATCTACTGCGTTGGTACGCAGTTCGGAGTTGCCTGTGCGGATATCTCGACGGGTGATTTCGAAGCAACACAGCTGACTCTGACTGATAACGGCGAGCACCTGATAAATCTCATCGGCAAGTATTCTCCTTCGGAGATCATCTATAATTCCAATTTTGAATCAACGCCTGAGCTTAAAGCCATCAGGAGCGGTACTGACATTGCTCTTACGAGGAGGAACGACAGAGATTTCTCGGAGAGCGTTTTCAGGAACAGCGGCGCGGCAGTTCAGGATGCAAAGCTATTCACAAATCCCGGGATGATGTACTGCGCATGCGCTGCGCTGATCCTTTACGCTGAGGAAACTCAGACTGACAAGGTCACTTATCTCGATGTTGTAAGATGCTATAAGATCTCCGATACGATGGAACTCGATATCGCAACACGTAACGGACTGGAGCTTACGGCAACGATAAGGACAAAGCAGAAGAAAGGTTCTCTGCTTTGGGCTATTGACCGCACAAAGACTTCAATGGGCGCGAGACTTCTCCGTAAATGGGTCGAAGAACCTCTGATCTCCGTTAAGGCCATCAACAGAAGGCTTGATGCCGTTGAAGAAGCGAAAGAAAAATATATGTCCCGCCAGCAGATTATGGAAGGTTTGTCCGGCCTCTACGATATTGAGCGTCTGGCAGGTAAGGTCTCGCTCGGCACATGCAACGCCAGAGATCTCTTATCTTTAAGGAACTCGCTCCGTAAGATCCCGTTCGTAAGAGAGGGCTTAGAAGAGTTTTCGAAGGGCATGTTCAAAGAGATCAAGATGTCCATGGATCCTCTTACAGACATCGCTGATCTTCTCGAGAAGTCGATCAATGAAGATGCACCTGTAACCGTTAAGGAAGGCGATATTATCAAGCGCGGTTATAATGCCGAGTGCGACGAACTTTACGATCTTGCGAAGAATGCCAAAGAATACATAATGCAGCTCGAAAACAACGAGCGCGAGAGGACCGGGATCAAGACGCTTAAGATCGGCTACAACAAGGTTTTCGGATACTTTATCGATATACCGAGAAGCCAGTCTGACAAGGTTCCGGAAGAATATGTAAGAAAGCAGACTCTGGTCAATAACGAGCGTTACATCACGCCTCAGATCAAAGAGCTTGAGGACAAGATCGTTAGCGCATCTTCAAGGCGTATCTCTCTTGAATATGAGCTCTTCACCGATGTGCGCAATAAGGTTGCAGCAGTATCGCAGAAACTTTTCGATACTGCAAGGGCAATAGCACAGACCGACGTTATCACTTCTCTTGCCGAACTCGCGGAGAATGAGAATTACGTAAAGCCTGTCCTGGACGATTCCGAGATAATCGACATCAGGAACGGAAGACACCCTGTTGTTGAGCAGATGATGAGATCTTCACACGAGATGTTCGTTCCCAACGATATCTTGATGAATGAGGAGAAGAGGCTCATGGTCCTTACGGGACCCAACATGTCCGGTAAATCAACGTTCATGAGACAGACCGCGCTGATAGTGCTCATGGCCCAGATCGGCTCGTTCGTCCCTGCAGAGAAAGCAAGGATAGGTCTTGTCGATCACATTTTCACGAGGATCGGAGCATCTGATGATATATCTACGGGACAGTCTACATTCATGGTCGAGATGAAGGAAGTTTCATATATTCTCAAGAATGCGACCAGAAGAAGCCTTCTGCTTCTCGATGAAGTCGGCAGAGGTACCAGCACATACGACGGCTTATCAATTGCATGGGCGGTCATTGAATATATCGTAGATCCGAATATCCTTTACGCGAGGACTATCTTTGCGACGCACTACCACGAGTTAAACCAGCTCGAAAGGCTGAACAGGGGCGTTTATAACAACCATGTTGAAGTGAAGGAGGAAGGCGACAGCGTTACGTTCCTCCATAAGATCGCTTCAGGCGGAACCTCTGACAGTTACGGTATCGAAGTCGCAAGGCTGGCGGGGCTCCCTGCAGACGTACTCAAGCGTTCAGGTTCCATCCTTTCTGAGCTCGAGCGTATCGGCAAGTTCAAGGTCAAGGGTAACCGTGAGACTATGGGCAATGACGAAGAACTGTCTACAGAAGTCATGCCCGGACAGGAATCCTTCTTTAATCCCGACAACGTCGTATACAGGAAAGAAGACAAGATCCGCCAGACATTGAGAGAACTTGATCCGACAAGGCTGACTCCTATTGAAGCAATGAACATTCTCTATGAATTGAAGCAGAAGTGCTCGGAGGAAGACGTTGGGACGGATTAATGTTTTAGATGCTAAGACCGCCAATGCCATCAAGGCCGGCGAGGTAATAGAGAGGCCTGTTTCCGTCGTTAAGGAGCTTTTCGATAACGCGATAGACAGCGGTGCCACAAGGGTCACGGTGGAGTTCGCTGGTGGCGGAATATCATTGATACGCGTATCTGATGACGGCTGCGGTATGGACAGGGAAGATGCGGAAAAGTCTTTCCTTATTCACGCTACATCCAAACTTCACGCGATAGAGGACATCTATACTCTTTCCACGATGGGATTCAGAGGCGAGGCACTTGCGTCCATCGCAGCATGTTCCGATGTCACGCTTACGACAGGAATCCGGGGTGAAAAATCCGGTACCAAAGTCGTATACGAAGACGGTTCGCTCAAAGGCGTTTATGAATGCGCGCCGTGTTCCGGAACCGTGGTCGAAGTAAGGAATCTTTTCAAGAATCTTCCTGCAAGATACAAGTTCCTGAAAAAGGATTCCACCGAAGGAATGTACATCACTGGCCTTATCGAAAAGTTCGCAGTGATCGCTCCCGAGATATCCATAAAGCTTATCAAGGATGGCAATGTCCTGTTTACCACGCCGGGCAACGGCTCGTCTTTAGATGCAGTTTATTCCGTATACGGCAAGGAGACCGCAAAAGCGCTTGTGCCTGTAAACTTCAAGTATGAAGGCGGAAGGGTAGAAGGCTTTACGGGTCTTACATCTTTTGTCAGAGGCAACAGGGGACTTCAGGTCGTATTCGTAAACGGAAGGCTTATTCACAGCAAGACGGTTTCTGCGGCCATAGATGAGGCATATAAAAACGCTGTAATGAAGAATAAGTTCCCGATATGTTTTCTCATGATCTATTGTGAGCCAGGAACCGTAGACGTAAATGTCCATCCGCAAAAGAGCGAAGTAAAGTTCAGCAGCGATTCTGATATATTCAGGCTCGTTTATCACGGCATAAAGGATGCACTTGCCAAGAGCGGTGAAGCCGGTGCTGTTTTCGGAGGTATCGCTTCAAAGGATGAAGAAGAAAAAGATACGGGAACGCAGCTCAGGTTTGATTTCTCATCGACAAAGGCTGCTTCGAGAACGTCTTCTTCACAGGTTCCTTCAGCATCCCATAAACTCGGCCAGCAGCAGGGTGATCCGGCAGCTGCAAATAAGCTTTTGAAGATCCTTTCAGAGTTTAAACCTGATATCGGAGCATTGAGCGAAGAACCCGGTACTTCAGTTAAGACATCTTCCGAAGATAACGGAACAATGCCTTCTGAAAATGATGTCTTCTTATCAGTAACTGATGAGGCACCGGTTGTGCCTGCTGAAGCAGCACCTAAGATCATTGAAGATGCGCCTGAGAACAGGGTGCTCACTGATATAGACAGACTGGCATCAGCTGATTTCGTCGGAATAATCTTCTCGACTTACATAATCCTTCAGAATGAAGACATCTGCTTTATCGTGGACCAGCACGCTGCTCACGAGCGTGTGCTCTACGAGGAATTCATGGTAAAGAAAAAGCCAGGGAACCCTCCTGCAGTCGAACAGGTGCTTACGCCTCAGATCCTCACGCTTTCGTGGGAGGACTACAGTTTTGTCGAAGACAATATTTCCAGATTTGAAGAGAACGGATTTGAACTTGAACTGTTAGGGGACAGACAGATCGCTGTAAGGACCGTGCCTTTGGGAAAAGCAGGCAGACAGTCTGCTGTTTTCGGAGAAATACTTACAGATCTCAAGCGTGAAGTACCCGCCAAATCGGACATCTGGTATCAGCTTATACAGACGACTGCATGTAAGGCAGCTGTCAGGGCCGGAGACAAGCTTACCGAACAGGAAGCAATGAGCCTTATTGCCAAGCTTTCGGTCCTTGAAGATCCTTATCACTGTGCTCACGGAAGACCTACTTTCTTCACGGTCTCAAAGAAAGACTACGAGAAGAATTTCAAGAGAATAGTCTGATGGTAAAAACATATCCTATATTGGAAAAGTATTCATTCATCCCGATTATTGCAGGTCCGACTGCAAGCGGAAAGAGTGCGCTTGCTTTGGAGATCTGCCGCGAAGCCGGCGGTGAACTTGTCTGCGCCGATTCCATGCAGATCTACAGAGGTCTTGATATCGGCACTGCAAAGGACAGCAGGGAAGAAATCGGAGACGTACCACATTACCTGACAGATATTGTCGATCCCGGAACAGATTTTTCCGTATACGATTATGTAAGTACGGCTCTTCCGATAATAGGCGACATCCTCGGACGCGGAAGACTGCCTGTTATCTGCGGAGGCACAGGCCAATATATCTCGTCTCTTCTATATGGACTTGATTACGGAACAGGTGATGAAAAGGCTGAGCAGGAAGCAACTCTTGAGCTTGAGAAAGAACTGGAGCGCATCGGTCCGGATGCTTTATATGAGCGTCTGGTACAAGAAGATCCGGAAGCAGCAGAACTCATTCATCCGAACAACACAAGAAGAGTGATAAGGGCGCTTGCAGTCCATAAGGCTCTTGGCATCACATTCAGCGAGAAGAATAAAAAGTCCAAAACAGCAGGTCCCGCTTTTCCATTCAAGGTATTCATGATCGATTGGGACAGGGAAATCCTTTATGACAGGATCAACAGGCGTGTCGGCGTCATGGTCGAAAATGGACTTGTCGAAGAAGCTAAAATGCTCAAGTCACTTAATGTCGACAGGACTTCAACCTGCTGGCAGGCAATCGGATATAAGGAGATGCTCAGGTTCCTTGACGGCGAGGAAACATTGGAGCAGGCCTGCGACAGGATAAGGATAGGGACCAGACACTATGCCAAAAGACAACTGACCTGGCTCAGGGGCATGGGGGATGACGTTACCAGGATCGAACCGGCTGATCCTGCAGTTAACGCAAAGATAGTCCTTGAACTCTGCAAATAGACCCGAAAATATTTAGACAATTTTATCGCTGTTTGGCTGAAACCGCTGATTTTACTGCGTTTTTAAACAGTTAATCGCGAAAAAGTTCGAGAAAAAATGAAAACAGTGCCGCATTTTTGTCTGCGACACTGTATTATATAGTAAAACAGAATTAACTATATCAGGAAAAATTTAAGACTAGTATCAACTTTTTGCAATAAATGCGATTTTTCTTGAAAAACCCCACATTGCTACGATAATTAGAATACTGATACGGGTACCCGCAAAATCTGAAAAAAGGGAGGTAGTTAATCAATTGAATATCTGTGAAGTCCTACTACCTTGCCGAGAATCCTGCAACCTTCCTTATTGAACGGGATTGGAGAATAAGCATCATTCTCGGGGAATAGATAGGGGATGCCATTCTTCTTACCATAACGCTTAACAGTCGCTTCTTCATCGATCAAAGCAGCAACTATATCTCCTTCGTCACAGGTGCTCTGCTTGCGTACGATGATGAGGTCGCCGTCCAGGATGTGGGCATTGATCATACTGTTTCCGCGAACTTTAAGCATGAATGCCTCTGAATCGCCGATAATGGATTTACTTACGAGGAAAGAGTCGCTGTAATCTTCATGCGCGAAAATCGGGATACCGGCAGTGATCTTACCGATAACCGGAACTCTGGTATAACTGCCCAAATCAGTTATGCCTGATTCACCATCTTCCTGTTCGGTGTTAATGCTACCCTGACGGATGACTATAGCTCTTCTGAGACCGGGTCTGTATTCGATCCTTCCCTGGCTGTCAAGCTGCTTAAGGTAAGTATGAACTGAAGAAGTGGACTTAAGTCCTACACCTGCACATATATCACGGACCGAAGGTGAAATCTGCTTTTGGTTGATATAGTCGCAAATGTATTTGTAAACACGTTCGATGGTTTTGTTCTCGTCGTTTTGCATATACGCCCTCCAAACATATTTTCTAAAATAATACCATTAAATTCAATTGTGTCAAACAATTGTTCATTATTCTGACTCTAAAATTCCGCGTAAAAAAATCGCTAATAAACAATGGAAGGAGTTTTTAATTATGAATAAGATCATCTGTAATACTTTCCCTGATGATGAAGATAACAACAATATCAATTCCGTGAACGGACACTCAGACAGCGCATTCGAAAATGCATCCAGTTTTGAGGAGGCGAGAGCTATTGTTCTTTCGAGACTTGAGTTTCTGCGTTCGGATCTCTGCGGACCGACGAGCGCTGAAGCTGCGCTGTTTGAAGGTCTTTGTGAGACTAATGAGGAATATAAGCGGAGGCTTATGGATTTTTATGCGTGTTATTATGCTCCCTGCAGAGTCAGTGATACTGTGTTTATTCCCAGAGGTAACGGAGACATGAACGATGTCATGATCGATTTCTCAGAAGGCTTCCAGATGTTCATTAAGCAGATGGAAAAAGAGTACGTAAAGAAACTGATCAGCCGCAGAAGATCTACATCCCTGATGAAGAATATCCTCTCGCTTCAGTATCCTTATTCAAGAGTGCTTTATTTATACTACTATAAGAAACACACTCCGGATGAGATTGCCGAGATGCTTCACTTCAGCAGGGCTACATTTTTCAGGATCAGATCTGAGGCGGTCAATATGATCACGGACTTTTTCTATCCGCCTCAGGATGGAGCTGACGTACCAAGAAGACACGGCAGGAACAATGGAGACGGTTCGGATTCATCCGAAGCTGCCACTTCTTAGTTTGAGGAAACAATGCTATAATCGCCAAAGTAGGTAGATAATATGGCAACGAATCAGGAAGATAACAATTCTGCATTAACCTCATCAAGTTATGGCAAGACAAATGCCATGCTGGATTTCTTGGGCTGTTCATACCGTGCGACGGTAAGGCTTTTTAAAGGTCTGCCTTCACGTATCCTGAATTTCGTAAAGCGTAAGATCAGGGAATACCGCAACAGACCCAAGAGAACGGACATAAGCAGAGTCTATGTTGTAGTAGGTTATACGACCAAAAAGAGGGTAGATGAGAAGTTCAATGCCGAAAGACGCATGATGATCATCAGGAGAGGTCTTCTCGTTTTGATCTTTCTTCTTATCCTGTTCATTGCCGTTGACCGTTTCACAGGACTTATAAACTATGGCGAGTTATCACAGATATTCGGCATTGAGTCATGGGAAGAGGTAATGGAGAATGACCCTTTTGCCGATAAGACTACTGAAAGCACAAGCTTCTTCATAACCGGCACAAGCGAGACAGGCTGAACACCGGTAAACCAGAATTAATATAGTTTGTCAAAAAATGAAAGTTTGCGTTTGCAAACTTTCATTTTGTATTTACCTATTGAAATTGCCAAAGTCTTGTAATACTATACATAGCGATTGGTTTAAACTAGGTTGTTTTACCTAAGCTTTCAGTCTACAAAATGAATTTTTAGCCACGCGGACTTGCAAAATTGTTCCGGGCAGAAGAAAGGTGGAAAATCTTATGGATTACAAGATTGAGAATGAGTATCTTAACGATCTCATGCAGAAGGTTATGGTAAGGAATGCTGGAGAGCCCGAGTTCTTCCAGGCTGTTTATGAATTCCTTAACTCTATCGCTCCCGCGCTTCCTACTCATCCTGAGCTTATCGAGAAGCAGGTTCTTGAGAGAATCGTAGAGCCTGAGCGTCAGATTATGTTCAGAGTAGCATGGATTGATGACAACGGCAGAATTCAGGTTAACCGTGGTTACAGAATTCAGTTCAACAGCGCTATCGGACCTTACAAGGGCGGTTTGAGACTTCACCCCTCTGTTAACCTCAGCATCCTTAAGTTCCTCGGCTTCGAGCAGATCTTCAAGAACTCCCTCACAGGTCTCCCTATGGGCGGCGCTAAGGGTGGTTCCGACTTCGATCCTAAGGGCAAGTCAGACAACGAAGTAATGGCATTCTGCCAGAGCTTCATGCGTGAGCTTTACAGACATATCGGACCTGACCTCGATGTACCTGCAGGTGACATCGGTACAGGCGCAAGAGAGATCGGCTTCATGTTCGGTCAGTACAAGAAGATCGTTAATGAGTTCTCCGGCGTTCTTACAGGTAAGAAGCTCAGCTTCGGTGGTTCCCTCGCAAGAACAGAGGCTACAGGTTATGGTCTCTGCTACTTCGTTAACGCTCTCCTCACAGAGAAGATGGGCACATCTTTCGAGGGCAAGACAGTTGTTATCTCCGGTTCAGGTAACGTTGCTATCTATGCTACAGAGAAGGCTCAGCAGCTCGGCGCTAAGGTTGTTGCTCTTTCTGACTCCAACGGTTACATCTATGATCCTGAGGGCATCAAGCTTGACATCGTTAAGGACATCAAGGAAGTTAAGAGAGGCAGAATCAGCGAGTATGCTGATCAGGTTGCTTCCGCTACATACACAGCAGACGAGAACGGTTCAAAGGGCATCTGGACAATTCCTTGCGACATCGCTCTTCCTTGCGCTACACAGAACGAGCTCAACCTCGATTCTGCTAAGACACTCGTTGCTAACGGCGTAAAGGTAGTCGGTGAGGGCGCTAACATGCCTACAACACTCGATGCTACTAAGTATCTCCAGGATAACGGCGTATTCTTCACACCTGGTAAGGCTTCCAACGCAGGCGGCGTTGCTACATCAGGTCTTGAGATGTGCCAGAACAGCGCAAGACTTTCCTGGACATTCGAGGAAGTTGACGCTAGACTCAAGGGCATCATGGAGAACATCTTCCACACAGTTGATGCTACAGCTAAGGAAGTTGGCTGCGAGAACAACTATGTTGTCGGCGCTAACATCGCTGGTCTGTTGAAGGTTTCTGACGCTATGATCGCTCAGGGCTGCATCTGATAAGCATTAATTTTCTGACTATCAAGGGGTCACCGGTCTTAAGCCGGTGACCTCTTTTTATATGTCCGTTTATTATGAAATCTTCACAAAATAAGCAGTATTGCCACAGTTTTCTTTTAGTATTGGTTAATTGGCAAGCATTTTAGTGGTGATATAATTAAATGTCTTCTGGACAAGCATGATTTATGGAGATCTGAAACAATAATGAGTAAGAATAACCGTGGCTCGGATGGCGTTAAGCCCCGTAAAAAGTCAAAAGGTTTAAGCTATTTCGTCAGGATAACGGCTGCTGTCCTCGGACTTGCTGTCGGTTTTTGCCTTTATTGGTTCTATCTGTTCAGCGAGACTTTCGTTGATGTTCCTGTAATGAATAAGGAAGATTATTCGACGATAAGCATTGAAGACAGCGGCAGTACAACTGGCGGGGATGTCTCCTCTTCATGGTTTGACGGCGGACATACCAGACTTTACTACGATCCGTCACATCCCATCCTTGAAGTAAAGCAGAAGGATCCCGATATTGAGAATATCCTTGTTTTCGGTATAGACGCAAGAGATTCCAGCGATTACACATGCCGTTCTGACGCCATGATGGTCGTATCGATCAACAGCCGCGAGAAGTCGGTTAAGATCATCTCGCTTATGAGAGATACAGGTGTTTATCTTGGAGATACCGAAGAGACACTTGGTTCTAGGCTTAACAAACTCAATTCCGCATATCACTATGGCGGTGTCGGTATGATGATCAACACGATCAATGTAACGTTCGGTCTTGATATACAGCGTTTCGTAATGTTCGATTTCGGAAGTGCCTCAAGCATAATCGACCTCTGCGGAGGCGTTGAACTCGAGATAAAGCCGGAAGAGCTTTCTTACGCCAACCGTTATCTTGACCAGATGTATCTTCTCGACGGAAACACTTCTCCGCACCTTGAAAGAGGAGGCGTTCAGACTCTGGACGGACATCAGGCAGTTGCGTGGTCCAGAATCAGATATCTCGATTCCGATTTCGTAAGAGCCTCAAGGCAGAGAAGAGTAGCCACAGCCCTTATGACGAAGGTAAAAAACATGAGCTATGCCGGCAAACTCCAGCTCCTGAACGATTCTGCCGGAGTATTCGAGACAAATATGCGTTCTGTTGATATAATGCGTGTGGCACTTAAATGTTTTGAATGTATGGATAATTTGGAAGAACACAGAATTCCTGATGACGGACTGTATACTATCCAGAACGATCCTTGGATGATGAAAATCGATTTTGCTGCTCAAAAGCAAAGTCTTAACGAATATATTTGGGGTGAATAAAAATGAGTAAGACAGTAGCTACTTGTATTGCCGAGACTAATCTGGTTCAGGGAGAACCTCAGGAGAACGTATTCTTTCTTACGCTTTCACGTAAGATCGAAGATTTCCCTAATGAGTTCCTGAGAACAGCCAGATCAACATCTCCTATCCAGATCTGCGCTATTTTCTCAACGATCGGACCTGACAATCTTTCAGCCGTATTAAATCTCGAGCTTAACGCTGAACTTGAGAGGATCGCAGCAGCCTGCTCCAATCAGGCAGTTCTTGATTTCGAAGGTTTCTCAAATCAGGTTATCAACAACCTCAACGTTAAGGTTTGCAACTTTGCTGCAAACAAGGGAACGCAGTTCAAGACATCAATGTCGATGTTCGTTATCGAAGGCGACATTCTCCGTGTCATCCATGTCGGTATCACGAAGGCAGTCCTCTTTAGAAACAACCGCATCATGCTCCTTACCGAAGAGCAGACAGTCGCTCACAGATATGTCCAGATGGGCGCTATCCAGCCTTCAGAGGAACTTACTCACCCCGAAAATATGAACCTCACGCAGTATCTCGGAAAGATGCCGCAGGAGGGACCTGTAAATGCAGACAAGAAGGTTCACTTAAAGCTCCAGGATAACGACGAGCTTTTCCTTATGGGTGTCGGCCTTTCAAGAAAGCTTCCTTCACAGATGCGCAATTCCATTATCGCAAAGCCTCTGACAACGGAAGTAAAGGCAAAAGAGATCATCAATGCAGCTGTAAGCTACGGTCTTAAGTCAGGACTTACACTCATCGACATCAAAGTCGAGTCCACATTCCTGCTTCCCGGTGATGCTGTGATCAACAGCAACCTGAAGACAGAAGCTCCTGTCGCTGAAAGGCCCGGAAACGCTGCAAAGAGCCAGAACGACAATGCATTTACCGATTTTGACAAGGCAAACAAAGGCGGAGATACGATCAACTACGTTCCCGGTTCAGCAACTTTAAGCATGTCTGATGCTGATGATGAAGAGCCTATCGTGAACGAAAAGAAAGAGAAGATCAAGACGATCATTATACCGATCGTAATCTTTATCGTATGCGTACTGATCGGTTTCGGTGTTACTTTCATGATCTTCAACATGAAGGACCTCATCAGCTTTACTGAGGCAACTACATTCCTTCCTTCTTCTGAAGGCTCAGTCCTCTATATTGCTACAGATAATACTCCTGTTTATTCACAGGCTTCTCTGGATTCAACCGTTATCGGCACCCTCAACCGCGGTGACGTGGTTACACTCCAGGAGGTCACAGACACGACTTTCTCAAAGGTAATTACGGCAAATAACGTAACAGGTTATGTCTTAAGCGCTTCTCTCTTAGAGGAAGATCCCACATATTACGATGAGACTTCCGAGATGACAGGTGATCCCACACCCGAACCTACTACGGATACAATGCCTACTGAGTCTACAACACATATGACTACAACAGCCGTTCAGACTGACCAGGTCTGGAACACAAGAGCTACAACTACATCCAGCGAGACAAGCGATACTTCAGCGACTGTTGAACCCCCCGAAGGAGCTACTCCTACTCCTGGCGGTGAAGGCGGAAACGGCGGTAACGGCGGCGAAGGTGGAAACGGCGAAGGCGGCAACGGCGGCAATGAAGGCGGTAACGGCGGAAACGAAGGCGGTAACGGCGGCAATGAAGGCGGCAACGGCGGGAACGAAGGCGGCAACGGCGGAAACGAAGGCGGTAACGGCGGAAACGAAGGCGGCAACGGCGGCAATGAAGGCGGTAACGGCGGCGATAATGGCGGCGGTTCCGGCGACAACGGCGGCGGTTCCGGCGACAACGGCGGCGGCTCCGGTGATAACGGCGGCGGTTCCGGTGACAATGGCGGCGGTTCCGGCGATAACGGCGGCGGAGAAGCAGCTGAGTAATATCCGAAATTACATTTGAAATAACGAGGTTGTCTCAAGAGTGATCTGCTGAGGCAACCTCTTTTCGTGGTCCGTGTTATTAATTTCCGGGCACTAAAAACGGCTGCTGACATTGGCTTGGGGCCGGTCAGCAACCGCTGCTTTTAATCGATCAGATTTATCAATAGCGGAAGAGCTCTTTGTAGAGGACTCTTACGGCGTATGAGCAGTAGGATTCTGATACACCGAACATCATTGAGATCTCGGAAGCGCCCTGGTTAACGATCCTTAAGTTGATACCTGCATTGGAGAGCGCAGATGCAGCTCTTGCCATGATACCAACGGAATTTGCCATAGCTTCACCGACGATCATGACGATGGCGAGATCTCTGTCTACCTTAACGTCTGCTTCAAGTTCTTCCTTGATGCGCTTAACGATGATCTCTTCCTTTTCTTCCGTGAAGTACTTCTTGCGGAGAACGATTGTTACCGTATCGATTCCGGAAGGAATATGGTCGATAGAGATTGCTTCGTCAGAGAAGATCTTAAGAAGTGCAGCAAGGAAACCGACCTGACGGTTCATCATGTACTTGCTGACCGTTACGGTGCAGAAACCCTTGTCGCCTGCGATACCGGTTACGAGTGAATCGTAGTGTGTACGCTTGGAAACGATGAGCGTTCCCTTTGCTGTCGGGTTGTTTGTGTTCTTGATGTTGAGAGGGATGCCTCTTGCGAAAACAGGGTAGATAGCTTCTTCGTGAAGTACCGTGAATCCGGCATAAGAGAGCTCTCTCATCTCGTCGTATGTGATCTCAGTGATCGGGAAGGGATTCTTTACGAGGTTGGGGTTAACGGCAAATACATTGTCGACGTCAGTCCAGTTCTCGTAAACATCAGCACCGACAGAAGCTGCAAGAATGGAGCCTGTGATGTCGGAACCGCCTCTTGAGAACGTAATGATCTTGCCGCTCTTGGAATATCCGTAGAAACCGGGGAAGACGAGGATGACATCTGTCTCGTCCTTGAGCTTGGCAAGGTTATCGTATGTCTCGGGAAGGATGACTGCCTTGCCGGCTTCATCGTGCTCGAGATAGAGTCCGCAAACAGCGGGATCGCAATACTTTGCGGGATGGCCTGTGGATGTGAGATAGAATGCAACGAGCTTTGCGCAGCAGTCTTCACCCATGGCTTTGACTGAATCAAGGTAAGCTATGTCTTCCGTGTAGTCAGCCTTAACGATCTTGAGGAGCTTTTCCTCGATGTCGGGAAGGACTTCTTTGATGTTCAGTTCTTCAGCGATCTCTTCGTAACGCGCAATAACGGCGCTGACTTCCTTGTCGTAGGATTCGCCAGCGATCCTTGCTTTAGCAACAGCGATAAGAAGATCTGTTACCTTTGTATCGTCCTTTGTGCGCTTGCCGGGCGCGGATACGACCATGATCTTTCTATCTTCATCTGCAAGAAGAATATTGCAGACCTTTTGAATCTGGAATGCGTTGGCAAGAGATGATCCGCCGAATTTTGTAACTTTCATAGCTTTTTATGCTCCTTGACTTGTCATTTAGCCTTAATATAATATCACAAGCGCGAAAATATAATATTATTAAATTTAGCAACTATTTAACCGCTTGTTTATGTTATCTTTATGTAGCGGAATAAAAGACAGGAGATAATAGCTTTTGAACATATTCAAAGCCATGAAACCGGAAAAAGTATACGAGAGTCTCATCCTTGTACCGTGGGCCCAGCTCGCGGAAGAGGGCATAAAGACGGCTCTTCTTGACTTTGACAATAC
Source organism: Ruminococcaceae bacterium AB4001 (assembly GCA_000621765.1). Lineage (GTDB taxonomy): Bacteria > Bacillota > Clostridia > Saccharofermentanales > Saccharofermentanaceae > Saccharofermentans. The sequence goes on from JHXJ01000002.1 coordinate 79,036, forward strand.
GTTAGGGCCTGATCACGCTACAGAACCGGAATCTTACAGCTTCAAATGCGTAAAGCTTATCCAGGATCACGGGATAATGTGCTGTCTGGTATCTAATGCCAAATCATCGAGATCGGCAAAGATCGCAGAGATGCTCGGCATTCCCGTAGTTACTTATGCCAATAAGCCCGGCACGTCGGGAATCTTTAAGGCTATCGAACTCATGTGTTCCACGCCCGCTGAATCAGTCATGATAGGCGACCAGATATTTACGGATGTCATTGCCGGTAACAGGGCAGGGGTAAGGACTATTATGGTCGAGAAGCTCCACAGACCTGAGATCTGGTACGTCATGCTCAAGAGACCTTTTGAGAAAATTGTCAGGTTTTTCGGAAGGTTCTGATCTATTAAACTGTCAGGTGGACTAATTATCCACGGATACTTGCATAGAAATATTCTTTCAAGTAAAATTAGTCAGTTAAACGCTTATTTATTAAAAAAGGAGAGATATTATGATTAGCGCAGGTGATTTTAGAAACGGTCTGTGTTTTGAGATGGACGACCAGGTTTATCAGGTTGTCGAGTTCCAGCACGTTAAGCCCGGTAAGGGAGCTGCTTTCGTAAGAACAAAGTACAAGAATGTAAAGACAGGATCCGTAGTTGAAAGATCCTTTAACCCTAACGAGAAGTTTGAGCAGGCTCAGCTCACAAGACAGGATATGCAGTTCATCTATGCGGACGGCGATCTCTGCTACTTCATGGATCAGGAAACATATGAGCAGATCCCGATCCACCAGGATAAAATCGGTGACGGAATCAAGTTCCTCAAGGAAGAGATGGTATGCAAGGTTGTTTCTTACAAGGGAGATATCTTCCAGGTTGAGCTTCCTATCACAGTTATCCTTGAGATCACAGAGTGCGAGCCCGGCGTAAAGGGTGATACAGCAAACAACGCATCCAAGTATGCAACACTTGAGACAGGCGCTGTTGTTAAGGTTCCTCTCTTCGTTAACCAGGGCGAGAAGATCAAGGTTGACACAAGAACAGGCGAATACCTGGAAAGAGCTTAATTAGTTTCATTTATGCCGTAAGCGGGAGACTTTCCGCTTACGGCAGTTATATATCCGCACCTTTATAGTTTAGATCATTCAAGGAACCGATATGGAAGACAATACTAACATCGAATCCATAAAAGGCGATCGTTCAATGACACAGGGTTTTGTAGCCCAGTACGCGTCTGAAGCAGCGCTTCAGATAGACGGTGTCTTGACTCTGGTTCCCTCATTTGCAGTCGCTCTCAAGGAGAAGGCGGGTGTAGTTCACGAGGGCAAAGGCGTTAGGGTCGTTTTCGGTGATTCGGCGGAAGGATCGGTATCTATTACCGTTTATCCCGTCGTAAAGTACGGGATGATTATTCCCGAGATAGCTTGGATGATCCAGGAAAAGGTAAAAAAAGACGTCGAGCGATTTACCGGACTTACGGTAGAGAGTGTCGACGTTTATGTTTGCGGGGTTGAGGAGGTTTCATGAATTCCTTTATCAGAGCATTGATGTTCATTTATTCCGTTGTAATAGCCGTCATTTCAGTCGTGCTGTTATATGCGCTTGTCGATGACGGTATCTTTGCCGATATTCTGTCGCCTCTTTCCTCGATCGTAACAGGACCTGTCAGCAGATATATCTATCTCGGTGTCCTGATGATGTTATTCATTACTTCGATCGTTTCCATTACAAACATAATCACATCCGGAAGACTTAACCGTACGAGACTCAGAAAGAACGATATCGGTACAGTCGATATCGGACCTGATGCGATCGAGAGCATCGCGCTCAATGCGGCAAAGGCAGCTCAGGTTGGTATCAAGAGTGCGAGATGCCATGTTGCTCCCGCCAAGAACCAGGCCCTTAAGGTAACGGTCTCCTGTGAGCTTTATTCAAACGTTGAGATCCCTTCTTCCATGGCAAAGGTCCAGGAGAAGGTTAAGAAAGATATCGAGAGATATACGGGAATCGCAGTAGAGCAGGTCGTAGTCAGAGTCTCCAAGGTTGAGCAGGCTCAGACAAGAGTTGAGAGCAGATAAGGATGGAAAGGTTTTTATCTAAGCTTTTCGAGAAACTTCGCAACACCAAGGCCGGTGTTGTTTTCGCAGTCCTGTTTTTTATTGTGGGACTCTTACTTTGCATATTCGGGTTCTTCAAGACCCTTTTTATATTGTTATTCACAGCGGTAGGCTTCTTTGTTGGTTCGTTCCTCTTTTCCGATACGAGCAAGTTCAAGAAATTTCTTGACAGGATTTTGCCTCCGGGGAGGTTCAGATGAGCAGGATTGAGACACGTGAGCATGCAGCAGAGTTTTTGTTCCAGATAGGTTTCAGGGATGATCCCGTCAGTGAACAGCTTGATCTTTTCAGGGAGCATGTCCTCATCCGTAAGGCGGAAGAGGCTGGATACACTCTGGAAAACATCGAAGAATTCAAGGCTTCACAGCCTGTTATCATTGACGATGAACCCTATTTTTTGGACATTGTCTACGGAGTAATTAACAACAGAAACGAGCTCGATGAGAAATTCGTTCCTTTCCTCAAGCGCTGGAAACTTGAGCGTCTTCCCATGACAGACCGCATCATTTTGGAGATCGCGGTTTATGAGATCCTTTCTGTTGATGAGATCCCCACATCTGTTTCGATCAACGAAGCTGTCAAGCTTGCAAAGAAATTCGGAACAGCAAGTTCTTCATCTTATATCAACGGCATTTTGAGCAATTTCGTAAAGAGCCTTTGAAATCATGTATGATTTTGAAAGTGTCAGCCGGCTTAACGGCTATATAAAGCAAACCCTTAAGGAAAATCCTTATCTTACCGATATCAGTGTTGTAGGCGAGATATCACAGTACAATGTGGTCGGCGGTAAGCACGCGTATTTCAATCTTAAGGACGATCAGGCCGTTATCAGCTGCGCCATTTTCCAGGGTCAGAGAAAACTGCTTTCTTTTACGCCTGAACAGGGCATGAAGGTTAAGGTAAAGGGAAGCATCGACCTGTACCCGTCCAGGGGACAGCTTCAGCTTGTAGCTACCACGATAGAAGAACTCGGAAGCGGAGATCTGCATGAGCAGTTTAACAAGCTTTTCGAGAAGCTCAGAAAAGAAGGGCTTTTCGATGCATCCCACAAGAAGCAGATCCCGATACTTCCTCGCAGGATAGGCGTCATCGCATCAGGCTCGGGTAAGGTTATCGCCGATATCGTCAATACGATCAGGAAAAGAAATCCACATCACGATGTGCTTCTGTATCCTGCGACCGTACAGGGAGCGGAGTGTCCGCCTGAGGTTATCAGCGGAATAGATTATTTCAACAGCGAAAAGAATGTTGACGTCATCATTGTCGCAAGAGGCGGCGGTTCATATGAGGACCTTTTCTGCTTTAACGATGAGAGATTGGCAAGGGCTGTATATGCCAGTGAGATCCCCGTTATCTCTGCTATAGGACATGAACCTGATTATACGATCATCGACTATGTGGCTGACGTGAGAGCGGCAACGCCTACGGCTGCCGGAGAGATGGTCATTGCAGCTTACGATGACCAGAAAAGAGAGATAGACAATCTTGCCATAAATCTTGATATCGCGATCAACCAGGTCGTTGATTCAAGACGCAAGGCGCTTGAAGTATATAAGAACCATAAAGCTCTTCATTCGCCTGCATATTATGCAATGGAGCAGCAGGCTGTAGTTAAGGAATTAAGGACAAGACTTGAGTCTTCCTGTACAAGGCTCGTCGAGCAGAAGACATCCGAATTAAACGAGGTCAGGGTTAGGCTTGAAGCGCTTAATCCGGGCAATGTATTAAAGCGCGGGTATTCATATGTCTGCGACAATAACGGAAATGCTGTCGAATCGGTAAAAGCCGTTAAACTGGGCGATGACGTAAACATCATCCTTTCTGACGGCAGGCTTGTAGGAGAGATAAAAGAGATCGGAAATAAAGATGACGGAGGAGAAAATAATGCCTGAATCTAAAGATAATGAGATGACCTATGAGGCATGCATGGCGGAACTCCGCCAGACTGTCACAAAGCTTTCTGAAGGAAAGGCTACACTCGATGAGTCATTGAAGCTCTATGAGCGCGGCATCGAACTCGTTGCCATCTGTGAGAAGAGGCTTAATGAGGTCACTGCACGTATTGAAGCAGTCAATAAAGCTAACGGGACAACAGACCCGCTTAACATCAGCGAGAGCGGGGTATAAATATGTCTGAAGCCGGTATTGTTGCACTTATGCAGAAGACAGAGGAGTGGATCACTCCTGAGCTGAATACTGTTTTCGAGAAAAACATAAGCGATGATATAACTGTCAAAGCTGCCATGTACAGCCTGTTTGCCGGCGGCAAGAGACTGAGGCCTATGATGATGCGCCTCACATCCGGCATGCTTGGCTTGGACAGCAGCATTGATCCGGATGTTAAGTATTTTGCGGCAACATTGGAGATGATACACACTTACTCTCTCATTCACGATGATCTGCCCGCGATGGATAATGATGATTTAAGAAGGGGCAAGCCTACCTGTCACAAGGTATACGGGGAAGGTATTGCGACACTTGCAGGTGACCTTCTGCTCAATAGCGCAATGGAAAGGCTCTTTTCGATCAGCGAAAAGAATCCCGGATATATTTTCGCGGCATCCGCAATGGCTTCAAATGCAGGCCTTTACGGTATGATCGGAGGTCAGAGTATCGACATCGCCTCAACGGAAAAGAACATTCCGCTGGAAAAGCTTATCGAACTTCAGGAGAAGAAGACCGGTGCTCTTATAGAGGCATCGATAGTTACTCCTTATTATCTTTCAAAGCAGATGACCAGAGAGCAGAGCGCATCTGATGAGACAGCCATTGCTCTCAGGAAACTTGCTTCCCACATCGGTCTTGCTTTTCAGATCAGGGACGATATCCTTGACGTTATCTCTGACAGTGAGACACTTGGCAAGAGTACCGGAAAAGACGAGAGGGATTCCAAAGCAACATTCGTTACTCTTTTGGGACTTGAAGGTGCCGAAAATAGAGTGGAAGCTGAGATAGCAAGCATAAAGGACATTCTTGCTGATTTCAGGAATAAAGGTTTTGATACGACAGACTATGAGATATTGACAGATTATCTTGCAAACAGGGACAGGTAATGGATTATAAGTTTCTCGGACAGGATATAACGCGTGACAAGCTCCGGGCCATGAAGCCCGCTGAGCGTGCGCAGCTCTGCTCCGAGTTAAGGGACAAGATACTTAACACGGTATCTTCAAACGGCGGACATCTGGCCAGTAACCTCGGTACGGTCGAACTTACGGTCGCATTGCTCTCTGTCTTTGATTACAAGCAGGACAAGATCGTTTTCGATGTCGGACACCAGTCCTACTCATATAAACTCCTTACGGGAAGATTCGACAGATTCGGAACGTTGAGAAAAAGGGACGGAATATCCGGTTTCCCCAGAGTTTCCGAATCGCCATACGATGCGTTCGATACAGGACACAGTTCTACTTCCATATCGGCTGCCATGGGTATCGCCAGGGCAAGGGATCTGGAAGGAAAGAAGAACTATGTCGTAGCCGTGATCGGTGACGGTGCTCTTACCGGAGGATTAGCCTACGAAGCGATCAATGACTTAGGTCACAGCAAGACAAGGATGCTCATTATCCTTAATGATAACGAGATGAGTATCGATAAGAATGTCGGAGGTCTTTCCAAGCACCTTTCAAAGCTCAGAATCTCGAGCGGATACATCTCTGCAAAGCAGACTACGGAGTCATTCCTCCAAAAGCTCGGTTTTGTCGGACGCGGTCTGATCAAGATCATCCTTGCGATCAAGGACTTCTTCAGGTTCCTTCTGTACCGCAAGAAGCCTTCCATGTTCGATGACCTCGGACTTAATTACTATGGCCCGATCGATGGTCATAACATGGACGATCTCATTAAGGCTTTTGATGCTGCAAAGGACATCAGGGGTCCTGTTCTGATCCACGTCATCACCAAGAAGGGTAAAGGCTACGCGCCCGCTGAATCCAATCCTTCAGACTATCACGGCGTTGGTCCTTTCGATCTTGAGACAGGTGTCGTTTCGGCCGGTAATCACAGCTATACATCAGTATTTGCAAATACTCTGACAGAACTCGCAACGCAGAATCCGAAGATCGTCGGCATCTCTGCAGCGATGACTATAGGAACGGGTCTTGATAATTTCCAGATGAAATTCCCGGCAAGGTTCTTTGACTGCGGAATTGCAGAAGAACACTGCGTAACTATGGCAGGAGGCCTTGCAGTTTCTGGCTTTACGCCTGTCGTTGCGATCTATTCCTCATTCCTTCAGAGAGCTTACGATGAGATGATCACAGACTGCTGTTACATGAATAATCATGTTGTCTTTGCGATAGACAGAGCAGGCTTCGTCGGTAACGACGGACATACGCATCACGGCCTTCTGGACATCTCTTATCTTAATTCGATGGCGAACATGACAGTGTTCTCGCCGAGAGATTATAAAGACCTGTCCAGGTGTCTTTCATACGCGGTAAACAGTGTAAAAGGACCGGTTGCCGTAAGATATCCCAGAGGAACATCACCGTTTGAGTCAGGCGAGCCTTTGTACAGTGAGCTTTCTGACTGCGTTAAGCCTCATATCTCAAAGGACTATGGTGACAGTTTCACGATAGTCTCAACAGGAAGGATCTGCGAAGAGGCCGACAGGGCAGCAGATATCCTGAACGATCTCGGAATACCGGGTAAGCATATTAACGTCTCCCTGATAAAGCCCCTTCCAGCAAAAGAGATACTTGAGCTGGCCGGTGACGCGAAAAGATTCTTCAGCCTTGAAGAGGGCATTATAAGCGGAGGATTCGGCGAGGCTCTCGAGCGTGAGTTTGAAGAACTCGGATATTTCGGCGGCGTAACAGTTTTCGGCGTTAAGGATCCCATCGTCAGAGCAATGAGCCAGAAGGAGCAGATCGAATACTGTGGTCTGGATGCCGTATCGCTGGCTGCATCCATCAGGAAAGCATTGTCCTAATTTCCTTCTGTATTTTTATTCAATAAAATGTTTAAATATATAGAGTTTTGCATGGGAGGATTTCTTCATGAATTACGGAATATGTTCCAATGGTTCAAGAGATACCGGCTATGAGACTGCGGTAAGGACTGCCGAGCTGATAAGCAGCAGAGGTCATACGCCCGTCTTTGAACCCGGCATGGATGAAGCATGTCCTAAGCTTAAAAACATTCCCGGAGTCATTTTCGAAGACTTCTTTAAGACAAACATACAGACCATAATCTCAATAGGCGGCGACGGAACTTTCCTGTCTGTTGTTGCCAAATACAGAGATCTTGATACAGAGTTCATTGGCGTTAATAAAGGATCCATCGGATTTCTTACCGAAATAGTCGTTGACGAACTCGAACAGGATATTGATAAGCTTCTGGCCGGAGAGTACAACACCATCGACAGAACTCAGCTTAAATGCGAAGTGTTTAACAAAGACGGCGTGCTCAAAGGTTCATGCATCTGCCTTAACGACATAATCATTGTAAGGGGTGCAAAGCCTCACATCACAAAGCTTGAACTTGCAATAGACGGCCAGATCATCGAGAGATTTTACGGTGACGGTCTTGTCATTGCGACAGCTACCGGATCTTCCGCATATTCTCTTTCAGCCGGCGGCCCGATCCTCATGCCCGGTATGAAGGACATTATCGTAACACCCATCTGTTCACATACCCTGAACGGATATACATATGTTGCAACTCCTGAGAGCGAGATAAGGATCGGATTGGACAGGGTCGAGACCGTGCCTCTTATCTGTCCTGACGGAAGGGATTTCGTCGATCTCGAAAGCTACGATTACATCACCATAAAGAGATACGATAAAGTACTGAAAACGGCTACGGTAAAGAAGGATAATTTTTTCAGTGACGTAAGAAAGAAGATCGTACAGAGAGGAACTTTCTATGAAAACCGCTAAGAACTCTAGACAGGAACGTATTCTGACACTCATCAGGGATAACGATATATCCACACAGGAAGATCTTACGGCCAAGGTCAATCAGGCAGGTTTCGAAGCCACACAGGCTACGATCTCCCGTGACATCAAGGAGCTCGGAATAATTAAGATAACCCTTCCGAACAGAGCCACAAAGTACTGCGTGCTCGACAGAACGGGTGATACTGCTCCCGGAAGGCTTCTTTCCGTATTCTCTAACAGCATCATATCAGTAAGCCAGGCCATGAATATGATAGTCATCAAGACATTGCCCGGCATGGCCAGCGCTGCCGCTTCCGCGCTTGACTCGATGCATCTTGAAGAATGCGTCGGAACTATCGCAGGTGATGATACTATCTTTGCTGCATGCCCCGGAATCGAAGAAGCCAAGGCTTTGCTCATTACCATTTCCGACATGACGGAAAAAGGCTGAATAAATGCTTGTAAGACTTGAGATAAGAGATTTTGCGGTCATAAGCAATATCGTTTTCGAACCCGGTAACGGTCTTAATGTAATAAGCGGTGAGACCGGTGCGGGAAAGAGCCTTATCGTTGATGCGATAAACCTGATATTGGGTGCGAAGGCATCTAAAACACTCATCCGTACAGGAAGCCCCTCATGCTATGCTGAAGCTGTTTTCGACTGCAGCGGCATCAAGGATTCCGGGTTTTCGAAAATGCTTTCCGATAACGGTATCGAAGACGATGACGGTATGCTGATAATCAGCCGTACGGTCTACGACAGCGGAAAATCAGTCGCAAGGGTGAATGGTGCCGGTGTGACTAATGCAGTGTTGAAGGAGATCTCTTCAATGCTTGTCGATATCCACGGTCAGCACGACACTCAGGCTATCTTTGATGAGTCAACACATGTTAAGCTCCTCGACAGATTCGCAGGCGAGAAGTGCCTGAAGCTCCATCGCGAGTATATGGACTGTCTTCAGGATTTTAAAAATCTTGTCCTGCGCATAAAGGAAATATCCAGTTCTCCCGACTATCTCGAACGTCGCCGTGAGTATCTTGAATTCGCAGTCAGTGAGATAGATGCAGCAGCATTTAAGGATGGTGAAGAAGAAGAGCTTTATGAGACTAAAAAGAAACTGGCTCAGAATGAGCAGCTCTTTTCGAGCCTTTCAAATGCCCAGAACCAGCTCTCGCCGGAATCAGAAGGCATAAGTCCCGTTCAGGCTGTTGAACTTGCATGCCGTGAGCTTGGCAATGCAGCAAGGTCAGATGATTCACTAAAAGAACTGGCTGAACGTGCAAAGGCTTTAGCTCTTGAACTCGATGCACTGTCTTCTGATGTCGATAAGGCTCTGTCAGACCGTAATTATGATGAAGGTCTGAAGGAAAGGACAGAGCAGCGCATCGGTCTTTTATATGAACTCAAATCCAAGTATGGCGCGACTATCGCTGACATTAATAAGTTTGCTGCAGATTCCAAAAAGGAACTCGATGACATCGAGAAGAACAAAGATATACTGCGCGAACTAAAAAAAGACAGGGCAGTAAAGGAGAAGCACCTTCTTGAGATTGCAGAAAAGCTTTCTGACGAGCGTAAGGTTTATGCCAAAAAGCTCGAAAAGGCAATCACTTCCGAACTTGCTGATCTTGAGATGCCTAACGCTGTGTTTGAAGTCAGTTTCGTAAGAAGGGAAAAGGCTAAGTTCTTTTCACTGTCAGGCATTGATGACATCGCTTTCCGTTTCAGTGCGAATCCGGGCCAGGAAGTAAGACCTTTGTCCGCAATAGTATCGGGCGGTGAAGCATCAAGGATAATGCTCGCCGTAAAGAACGTATTGAGCCGCGTGGATCTTATCCCGACACTTATCTTCGATGAGATCGATACGGGAGTATCCGGAAAGGCATCGCTTGCGATCGCAAATAAGCTTAAGGCCATCTCGAAAGATCACCAGGTGCTTTGTGTTACTCATACTGCTCAGATAGCTGCTGCTTCTGACAGAGGATTTCTTCTTACAAAGAAGGTGTCAAACGGTAATACGGAAACTCTCTGTTCTGTTCTTGATGGTGCCAATAAGACAGGCGAAGTATCCAGACTTCTTTCAGGCAGCGATTCCGATTCTTCATTAAGACTTGCTGAAGACTTAATTAATTCATTTAGCTGATTTCAATTTTATTTTTCAGGGGGAGGAATATGAAGTGAAAAAGGCAGTTATATCTGTATTCAGTCTCGTTATGCTTTCGTCTATGGTTTTCAGCGGGTGTACTCCGGTTGCTGAAACTTCCGTTGAATCAGCAGAAGAAACAGTTGGATCTTCTGATACACAGGCTGAGACAGAACAGACGGAAGAGGAGGTTTGGACGGCACCCACCAAACTCAATGAAGATAAACTCAAACAGGCCAAGGAATACTGTCTTTCAGTTGATCCGACAGGCGGTGAAGGTGTTCCTGTCTATTGTGAAGGAATCAGGGGCGGCGGCTTCACTAATGTTGATGACGACCTGATATTTTTCAACTATTCATCGTTAGATTCGGATTCTTTTGACCTGAATATCAAAAGAAGCACTGGCGAAGTTTCGATGTATTTCAATCTGGGTTATGGGGATACCCGTTATTATGGAAATGTTTCTGTTGAACTGGACGGGCTTGAAGCGTTTATGGATCAGGCAATTGCTGATCCGGGATCAGTTGAATTGTACGATGATTCAGCTCTTTCAGATCATGAGGAAGATATTAAGAATGACTTGCCGGTATTGTATTCCAGATTTATAACCCTGGCTGATAATGCGTTCGCGGAATTGGGCTTCGGTCTTGAGGATCTGGGTATTGATTTTGGAGATAAGTACAGATATATAGATCCAAGGAAAAACACAAGTAAAGAACTTGATGTTGTTAATGAACACGATTTCGTTAATGGTTACTGCACCGACTGCGGTATGTGCTGGACAGAATACTATTATGATGTAGTAGGACAGTTTATGGGAGATCACACCGGATACAGTCAACTTAATGTTTACCTGCAGGGATCTGATACGATGCTTGCACGTACTGATAGCGTACAGTGTTTTGCCGATAATGAGAATTACGGAATTCTGCATTATCAGCATAGAGAGCTGGATAATGACAAAGATATAGATAATGCCGAGATCTTAATGATCGAAATAGCCGACTTTGGTGGTGACCTCGTGTCTGTCGTCCAATACCGTTATGAACAGGGTATGTTTTATGAAGGCGATGGCATTATCAGTTTCAAATATCAGTATTCAATTATTCTGAGTGAAGAGCCGGGTGAATACGATAAGGTCTTTGAATCGAAGGAATCCTTAATGGAACACGCGAAAATAGCATTGACTGTCACGAGTGACGATATTAATGAGAAAAACGCGTGGGACACCATGACGGAAGATGAGATCAAAGCGCTGTTTGAGGCAGATGGCAAGACTTATTACTCAAAAGAAGAGATAGTCGACAGATTCTGGGAACACCGCGCCAATTTCTTTGACAGTTTGGATAACGGAATGGTCTGGATGAAGACAACGCTGAAGGATTTCGGATTAAACTGGAAGTAACAGGGACTTACTGTTTTCTGAAAGATTAAAAGGGATTTGGAGAGCCAAGTCCCTTTTTTATTTAACGTCTTCAATGACTGCCTGCATATCGGAAGGAAGATCTGCTTCAAATATTTTTATCCTTCCCTCGTCAAAGGGATCGTTATATTCGAGCCTGAATGCGTGTAGTGCAACTCTTCCGATCTTTTCGTCGAAGACGGCTGCCTGTTCTTTCAGTTCGTCTCTTGGATTGTCATCGGAAAGAGGACCGTATAGTCCGTCCCCAAGGAGCGGGTGACCGACATGACAGCAGTGGGTCCTTATCTGATGGCATCTGCCGGTCTCAAGTTCAAACTCTACCAGCGAAATGTCTGCCTTTTCATAATATGTGATTGTCTTGTAGTGGGTTACTGAAGGTTTTCCTTCAGGCACGCAGTCCCTGATCATGACTGAATTAGGACGCCTTGCGATGGGGAAGGACATGGTGCCTTCCAAAGGTTCGAACTTTCCGTAACAAAGAGCCTTGTAGCTCTTCTGAATATCGGTGTTTGCGAGCATGTTGTGGGCATAGCCGTCCTTTGCGACTATCAGAAGACCTGACGTCTCTCTGTCCAGGCGCATTACGGGATGGAGCTTAGTGTCAGAGAGATTTGTCAGGAGTGAGTCTTCAAGATGTCCGTGGGAAGGGTGGGTGACCATGTCTGCGGGTTTGTTTATTACCGCATACCACTCGTTCTCGAAAACGATCCCGATGTTTTCGTTGTGTTTCAGATTACTGGAATTATCCTCATATTCGAAATACAGCCTGTCGCCTTCGCTGACACGGTCCATGACGCGTGCGTGGATCCCGTTCAGTTCAACGATCCCGTATAACTTGACGCGCTTGATCCATGTGGAGCTCATCTTGAACTTGCGCCTCATGATCTGCTGGATCTCGCAGCCGTTATATTCATTTTCAACAAAATATTCGAATTTCATTGTTACATTCTAACAAATTATTGACAGAATGGGCATTTATTTCTACAATATTCAATGGCTTGTCAGAGCCATTTTATACGTTCTTTGACAACTAAATAAATTTGGAGGTGAGTACCAACGTGCCACAAGTATCGTTATTATTCGTAATAATCGCGGGCGTTGTTGGTCTTATTCTGGGTATAGCAATTACAGCAATCTATTTTATGTCCGGTATTTCCGGTGAACAAAAGAAACTTGCTGAGGACATTGCCAAATCGAAGGAGGATAGCAATGTGCTTCTTGCAAATGCACAGAAAGAAGCAGAAAACAACAAGCGTGATTTGCTTTTGCAGGCGAAAGAAGAAGTCTCAAGGGTACGTTCTGAGTTAGAGCGTGAAGCCAGAGAGAAGAAACAGGAACTTGCAAAAGAGCGCAATAAGCTCGAGCAGAAAGAAGAAAATATCAATCGTATTGAAGCTAATTGCGAACGCAAGCAGGAGGAGATCGAGAAGCGTCAGCAGAACATTGCTGAACTCGAGGCAAGGGCGAAGGATTACGAGCAGCGTAAGAAGACTGAACTTGAAAGGGTTTCAGGTCTTACGATTGCAGACGCCAGAAGCTTAGTGCTTGACGAAGCAAAGCGTGAATACACTCATGATATGGCCATTATGCTCAAGCAGATGGAAGAGAAGACCAAACAGGATGCCGATAAGGTTGCAAAAGACATTATCGTCAATGCGATTCAGCGTTATGCATCCGACTATGTCTCTGAAGTCACCGTATCGGTTGTAACACTCCCCAATGATGAGATGAAGGGTAGAATCATCGGTCGTGAGGGACGTAACATCAGAGCAATCGAGACAATAACGGGCGTCGATCTTATTATCGACGATACTCCCGAAGCAATCGTTCTTTCATCGTTCGATCCCATCAGAAGAGAGATCGCAAGACTTACGATAGAAAGACTTGTTGCTGACGGAAGAATCCATCCGGCCAGAATTGAAGAGATGGCCGGCAAGGCAAGAAAGGAACTCAATCAGACCATCAAGACCGAGGGCGAGAAGGCAGCCTTTGATACAGGAGTTATGAATCTGCATCCTGAACTTATCAAGCTTTTAGGCCGTCTCCGTTACCGCACATCGTACGGACAGAACGTACTGCAGCATTCCATTGAAGTATCCTGGATCGCTGCAATGATGGCGGACGAACTTGGACTTGACAGTAATCTTGCAAGGCGCGGCGGCCTTTTGCATGATATCGGTAAAGCAGTTGATTTTGAGCAGGAAGGAACACATATACAGCTCGGTGTCGATATCGCTAAGAAGTATCATGAGAGCCCCGCAGTCATTAACTGCATTGAGGCGCATCACGGTGATGTTGAGCCTCTGACTGCAGAGGCTGTATTAGTAGCTGCCGCTGATGCTATTTCAGCAGCAAGGCCCGGAGCAAGAAGAGAGAATCTCGAGACATACATCAAGAGGATCGAAAAGCTTGAAGAGATCGCAACAAGCTTCGAGGGTGTTGAAAAGAGCTTCGCCATTCAGGCAGGCAGAGAGATTCGTGTTATCGTTTCACCTGATAAGGTATCAGATGATGAGATGACTCTTAAAGCTCGTGATATCTGCAAGAAGATTGAGGATGAACTGGATTATCCCGGACAGATCAAGGTGAACGTCATCAGAGAGACGAGGGCAACTGACGTTGCTAAATAATTATTTATAGCTTTTTACATATATTTTTATTTAACACGTTAGTATCATCGATCAAAACAAATCAAGGACCTTTAGTCATGTGTTGACTGGAGGTCCTTTTTGTTTTGTTCAGAAAACTGTTTTCGTGCGTAAGTCCTCCACGCATCGCTTGAACGAAATAAGGGCTGCCACTATATGCGACAGCCCTAATAATTTCAAATGTGAATCGGTAAATCCGGCTTATGAAGCTTTATATGTCTTTCTTCCGCTGGGATTCGTGCAGACACCGTTTTTATCGAAATCATAATACAGACCGCCTGTATACCATCCGGTTCTGTCGCGTACCATTGCGCAGCCGTATGATGAGCTTGCGAAGAAGTACCAGTTGTTTCCGGACTTGAGCCACTTGTTGGCATAGAGAACACCGTCAGAACCTGCGTAGATCCAATAATCTCCGAAAGTGGATTTCTTTGTCAGATGGATCCAGCCTGTCTGCATCTCACCGGAGCTTGCAAAATAATACTGCTTGCCGCCAATTGTATACATGCCGGTATACATAGCTCCGGTAGTGGTATCGAAGTAATACCATTTGCCGCCTATCTGCTTCCAGCCCTTGGTTGCTACACCGTTGGAATTGTAGTAATACCAGTCGGAACCGTTTGCCTGGCTCCAGCCTGTTTTTACGCTGCTTCCGGAAGGATTTGTGCATGCGCCTGACTTATCGAATGAATAAGATTTTCCGTCGATATTGTAGCTGGAAGTGTTTGAGATCATCTTGCAGCTGGCGTCGAAATAATACCACTTTCCGCTTTCCTTAAGCCATTCGTTCTTAAAAGCTTTTCCGTTACCACCTAAGCGGATCCAGTATTCTTCAGAGACATTGATCCACTTGTTTGTCTCATACTGACCGTTTTTATCGAAAGCATACAGGTCATGATTGTTATCGTAGTAGACACCGTAAGCCATAAGTCCCCAATAGTTGTGGTTGGAAGTATTGGTGCCGTCCTCGAAGAAGTACCACTTACCGCTTACTTTTGCCCAACCTGTATAAGCTGCACCGTCAGAACCGACATAACGCCAGTCTCTGAGGTTTACATACTGATACCATGATGAGTCTGTAGTTCCGCTCTCTCTGATAAACTGTTCTACCTGCTGAGAATAGAGTGCCTTACCGCAATCGATCCATTTATTTGTTTCCATTGCTCCGCTGGCATCAAAATGGTAGATCTTTCCGTCGATATAGTACCAGGTGTTCATTGCAGCATAGCCGCTGTAATTGAAGTAGTACCATTTGCCGCCGATCTGTTTCCAGTTGCCCTTAACGTAAGTTGAGTCACTGGTGTAATAGCGCCAGCCGGTGGAATCCTGCTGCCATCCCGTTCCTGCAGCTAAAGCGGTAGTTGCAAAAGAAGAGATGACTACTACTGTCGTCAATAATGACGCCAGAACTTTCTTAAGTCCCATGAGTATAACCTCCATCCAAAAGTGATAATTATTTAGTCTATCAGAATTTTTCAAACTGTGTATATAGCATAAACTTTCAAGTGAGAAATTTATTTGTTATACTTCTAATAAATAATAATAGGGAGGGTATTGCTTTTGAAAGTCTGTTTTGTCGGCGATATAGTCGGTTATGCCGGCCGGCGCGCCTTTAAGACGGTAATGCCCGGTTTCCTGAGGAATAATTCCATTGATTGCTGCATAGTAAATGCCGAGAACAGTGTCCATGGACTGGGCGCCTCGATCAATATCTTAAGAGAACTCGAGGATTCAGGTGCCGATCTGTTTACGATGGGAAATCACACTTTCTCGAACAGGGAATTCATTACCCAGATCTCTAAGATCAGGAATGTGGCAAGACCTGCAAATTTCAGTCCGCCGTGGCCGGGCAACGATTTCTGCGTGTTTGAGAAGAACGGCGAAAAGATCGGCGTGTTCAATCTCCTCGGACAGGTTTATGCCAATGTGCTTCCTGATAATCCTTTCGCGTGCGCTGACAGGATCGTGGACAGGCTTAAGAGAGTTGAGGGCTGCCAGACGGTACTTCTTGATTTCCACTGTGACGCGACATCAGAGAAGTGCGCCATGGGATATTATCTTGACGGTAAGATCTCGGTCGTAGCAGGAACCCATACCCACGTTCAGACAGCGGATGAGACCATCCTTCCCGGCGGAACGGGATATATTACCGACTGCGGAATGACAGGCGCCAGGGAATCTGTCCTTGGCATGGATATAGATACTTCGATAAAGAGACTTGCATATAAGCTCCCCGCCAAGTACGAGCCTGCAGACGGTCCCGGATTTGTGTGTGGTATTATTTTCGAGACAGATAGAAACGGAAGGTGTACCGATATCAGGCGGTTCTGTGAATATGAGTGAAGAAATGATCGTTAAAAAGCCTGCAGACATTAAGGTCTGCGTTTTGTTTTCGTTGTTGTTTGCCGTACTCGTACTGGCTGACCAGTACATTAAGAGCCTTATAGTCAATCACGTAAAGCCACAGGGTTCCGTCGAAGTCATCAAAGGCTTTTTCTCATTGTACTATTGCGAAAATACGGGAAGCGCTTTTTCCCTTTTTGCTGATCAGGCATGGGGCATTTATTTCCTGACAGGAGTATCGACACTTTTGGGAATTATAATCTTTATCTTCATGATCATCGCGTCAAAGAACAGCATGAAGCTGATGGCATTCGCATTCTGTCTTTTGTCATCAGGCGCTATGGGCAATCTTATTGACAGGTTCCGCCTTAAGTATGTTGTCGATTTCTTAAGATTTGACTTCGGATCTTATACATTTCCGGTCTTTAACTTTGCAGATATCTGCGCCGTTGTCGGAACTGCGCTCATTATCTGCATAATCATATTCTGGTCAAAGCACTTCGAAGCTTTCTGGAACATTTTATTTGCGAAAAAGGAAAAAGCAGATGCCAATTGATTCGAAAACCTGTGATAAGGACGGAGTCAGGCTTGACTCCTTTGTTACAGAGTCATTTGACTCCACGTATTCCAGATCGTTTTATAAGCGGCTGATAGATGACGGCAAGGTCTTAGTTAACGGCAAGGTGATAACCAAAGCCGGAACCAAGCTCTGCGCCGGTGATATCGTTGAGGCTGAGATACCTGAACCCAAGGAAGACGATTCATTTGTGGCACAGGACATTCCTCTCGATATCGTCTATGAGGATTCAGATCTTCTTGTTATCAATAAGCCGCAGGGGATGGTCGTTCATCCTGCAGCAGGACACAGTGAAGGAACGCTGGTCAATGCTCTGCTTGCCCATTGCAAGGATGAACTGTCTGATATTAACGGCGTCTTAAGACCCGGCATAGTTCACCGTATCGATAAGGACACATCCGGTCTTATGCTCGCATGCAAGAATAACTTCACTCATCTGAAGCTTGCGGACATGCTCTCAAGACATGAGATAGTCAGGGAGTACAGGGCTCTTGTTTACGGTGTGATAAAAGAGGACAAGGGAACCGTCGATGCACCTATCGGAAGATCTGCTACTGACAGACGCAAGATGGCAGTAATAAAGGACGGAAAACCCGCGGTCACTCATTTCGAGGTCATTGAGAGATTTGGTGAGATATCTGATATCAGGCTGATCCTTGAGACGGGAAGGACACATCAGATCAGAGTCCATATGGCATATACCGGACATCCTGTAGTCGGTGATCCGGTCTACGCATCAAGAAGAAAGAACTACGGATTATCAGGCCAGGCACTTCACAGCAAGGCGATAACATTCGTACATCCGAGGACCGGTGAGACGATGCACTTCGAGACTGAGCTGCCCGACTATTATACAGCCGTTCTCGACAGTTTCAGGCCCCGGATTGTTGACTGAAAATCTGATTAGCATAATAATTCTTTAAAGGAGATCTCAATTGGAAGAAAGAATCGAACAGTTATGTAATCCCGCACAGGCGGCAGGTGTTTACGCAACGAAAGTTGCCGCCTTTTTTGGTGTCTCTGTCGAGCATGACGGCAAGGGTTATGTCATCTCAGGTGACACGGGAAATGTTCTTCCAGCAAAGGATGCTTTTATAGCTTTGGATAAGCTTTCTTCCGGTTCGAATATAGATGAGACTGATATCCTTTACATCATGAATCTTTCAAAGGACGGAAGGCTTGAGGAGTTCCTTAAGACATCTGATGAAGTCTTCTACATGACACCTTCGGGAAGAGCCGTTAAGCCCAGGACATTAGGACAGAGGCTCTATGTTGATTCACTGAAGAAATCCGAGCTCGTAATATGTTCCGGACCTGCCGGAACCGGTAAGACTTTCTTAGGTGTTGCTATGGCCGTAAAGGCGTTGAAGAGCAGGGATGTATCAAGGATAATCCTCACCAGACCTGCGATCGAAGCAGGCGAACGCCTTGGTTTTCTCCCCGGTGACATCGAAGAAAAAGTAAATCCATACATGAGGCCTATCTACGATGCTCTCTCTGCGCTTTTGGGCCAGGAGATGTTTGAGCGTTATTACGATAAGGGAGTTATAGAAGTATCTCCTCTTGCATTTATGAGAGGAAGAAACCTTGACGACTGCTTTGTCCTTTTGGACGAGGCTCAGAACACCACACCCGAGCAGATGAAGATGTTTCTTACAAGACTTGGCGTTAACTGCAGAGCCTGCGTCTGCGGTGATTTCACCCAGATCGATCTGCCCAAGGGAATCGAGAGCGGTCTTAAAGATGCCATCACTGTTTTAAACGGTGTCGACGGCATCAGGATCGTAAGTCTGAATGATACGGACATAGTAAGGAACAGCCTTGTCGCAAGGATCGTTAAAGCTTATGAAGATGCTAAGCAAAGGTGATTTATGAGTAGTAACAAGACCGCAAAACCGAAATTCCATCAGATAATATCTCTGGCACTTGCAACGCTTACGATCACGTTCATGGTTTTCTACGGATCACTGCCGGTAAGTTATGATTACGTGGTCGGTTCGATCGCGAGCCAGGACATATATGCACCCAGAACTTTCGCTGATACCTATGAGACGGAGCGCAGAGCCATCGTCGCAAGAAATACGGTTGATGATATTTTCGTAAGGTCAGATAAGCAGGCCCAGAACAGTATCGACAGGGTAGACGATTTCTTTGATCTCGCTGAGCAGGAAAGAAAGAGCGTTACCGAGGCAAGAGGCACAACATCACCGTTGTCTCCCGCGGAAGCCGCTTCAAAACTTAGTACTAATGTTGAGCAGACTCTTGGTGTCGAGATCCGGAGTGAGGACATCCTTGTTCTTTTCGAGATGAGTAACACGACATTTACTTATATCAGAGAGAAGACTACAAACCTTGCAGAACTCATCATGTTAGGTGATGTGAACGAAGCCGTTCTCGATACAAAGATCGAAGAGCAGATCAACAGCTTCCGCGAATCGAGCCCTTCTTACGAGAAGTTCTCAGATGCGATGAAGGTTGTGCTTTCCACGATCATTGAACCGAATACGGTTTATGATGAAAAGGCTACACAGGATTCCGCGAATAACGCTTACATGTCCGTCCTCAACGAGCCCGTCATGATCGACAAGGGTACAAAACTCGTTGAGTCCGGCGCCATAATCGATGAGCATATCTACAACAATCTTGTTGAATTGGAACTTATCAGAGATTCTTCATTCAACGTTGTCATATTTATCCGTGTGATGGTCTATGTATTGATCATCGCTTCATGCACCATGGTATACCTCAACATCGAGCGTAAGAAGCTCAAGGTCGATACGCCTGTTTTCTACATGCTCATGGTCACGTTCCTTATCTCGGTCGCGTCTTCGGTCTATCTGTCGACGCTTTCAATGTTATTAAGCATCGTCATATTCTTCGCGGCTGTATGCGCAACTTATCTCGGAACGCAGAACGGTATCATTTTGTCCGTGATCAATCTGTTGCTGATATGGCCTATGTACAGTTTTGATCCTGAGATGTTCTTCATCAATCTTGTAGGCATTATCCTCTGTTCGATATTCGCAGGAAGAACGGACAAGATCATCAACAATGCGGCGCTTATCTTTTTCCCGACGATCGCTACTATCGTTACGAGCATCGCATATAACTTCCTTCTCGGTAACACAAGGTCAGAATACCTCAATTCGCTTATCTATACCTTCGTCAGCTGCATCGCTTCACTCGTTGCAGCAGTTGGTCTTTCGCCTATCTATGAACTCATCAGCAATGCAGCTTCGCCTGTTAAGCTCATCTCATTGAGCCAGCCCGGACAGCACCTTCTCAAGAGGCTTTTCCTCGAGGCATCAGGTACGCATTCGCATTCGATGATGGTCGCCAATCTTGCGGATTCAGCCGCTGAAGCCATCGGCGCCGATTCACTCCTCTGCAAGGTTGCTGCATATTATCACGATATCGGAAAGCTCGAAAATCCCGAGTACTTCACAGAGAATCAGCATGGCGGTGAAAATCCCCACGACAAGATGACCATTATGGAGAGTGTCGGAATAATAACAAGGCATCCTGAAGACGGCGTCAAGCTCGCAAAGAAGGAGAGACTCCCCAATGCGATCATTAAGATAATCGATGAACACCACGGAACCACATATCCGTCCTACTTCTACAGAAAAGCTGTTGAGGATGCGAAAGCAAGAGGTCTTGAACCGCCGGATATCAATAACTTCAGATACAGAGGACATATTCCGTCTTCAAGAGAGTCAGCTATAGTCATGATCGCAGATACATGTGAAGCTGCTGTAAGGTCAATGAAGACATCTGATGTCCAGAGTGCGGAGCAGCTTATCCGTGTACTCATCAAGGATAAGATCGATCAGGACCAGTTGATCAACTCAGGTCTTTCTTTCGATGATATCGAGAAGATAGTAATCGCGTTCAGACAGGTATATGCCGGTGTCTTCCACGAAAGGATCAAGTACCCCGAATGAGAATCGATGTAGTAAACAATGCGGAAGGTTTTTCCGAAGAAAAGCTGTCAGCCCTTGATGAATACATTATCAGGCTCAGTGAGGCGGTCTTAAGCGGGGAGTATACTTCTCCGCAGGTGACTAGAACTCTAAGAGATGCATACGCTACCCTTACTTTCGTTACTCCGGAAGAGATAAAGAGTGTCAATCTCGAACAGCGCGGAATAGACAAAGAGACGGATTGTCTTTCTTTCCCGATGCTTGAATTAAGGGAAGGTGAATTTGAAGCGATCCCTGAAAGCGGAGATTTCGAAACCGACGAAGAAGGCAACAGGATACTCTGTTACGGCGATATCCTGATCAATCCTTCGGCATGTGAGGTTCAGGCTGAAAGTTACGGTCATTCCTTTGAAAGAGAAGCAATGTTTTTAATCGCGCACTCTCTTCTGCATCTTCTCGGATTCGATCACATCGATCCGACTGACGAGAAGATAATGATCGACAGACAGAAACGCCTGATGCGTGACATCGGACTTGCTTTTGACGACGAGCTCGAAGATATCTATGAGATGGATAATCACAGGGATACAGCTGATTCAGCATCTCTTATCCCGGCAGGAACACCCTGTAAGCATTGCGGAACCGTAGCACTTTTGGGGCGCCCCAATGTAGGCAAGTCTACGCTCCTGAACTACATCACGGGAATGAAGATCGCGATCGTATCTCACAAGCCCCAGACTACAAGAACTAATATCAGGACCATATACAACACAGAGGATACCCAGATAATCTTTACCGATACTCCGGGCATTCACAAGCCTACTTCAAAGATGGGCGAATTCATGGTCGACAGATCTTACAAGGCTGCATTGGGCGCAGACTGTGTCGTGCTCATCGCCGACGGAAGATTTCCGGATCCCGGATCAGTTGAGAAGAAACTCATGGCTCTTTTGAAGGAGAGCAATAAGCAGGTTATCCTCGCTATCAATAAATACGATGAGGCAGGGCAGGAGAAACTCCTTCCTCTGACGCAGAAGTATTCCGAACTCTACGATTTTGCGGATATCGTTCCGATCAGCGCGAAGACCGGAAGAAACGTTGATCTTCTCCTTTCGGTCATCTCGAATATGCTGCCAGAGGGCCCCAGGCTTTATGACAGTGAATACATGACTGACCAGACGGAAAGAGTCATTGCGGCAGAACTCATCAGGGAACAGGTCCTTCACTACACCGACCAGGAGATACCTCATGGTACTGCGGTCATAATCAACGAATTCAAGGAAAAGAATGACGACGGTGAGGTAACTTCAGGTGATGACCGTACGATCGCCGTTATCAAAGCTGACATTATCTGCAGCAGGGATTCCCATAAGGCGATAATCATCGGCAGGGACGGTCAGATGATCAAGCGCATCGGAACCGCGGCCAGAAGGAATATCGAGAAGATGCTCGACTGCAAAGTTTATCTCGACCTTTACGTTAAGGTAAGAAACGACTGGCAGAACAACGATGCCCTGCTCGGTGAGACCGGACTTGGCAAAGACATTGACGAATAATGGATCCTTTTAACTGCAGAGGACTGATAATCCGCTCAAGCGACTATAAGGAAAAAGACAGGCTCCTGTCGGTTCTGACACCTGACAGGGGACTTATAACAATATGCGCAAAAGGCGTTGCAAAGCCCGGAGCAACACTGGCTTTCGTATCCATGCCATATATGCTCTGTGACTTTGTGGTATCTATATCACACGGTTTTTTCTATCTCAAAGATGCATCGATAGTTGAGAGCAATTCGAAGATTATGGAAAGCCTTGAACAGATGACTGTTGCAGCACATATTTCCTCATGCCTCATTGACTGTACTTTGCAGAGTGAGAATGCAAAAGAGGCATATGATCTCGCAGTTTATGCATACTACTATCTCGCAAATAATAAGGATAAATACCTTCACATTTTTTCAGCATTCAACTGGAGACTTCTTACGATAGCAGGATTTACAGTGCTTTACGATCTTTCAACTCCGAGCTACAAGGCTTCAGGAGATAAGCCTGACAGATACCTTATCAACATCTCGGGCGGAATAAACAGTAATTCAAATCTCAGCAAGACTTTTGACAGACTTCTTGATGATTCGGCTGTGAAGGCTTTGAACTATTTTGCTTCCTGTGATCTGAACAGGCTGTTTACTTCAACGACTGATAAGAAGACGCAGAAAGATCTGAAAGAATTTACGACAGACTATCTTTCGGTACATTTTGAAAAAAAATATGACACATTATCCGTTCTCGATAATCTATAATTAATCTGTTGGTTGAAATCATCTGACTTCCGGCAGCAGAAAGGAAAAGTAACATGAATCTGAATGCAATCCCTTCCCACCGTATGGGTGAAACGATCGTAAGAGTCATCGATAAGAATGGTAATCCTATTGCTGACAAAGAACTGAAATTGAATCAGACCTCGCATGAATTACTTTTCGGATGCGGAGCATTTGATTTCCTTAAGTATGCAGGCAGGCCTGTCATAAAGGAAAAGACGGACAAGTGGCTTGCAATGTTCAATTACGGAACTCTTCCTTTTTACTGGGGGAACTACGAGCCCGTAGAAGGCAAAACCAATTATGAAATGATCAAAGCAGCGGCAGACACCTTGGTATCCAACAATGTCACTTTAAAGGGTCATCCTCTTTGCTGGCATACGGTATGCGCAGACTGGCTCATGAATTATTCCGACGAAGTGATAATGGATAAGCAGCTTGCAAGGATCAACAGGGAAGTCACTGCTTTTAAGGGCACGATCGATTTCTGGGATGTAATCAATGAAGTCGTTATCATGCCTATATTCGATAAGTACGATAATGCGGTTACAAGACTCTGCAAGAGATACGGAAGGGTGAATCTCGTAAAGGAAGTTTTCGCTGCTGCAAGAGCAGCAAATCCGGACGGAGTTTTCCTTATCAACGATTTCAATACTTCTCCTCAATACGAAAAGCTCATTGAAGAATGTCTTGATGCCGGAGTAGAGATCTCCGCGATCGGAATCCAGTCACACCAGCATCAGGGATACTGGGGATCAGAGAAGCTCTATGATGTACTCAAGAGATTCAGCAGATTCGGCATTCCGCTCCACTTTACCGAAAATACGCTCGTATCAGGAAGCCTCATTCCCGAATACATTGAAGATCTTAACGACTGGCAGGTCGATGAATGGCCGTCAACAGAAGAAGGCGAGATCAGACAGGCTAAAGAATGGGAAGAGATGATCAAGATCCTCTTCGAAGATCCGAACGTCAAAGCAATAACAGCTTGGGATTTCGGCGACGGCGCATGGCTCGGCGCACCCTGTGGTCTTGTTACCAAGGATGGCAGAAAGAAGCCCGCTTATGACAAGTTGTATAACCTCATAAAAGGTGAGTGGTGGGCAAAAGATGAGATCATCCGCACGAACGCCGATGGTATCGTCTGCATTAAGGGTGCAAAAGGAACTTACAAGATCGAAGGATCAGAAGAAACGATTACTTTAGGTTCCGAACCTTCGGAGATTACACTTACACTTTAATATCAGATCTTCCAATGCTCAGGAAACAGCATTGTATACTCGGGATTTGCAAGTCTTGAATCTATCAGGAGCGCAAATCCCGTGTCTGTTTCTGTCCTGATTACACGTCCTACGGCCTGCAGTACTTTCTGCCAGCCGGGGAATCTGTATGCGAATGAGAAACCGTCGCCAAATCTCTCGGAATAGTAATTGCTTAAGATCTGCCTTTCGGGAGATATCTTCGGAAGTCCCACTCCGACTATGACGACTCCGGTAAGTTTATCTCCCGTAAGGTCGATCCCTTCGCCGAAGTGACCGCCAAGTACTGCAGCTCCGATGAGAAGCCCGTTATAAGGTTCGCTGAAGCATTTCAGGAATTCTTCTTTCTCGGTGTTGGTCATGTCGGTTATCTGGGATACTACCTTGAAGGATTTGACTCCCTTGTTATTGAGTTCATTCTCTATCCTGGGCATGATCTGCTGGAGATATTCAAATGAAGGGAAGAATATCATGTGGTTACCGGTCCTGTCTTTAAGACATTCCGCTATCCTGTAAGCCAGATCATCCTGTGTGAGGGAACGGTTCTTATATGTTGTTGAGATGTCTGAATCTATTATGATCTCGAGGTTTTCCGGCGGAAAAGGAGAGGGGAGCCTTAAGAAAGAAGAATAGTCGCAGTCAGGTCCCACAAGACAGTTCCGGTAATACTCATAAGGCGTGAACGTTGCCGAAAAGAATATGACCGACATCCTGTCCTTGATTATGTAGTCGAGCTTGGATGCGCAGTCAAGACAATCTAAAGTAATAGTGATCTCATTTTTCTCCCTTGATGCAGTAGTTATATATGCACTGTCAAAATAATGTTCAAGTACGGTCAGGAAATACCTGGCTTCAAAAAAGAACTTCATTGATGTCCGTCTGCACTGGCCCTGTTCAAGCCTGTCCAATACAGGCGAGAGATTCCTGATCGTATACCATAGCTTTGCATAGAGCTGTCTCGGAGGTTGTCTCATTGCTTCCCAGTTCTCGGTCATGAGGACTTTGCGCTCCTCAGCTTCTTCCAACAGCTTGAATCCGGAGCTTGCAGAATCAAAGCAGGTTCCTAAATTGACGAAGTAATTCCTGAGCTGGTGCAGCATCGTCTCTATCTTCGTGTCCGTTCCTTTGAAATCGCGGAGCATGTCATCTATAAGGCTTAATGAGAATGAGGCGGAGAACATATCCCTTCCGCGGTCGATCATGTTATGCGCCTCGTCGACAAGAACGGCAACACGCTGGTCTCCCGGTTCCTTTGATATCATTGAGACTCTCGGACTGAAGATGTGGTTATAGTCTCCTATTATCACCGTGCAGTAGTTCATAGTATCAAGCATGAACTCGTGAGGACAGATTCCGTGCCTAAGGGCGATCTCTGTTATCTTTTCGGGTGTTATCTCATCAAGTACAAGAGACTCTGCCAGAGCTTCTTTGAGCTTTCCGTAGTAATCCTTGGCCAGCGGACAGAATTTGGCATCGCATTCTGTACCGTAAGGACACATCTTTTCCTTGGATCTGAGGGTGATAGATCTGATAATGAGACCTGATCTTCTCATCTGGTTTATGGTCGCTTCGGCAACACCTCTGGTAGCTTCTTTTGCAGTAAGGTAGAAGATCTTATCATATCTGTTCTTCAAAAGGCCTTTTATAGCCGGATAAAGGACTGATACCGTTTTGCCGATGCCTGTAGGTGCTTCGACGAAAAATGCCTCCTGTGAATTTAAGGCAAGGAGGGCTTTCTTCATGAATTCCTTCTGTCCGGACCTTATCGTATCGAAAGGGAACTTTATCTGGGCAGTCGAATCCATCAGACTGTTTTTGTAATCGAGCAGCGTTTTGGCGAAAATACAGTATTCCGAACAGATCTCTTCCCAGTAAGCTTCGGCTTCCTCAAAAGACATCGTAAACGTGTCTTCATACGATTCAAGAGTCGTGATGGAGACATAGCGTAAAGTAAGGGAGATATCCAGTGTTTCCGAGTTGCCCAGAAGATACATGGCTCCGTAGAGCTTAAGCTGCGTAACATGTTCAGGTCTTACCAGCGCTTCAAAGCTTTCTTTCGTTGAATTAAAGGATTTGATCTCAAAGATCATCGGAGGTTTTCCGGGTTTTTGCATCATGGCATCAAATCTGCCGTTTACAGAAAGGATCATGCCTGAGTCCGAGATATAGTCATACACCAGAGCTTCTTCGGTAATGACTATGTCTCCGTATGCTTTCTTCAGGTCGGAGAAGACTCTCTGATGAAGCCTTGTGCCTTCAACGGCTGAGACAGAACCATAGGAGCCGCCGGCCAGGTTGCCGCGGCGAGAAATATATGAAGCCAGATCTGTAACGGAAACATTTACCTTATCCATACAGAGATTATAACTCAATAGTTTATTTCCTCTCGGGCATTATTGAAAAATCAGACATCATGTTATAAAATCTAACCCGCACGCAGATGTGGTGGAATTGGCAGACGCGCTAGCTTCAGGTGCTAGTGGGAGCAATCTCGTGCGGGTTCAAGTCCCGCCATCTGCACCAATCGTTATTAAGGCTGTCTCGGTTTGAGACAGCCTTTCTTTGTAAAAAGTTTTTGTGCATTTTGTGTTTAAATGTTTAATAACTTTATTTATCTTGTTTACCTTTAATTCATAAAAGCAATTTTACATCTTGCTATAATTACAATTAGGTTACTGTTCACACAGCTCGAAAAGGAGGAATACCAAATGAGGATTTACAAACGGATATTTGCCGCGCTTATAGCGTTTGGCATGAGCCTTTCCGTGTTGCCAAGTCTGGCATTGACGGTAAGCGCCGATGAACTTGGAGAGATAGTTGTCAACTATGATGCCTATCCGTTCTTTGAAGAAGACTTTGATGATGAGGTAGATCACGCCTCTGTCTATGTTAATGGTGAGCATGCGGTGAACGCTGAACCTTTCAGCTTCAATGTCGGCGAAGAACTGACATTTACACTTAATACCTACCATGAATACAGAATAGAGGACTGTATTTTCGTATTGACTCAGGGAAGTGATGTTTTCTCAACTGATCCGGGCAATGGTGAGTACCTTATCAGCCTTGATTGCACTGATGAGTACACGGGTGTATATAAATTTACTCCTCATACCAGTACTCCGATCAGTGTCGAAGTATATTGGAACATTATCGATACCCTGATCCCGGAGCAAGACCAGATCAGGTTCGATATCTATCAGTGGGGTCCCGGATCAGTAGAGATAGTTGACGGTGTTGAACCCATAAGACTCGAAACCGCTCCGAGCGGATCGATCCGTGCGATATATAACAGATCTCAGTTCGGAAACGGTGAGGGAATAACTGTCAAAATGACTCCCGATAGAGTAAGTATTGTCAATTTCCTCGCTGAGAAGCTGGATGATGCATATTGCGAGTATTTTCCTGAATTCAGAGATAATGATCCTACTCCGATATACAATCTTGACGGACTGACAGATAACGGAGACGGTACATTTACATATGTGATCGATTCTTTCGAACCATATGAGAATGATACTTCGTGGTACGCTTTGAGTGTCGGATTTGATTATACTTTCGGAAGACGTGGATTCTCCGTCGATTCAAGAGATACCACAGTATACTACAGTCTTGACGGCGGTGAATTCACCGAGCTTAAGATGCAGCATTTCCAGGACGAGTGGAATGACTGGGATGAGTTGTTCCTGGACGCTGAGATTCTGGATGATGTTGAAGAAATAACATTCAGATTTGAATTGCGTGAGGATGACAAAGAATGGCGCGATCTCTTCGGTATCTGCGTCGAGTCATTTGACAGAATTTTTGAGCGTCACACATACGCATTCGATTATGGTGACGGTTATGAAGTTACTTTACAGACACCTGCTGAAGGCTGGCCTGCATGCAGACTTCAGGTCTGTGACTGGCTTATCCCTTATGATGGTACATATGTTATTTATGTCAAAGGTGCAGGTGCTGAAGATCTTCTGATTGATAATAAGGCTTTAACTGAGGCTGTTCCTTTCAGGATCGGTGAACCCATTGAATTCTCTTTTGAAGGCGATGTATATTGCGTTTGCGCCAGAGAATACAACAAAACCGCTGATACCATTCTCGAGCCTCAGGACGGCGTATATTCATTCATTCCCGAGAATTCAAACGGTTTGGAATTCGATATTTATATGACTGAGGATGAATACAGAGTCGATCATTTGTGGCCGGAAGCAGAGAATGAATTCGATCTTGAATTCAGGGTCAATAATGAAGATTTCCCTGATGACGTTAATATCGGTTCTGTAGAGATCCTTGAAAACGAGCATATCGTAAGAACGGCTGAAAGCTGTGGCCGTAATAAGTTTGTTGTGAATTGGGATCCTGAAGAACTGAACGACCAGGAAGCTATAATCTATCTCAAGGTTAATATTCCTGAGAATTGTGAATTCAGTCTCTGGATTGACGGAGAGGACTTCACCAATGACGTTTATGAAAATGACAATATTTTCGCTTGGAATATTACAAGTAGAATAAAAGAATGGGCATGGTATAACGTTGATTTCAATTTCAGGTATGATCCTTTTGGCCCATATACTATGGCCGTTAATTATGATGATTGTTATTACAGTGATGACGGCGAATATGAACCTTATGCTCATGCCGGTGTCATGGTAAATGGTGAAAATGTCAATTCTCATGACCCCGTAGACTTTGAGGTTGGCAAGACGATTACATTTAAGCTTGATGTACCTGACGGTTACGATTACAGTGACGCAATCATTGATCTGCACCATGGTATGGGAGCTGACAATGATGAAGTACACTATACGACTTTCTCCGAAGATCCGGCATATCGGATTACCGTTGATTCAAATGGTGAGTTTACATTCAAACCTTCTAGAGAAGATACTATCTGGGTAGATATCTGGTGGTCAGCGTTTGATTCTCTGCATCCCGAGGGCGATCAGCTCCAGGTTGAGTTTGGTCACTGGGGTAACGGTAAAATTCAGTTTGCTGACGGTTATGAGCCTGTAGCATATGAAGTCCAGCCGGGCGAATACGGAAGGATCCGTACTATCTTCAATAAAGATGACCTTGATGAGGATAATACCGTCAAGATCCTTATTACTCCGGATAACGGTAACAAGCTTTGGAGTTTCGGTTATGATTTCAACGGTTCTGAATTTACCGAATATGTTGCTGAGCCTGATGAAGAGCACAGCCTTACTCTGGATGAGCTGACAGATCTTGTTGATAACGGTGACGGAACATATACCTATACAATAAGTGGTCTGGCAGATGCTGATGATGAAGGAAATTCCTGGTTCAGTTTCAATGTCGGATTCGATAATCCTGTCAATACAGACGGTATATCCGTTGATCCGCGCGGCTCGACAGTTTACTACAGCATCGACGGTGGTCAGTTTGTTGAGCTTGAGCCCAGACATTTCAAGGATGAATGGAATGAGTGGGATGAGACGATCCTGCTGCCTGAAGAGTATTACGATGCTTCAAAGGTTGCGTTCAAGTTCGTTTGCGAAGATGAGCGTGACGTAAGCGGCGTAAGCCTCGAATACTATTCTGATTCACGCCATCGTTCAAATCTCCCGTTTGATGATGAGACTGAGCATATTTTCGTACTCGAAAAACCTGCTTGCGGTTGGCAGCCATACCGTCTGTCACTGCTCGAAGGATATGCTCCTTATGACGGAACATATGTAATCTGGGTACAGGGCGCGGATTCTCATAAGGTCGACATTACAAATAATGTCAGAGATGAGCGTGTTCCTTTTGAGTACGGAGAGCTGATAACATTTACTGTAGAAAGCAGTATATATGCTGTCTATGCAAATATTGTTGATGAAGACAGGGAGATCAAGCTTGAGTCTTCCAACGGAACATATTCATTCGAGGCTGACACATATGGAGCTATAGAGTTCCATGTATATACGACAGAAGATGAATTTGATTTCCACCACACCTGGCCTGAGGGTGAGACTCGGTATGAGGTTTCTTTCTGGATCCGTGAGAATAATTTTCCTGAAGAAGCTGACCACGGTTCTGTTGAAGTCCTCGAAAATGATCATGTAGTGAAAGTTGCATCAACATGCAACCAATACAGAGTTATCGTTGATTATGACCGTAATGATCAGAACTTCGACAGAGCAGTGATCGATCTTAAGATCAATGTTCCTGAGAATACTTCATTCAGCATGTGGATGGAAGGTGAAGACATTACTGAGTCAGTAATCGATAACAACTATGTTTTCTCCTGGGATATTACGAAAGTCGTCACCGGTGGCGATTGGAGAAGCCCGGAGATCTACTTCGATTATAATGTCTCAGAGCCTGAACGCATCTATCTTAACGGCTTGAATGAAAACATTTCCGTTGAATACAGCACGGACAGAGGACAGACATTTGTACCTGCTACGGATGACTTTATCGAACTGAATGATGATGTTGAGTTTGTTCAGATCAGATATCTCGTATCCGATCCTAACCTTAAGATCTACGGTATCGATGTCAGATTCGGCGATCAGGTAATTATGGAAAGACTTTCCGATGATCTGATATATGAATTTGAAAGAGGAGATCACTGGATTAAATATGATGCTGCTCCGGTCTGTGAAGATATGATCTTCGATTGTGAATGGTTGCTCGGATATGTGATGGGAGACGACAGCGAGAATGTCACGATAACCAACAATATTGAGACCGAAGGATATAACCGCTTCGGAAGATGGGATACCGTAACTATCGATGTCGAAGGTGATGTCTATTGCATCGAAGCTGAATTTGCTGACGGAACACGCCAGATGTTTGAACGCAACGGCAATGAATTCACATATTATGCCGAAAAGCTTACAGGCTTTACTGCATGGATCTATGTATCTGAAGAAGAATACGATTTCTGCAATCTGTGGGCTGAAGGTGAAGATCAGTATGTAGTTCAGTACTATTCCGAGAGCGAAAGCGAACTTACAGGCACGGTCAGTGTTAAGGGCGAAGTAGAGCGCGCTTCTTACAACGGTTGGACTAAGTTAATCTTCAATTCAGAGGAACCGTATGCTGAATTCAGTATCACTCCGACAGCTGATTACCTCTATTCTGCACTTCTCGGCATGGAAGTGTTCACAGGAAGATTGTATGTTGGCGATTGGCAGAGCGAATGGCCTGTTATCGAATTCTATGCGAAGACTAATATCGCTGATGCGGTCATTACTCTCGATCCTTCAGGTAATCAGGAATACACTGGTTCTGAGATCAAGCCTGGTGTTACTCTTGTACTTGACGGCGTAACTCTTACTGAGGGTAAAGATTATAATGTAGTCTATGAGAACAACGTTGAACCCGGTGATGCAACTGTACGTGCAGAAGGTATCGGTAGTTACTGCGGAACTGCTTCTGCTTCGTTTAAGATCGTAAAGAATAAGTTTGCCATTACAATAACAGAGCCTGTAAACGGTACGGTAACTGTTCCGCGTGAGTTTGGCGTTCTGGGTGAGCTTATTGTAATCACTGCGACACCGGCAGATAACTATGAGGTTGACGTTATTAAGGTTGACGGTGAACCGATCACGGGCACTTCTTTCGTAATGCCTGCAAAGGATGTAACAATCGAAGTTGTCTTTAAGAAAGTTGAAGCGCAGAAGAACGGCTGGATCCTGGATGGTTCTGATTACTATTACTATGAGAACGGCGTCATGAAGACCGGATGGGTCAAGGACGGAAACAGCTGGTACTATATGGATCCTGAAACGGGTAAGATGGTAACCGGCTGGATCGAGATCGGTTCTAAGTGGTACTACATGAGGTCATCTGGTGCAATGGCAACAGGTTGGCTCGCTTCGGGCGCCACATGGTACTATCTTGAATCTTCCGGCGCGATGGCAACTGGTTGGAAGTCCATAGGCGGTGTCTGGTATTACTTCGATAACAGCGGCGCAATGGCAACAGGCTGGAGGGGCATAGGCGGTCTCTGGTATTACTTTGCATCAAGCGGCGCTATGTATACCGGCTGGCTCCAGTCAGGTAATGACTATTACTACTTAAAGTCTGATGGATCCATGGCAGCCAATGAGTACTGCAAGGGCTACTGGCTTAAGTCAAACGGTATGTGGGACCGCGGTCCTGAGGCACGCTGGTATCAGGATTCTAAGGGCTGGTACTATCAGAACGGTAACGGTTGGTATGCCAAGAACGCGTCTTATAAGATCGACGGAAAGTTATACAATTTCAACGCTGCAGGTTACTGCACAAATCCTTAATGATGATCTGACATATCGGACAGGGATTGAAGTAAGTCCTAAAGTCAGGATAGCTTAGACTAAGTATAAGAGGTTGTCTCAAAGCGTATAAGATCGCTGAGGGGCAACCTCTTGCTTATGCCCCCGGATATCTCCAAACTGGAAAAACAGTGTTCAAAAGTTATTTATTTTTGATAAAATTGGAAATCATAAACAGGGGGAAGATTAATATGATAAAGAGAATTATGGCAACAGTCATGACAGCCGGTATCTTATTGTCTTTTGTGCCTTCCACAGTTATGGCTGATACGCTGACCGGTTGGCAGGGAAGTGACAGTAATGGTTGGCGCTACTACACGAGCGACGGCAATTATGTTAAGAATGGCTGGATCAAGACCGGCGGCTTGTGGTATTACTTTGATGCTTCCGGATACATGAAGACCGGCTGGATCCAGGACGGAGGTTCCTGGTATTATCTCAGGAGCAGTGGAGATGCTGTTGTCAACGCCTGGGAAAAGATCAACGGCAAGCTGTATCATTTCAATGCAAGCGGCGCCATGGAAGCTGATAAGTGGATTGCTTATGATGTGGTCAAGCCCGCTGATGTTGATAATGATTCAATAGTCCTACCGTTCCAAGATGCGTATAAAAATAAAAAGATGTGGCGTTATGTCGGTTCTGACGGTGCTGCATATACCGGATGGAAGATAGTAGACGGCAAGTGGTACTACTTTACTAAGTATGACTCTCCTAAAGAAAAGAATGCCAAAAACGGTGAGGATCTGAACTACATTATTCTTAATTCCAACGAAGATATCTATGGTGCCATGCGTTACGGCTGGCTCTATGACGATGACGGAAGCACTTATTTCTTTGACGAGAACGGCAGATATCAGAATAGCGGCTGGTATCGCATTAAACTGACGGAGAAATCCGATATATGGTATTACTTCGGTTCGGACGGACGTGCACATACTGGATGGGAAAAGTTTGACGGTAAATGGTATCACTTCACTGATAGCGGAATAATGGAATTCGGCGGAAGATCTTATATCGACGGAAAGCACTACTATTTCAAGCCTAACGGAGAGATGCTGACCGGATGGTATAAAGATGAATATGGCAAATGGTATTATGCTACTCCGAGCGGTGTCCTGTATTGCAGGGAATGGCTCAAGGAAGATGGTAAATGGTACTATTTTGATTCCAACGCAAGGATGGTGTGCAACCAAAAGGGATATACTATCAACGGCACCAAATATGACTTCGATTCACACGGGGTCTGTCTGAATCCTTAAAAACGTTGATTCATTTATTCTGGCTGTCTCACAGGGTATCGTCTCTTGAGACAGCTCTTTTTATTTCCGCTGATATATGTTAGTTTCTTGGAAGATTTGAATTACGAAATTGGAGAATTACAGTGATCGAAGTAATGCGTGGTGAAGCAGTCAGCTTCTATGAAAGGCTCGGATATGAGCACATGGATGATCATGTAATCAAGAGCGGCGATTTCGATTGCGTAAAAATGAGAAAAATAGTGGCTTCTGTCTGACTCTGATATAATTACATCATCAAGTATCCAGGGGGAACGGAATAATGGGAATCAGGAAAGGATTGGCAGTTGTCATTTCTGCTGTGTTGTTAATGGCATTCATTCCGTCATCGGCTTATGCTGATTCGACAGGCTGGCAGGGCAATTATACAGATGGCTGGCGTTATTACATTTCCGATAAGGATTACGTCAAAAGTTCATGGAAACTGATAGATAATTACTGGTATTACTTTGATGGGGACGGCATAGCCCTGACAGACAGATGGGAAGTCATAAAAGGCAAGCTGTATCATTTCAGCAAGGGCGGAGCAATGGATGCCAATAAGTGGGTCTCATGCGGTGATTTCCAGATGTCAGATCTGGAGAAAATGTTTTCGGAAGAGAATTCAGACTATGCCCAAGCCATGAGCGAGTATACGGACAAGAAAGTATGGCGTTATGTCGGTGCCGACGGTGATGCGTACACAGGCTGGCGCAAGGTAGGCGGCAAGTGGTATCACTTCAACGATGAAGATATATCTCTTATCGATACAGAAGAGAATCATCAGAATGCTTATGCTGCCATGACATACGGATTCTATTACGATCTTGAGGAAGAGGCGTGGTTTAACTTCGACGGAGAAGGCTTATACAGGAAAGACTGCTGGTACGAAGGACCCGGCGAATACGGAATGCTCTACTGGTACTATTTCGGAAAAGACGGTCATGCGTATTCCGACTGGGTTAAGATGAATGATAAATGGTATTACTTCGCGACCGACAGTTACGATTTCGAGAAAGATCTCCGCGGCCCGGGAACAATGACCATCGGCTGGAGAGATTTCTACGATACATATGATGATGACGGTTATTCCGTAGACTATGACATCTATCTGTTCGATGAAGACGGCGTAATGCTCAAAGGCTGGACCAAATACAACGGCTGCTGGTATTATTCAGATCCTGACGGCTCAGTCTATAAGAACCGTTGGTTTAAATACAACGGCAAGTGGTATTTCTTTGACCGCCTTGGAGTCATGGTCGAAAATGCAGAAAAATACGAGATCGACGGTATCGGCTATAACTTCGATGCCAATGGCGCTTGTACTAATCCCTACGACGGCATTAAGATTTCAGGCTGGTATGAGAGGATCTACGATTCGGATCTGTATTTCTGCTATGAAGACGGAAACGCCTGGAGTTACGTAGACAAAAACGGCAAAAAGATCTGCAGTGTTGAAGGTTATATGATCGGAGGCAAAGCTTACGATTTCGATTCTCTCGGGATTTGTAAGAACCCGTATAGCGGAAGGGTTGCCGAAGAAGCTTAAAGGATATTTCTTTTGAATATTAATGGGGAGCAGGTGACTGCTCCTTTTTTAAATTTTGCAAATTTCAAGAACAATGTATTAAAAAATAAAAAATTCTTTCTGTTTTGTAACATTGATGACATATTGTTGGTAAAATAGTATCTGTATATTTCCTTTTACAATCTATAGCTTTACTGCTAAGGAGGTCCCTATGAGTAACAGTTTGAAACGTACATTTGCAACTGTTCTGGCGATGGTCCTTATTGTCGGCTTTTTGCCGTTAAAGGCTTTGGTCAGGGCTGATGTTTCTGAGGTGTATTACATTTATACTGAAGATGGAAGTTCTGAAAAGAAAGTTGGAACTGAATTACCTTCAGGAGCAGAAAAAGTCTGTGTTTATGTAGCCGGCGGCACCTATGATCTTCAGGAAGATGATGAGAACGTATGGGTAAGTGGCGGTACGGTAAATGCTTCTTTTGACGAAGTCTGGAATAATTATGGTAAATTCAAATTGGCCGGAACGGGAAAAGTCGTTACTGACGGTATTACATTAAAAACAAATGAAAACATCAGACCGGCGTATGATGGTGAAATTAACTACGAGGATCTTTATGACTATTTCTATAATCATGGATGGCATTATGTAACGGAATTTACTTCTGATTTTGTATATTCTACTGAAGAGGTTAATACATTTGACGAGATAGTTATTCCTGAAGGAGTTACTCTTACTATCGCTCCTTATGAAGATGAAAACGGTGACCTAAATGGTACGACTCTAATTGCTCTTTTTATGAGTGTTTATGGAACACTTAATATAGAGGGTGTTTCTGAAGGTATGATAGGTTTGAACACTCTTATTGTCGGAGACCACGCTGGTGCAGAGGTTAAACCCGGTGGTAAAGTCACAGGCGGTCCGGGTGCTTGTATCGATCTTTCCGATCCTGCTAATAGCTTTGCTAATCTTCCTGTATATCGTTATGACGATAATAACAATATTGTGGAGATTCCTTCAGATGAGGCTGAGCGTCTTATCTACGATACAATTGAGGAGAAATGGATCGAATCCAATATGCTTGATGCAGTTGGTTTTTATAGAGCTCGATACGGCATTTTTGTCGAAGACGAAAATAATTTATGGAGTGGAGATAAACCTGTTTTCTCTTATAAATATTATTCATATAGTGAAGACGAAGAGCTGGAGTTCACGGTTGAGGTGCCTTCTGCCAGAGAAGGTATCATCCCTAAGATCACTATAATCAGCAATAACGGATGCAAATCCGAAAAACCGGAACTAACGGCTAACGGAAATATATATACATTTACCTATGTTCCGAATGACTTAAAGGGATTTACGATCGATATCGATTGGAGCGAATTTGATTCAGTCTATTCCGATGATGATTATTTTGTTCTGGAAATCGATAGTGATAGGAAAATTGGGTATGATGTTGAGCCCTATTATGAGATCTTTACTGATCCTGGTGATGGTTATCACAAGAAGGTCAGGATCGATAAAGATGATCTGACAGCCGGAGTAGTTGTTTCCATTACTCCCGAGCAAGGTTACGATCTGAGATCGTTTGATTTTGGCTGGCAAGAATACAGTGTTGAAAATGCCTTGAGCAACTTTGACGGATTCAGTAAAACGGCTAACGGATATGAACTCGTTCTAAATAATGACAATGTTAATGGTGAACCGACCTGGTTGAGTTTATTCTTCTATGGGGAATTCCAACATAATGTTTCTCTTCCTGAAAATGTCTATTACATTTATGAATATTCGGAGATCCAGGCGGGAAGCCAGATCGGCATTGGTAAGGAAATTCCTGCGGATGCATATGAATTAGGCAAATATGTTGATGGCGGTACTTATAAGGTTTCTAAGTATGATAGTGTAATCTTAGCTAATAATGCCAACGTATATGCAACTGTGAATCAGGTTATGGGTTACGACATAAAACTATCCGGCACCGGAAAAGTTGTAACAAATTGCTTTACCGTTACTTCCGATCTTGATTCATATGAAGGCAATCTGAATGGTGAAGCTATATATGATTATTTCTATTCCAATGTCTATACGACGACTACCGAGATAACGAGCGACTGGTGCTTGGATTTTACATGTTATTATGATTTTGATAATCTCGTTATCGATGAGGGTGTAACACTGTATCTTTGCACATATAAAAGCAAGGATTACCTGAGCGGTTCTGAGTTGAGCGTAAACAGCATCGTTGTAAACGGCACCCTTGATATCGAGGGCTTAAGTAATGGCATGACTAGTCAGAATACACTAATTGTAAAAGGTGACGGCAGCCTTTCAGTCGGTGACAATGGTGTGATAGCAGGTTATGATGGTTCGTGTATTAATCCTTATTATGGCTCCGTCTTCCATAATTTCGACACCTATAGGTTTAACGAATACGGTTTCAACTTAATCCCCTATGACAAACCGCAAAAAGTAAAATTCGACTCAGTCAGTGGAAAATGGATGTTAGCCCAAAATGAAGATGCTAATTACTATTTCAAGGCAACATACGATAGTTTCGAATCTGGTAAGTTGATTTTACTGAATGGAAATAAGATTGGGTCTGATGAATATTGGTCATATGAAGCAGATGAGGAAATGGAGTTTTCCATAACGCTGCCCAAGGAGAGAGCCGGTTGTACCCCACAAGTGAAAATAGTTGAATATGGTGTATTTTATAATTATCCGGTTCTCACAACTGAAGACGGGAATGTCTTTACGTTCAGTTTTACTCCTGAATATATGGAAGGCTTTCATATCTATATCACGTGGAGTGAATTCGATGTAGTAGTTTTGCATGGGGGCGAAGAATTCATTATAGATTTAGAATTGTTTGGCTCATTGGATTATGAGGTGTCTCACGAAGGCACGGTTTATGAAGAGCCGAATAAACCGACCCATATGAAAATGATTTATGATCTGGATATTCTTGATGAAGGTTTGACCTATGTCATAACTCCTGGAGAAGACCACTATATCAGTGATATCTATATAGGTGAAGGTCATTATTCTTCAGATATGATTGAAAATATAGATGGTTTCAGCCTGGATGGTAATGTCCTGACGATTACTTATAATGCTGATAATCTCCCGTATGATTGGATGTACCTGAAGATCTATGCTGATGACGCTGATAATAGTCAGGAGACAGAAACCGGAACGCTCCTTGTTAATTATGTTCCGACTTGGGATTGCGACTTTAACCCCTTAGCTTATGTTGAGATTGATGGTGAGCTCGTTGAGTCTGAAACTGGCTTTGAATTCGTTCCGGGAGAAGAATTGACATTTACGATCCATGCTCCTGAAGACAGAGAAGGCGTGGAACGTTGTGTTCAGATATTCTCAGATGACGGAGAATACTACACATCAAATCTTCCTTTTGGAAGTGGCAATAATCTGGAAGTTGTGAATGATCAGTTTACGTTCACTCCGCCTGACAACAAGAATTACATTGTTATTGTCGACTGGTCTGAATACGATTATTACCGTGGCGAGAAAAATCTCCTGCTGATTGAGACAGAAGACTGCGGTAACGGCCAGACAAGAGTTGACAAAGAAGATTTCAACATCGTTAATCCTGGAAATGAGAATTACTATAAACACATTGTTCCTTCTTTCAACTTAAGTGAAGAAAACCCTGCGCGTGTATATTTTGATGCAGGAAAGGATGTTGAGCTTACGGTTGTAAACCTGCAGATTAATGATGAACCGATGGTAACTTATGTTCCAGAATGGTCTGAATGGTATGCTGATGCGAATCTGATGAGTGAGGATCCTCATTTTGAATTGATAAATGGTACATGGACATACAAGATCACTGAACCGAATAATGAGAAGTGTGTCTATAAGTTTATTGTCGATTATGTAGTCCCGGAAAAACCTGAGACTGGAAATATTACCGTCAACTCCGGAGATATTAACGTTCAGTATGCTTTTGTTAAAGACGGCGTTCAGGGCAATTTCATTGATCTTGACGATAAGCTCGTTCTTGAATCGGAAGATGCAGCTGACAAGATCGTCCTTAAGTTCCTGCCTTCAGCAGGCCAGACACTTCCTTCTTTAAGAATTCAGAGGACCATCATGGGTGCGATTATGAATCCGCAGATC
This sequence comes from Ruminococcaceae bacterium AB4001, assembly GCA_000621765.1. Lineage (GTDB taxonomy): Bacteria > Bacillota > Clostridia > Saccharofermentanales > Saccharofermentanaceae > Saccharofermentans. Next base: position 118,852 of record JHXJ01000002.1, read on the forward strand.
GTACAAGTGAACTCTGACAACACAGTAGTGCTCGAGAAGGGAGATTATTACTGGGGAACATGGACCGTCGATTTTGCTGACGGCAGCAAGATATTGCCCTATGAATTCATGATCAAGGCTGTCGGCTCAGAAGATTATGATCCGCTCGCAGACTATAAGAAGGATGTTATCTATGGATATGCCGAAGACTATGTTATCGAACTCGATTTCGGCGATGAGACTCCGTATATGGTAGTTGTTTACCCTAATTGGGGTGATGCGATTACTCTTGAAGCACAGTCAGACGGAAAGTATTACTATGCTCCTTATATGCTGGAAGGATTCCTTATCAAGGTCTATGAGGATTATGATGCATACGAATTCGATTCTGTCTGTGCCGGTGAAGGCGAGACGGAGTTCATGTTCAATATGTTCTTTGAAGGATATCCTGAGAACACGATCCCTTCGAGCAAGATCTCCATGCTGTCGCCCTTAAAGAATACGGCTTTTTCAGAAGACGGTTCCAAGGTCAAAGTCGTTGTAAGCGATGATCTCGACGCATTCAGCTGGAAGATAACTCTGGGTGATGAAGCATTTAACTATGTCGTAATGCTCAACGGCCGTGACATAACCGGACAGGTAGTAAGCAACGATGGTATCCTGACTGTCGAGAAGTCTGTCTTTGAAGATGATATGGACCTCTCTATCACGGTCAATTACCGTAAGACTTTTGAGATTACTTCCGAGTACAACGAAGGCGGCTCTGTTTCAGTGCCGGCGACAGCCAAGGAAGGAAAAACGGTTACCGTAAATGCGACTGCTTTTGACGGCTACGTTGTCGACAGCATCAAGGTCAATAACGAAGTTATCAGCGGTAATGAATTCGTTATGCCTTCAGAAAACGTAAAGGTTGAAGTTGTTTTCAGAAGACTCCAGTATACGGTTACGTTAAATGAAGTATTCAACGGAACTGCTTCCGTATCTGCAACTTCTGCAAAACCCGGTGATGAGATCGTAATCACATATGCTCCTGCTGAAGGTTATGAGCTTGATGAAGTTAATGTCGTAGGCGCAGAGTTGGTTGGAAACAAGTTCACGATGCCTGCAGCAGACGTAATCGTAACGATTACCTTCAAGAAGGCAGATTACAGCGTCAGCCTCAGTCAGGGCATAAAGAACTGTGAGGCAACACTCTCAAAGACAACGGCAAACTACGGTGATGAGATAACAGTTGATATTGTTCCGGCTGAGGGATACAAGGTTCTTGGCATCAAGGTGAACGGTGCAGCAATCAATGACACGAAGTTCACGATGCCTGCTGAGGATGTCACTGTAGATGTAATCTTACAGAAGATCGATTACAGAATCAGCGTTAGCGATACGGTCGGTGGAACTGTAAGTGTTGCAGAAACCTCTAATTACGGAGATGAGATCACGATCACTGTTACTCCGGACGAAGGCTACGAACTCGATACTCTCAAGGTAAACGGCGAGACAATTTCCGGCAATAAGTTCACGATGCCAGCAGCAGATGTAACGGTTGAAGTTACATTCAAGAAGACAGAGACAGTTAAGAACGGCTGGGTCCTTGAAAACGGAGTTTACTATTTCTACAAGAATGGCGAACTTGCAAAGGGCTGGATCAAGGATGGCAACAGCTGGTATTACATGGACCAGAGTAACGGTGCCATGATAACCGGCTGGAAGCAGATCGGCGGAGTATGGTACTATTTCGCATCCTCCGGCGCAATGATCACGGGCTGGCGTCAGATAGGCGGTGCGTGGTATTACTTTGACAACAGCGGAGCAATGGCGACCGGCTGGAAGTCCGTAGGCGGCAAGTGGTACTACTTCAATAACGGCGGCGCAATGGTAACCGGCTGGAAGTCTATCGGCGGAGTCTGGTATTTCTTTGGCAGCTCAGGCGCAATGACAACAGGATGGGCTGCAAGCGGCGGCAAGTGGTATTACTTTGCAAGCTCAGGAGCTATGGTAACAGGCTGGATCGAGCTTGGCGGTAAGTGGTATTACTTAAAGTCAGACGGCTCGATGGCATCCGATGAGTATTGTGGCGGCTATTACCTGAACGAAGACGGAACCTGGACAAAAACGGCCAAAGCCGATTGGAAGAAGGACAGCGTCGGCTGGTACTATCAGGATACGACCGGATGGTATGCAAAGAACGAGAAGATCAAGATCGACGGCAAGGTCTATGACTTCAATGCAGCTGGATACTGCACAAATCCTTGATCCGTTAAGTAAATGATTAATCTATTGGGGGGCTGTTTCGGAAACGGGACAGCCCCTGTTTTTCCTTATAATGGGCCAGTCTTTTTTATTTATCTTGCGTAAAAGTACCGATAATATATAATACTGTCGTTATTTTGCGGAATTATGCTCAAAATCTGAAAGGCAGTCATGATCTATTTCGATAACAGCGCAACGACATTTGTTTCTGAAGGCGTAAGAAACCGGATACAGGAACTTACAGCTGATGAGTTCTCCGCCAATCCAGGAGCTCTTCATAAGCTCGGATTAAAGGCGTTTGAGATATACGACGGTATCAGGAAAGATACCGCATCTCTTTTGGGTGCAAAGCCTGAGGAGATATTTTTCACTTCCTGCGCGACAGAGAGCGCCAATACTGCCATCAAAGGTTATATGAGCCGTAATAAGAGGGCGGGTAATGCCGTTATCTCGACCAGGACTGAACATAAGGCAACGCTGGAGTGCCTGGATTATCTTGCTAAGGCTGGATATGAGATCAGATATGTTAAAGTCGGTCCTGACGGTAAGCCGCTTATCGAGAGTCTTGAGGAAGAACTCGGTAAGGGCAGTGTCGCTCTGGCTTGTTTTACTCTGGTTAATAATGAGACCGGTTCCGTGCTTCCTTTTGAGAGCATCCGCAAGACCATAAAGGCAGTTTCGCCTGAGACATGTATTTATCTTGATTGCGTTCAGGCTTTAGGAAAGATGCAGGTCAACATGTCTTCGCTTGGTGCGGATATGTGTTCTTTCTCAGGTCACAAGATCCATTCGATAAAGGGTAATGGTGTCTTATACGTCCGTAAGGGTGTCAGGATCGATCCTCTGATCCTTGGCGGCGGACAGCAGGATAACATGCGCTCCGGTACTCAGAGTCCTGTCCTTGCCGGAGCTTTCCTTGAGGCATTAAAAGAGGTTTCTGAAGGAATAGAGGAGGCGCGTGTTAAAGTTGCGGAGATCAACTCATACCTTCGCAGGGAACTTGCTGCAAGGGATGCTCTGATACTTTCTCCTGAGGATGCGCTACCGTATGTCCTCAATGTGTCTTTCAAGGGTTTCGAATCAGAGACGATGCTGCATTGTCTTGAGATCTACGATATTTATGTTTCCACTGTTTCTGCATGTTCTGCAAAACAGAAGAAGGTATCATATGTTCTTTTGGAAATGGGAACAGATAGGAAGATAGCCGCAAATGCCGTAAGACTCAGCTTTTCGAGAAATAACACTATGGCTGAAGCTGAAGAGTTTATCAGGCGAGTTGACGAGATATACGAACAATTTCTGATTAAGTGAGGGAATAAGTTATGGCAAATGTCCTTTTGGCAAGAATGGGTGAAGTCACCCTTAAAGGACTCAACAGGGGTTCTTTTGAGATTCAGTTGAAGAGTAATCTCAAGTACAGGTTGAAGAGATTCGGAAACCTGAAGATATATCAGAGCCAGAGCAGGATCTGGATCGAACCTAAGGAAGAGGATAATCCGAATTTCCGCAGTATGGCAGATGCTGAAGCCATTATGAAGGCGGTCTGCCAGGTGTTCGGTATCGTATCTGTCAGCCTTGCAAGGAAGTTTGAAGGTGATTTCGAATCGATCAAGGAGAATGCCGTTGAATGCGTAAGGGAGCTCCTCGGGCAGAATCCTGAATATACAACATTCAAGGTCGAGAGCAAACGAGGGAACAAGACATTCCCCATGACTTCTCCAGTAATTTGCGATGAGCTCGGCGGACATATCCTGGATACGTTCCCGGAACTTAAGGTAAAGGTCAAGAATCCTGATTTCATCTTAAACGTCGAGATAAGAGAGTCCAATTATGTATATTCGGGCAAGATGATGGCTCACAGAGGTCTTCCTGTCGGAACATGCGCAAAGGGTATGCTCCTTTTGTCCGGAGGTATCGACAGCCCTGTTGCCGGTTTCATGATGGCTTCACGCGGTATGCCTCTTGATGCGGTATATTTTCACTCTTATCCGTATACGAGCGACCTTGCCAAGCAGAAGGTCATCGATCTTGCGAAGATCGTGTCTGGTTATTCCGGCAGAATGACTCTCCACGTAGTTAATTTTACACAGATACAACTCGATCTCTATAAGCACTCTCCTCAGGATATGCTTACGGTTACGATGCGCCGTGTAATGCTCCAGATAGCAGAGCGCCTCGCGCTGAAGAACGACTGCAAGTGCCTCATCACGGGCGAGAGCTTAGGACAGGTAGCATCCCAGACCATGGAAGCTATCGCAGCTACAAACGAAGTCGTAAAGATGCCTATCTTGAGGCCTCTCATCGGATTGGACAAGCAGGCGACATGCGATATCTCGCGTGATATCGGCGCTTTTGAGACATCTATACTTCCTTATGAGGATTGCTGTACTGTTTTTGTTGCAAAACATCCAAAGACACATCCCCATCCTGAGGATATAATCGAAGCAGAGAAAGATCTCGATATCGAAGAGCTTGTTGAAGCAGGCGTGCTCGGCACGGAAGATATCGTAATCGATCCGTTCTGATAAAGCAGGAGGCAGACTTGAGAATAGGAAAGCTAACAGATGAGCAGCTTGAGTCTCTTGTACTGTCGAGACTGCCCCAATTATCCAGCAAGACGCTTTCAGGCGCCGGGATAGGTGCCGATTGTGCCTGGCTCAAGACGGGCGACAATCTTCTGGTCACATCTTCTGACCCCATTACTGCAGGCGGAAGTGAGTCCGGTACGCTGGCTATACACGTTTCCTGTAATGACATCGCTGCCTGCGGAGTTCAGCCTACGGGTATCCTTATAGTTATCATTGCTCCGCCGTCTGCAACGGAAGAAGAGATAATCTCGATCGTAGACCAGGCCAGCCGTGAAGCAGGAAAACTCGGCGTCGATATCGTCGGCGGACATACCGAAGTCTCTGACTGCGTCAACCGTTTCGTCGTCATATCAACGGCTTTCGGAGTTGTGGAGAAGGGAAGCCCGGTACCGCTCGGTCATGCCTTACCCGGAGACAAACTCCTTATTACCAAGACAGCAGCGATCGAGGGAAGCTTTATTGCCGCTAATGAGCATTCGGATAAGCTCAAAGGAAAGATCTCCGATGAGTACATTGAAGAAGCCAGAACGTACGGTAAATACATTTCAGTCGTTAAGGAAGGTACGATACTGGGACCTTTGAAGTCCTTATCAAGCGATGTGTCTTTTGGAGGATTCCCGAGATCTGCCGTTAACCTCATGCATGATGTCACTGAGGGCGGCGTTGAAGGTGCTGCTTTTGAGATGGCTGATTTCTCAAAAGTTGGTGTTACGCTCGACCAGCGTCTCGTGCCTTTTACGGACTGCTCTAGAGCGATCTGCGAGGTTTTGGGCCTTGATCCTTTCAGGCTGATCTCCTCCGGCGCATTGATGATCGCTTCATCTGAGCCTGACCGTGTAATCGAAGCTTTGGCTACCGAGGGCATCAAGGCTACAGTAATCGGAGAGTTCACAGAGCTTTCCGAGGGTACGAAAACTATCGGATTAGACGGCACAATCAAACAAATGCCGGCCCCTTCAGCAGACGAAATATATAAAATTTAATGAATCCTTTTTCGCTTGATTGAACAGTGTCCGTATAATAAAATATAGCGCGTGAATTATTATTCCAGGAGGAATTTGATATATGTACGACCACATTAAGGCTGAAGATTCTGAAGTCTATTCTGCAATTATGCAGGAGATCGGACGTCAGAGAAACAAGATCGAGCTTATCGCATCTGAGAACATGGTTTCTGAGGCAGTTTTAGAAGCTGCAGGTTCTCCTTTGACAAACAAGTACGCTGAGGGTTATCCGGGAAAGCGTTATTACGGCGGATGCGAGTATGTGGACATCGTTGAGCAGCTCGCAATCGACAGAGCTAAGCAGCTCTTCGGCGCTGAACACGTTAACGTACAGCCTCACTCCGGTGCACAGGCTAACACGGCAGTTTACTTTGCTATCCTCGAACCCGGCGATACGATCCTTGGTCTTGACCTTTCTCACGGTGGTCACCTTACACACGGTATGAAGATCAACGTTTCCGGCAGAACATATCATTCCGAGTTCTACCAGGTAGACGAGAAGACACAGATGCTCGACTACGAGGCAATCAGAGCTAAGGCTCTCGAGTGCAAGCCTAAGGTTATCGTAGCTGGTGCTTCAGCTTATCCGAGAATCATTGATTTCAAAAAGTTCAGAGAGATCGCTGACGAAGTTGGCGCTTATCTCTTCGTAGATATGGCTCACATCGCTGGCCTCGTTGCTGCAGGACTTCACCCCAATCCGGTTCCGTATGCAGATTTCGTTACAACAACAACTCACAAGACACTGAGAGGACCCCGTGGCGGTATCATCATGTGCAAAGAGGAATACGCTAAGAAGATCAATTCCGCAGTATTCCCCGGACAGCAGGGCGGCCCCCTCATGCACATCATCGCTGCTAAGGCTGTTGCTTTCAAGGAAGCACTTTCTCCTGAGTTCAGAGCTTATGCAGAGCAGATCATTAAGAATGCTAAGGCAATGAGCGAAGCGCTCCTCGCAAGAGGCGTCAACCTCGTTTCCGGCGGTACAGACAATCACCTCATGCTCATTGACTTAAGAGGCACAGGCGTTACAGGCGCTATGCTCCAGGAGCGTCTTGACGATGTAAACATCACAGCTAACAAGAATACGATTCCTTTCGATCCCGAGAAGCCGACAGTAACATCCGGCGTACGTGTTGGTACACCTGCTGCTACAGCCAGAGGTTTTAAGGAAGAGGACTTCGTTGAAGTTGCAAACATCATTGCTGACTGCATCTTCGACTACGAGAGCAAGAAGGAAGATTCTATCAAGAGAGTTAAGGCTCTTACTGATAAGTATCCCGTATATCCGGATATCGTATAATTCCAGGCGTTAAGCTTGAAGCTCCTGACTTATGGATAACAGTAAACCGTTAGCATACAGAATGTCTCCGCAGACGTTGGATGACTATGCGGGTCAGGAGCACATAATAGGCAAGGGCAAAATGCTCAGACGAATGATCGAGGCAGACAGACTGTCTTCGATCATTTTGTTTGGTCCTCCGGGAGTCGGAAAGACCGCTTTGGCGAGGGTCATCGCCAATACGACGAGCTCGAGGTTCGAGCAGTTAAACGCAGTAACTGCGGGCGTTTCAGACATCAAGAAGATCGTATCAGACGCTTCTAATCCGCTTCTTTCCGAAGGCCGTAAAACGGTGCTTTTCATCGACGAGATCCACAGGTTCAATAAGCTTCAGCAGGATGCTCTTTTGCCGTTTGTTGAAGACGGTACGGTCATCCTCATCGGAGCTACAACAGAGAACCCGTTTTTCGAAGTCAACAAGGCTCTCGTATCGAGATCTACCGTTTGCCAGTTAAAGCCTTTGGAAGCTAAGGACATCGTCAAGATCCTTAAAAACGCCATAACAGACAAAGACAGGGGCTTTGGCTCCATGGACGTTAAGATTTCTGACGAGACGCTCATTAAGATCGCAGAGACTTCCAACGGTGATGCCAGAACGGCTCTGAACAGCATGGAACTTGCCGTTATTACCACTCCGCCGTCGTCTGACGGTTCCGTTGTCATTACAGATGATGTTATGAAAGAGTGCATACAGACAAAGACGGTCCTTTTCGATAAGGACGGCGAATATCACTATGACAACATAAGCGCCATGATCAAGTCCATGAGAGGCTCGGATCCTGACGCTGTTATCCTTTATCTGGCAAGGGCGCTTGCCGCCGGTGAGGATATCGAATTCCTCGCGAGAAGAATAATGATATGCGCTGCTGAGGATGTAGGAATGGCCAATCCCAACGCGCTGCTTGTTGCCGTTGCCGCATATGAGTGCGCGAGGGCTGTCGGAATGCCCGAAGCAAGAATCCCCTTGGCGGAGGCTGCAATTACCGTTGCGACATCACCTAAGTCAAATGCGGCATACCTCGCCATAGATAAAGCCCTTGATGATGTCAGGACATCCGATACGGGTGTTGTTCCTATGCATCTGAGGAATGCTCCCGCAAAGGGCATGGAGGATCTCGGATATTCCGTAGGATACAAATATCCTCATGATTTCCCCGGACATGTGACAAAGCAGCAGTACATGACTGACAAGACCTTAGGCAGGAAATACTATGAACCCACTGATATCGGGTATGAACGTAAGGTTATCGAATACCTTGAGTATGTAAAAAGGATGACCGGGCAGGAGGAATGATATGAGAAAGATTGCGTTGCTTCTTGTCACTTTAACGTTTTTTATACTTGCTATTACCGGCTGTGATAACGGGATCAAGACAGATAACCCCGTATCCATGGCTGAACTTAATACGGATTCCGTATATGTAGCCAGAGGATTTATCGAATCCATCTATTCGGATAACAGGGATATGTTCTATCAGTGCTATCCGGAAGGTTTCATCGATGCCATGAACCAGGCGGCAGCTACTGATGTTTTCGAGCAGTACAAAGGCGCCATGACCATCAGTGCCAAGTTTGTCGGCACTACTGCCGGAACAACAACGGAATATAATGTCAATAACGGTTTTGATGAAGCTGCAATGAAGTCCTACATTGCCTTTATTACAACGTTTGAATACTCTGATATTGAACAGATCCGCATACAGCAGATAAATGTCTACTATAAGAGCGGTGACGAAATTGCCACCACGGATTTCAGCTATATCGTATGCAAGGCATCAGGTGCCTGGTATCTGATCGAAAGCTACAACGCGGGAGAGGTATCCGCTTAAATGAGATTTTGCATCCAGGTCGTAAAGCAGGCTTCAGTTGATATCGAAGGCAAAAGAGTCGCTTCGATAGGTCAGGGCATGCTCGTGCTTGCTGGCGTCGGTAAGGAAGATGATGAAGCGGTAGCTGACAAGATGATCGCTAAGCTCCTTAAGATGCGTATCTTCTCAGACAGCAACGGAAAGACCAATCTCAGCCTGGCGGACATTGAAGGGGAGATGCTCCTCGTTTCCCAGTTTACCCTTTATGCAGACTGCAAGCACGGCAACAGACCGTCTTTTACCGACAGCATGGGGCCCCAGAGGGCGGAAGAACTCTACAATTACATTGCCGATTCGATCAGACCTAACGTGAAAAAGCTCGAGACGGGCGTCTTTGGTGCCGATATGCAGGTCAGCCTGATAAATGACGGACCGTTCACCGTAATTCTTGATTCTGCGGCCATTTAACGCCTGTTTCTGCCATTTTCGTTCAAATTATCACGCGTTTGAAATATTATATATATATTATTTTGTTAAAATAGCGGCGTAGTGATAGAATATCATGACTACGAATTTAGTTTTTCAGGAGTGAATTAATGGCTAATTCTAAGAACGGCAATTACGGCGGAGATTCCAGAGAAGTCTTGAGCTGCTCTTTTTGCGGTAAATCCGAGTATGAAGTTCCGAGACTTTTCTCGGGCGTTAACTGCTATATATGCATCGACTGTATCAGAACGGCTTACGGCATCGTAGCTGAAGAAGAGAAAGTCAATAAGAAGCGCAAGATGCGTAACATTAAGCCTAAGAAGCTTATTACTCCCCGTGAGATCAAAGACAAGCTTGATGATTATATTATTGGCCAGGACGAAGCCAAGATCGCTCTTTCCGTTGCTGTATATAACCATTACAAGTGCGTATATGCGGATCTTCCGACAGATGATACCGAGATGTCAGAGAGCAATATCCTCTTACTCGGACCTACAGGTTCAGGTAAGACGCTTCTTGCCCAGACACTTGCAAAGATCCTCAACGTACCTTTTGCAGTAGCTGATGCCACAAGCCTTACACAGGCAGGTTATGTCGGTGAAGACGTAGAGAACATCCTTTTAAAGCTCATCATTGCAGCTGATTACGATATCGAGAGAGCACAGTCAGGCATTATCTATATCGATGAGATCGATAAGATCGCCAAGAAGTCAGAGAACGTCTCTATCACACGTGACGTAAGCGGCGAGGGCGTTCAGCAGGCATTGCTCAAGATCCTTGAGAGCACGATCGCCAATGTTCCCCCGAAGGGCGGAAGAAAGCATCCTAACGAAGAGTGCATTAAGATCGATACGACCAACATCCTCTTCATCTGCGGCGGCGCTTTTGACGGCCTTGATGAGATAATCGCACAGAGAGTTGAGCAGAAGCAGTACGGCTTCGGTGCAGATATCCAGTCTAAGGTAGACCGTAACAGCGGTTTCTATTTCCACGATGTTAAGCCTGATGACCTTATGAAGTTCGGTCTCATTCCGGAATTCATCGGCCGTCTTCCTGTTACTGTCGCTTTGGATAAGCTTGATAAAGCTGCTCTCATCAGAGTCCTTACAGAACCCAAGAACGCTATCATCAAGCAGTATCAGAAGATGCTCAAGCTTGACGATGTCGATCTCGTTTTCGAGGAAAGCGCAATTGAGGCAATAGCTGATATGGCTATCCAGCAGAATATCGGTGCAAGAGGTCTCAGATCCATCATCGAGTCAGCCATGAGAGACGTTATGTTCAATATTCCTTCCGAGAAGGATATTAAGCAGTGCATCATCAAGAAGGAGACGATCACGGACGGACTTCCTCCGGTGCTTATCTATAAGAACGGCACGCAGGAGAGAGGCTTTGGTGATTCATCCGCTTCAGGAAGCGCACTGGGCGTCAGCTGATAAAAAAGTTTGAAATTCATTAATCACAAGGAGGATATTTACAATGGCAGAATCTTATAATCTTTGTCTTGATATAGGCGGCACAAAGGTTCTTGGAGTTATCTTCAATTCCAAGAAAGAAGTCGTGTACAGACTTAAGAAGAAGACTAAGGCCGGCGGTGATTCCTCCGAGAACGTTGAACAGGTAATCATCAACGTTGCAAAAGAGCTTATCAATACTTCCGGTATCAGGAAGAGCGACATCCATGCTATTGCAGCAGGCGCTCCCGGTGTAATCGACCAGGATAAAGGCGTTGTTCTTTTCTCGCCCAATCTCCCTTGGAAGAATTACAACATCAGAAAGCCTATCGAAGATGAGTTCGGATGCCCCTTCTATATTGGAAACGATGTAAATGTCGGTGTCCTGGGCGAGTACAAGTTCGGTGCTGCCAAGGGCTACAAGAATGTTGTAGGTCTCTTTGTCGGAACAGGCATGGGCGGCGGTCTCATCCTTAACGGCGAGCTTTATACAGGCAATAAGTTCAAGGCTGCAGAGTACGGTCACATGATCCTCGATCCTGAGGGACCTTTGTGCAACTGCGGTCAGAGAGGCTGCCTTGAGGCTTTCTCCAGTAAGCAGGGTATGTCTTCTTATATCAGACAGCAGGTATCAAGAGGCAGAAAGACTTCCATGGCTGAATTTGTCGAGAACGGCGTGTTCAAGTCCAAGGCTCTTAAGAATGCATTGTCTGAAGGCGATGCAGTCGCATGCGAAGCGGTCAACCGTGCATGCCACTATCTCGCAATCGCATCAGGCAACCTCGTTAATACTTTCAGCCCTGACGTGGTGGTTTACGGCGGCGGCGTCATCGAAGCAGTGGGCGACATCTTCATCGAGAAGATCCTGTCAGAAGTTGACAGATACTGCATGCCTTCTATCAGATCAACAGTAGATTTTAAGAAAGCGGCATTGGGCGACGATTCGATCCTTTATGGCGCTCTCTCAATGATAAAGAAATAAGAAGTGAGGATATCAGATTAGTTTATGGCAAGAATCGATTCAATCAGCAAAGCATTTGATCCCAATGAGGCCGAGAACAGGCTTTATACAAAGTGGATGACAAGTAACTATTTCCAGCCTAAGGCAGGCAAGACGGGGAAGAAGTTCTCTATCGTGATGCCCCCGCCGAATATCACTGGTCAGCTCCACATGGGTCACGCATTGGATAACACTTTGCAGGATACCCTCACAAGATATAAGAGAATGGCAGGCTACGAGACTCTTTGGGTTCCGGGTACTGACCATGCGTCTATCGCTACAGAGGCAAGGATCGTTGCTACTATGCGCGAGGAAGGCCTTACAAAGGACGACTTAGGCCGTGACAAGTTCCTTGAGAGAGCATGGGCTTGGAAAGCTCAGTACGGCGGAAGGATCGTTGAGCAGCTCAAGAAGATCGGTTCTTCCTGCGACTGGTCACACGAGCGTTTTACAATGGATGAAGGCTGCTCAGACGCAGTTAAGGAAGTCTTCGTTAAGTACTATAACCAGGGCTTGATCTACAGAGGCGAGAGGATTATCAACTGGTGCCCTCACTGCCTTACATCGATCTCAAACGCTGAGGTTGATTATGCTGACCAGGCTGGTCATTTCTGGCACTTAAGATATCCTTTCGAGGATGGTTCAGGATATATCGATCTTGCTACAACAAGACCTGAGACACTCCTTGGCGATACTGCTGTTGCAGTTAACCCCAAGGATGAGCGTTACAAGGACGTAGTAGGCAAGATGCTCATCCTGCCTCTCGTTGGACGTAAGATTCCTGTAATCGCAGACGATTATGTTGATATTGAATTCGGTACAGGTGCAGTTAAGATCACACCTGCACATGACCCTAATGACTTCGAAGTAGGTCAGCGTCATGGACTTGAGGTAATCACTGTTCTTACAGAAGATGCAAAGATAACAGAAGATTATCCGAAGTATGCCGGCATGGACAGATACGAAGCAAGAGAAGCTATCGTTAAGGATCTCGAAGAGGGCGGATTCCTCACAGAGATCGAAGACTATTCTCACAACGTAGGTACATGCTACAGATGCGGTACTACTATCGAACCCCGTGTATCACTCCAGTGGTTCGTAAAGATGGAAGAGCTCGCTAAGCCTGCAATAGAGGCAGTTAAGAACGGTTCCATCAGATTTGTTCCTGAGAGATTCTCTAAGAACTACTTCAACTGGATGGAAGACATCAGAGACTGGTGTATCTCCCGTCAGCTCTGGTGGGGCCACAGAATCCCTGCATTCTATTGTGATGACTGCGGTGAGCTCATCGTTACAAAGGACGATAAGTGCACATGCCCTAAGTGCGGCAAGGAGATGAGACAGGATCCTGATACTCTCGATACATGGTTCTCATCGGCACTCTGGCCTTTCTCAACATTGGGCTGGCCTGAAAACACTGAAGATCTCGCTAAGTTCTATCCTACGGATACACTCGTAACAGGTTACGACATCATCACATTCTGGGTATCCAGAATGATCGTTGCCGGTATGGCTCATATGAATGATGTTCCTTTCCGTGATGTATTGATTCACGGCCTTGTAAGAGACTCTCAGGGCCGTAAGATGAGTAAATCTCTGGGCAATGGTATCGATCCTCTCGAAGTAATCGAGCAGAACGGCTGCGACGCCTTGAGATTCGCTCTCGTTACAGGTAATGCTCCGGGTAACGACCAGAGATTCCAGGAAGACAAGATCCTCATGGGCAGAAACCTTTCCAATAAGATCTGGAACGCCATGAGATTCGTTGTCATGAATACTGACGATGAATTCACACCTGATATGGTTGACGAATCCATCTTCACAACAGAAGACAAGTGGATCCTTACAGAACTCCACGATCTCATTTCCGAGGCAACCGTTAACATCGACAACTACGAGTTCGGCGTTGCTCTGAGCAAGATCGTAGACTTCCTCTGGGATTATTTCTGTGACTGGTATATCGAGATCACAAAGAGCAGACTCTACGATAAGGAATGCAAGACAAGGAACAACGCTATCTATCTCCTTAACTATGTATTAAGCGAGGCTATGAAGCTACTGCATCCTTTCATGCCGTTCATTACTGAAGAAGTATATTCTAATCTCGTAATCGCTGATAAGGCTGAATCCATCATGATCGCTGACTGGCCTGAGGCTGATAAGGTTCCTTACAGCGCAGAAGATGCAGAGATGATGAACACCATGATCGATGCTATCAGAGGCATCCGCGCGGTTCGTAAGAACATGGATGTTGCTCCTTCACGTAAGGCTCACATCATCGTTGTTACCCCGTCAGATAAGATCGCTGATATGTTTACTCAGGGTGAGGGCTTCCTCGAAAGACTTGCTTCGGTAAGCAGCCTTGAGACAAGAGCTTCAAAGGAAGGAATTCCTTCAACCGCTGTTACTGCAGTATTCGGCGGCGGCGAGATCTACATCCCGCTGGAAGATCTTATTGATATCGCTAAAGAGCTTGAGAGACTTGATAAGGAAAAGACCCGCCTCGACGGTGAGATCAAGCGCCTTAAGGGCAAGCTCTCCAATGAATCGTTCGTAAGCAAGGCTCCTGCGGCAGTAGTCGATCAGGAGAGAGCAAAGCTTGCGAAGTATGAAGAAATGTATGCTAATCTTTCAGACAGGATAGAGGTTTTGAGCAAATAATTAAGGAGGAGTTTTTATGGCTAATGAACTCGAAAACAAAGAATTGATTGAGAAGCTGCCCAAGGAGGGGGTACATTGTTATCCGGCTAATCCGTCAAAGATCACACGTAACAGGATTTTATCCGTTGTCTTCTGCGTAATCGGCGTATTCCTGGTACTTGTAGGTCTTCTTAAGGTCAGTGACAACATCGTCAAGATCGGATTGCTGGTTGTGGGCGGTCTCAGTGCGATCGTAAGTATTCTCGTATTTGCTCAATCGTTCCTTATCGCAAAGTATCGTGTTGCAGTTGACTACAATGAGAAGAATGTCGTTCTCAGATACCGTTACAGCAAGATCGCTATCCCTTTCGAAAACTTTGACGGAAGAGACGGTACACCTGACCAGGCTGAAGCTCTCATCGACAAGAACTTCAAGAAGGACAAGACATACTATCTCGTTCTCGATGACGTTTTCGAAGACGCATGCTATCAGACATCTTCTACGGATCTTGAATCAGTTGATGACTTCAAGCAGCTCCGTGAAGAGTGCTTTGCAATCGCTGAGGCATACGGTGCACGTAACAGCAAAGATAAGGTCAAGTTCTACTATGAGAAGGACGAAGATAAGGATGTCGGCTCTACAGACCTTGACGCTCTGATCGAAGAGACAAGAGCAGAAAAGAAGGCTGACGAAGAGGCTGAAGCAGCTAAGAGAGCTGAAGAAGCAGCAGCCAGAGAAGCAGAGGAAGCTGCAGAAGCTGAAGAAACTGCTGAAGATACAGAGAAATCTGACGAAGAGTAATCTTCAAACAAATTGAAATCAATGGGTTGTCTTGTACAAGGCAACCTTTTTTGTTTTAGACTAAGAATGGATTAATTGTTATCATTTACAGACTAAATCTCTTTTAGTAATTCCTTCTTTTCTTCCGCAGTCAGATGCCGCCACTTGCCGTTTTCGAGATCGCCAAGACGGATATTCATGAATCTAATGCGCTTGAGCCTGGTTACCCTGTAGCCTAAGTGCTCGCACATGCGCCTGATCTGGCGGTTAAGTCCCTGGTGAAGGATTATCTTGAAGGTTTTGTCATTGACGGGCGTAAGTTTGCAGGGAAGAGTGAGCTGTCCCAATACCGGAACACCTGACTCCATGGATTTCAGAAATGCCTTGTCGTATGGTCTGTTGACCGTGACGACATATTCTTTTTCGTGACCGTTCTCGGCACGCAGGAGCTTATTGACGATAGAACCGTCATTGGTAAGCAGGATCAGGCCTGAGGAGTTCTTGTCCAGACGCCCGACGGGGAAGATGCGCTCTTTATATCCTATGTAATCTATTATGTTTGAAGGATCCCTGTTGTCTGTCGTACAGGTGACACCGAGCGGCTTGTTGAATGCGATATAGACCATGGAATCGTCAGGTGTAATCCTGCGGCCGGAGACTTCAACAACGTCGCCGTCCATGACTTTGCTACCCTGAACAGCTACAGCGCCGTTTATCGTGACTTTGCCCTGCTCAATGAGAGAATCCGCTTCGCGCCGGGAACAAAGCCCGGAAGAAGCGATATATTTGTTGAGCCTTATGCCTTCGGAATCAGTCCCAGACATCCGGAACCTCTGCCTTGGTCAACGTGAATGTGAAGGTTGAACCTTCCTCGTATTTGCTGTTGACGGTGATTGTCTCGCCCATGTAAGTCAGGAGCTCTTTGGCGATCGAAAGACCTAAGCCGGAACCCTTCTTACCACGTGCGCGGTCTGCCTTAAAGAACCTGTCGAAGATATGACCGATATCGTATTCGTGGATACCTTGACCCGTGTCTGCAACTGATACATAGACCTTTTTCTCAGCTTCGATGTAGTCGGTAACGATTGTGATGCTCTTACCTGAAGGAGTATACTTTTTCGCATTGTCCAAAAGGATGACGAGAATCTGCTCGACTCGGTCCGGATTACCCATGACAGTAGGGAGTGTGCCGAAGTTGTTCTGTACGGAGAACTTGATGCCGGCTTCGTTCATGATTGGCTTGAACCTGATCTCGATGCTGTTGATAAGGTTATTGAGATTGAACGGGAACATCTTAAATGCGAGCGTTCTCGACTGGAGCTTGGAGAGCTCTAACATGTCGTCGATGAGTCTGGAGAGGCGCATTGTCTCGTTCAGAATGATCTGATAGTAACGCTGGCGGTCGGCTTCTTTCTTTACCATGCCGTCAGACAGAGGCTCGATAAGACCTCTTAATGTCTGGAGAGGAGTACGGAGCTCGTGGGAGATGTTGGCAACGTAATCCTGACGGAATCTTTCGTTCTTCTGCTCTTCAAAGATATCTCTGAAGAATCCCGTAGCACCAATGATGGTGCTGTTATCGGTCGAGTCGTACTTAGGGATTATCGTGCACTGGTATGCGTAGTCTCTGTTATCGATCTGTCTTGTCTTGGTCTCGCCGGTAGCGATACATTCTTCGAAATCCTTCCAGACATCGTCGAAGGGGATGAGCTGGAGTCTTTCGGTAAACAGGTTGCTCTTGTCGGCACGCTCGAAAAGCTTATAAATAGCCTTGTTTGTTGTAACCGGGACAGCGTTGTTGTCTACAACGACGATACCGTCCGAGATAACATCGAAGATATCCTGGAGCTGGTTTCTTTCTGTTGTAAGATCGCTGATGGACTTTGAGAGCCTGTCGGCGAGGAAGTTAAAGGACTGACCGAGCTCACCGATCTCACCCTTATGTGACTCATCGGCCCTGACATCGAAATTACCTTTACCGTATTCCATCGCGATCTCGTTGATCTCCTGGATAGGAAGCACCATTCTGCTGACGAAAGCGTAGGCAGGGACGAGCATCATTGCTGCCGCCATGAAGGTCGAGAGCAGGAGAATGTTGAGATATTTGTTTGTCAGGGTGTTATAGCCCTCAAGGTATGAGAGTGAGAATAGATAGTACGGATTGCCTTCGATGGTGACCGGGATCCTGACGACGAGGATTATCATGCCTTTTTCGTTCAGATCGTCGCGGTAAGTATAGCCAATGCCGTTGTAATTACTGTATTCGACGGAATTGAGGGTAGGAAGGATGTTATAAGTGTCTTTGGAACTTAAGGTCTTATTTTCGACACTTGTGCTGTTAATGATCTTTCCTTCAAGGGTAACGAGATAGTAGTCGTGTTTGGTGGCATTCGAAGCATCGAAAAAGAACCTTCTGGTGTCAACATCCGAAATATATTCCGGATGTGAGGTAAACAGTTCGAAGTAGATAGAGTCCTGGTTAATGGCCTTGTTGATCTCCATTTCCAGGGTTGCCGTGCTTCCTGCAACCAAAAAGGCAATTGTCGCAATAATGGCCGAAGCCATGAGTGACAATACGACAAGAGTCATTGTTCGCTTAAGAAGCGTACTTTGGAACATTTACGAGACCTCGAATTTGTAGCCGATACCGTAGATTGTCTGGATAGACCAGGGGGCGTTATCGTAAGTGATCTTCTGTCTGATCCTCTTGATGTGGGTATCTACAGTTCTTGAATCACCATTGTAATCAACACCCCATACCGATTCGAGTATCTGGTCACGTCCGAAGACCTGACCGGGATGGGAAGCCAGGAGATAAAGGATCTCAACTTCCTTAGGCGTGCAGGGAACACCCTCGCCGTTTGATTTGACTGCATAATTGTTGAGGTTGATCTCAAGTCCTTCAAATGTAAGAACGGAAGACGGCTTGGGAGCGTCACCGAAACGGCGCAGTACCGCCTTAACTCTCGCGATTACCTCACGGGGAGAGAAGGGCTTTACTATATAGTCGTCCGCACCAAGCTCAAGACCAACAATCTTGTCGATCTCTTCGCCCTTGGCTGTGAGCATGATGATGGGCGTAGCCATTGATTTCCTTAATTCACGGCAGACATCCAGACCGCTCATCTCGGGCATCATTACGTCGAGAAGGATGAGGTCGGGCTTAGTCGTCTGGGCCATCTCAAGAGATTCCCTTCCGTCGTAAGCGTCGGAATGCGTGAAATTATCGTTATCCAGATATAAGCTTAATGATTCGTGTACGACCGGGTCGTCATCACAGATCAAGATGTTAGGTGCTACTGACATAATTACTGACCCCCAATTCTATTAGTGAATATTATATTATTCTTTAGGATAAAAGTGCAAATTCAAATCTAAAATCAAATATTCTTATTATTTATTGAGTTTTGCTGCAAATAAATATAGAATTTATCAGTACAAGGATAAGGGAGGATAAGCAGATGATCAATAATTCATTGAAGAAGTTTATATCTGTTGTAATGACCGGCGCTATCGTATTCGGTATGACCGGCTGTCTTGATTTCGGCGGGGGCAAAAAGGAAGTCCTCGAGGCCGCTGAGACTCTTGGAGAAAACATCATCGCAGCAAATGCCAACAAGCTCATCAAGTTCTCGACGCTTGATAAGAAGGATAAGGAAGCTGAGTCACTGACCTCACTCCTTTCGAGCAGCGACAGAAATGACGACGAGAAGGCATTTTTCAAAGCAATCGAAGATTCGCTCGAATATGAAGTCGATGAAGAGTCAGTCGCGATCAAAAAGGATACTGCTACAGTAGATATCAATATCACCATTGCGGATTACGAGGATATCATTGATGCAGACTATCACGATATCGATTCTCTTACTGGCGCAATCAAGAATGCTGATACCAAAGAGATCACTTTTACCGCTGAATTCGTCAAGCAGGACAAGGAATGGATCCCTGACAATGTAGGCAGCAAGAAGTTCATGAAGATCTATGACTATAGAAATGTCGAGCTTTCTTTCAAAGTAACCGGTGAAATGATCAGGGACTGGATTAACCTGAAAATCAGTGAATTCTGGCTTTCAAATAACGGTACATATGTTGACACGAATTTCATCCAGTACGACTATTTCTTCGATTCGGCAGTCCTGGATTACGCAGACCGCAACATCTACGTTTATTACATTGTCATAGCTGAGAACGGAGATATCCTCTACACCAGTGAAGACATTCTTTTCGGTCAGTCCACTAATATCTCCTGCCGTTATGATACAGCTGCTATCGGTCAGCCGAACGCTCTCCTTGATGCCGGAACTTATTGCATCCAGCTTAGAATGAAGGAAGACGATTTTACTATTGATAGCCAGACTGCAATTGTAGAACATACCGAGATCACCGTTCCTACCGGCAACAATGGCGGTAACGGCGGCAACGGCGGAAGCACTTCAAGCGGAGAAGGCGTATATTTCGATTATTACGACCAGTCCTTTAAGCAGTATGTAATTTCAGCTGACTGGTTCGAATATGATGTCGATGAAGGAAAACTTACAAACGGCTGTTTCTATGACAAGTCTGTTGAGTACATTGCATTCTCTATTCAGGTAACAGCTGACTGCAATAAGCAGCTCACATATCTGTACTACTATGCAGCTGACGAGAATAGCCTCGGTGATGCTCTTTCCGGTTCACCGATCTTCTCTGATACGATCGGAGTAAGCGAATACGAAAACGGCAGATACTATGACATCGATTATGCTACGAACGGAGAAGCTCAGGCCGGTTACTACATCGTTATCGTTTTCGATGCTGATACGAATTCGAATCTCCTGTACGGCTTCTGCAAAGTTTCATGAGAATCTGCCTGATTGAATCAAGGCAAGTTTGATATAATATGTCGAAAATAAAGTGGCGCCTTTAATGAGGCGCCACTTAAATGTGAGGAAATAGGAATTTGATGCGAAGAACATATAGAATCTTAATTGCCGCATTGCTGGTCTGCTGCGAAGTTCTTTCATGCTGTGGCTGCGGCAGTCCGGACCGAGGTGATGAGGCAAGAGCTGCCTGCGAGACCTTCTGCGAATCCGTAAAGGCGGGAGATACAGCGAAGATCTTAACGTATTTAAACGGTGAGGCTTCCGAAGAGGCGTTGAACGGACTGATCAATCCTCCGGAATTCAACCAGGAGCAGACAGCTGTATCCCAGGCGATCAAGGAATCCACCACGTATTCAATCCAGGATCCCGTGTATGACAAGAACGCGAAAACTGCAACGGTTTTCGTCGTCTGGAATCAGGCTGACCTGTCCGCTGATGAAGTTATAAACGCAAACAGCATCGAAGAATTCAAAACGGCTGTCACATCCGTACCGGCAAAGTATTTTACCTTAAGCCTGACGGTCGATCTGAGCGGAGAATTTGCAAGTATCCAGAATCCTATGGAGACCGTTTATTCCGTTTACGCATACAATACCGTAGACCTGAATATCATGCCCGGAGCTCTTTCGGATTATTTCGTTAAAGTAAGTCCGGTCCTGGCTCCGAAAGGCGTCTATTCCAATGTCGATGCCATCGGCATCCGCGTCGATTTCCAGGAGGCTGTTGACACCTTAAGGATGATTCCGGATGTTTACTATACTGTCGCCAGAAACGGTGAGGTAATCTACACTTCGGATCTTATTGATTTTTTTGGCACTCACAGTTTAAGGCTTGATTACACTACTGAGATGACCAGCGCCGGAGATCTCAATGAAGATGGTTTTATCACTGACGGCAGCTACATGTTCATGGTCTTCGATTCTCATTCCAAAGAGATATGCCGCTGTGAATGTACGGTCGAGAATGTCCTTTTGGAAAAAGAGGAGTTCCAGTTCGAGAAATACAAGAAAGACCATTATCTTTCAAACCTCGTTTACGACATCAAGGACAGCGAACTTATGGCAACTTCGTTCATTTATAAGACCGGATGGTGGGATTACGACGGTACTTCAGTCGGAAAGAGCGCCTTTGCTTCAAATACTAAGACACTCGGATTCTCTCTTGCCGTAAGCTCCACAAATGATAAGGAACTGTATTTCGATTATTATTTCAGTAAGGAAGCTGATTTCAGTGACATCGGAGAGACCGGTCCTGCATTCAGTTCATCCTTAAGACCTACGATCTATGAAGACCAGGCATGCTACGATATCGACTATACGCCTGAGGAGATGAAGCCTGGCTTCTACGGACTCGTCGTTTACGGAGACGCTGCGAAGAAACATATCCTGTTTACTGCAGCATGCATCGTTGTCGAAGAGAAGAGCGGAGATGTCATAGACTGACGATCCCTGATATAATCTATCCGAAATTAAAGGGGGACTATGGCTGAACTGAAAGGAAAGCTTTATTTCAAGAGGATCGCGGCATTGCTGATTACGGTGCCGTTGCTCTTTGGTACTGCTTCCTGTTCTTCGATTGATAATATCCTTGGCGGTCGGGAGACCCATTCGGGAAGAACATATTCTTCAGAGCCTAGCAAACCCGAACGCGGTTCACATACTTCGGAAACCACATACGAGACCATGCAGCCAACAGGCACATATCCCTCTGAAACTACTGTGTTTCAGGACCTTGATTACGATTATGTCATGGACCATTACGTATATTGCATCTGGTACGATCCTACTGAGGACAATCCGGTCTATAATCTGTATTTCGACTCTAAGGATATGTTTGCGCTCAAAGGGGTTTTCTACTTTTCGGAGCCGCTGACAGTTGTTTTCGAAGCAAAGCTCTATATGAACGATGATGTCCTTTTGACAAGGCAGGTAAAGCTCAATGACAAAGTCACTGCCGAAGCTGATTTTTCCGCCGGACTTGAAGGGCTTGGGACATTTGCGCCCGGAACGTACAAGATAGAATTGCTTTATAATGGTGAGCGGGTAGCTATTACGAACGCCATTGAGGTGACTTAAGATGTTTATATCCGGTAACTGGAAAGATTATGAGCTCCTCTATTGCGGAGGCGGAGAGAAATACGAGCGTTGGGGCGACGTCGTTTTAAGACGCCCTGATCCGCAGGCTGTCTGGCCGGTAATAAGGGACGGCAGAGAGATATCCATGGACGAACTCGAAAAGCCCAACGCTTTCTACACCAGGAGCGATAAGGGCGGAGGAGCCTGGACAAGGCTTAAGAATTTCCCGTCGACATGGAAGATAAGCTACGATTCGCTGGGCAAGAAGCTCACATTCATAATTGAACCTACTGCATTCAAGCACACAGGACTTTTCCCCGAGCAGGCTTCAAACTGGGATTTCTGCGGAGATCTCATCGAGAAGGCCAAAGAAAAAGGGAAGAAGGACGTCCGGATACTGAATCTTTTCGCGTATACGGGTGCGCAGACATTGGCAAGCGCCGCTCACGGTGCTGACGAAGTCGTTCATGTCGATGCTTCCAAGGGCATGATCGCCCGCGCCAAGGAAAACATAAAGGAATCCGGCCTTGAAGACCGATATGTCAGGTTCATCGCCGAAGACTGCAAGAAATTCGTAGAGCGCGAGATCAGAAGAGGCCGCAAATACGACGGCATCATCATGGATCCGCCTTCATACGGCAGGGGACCTTCGGGCGAATTGTGGAAGCTTGAAGATTCCTTCTATGACCTTGTTAAGCTTTGCGCAAACCTTATTTCGGACGATCCGCTGTTCTTTATCGCAAGCTCCTATGCCACGGGCATAACCGCGCAGGCATCCGGACAGATATTAAAGCTCGCCATTCCGGGCGGAAAGGTCGAAGCTGAAGAGCTCATGCTTCCGGTATCGAAGATGGGAGTATTCCTTCCCTGCGGCCAGACTGCGAGATGGACAGCCAAGTGATCGTGATCTCAAACGGTGTACAAGTCCTCTATGAGGACAATCATATAATCGTTGCTATCAAGCCCGCCGGAGTATTATCCCAGAGCGACGGCAGTAAAAGCCCTGATATGCTGACGATCCTCAAAGCTTACATCAAAGAGAAGTACGAAAAGCCGGGCGAAGTATATCTGGGTCTTGTACACAGGCTCGATAAACCTGTTTCCGGCGTTATGGTCTTTGCCCGCACGAGCAAGGCTGCATCAAGACTTTCCGAACAGATAAGACAGGGAAGAGTCGACAAGATATACAGATGCGTCGTTGATGGCGTTCTTGATGGTGAAGGAAGGCTCGAAAATTATATCCGTAAAGACGAAGAAACGAATATGGTTACCGTCTCAGATAAGGAAAAGCCGGGATTTAAGGTCTGTTATCTCGACTATAAGGCTATCTGCACCAAAGACGGTCTTACGCTTGCCGAAGTAAAGCTCGGAACGGGAAGACCACACCAGATCAGGGCACAGATGTCACACAGCGGACACCCGCTTTTGGGAGACCAGAAGTACGGAAAAAGGGACAAAAATTGCAAAGATGTTGCCCTCCAGGCGTTCAGATTGTCTTTCGAACACCCTGTAAAGCGCGAGATCATTACGTTTGAGGCCCCTTTCCCGGATGATTATCCGTGGAGCCTTTTTGCTTGACTTTAAAGACCGTTAAAACCTATAATATTAACTTGCTAAATTATATATATTTAAAGGTGAAGCGGTTTTATGTACAACAAAGTTTCAAAAGACCTTAATTTCGTAGACAGAGAGAAACAGGTTCTCGAGTTCTGGAAGAAGAATGACGTTTATAAGAAGAGCATCGCTCCCAAGGCAGACGGCGCTCCTACTTTTACCCTTTATGACGGTCCTCCGACGGCAAACGGAAAGCCTCATATCGGCCATATCAAGACAAGAGTCATTAAGGACGTTATCCCGAGATACCATGCAATGAAGGGCGAGACCATCGTCTTCAAGGCAGGCTGGGATACACACGGACTTCCTGTCGAGCTCGAAGTCGAGAAGGCTTTGGGCATCAACGGCAAGCCCCAGATCGAAGGCTACGGCGTAGAGCCCTTCATCAAGAAGTGTAAGGAATCCGTCTGGACATATAAGGACCAGTGGGAGCACATGAGCGACCGCGTTGGTTTCTGGGCCGACATGGAGAATCCTTACGTTACATATGATAACAACTACATCGAGTCCGAGTGGTGGGCATTAAAGACAATGTGGGATCAGGACCTCATCTATAAGGGCCACAAGATCGTACCTTACTGCCCGAGATGCGGTACTGCATTATCTTCACACGAGGTTGCACAGGGATATAAGACAGTCAAGGAGAGATCTGCTGTCGTAAGATTCAAGTGCGTTGATGAGGATGCATATTTCCTCGCATGGACGACAACACCCTGGACACTTCCTTCAAACGTAGCTCTGTGCCTTAATCCTGATGCAGAATACTGCAAAGTTAAGGCTTGCGACGGCTATACATACTATATGGCAAAGGCTCTGCTCGATTCCGTATTGGGCGGTCTTGCAAAGGACGGCGAGAAAGCTTACGAGATCCTGGAGTCCTACACAGGTTCCGATCTCAAGGGCAGATCTTATGTCGCTCTTTATGAAGGAACTGCAGCAGAAGCAGCAAAGCAGAAGAAAAAGGCTCACTATACGGTTTGCGACGATTATGTAACGATGGAAGACGGTACAGGTATCGTTCACATCGCTCCCGCATTCGGTGAAGACGACGCAAGAGTCGGAAGAGACAATGATCTCCCGATGGTACAGTTCGTTGATACAAGGGGTAACCTCACAGAGGAAACACCTTTCGCAGGTCTGTTCGTAAAGGACGCTGACCCTGAAGTACTGAAGGATCTTGATTCCAGAAGCCTCCTTTTCTCAGCTCCCAAGTTCGAACACGAATATCCTTTCTGCTGGAGATGCGACACACCTCTGATCTATTTCGCAAGATCAACATGGTTCATCGCAATGAGCAAGAAGAGAGACGAACTCTTAAAGTCCAACAACATGGTCAACTGGATGCCTGAGACAATCCGTGACGGCCGTATGGGCGACTTCCTCAGAAACGTTATCGACTGGGGTATCTCCCGTGAGCGTTACTGGGGTACACCTCTTCCGGTATGGGAGTGCGAGTGCGGTCACAGACACTGCATCGGTTCCATCGAAGAATTGAAGTCCATGAGCGACGATTGTCCGGATGACATCGAGCTTCACAAGCCTTATGTTGATAACGTACACATCAAGTGCCCCAAGTGCGGCGGCCAGATGAAGAGAGTACCTGAAGTTATCGACTGCTGGTTCGACTCCGGTTCCATGCCTTTTGCTCAGTATCACTATCCTTTCGAGAACAAGGAATTCTTCGATACACACTATCCCTGCCAGTTCATCTCAGAGGGTATCGACCAGACAAGAGGTTGGTTCTATTCACTTATCGCTATCTCCACGGTTCTCTTCGGAAGAGCTCCTTTCGAGAACTGTATCGTAATGGGTATCGTCCAGGATAAGGACGGTATCAAGATGAGTAAGCACTTAGGCAACGTCGTTGATCCTTGGGATGTACTTGATTCACAGGGCGCTGATGCTGCAAGATGGTATTTCTATACAGCTAACCAGCCCTGGCTTCCTTCAAGATTCTCCAAGGAAGCTGTCAATGACGGCATCAAGAAGTTCATCGGTACATTCTGGAATACATATGCATTCTATGTGATGTATGCAGACATCGATAACTTCGATCCTACTAAGCACACACTCGATAAGGTTACTCTGGGCGCTATGGACAGATGGGTTCTCTCACGTCTCAACACGCTCATCAAGGTAGTCAACGAGAAGATGGATAACTACGACATCGCCCAGTCTGCAAGACTCATCCAGGATTTCACTGAAGAGCTTTCCAACTGGTACGTAAGACGCTGCCGTGACAGATACTGGGGTGCAGAGGAGACACAGGACAAGGTCAATGCTTACATGACTCTTTACACTGTTCTCGATAACCTCACAAGACTCTGTGCACCTTTCGTTCCGTTCATGACAGAAGAGATCTATCAGAACATCGTATGTTCCGTTGATAAGGAAGCTCCTATCTCTGTTCACCTCGCTAAGTACCCGGTAGCAGACGAGAGCCTCATCGACGCAAAGCTCGAAGAAGAGATGGAACTCGTCCAGCAGATCGTTACACTTGGCCACAGCTGCCGTGAATCCGCTTCTATCAAGAACCGTCAGCCTCTTTCTGAGATCTATGTCGTTTCCGAGATCGGTCTTGACGATGAGTATAAGCCGATCGTTCTTGATGAGCTTAACATCCGTAAGATTACAGTCTTGAGCGACGCGTCAACACTCGTTGATTACAGCTTCAAGCCCCAGCTCAGAACATGCGGAAGAAAGTTCGGTAAGAACCTTAATGACGCTAAGGAAGTAATCGCTAATCTCCCCGGTAAGGAGACATATGCAGCTCTTAAGGCAGGTTCCGTAAAGATCACGGTTAACGGCGAAGAGTATGAGATGACTGAAGAAGACTTCCTCATCGAGACAACACAGCCTGAAGGCTTCTCTACACAGAGCTCCGGCAATCTTACTGTATCTATCTCAACAGTACTTACAGAAGAACTCATCGAAGACGGTCTCGTAAGAGAGATGATCTCCAAGATCCAGAATCACCGTAAGGAAACAGAAGGCCTTACAGTATCTGACAGGATCATCCTCAAATACGACGGCAACGATAAGCTTGCTGAAGTTATCGAAAAGAAGAAGGACTATCTCGCATCAGAAGTCCTTGCCGTCGAGATCTCCAAGGGTACCGGCGACAACTCCAAGGAGTGGAATGTAAACGGAGAGAAGATCACATTCTCAGTAGTTAAGGCTTGAGGTAATCTATGATAATAGACCTGTTCAGACAAGGATTAAGCCCGCAGGAGATAATTTATTACATTATTATCTTCCTGTTTGCTATGACACTCTCATTCTCATTTCACGAGTTCATGCATGCGGCAACCGCTGTATGGCTCGGTGATGAGACACCGAGAAACATGGGAAGGCTTACGCTTAATCCTATAGCTCACATAGATCCCGTCGGAACGGTCCTGCTTCTTATTGCCGGATTCGGATGGGGTAAGCCTGTCATGTACAATCCGAACAGGCTCAACAGGTTCAAGAGCCACCGCTGGATGAACATCATGGTCCATCTTGCAGGTGTAACGGGTAACTTCGTCCTTGCACTCATATCAAATATCCTGTTCATTCTTTTCAGCAGTCTGAGCTATAAGTTTACAGGAGCGCAGGTCGCCCTTAACACGGTCGCAGAAGCATTCTCATATACTTACATATTTTCAATGATGCTCCTGGGATTCAACCTTCTTCCGATCCCGCCTCTGGACGGTTTCCATGTGCTCGAAGAACTTCTTCCTTACAGGGTCAGGAGTTCTGAAGGATACAGGAAGTTTGAGCGTTTTTCGCCAATGCTCATATGGATCGTATTTATTATCGGTACATTCTCAAACATCTCAATCCTGAGTTATGTAATCAACATCATACAGACACCTTTTATTATGCTTATTCGTGTTATCTGCATGCCGTTTTATATGGTTATCCAGATGATGGGATTGTGATATGCCTGAACAAGCGGTAAAGCCTGAGATCAAGCTGAGACAATTTGAAGGTCCTTTGGACCTTCTGTTGCATCTGATCGAGAAAAATGACGTCGATATCTATGATATCCCGATCAGCAGGATCACCGCCCAGTACATGGATTACATCGAATCAATGCAGGAATTCGATATGGAGCTTGCCTCCGACTTCCTCGTCATGGGCGCTACGCTTGTCTCGATCAAGTCCAGGATGATGCTTCCGGGAATGCAGGCTGCATTGGGCACCGGTGACGATACGGTTGACCCGAGAGAGGAACTCGTCATCTCCCTCATGAGATATAAGAGATGTCGTGTCTTTGCCCAGGACTTAAAGGAGAGAAGGGAGAAGTTCGACGGAGCAAGATTCCGCTATGCTTCTACAGCCAAATCTCTCGGTATTTCAGTAGCACCCGTGGAACAGTCTTTCTCAATAGAGGAATTCAACGACGCGGTTGCAACCATCAACGAACGCAATGAGATGCGCTTTACTGACATCTCGGCGAAGATAAAGCATATCTTGAGAAAAGACAAACTCTCTGTCAAAGAGAGGATCAAGTCTATCTGGCGCAGCATCACCGGAAAGGGAAAGATATTATTCAGCAGTCTTTTCGGCAAGAAGACCGAGAAGATGGATAAGGTAGTAAGTTTTCTGGCTGTTCTGGAACTTGTCAGGGACAATAGGATAACCGTCGAGCAGGACAGGAACTTCGGTGAGATTTCAATTGAGGAGAAAAAGAGCTGATCAATATGGAAGATGATTTTAAGATCACATCGCAGGAACTGCCTGCTGCAATAGAATCTATCCTGTTTGTGTCGGGGGACCCTGTCTCCATCGACAAACTTGCTGATATTCTGAACTGCTCGAAAAATGCCGTCGCTGAGGCAATGAAATCTCTTGTCGACAGATATGCCGGCAATCCGTGGGGCGGTCTTGAGATCAGAAGGACTGAAGATTCATACGCGATAATGACAAGGCCTTCGCAGAAGAAGATCCTAGACAGGATGTTCGGCCCCAGACAGTCTCCGCCGCTTTCACAGGCGTCTTATGAGACATTGGCCGTAATCGCATATAATCAGCCCTGTACCAGAGCCCAGGTCGAGCTCGTCAGAGGTGTCTCGTCAGATTCCATCATTTCGAGACTTTTGGACAGAGGCTGGATAGAAGAGGCAGGTAATCTCGATGCTCCGGGAAGACCTTCTCTATTTAAGACTAGCAAGAAATTCCTTACGGAATTCGGCATCGAATCCGTAAGAGATCTCCCGCCGTTGGAACTCATGAGCTATCAGACCATAAGAGACATGGAAGATTCGCTCAAGGAAGCAGCCGGCGGAGAAGATAAACAGATATCGATCGAGAGCCTGATGGCTCCGCAGAAGGAAGAAGACGGGGAAGGATCAGACGATGACGGGGACGCTTGAACTCATAAAGAATGAAGTCTCTAAGATGAGCAAAGGCCATAAGGCCATAGGAAACTTTATCCTTGAGTCATACGACAAAGCTGCCTACATGACAGCAGCAAGGCTTGGTGAAGAAGTCGGCGTGTCCGAATCGACGGTCGTCAGATTTACGACCGAATTAGGCTTTGCAGGTTATCCCGAATTCCAGAAGGCTTTGCAGGAAGACCTTAAATCACAGCTTACTTCCGTTCAAAGACTAGGGCTGACCGAGAAATTCGGAAACGACAGCGAAGCTTTAAGATCTGTTGTATCTCAGGACATTTCCAATCTGCGTGATACGCTGAATTCCATAGATGAAAAGGAATTCGAAAAGGCTGTAAGCTCCATACTCGGAGCAAGGAAGATATACATCATGGGCATCAGGGCATCGGCTCCGCTTTCAGAGTTCATGCACTTTTACATGACGCTTCTTTTCGATGATGTCGTGCTCGTCAGAAGTACCTGTACAAATGAGCTTTTCGAGCAGATCATGCCGATCGGCGAAGGTGATGTCATGATCGGCATCTCATTCCCGAGATATTCGGCAAGGACCATAAATTCCATGGGTTACGCCAAGAAGAAGGGAGCTACCATCATCGCCATCACTGATAAGGATGATACCGCGATGACCGAATATGCCGACTGCAAGCTTTTTGCAAAGTCATCGATGGCATCATTCGTAGATTCGCTGACAGCACCGCTCTCGCTCATAAACGCGCTTCTTGTCTCGCTCGGAATGCACAGGAAAGAACACATCAAATCCTCGCTCGAATCATTGGAGACGCTGTGGTCACAGTACCGTGTGTATGAGATAGGCAGAGACCGTAAGACCGAAGACGGAGAGATTCTATAATATAAGGAGAATAAATTATGGGTATTTATCAGATAGCAATAGACGGACCTTCAGGTTCAGGCAAGAGCACACTTGCTAAAGGTATCGCCAAGGAACTGGGCATTATGTATCTTGATACGGGCGCTATGTACAGAACATGCGCAGTTGCTTCAATCAAGAGAGGGATCGATCCCAAGGATGCCGAAGCCGTTAAGAAGATGATGGACGAGGTAAAGATCGAAGTCGAGTTCATCGACGGCGTCCAGCATATGATCCTTGACGGAGAAGACGTTACCGGCGAACTGAGGACTCCCCAGACATCGATTGCTGCTTCTGATATTTCCGCGCTTCCTTTTGTAAGGACAGCTATGGTATCCCTCCAGAGGGAGATCGCCAAGAACCAGACTTTCGTACTTGACGGAAGAGACATCGCATCCGTCGTGCTTCCCGATGCAAAGTATAAGTTCTTCGTAGTTTGCGCTCCCGAAGTAAGGGCTGAGAGAAGACTTGCCGAGCTTCAGGCTGCAGGAGACAACTCCCAGACATTTGAAGAAGTTTTAAGAGATATCAATTACAGGGATGAGCAGGATTCGAAAAGAGCAGCATCTCCGCTCATCCGTGTTCCCGAAGCCATTGAGATCGATACAGGAAAGTACGATATCGAAGGCACTAGAGCATTCTTATTATCCCATCTGGACGAAGAAGACAAATGAACATAACGGTTGCCTCATCGTCGGGTTTCTGCTTTGGCGTAAAGAATGCCGTTACGGCTGCTGAAGAAGCGGTCAGAGGTGATTCTGGCGGCAGAAAGCTTGTCATGCTCGGTGAGATAGTACATAACCGCTATGTTGTCGATGAACTGGTTAAGGGCGGCTTTACCATCTGCGAGACTGCAGAGGAGTGCCCTGAAGGTTCGATCGTAATCGTCAGGGCGCATGGTGTTACGCCCGGGGAGATAGACATCCTGAAGTCGAGGAATTGTGAGATAAGGGACATGACATGCCCCTTTGTTTCGAAGATTCATAAGATCGTCAGGGAGAATGCGCTCAAGGGAATGAACATAATCATCGCCGGAACAGAAGGTCATCCCGAAGTTACCGGTATCCTGGGCGAAGCAGAGGGCACAGGCGTCAAATGCGCTGTAATAAAGGCTCCTGAGGATCTTGAGACTCTGGATTTTCCGCTCGAAAGCGCGATCTTGATCTCCCAAACGACCTTTTCGAGTGAGAAGTTTAAAAAAATCTGCTTTATTGTTAAAAATAAAATTGAAAAATATAATGTTTTTGATACAATATGTATTACGACTGAAAGTAGGCAAAAGGAAGCCGCTTCGCTCTCTGAGGTATCAGATTCGATGATAGTCATCGGTTCTGCTCACAGTTCGAACACCACTAAGCTTTTGGACATCTGCAAAGGTCGCTGTGCAAGAACATTCCTCGTGAATTCAGGCACTGAAGTCAGAAGTCTCATCTCGCAAGGGAAGATACTTCCGACGGATAAAGTCGGGATCACGGCGGGTGCATCTACACCGGAAGCTATTATTTTGGAGGTTGTTCAACAAATGAACGAAGAAGAGAAGATCACTAATCAGGGCTTTGACACAGAGTTTGCCAATGCTGTCGATTCAATTGCGCAGGTTAGAAGAGGTGCTGTAGTTAAGGGCACGATCACATCTGCAGACGACGACTATGTATACGTAGACGTACACGACAAGTCCGAAGGAAGAATTTCACGTAAGGAGTTTGATTCGGATCCTGAGTTCGATCTTGACAAGGCAATTGCCGAACACGTTGAAGTTACCGTTAAGGTCAGAAGCATCAAGAATTCCGATCAGGGTAAGGAAATCATCCTTTCCAAGAATGACGTAGAGTCTGAGAAGGGAAGAGCTGAGATCGAGGAAGCTTACAAGAACAAGACTCCCATCGAAGTTAAGATCACACGCACCGTTAAGGATGGTGTTATCGGTACTTACAAGGGTGTAGATATTTATATCCACAGAACTCAGATCAAGACCGGCGACGTTAAGGACCTCGAGTCCTATGTTGGTCAGACACTTGAGATCCTCGTAACCAAGTTCGACACCGAGAAGGGTCGTCTCAGGATCTCCGGCAGCCACAGGATCATCGTATCCGAAGAGCGCCGCAAGAAGTCCGCAGAGATTTGGGATAACATCGAGGAAGGCAAGCACTATACAGGTGTTGTCAGAAGCCTCGTTGAATTCGGTGCATTCATCGATATCGGCGGTGTTGACGGACTCGTTCACGTTTCCGAACTCTCATGGAGCCGCAACGCTAAGCCTGCTGACGTTCTTAAGGTTGGCCAGGAGATCGATGTTTATGTTAAGTCTTTCGACAAGGAGACAAAGAAGATCTCATTGGGCTACAAGAAGCTCGAGGACGATCCTTACTACAACATCGAAGAGAGAATGCCTGTTGGCTGCATCGTTCAGGGTACTGTAGTACGTCTCACAAAGTTCGGTGCTTTCGTTCAGCTTGAGCCCGACCTCGATGCTCTCTGCCATGTTTCTCAGATCTCTTCCAGAAGACTTGAGAAGCCTGAGGATGCTCTTTCAGTTGGTCAGGTAGTTCAGGCTAAGGTTATCAAGATCGAACCCGATGCAAGAAGAATTTCCATCTCCATCAAGGAAGTTGCTCCTATCGATCCTGAGTACGAGCCTGCTGAGGAAGCTGCTGAAGAGGCACCTGCTGAGGAAGCAGCTGAGTCCGGCGACGAAGCATAAGTTATAAGTTAAGCTAACTTTTAGGGCTGTCACTTGTTGTGGCAGCTCTATTAATTTGATCCCAGGCATCTGTGTTCAAAACAAGATTCAGCTATATACGGAACCATTATTATTTGCAGGACTGATATCCAATCCATTAAGCCTTTTCAAGCTGATGCCGGATGATTTTTATATAACCTGCAATTTGAACTTGCATATTTTTATTTGTTGTAATAATATTATTAGGCTTGTTAGAGGAAACCTCATCGGGGTGTGGCTCAGGTGGTAGAGTGCCTGCTTCGGGAGCAGGAGGCCGTGGGTTCAAGTCCCGCCACTCCGACCAATTATTTCTTTAACATTGCGTGATCATCGGGGTGTAGCTCAGGTGGCTAGAGTGCTTGCTTAGGGAGCAAGAGGTCGTGGGTTCAAGTCCCGTCACTCCGACCATTACTCAAAAAGATAACCTTCGTACTTTGTACGGAGGTTATTTTTTATCAATACTGTTTTAACTGTATGATATAATCCAACTGTTCAGGTGGTTTTTATTCTTGAAAGGTTAACAACAATGATTACCGGAAGGAAAAGTTCTCTGTCAGTCAAGTATAAGATTGTTTTATAAACATTGTTGCTAACGCAGTTTGCTTATGTAATGAGCAGGCTGCGTTTTTGTTTTGAAAAAAACAGGAGGATCAGTATGGCGAATGGAAAAATGAAACAGATCGTAAGTAAGATAATGATAGGCACATTTGCTGCAGCAGCAAGTTTCTTATTGTTATCAAATCTCCCTACAGTAAGCGTTCCGGTTAATGCTGATTCAGAAGTGGCTATCAATGAGGAGAATTTCCCTGATGAGAATTTTAGAAAATATGTATCTGACGACTGTGATAAAAATAAAAACGGTTACTTAAGCAGTAGCGAGATAGCTGAAAAGACTAGCATTGATGTCTATAACAAAGGAATATCAAGCTTAAAGGGTATAGAGCATTTTACTGCGCTAACTAAACTTAATTGCCAAGCCAACCAATTAACTAGTCTCGATGTTAGTAAATGTACATCATTGAAAACTATTTATTGCAGCAATAACCAACTAACAAGTATCGATATCAGTAAGAATACAGAGTTGTCTTATTTTTTTTGCGACAATAACCAACTAACAAGTATCGATATCAGTAAGAATACAGAGTTGTCTCAGTTTTCTTGCGGCCACAATCCACTTACGAGCCTCGATGTCTGCAAGAATACAAAGCTGAATTATCTTTGGTGCAGCAATAGCAATCTTACGAGCCTCGATGTTAGTATGTGTACTTCACTTGTATGTCTTGAATGTTCCTATAACCAACTTTCAAAGCTCGATGTAAGTAAGTGTACTGCTCTGGTAGAACTATATTGCTATGATAACCAACTAACAAGCCTTGATGTTAGCAAGAATACTGCATTGACTCATCTTGCATGCTTCAACAACAAAATATTAAAGATATGTATTGGTAATTGCAGCAGTCTGTTGGACACATATGCTGTCGGCGAGAATACTACTGATAATTATTATAGAATTCCTGATACAGCTGTTAAGTATATTGATTATCAAAACTATATACTTATAGACCGCCAGGTAAGGTTTTTTACATCTATTCTTGAACCTGGTTGGAATAAAGATAATGGAGACTGGATCTACATCTTTGATAATGAATCATTTGCAACTGGCTGGCAGCAGATAAATCACACATGGTATTTCTTCGATGAAATAGGCATTATGCAGACCGGCTGGGTCAAAGAAGGCGATACATGGTACTATCTGAAATCATCAGGTGCGAT
Organism: Ruminococcaceae bacterium AB4001; assembly: GCA_000621765.1. GTDB lineage: Bacteria > Bacillota > Clostridia > Saccharofermentanales > Saccharofermentanaceae > Saccharofermentans. The sequence continues at coordinate 153,473 of JHXJ01000002.1, forward strand.
GGTTACTGGCTGGCTGGAGATTAATGGCCTCTGGTACTATTTCGGAACTAACGGAAAGATGAGGACCGGATGGGTCGAAGTCGGAGGAGTATGGTATTACCTGAAATCTTCAGGTGCCATGGTTACATTCTGGCAAGAGATAGACGGTGTCTGGTACTACTTCGGTTCTAACGGAAAGATGGTAAAAGGATGGCAGACGATCGGCGGCAAGGATTATTACTTTAAGACAAATGGCTCGATGGCTTCTGATGAATATATCGACGGTTATTATCTGGATAAGAGCGGCGAATGGACTTACAAGCCCAGAGCTTCCTGGAAGAAGGATTCGAAGGGCTGGTACTATCAGGATACAGCAGGCTGGTATCCGAGAGACTGCGACGTAAAGATCAACGGTAAGCTCTATAACTTCAATGCTGAAGGTTACTGCACGAATCCGTAAAAAAGCAGTTTTTTGTATCTGCTTGACGTATATACGCGGTGCGGATATACTATACATATGATTAAGAGCTTTGCTGATAAAGAAAAAGAAAAGATATTTAATCAGGAGTTTTCTAAAAAGCTGCCTCGATCTATTCAAGGAGTTGCCTTGCGAAAGCTTATTATGATGAATAATGCTGAAGTTATCGAAGATTTAAGAGTTCCTCCTGCAAATCGTTTGGAACAGTTGAAAGGTGATAGAAGAGGACAATATAGCATTCGCATCAACGATCAATATCGGATTTGCTTTAAGTATATTGATCACAACTGCTACGAAGTAGAGATAGTTGATTATCATTAACGAGGTTGTAACTATGGATAATAAGATAAAAACACCTACAATAGGACAGATACTCAAAGAAGAATTCCTGGAGCCTCTTGATATTACTGCTTACCGCTTGGCTAAAGATATCGGAGTTCCGTCTTCCAGAGTATTGGAAATACTGCATGACAGGAGAAAGATTACTCCGGATACTTCACTGAGATTGGCTAAGTATTTCGGATTATCGGACAAGTATTTTCTAAATCTTCAAAATGATATTGATATTAGGCTTCTAAAGGAGAATCAGAAAGAGGAATTCGATAAGATTATTCCTTATTCTGCTTAATCTTAAACGGATATTTATATTGAAACCTTGTAATGCTGTTGCATGGTTTTTATATGCTATAATCGAAACATTACTAAAAAGGCGGTGGATTCCTATGAGCCGGGCAGATGATATTTTCGATGAGAACATTAGAACGATCCTTAATTCAGGCTATTCGACCATTAATGACAAGGTAAGGCCGCATTGGGCAGACGACGGCGCGCCCGCTTATACTTATAAGGCATTTGCGATCGTTAACCGTTATAACCTGGCAGAGGAATTCCCGATGTTCACCCAGCGCTGGATCAACTTTAAGGCTGCTGTAGATGAGCTTTTGTGGATATGGCAGAAGAAGTCGAATAATGTAAACGACCTGAATTCTCATATCTGGGATGCATGGGCTGATGAGACAGGCTCTATCGGCAAGGCTTACGGATATCAGCTTGGCGTAAAGCATAAGTATAAGGAAGGCGAGTTCGACCAGGTCGACCGTGTCCTTTATGACCTTAAGAACAACCCGTCCTCTAGGCGCATCATGACTAATATTTACGTGCATCAGGATCTTTCAGAGATGCACCTTTATCCCTGTGCATACTCAATGACATTCAATGTTACCGGCAATAAGCTCAATGCCATCCTCAATCAGAGGAGCAACGACATGCTCGTTGCTAATGCCTGGAATGTGTGCCAGTATGCGGTCCTCGTTCATCTTATGGCAAGATGTTCAGGTCTTGAAGTCGGTGAGTTCGTCCACGTGATCGCTGATGCGCACATCTACGACAGACATGTTGATATCGTTAAGGAACTGATCGAGATGCCGAAGTATCCGGCTCCGAAGCTCGTTCTTGATGAAGGCATTACTGATTTCTATCAGTTCACTACAGACAATATCAGACTCGAAGGCTATGAGGCAGGTCCTAAGATCAAGGGCATTCCCGTTGCAGTCTGATCACGGCGGTATTTGAATGAAGTTAATATTCATAAGGCACGGGGATCCTGATTACGAGAAGGATTCCTTAACTGAAAAAGGCTGGCGCGAGGCTGAGATCCTCGCAAAACGCGTAGCTACATGGGACATAAAGCAGATATACTGTTCGCCTTTGGGCAGAGCTAAGGATACCTGTTCCGTTTCTCTTAAAGCGACCGGCAGGGAAGCCATAACCTGTGACTGGCTTAAGGAATTCTATTACAGGATCTGGGACGAGAAAGAGCAGGACTGGACTATCGCCTGGGACTTTTATCCGAGAGATTTCAACGGCAGAGACGATCTTCACGACAAGAATCTCTGGGCGGAGACTGAGATAATGAAGACGGGTGATATCGCAGCTCATGCCAAAGAAGTCTTTGACGGCTTTGACGCGCTTCTCGAAAAGCACGGCTATACGAGAAATGACAAAGGTTTTTACGACGTGGCCGAGCACAATGACGATAACATCGTGTTCTTCTGTCATTTCGGAGTTACGGGCCTGATAATGAGCCACCTGATAGGCGTAGCGGCACCTGTTATCTGGCAGGGCATGATGATGGCACCTACATCTATAACGGTAATGGGTTCGGAAGAAAGGATTCCCGGAGAAGCAAGTTTCAGAGTACAGACTTTTGCTGATTCCAGGCATCTTTTGGAAGCAGGAGAACCGATATCCTCTTCGGGATACTTCACACAACTTTTTGAGGGGTAATAAACATGATCGCAATCTCAGCAGTAGATAGAAATTGGGCAATCGGTAACCAGGGAAAGCTCCTTATCTCTTTGCCTGAAGACCAGAAGGGCGTATTCAAGAAATACACCGCCGGACACACAGTCGTTTACGGAAGAAAGACGCTTGAGACTTTTCCGGGACAGAGACTTCTTCCTAACCGTGTTAATGTCATAATGTCCAGAAGCTTTGATTATGAGAAGGATGGAGCCATGATCCTTCATTCCGCATCCGAGCTTGAGGATTTTCTCGCGCTTACTTCCGATGAAGTATATCTCATAGGCGGTGCTTCACTTTACAACTCTCTTATCGGACTTTGCGATAAGGCAATAATCACAAGCATTAGAGCTGAATTTGAGGCTGACTGCTGGTTCCCGAATCTTGATGAGGATCCCGAGTGGGAGCTCGAGGAGGAAGAGCCACCCGTAATGAGCGAAAAGGGCGTCGAGTTCACGGTAAAGCACTATAAGAGGAAGTAATACCGGTAGCTGGAGCGTAAACTGCAGGCATAAATTGAAAGCTGCATATATATAATAAATTAGCCCTTGCGTTGACAGGGGCTTTTTGTTAGAATACTCGAGCATAAAAATCACGCATACATTCCGACTGTGGCCAATTTTGAGCTGAATATTACTTTTGATGTATGCGGAAGAAAGAACAGGAGGATTATTTTATGCCAGTTATTTTAATGAAGCAGCTTCTTGAAGCAGGCGTACACTTCGGTCACCAGACACGTCGTTGGAACCCTAAGATGTCCGAGTACATCTTCACGGAGCGTAACTCAATCCACATCATCGATTTGCAGAAGACAGTCAAGAAGGTCGACGAGGCCTATGACGCTATGCGCGAGCTCGCTGAGAAGGGTGATATCCTTTTCGTAGGTACAAAGAAGCAGGCTCAGGATTCCATCAAGGAAGAAGCTCAGCGTTGCGGACAGTTCTATGTTAACTATCGTTGGCTCGGTGGTACTCTCACAAACTTCGTAACGATCAAGAAGAGAGTTGCAAGACTTGAAGAGCTCCGCAGAATGGAAGCTGACGGTTCTTTCGAACTCAGAACAAAGAAGGAAGTTGCTAAGCTTAAGCTCGAGATGACAAAGCTCGACCAGAACCTCGGCGGTATCGTTGGTATGGTTAAGCTCCCTGCAGCTCTTTTCATCGTTGATACAAAGAAAGAGCACAATGCAGTTGCAGAAGCTAAGAGACTTGGTATCCCGATCATCGCTATCGTTGATACAAACTGCGATCCTGATGAAGTTGACTATGTAATCCCTGGTAACGACGATGCTATCCGTGCAGTTAAGCTCATCACAGCTAAGATGGCTGACGCTGTTATCGAAGCTCATCAGGGTGAGGATGCTACATCCGAGGGTATGGATCTTGATTCCGCTGAGGCACAGGCTGCTACAGCAGAGGTTGCTGAAGAGCAGGCTGCTGAGGCTTCTGAAGACAAGTCCATCGAAGAGATCGCTTCTGAGTCTTAATTCAAATCTTAACTAAAAATCGAAAAGGAGAATATATATGGCAGTTACAGCACAACAGGTTAAAGAACTCCGTGAGCTCACAGATTGCGGCATCATGGACTGCAAGAAGGCACTTATCGAGTGCGATGGTGATATCGAGAAGGCAAAGGCTTGGCTTCGTGAGAAGGGTATGGCTAAGGCTGAGAAGAAGTCCGCCAGAATCGCTGCAGAGGGTGCTGTTGTAGCTAAGATCGCTGATGACAAGAAGTCCGGCGTTTTAGTTGAGATCAACATCGAGACAGACTTTGCTGCTAATACAGATAAGTTCAAGGCTTTCGCTGAGACAATCGCTACACATATCCTCACAAAGAAGCCTGCTGATATCGAAGAACTCATGGCTCAGAATCTTTACAATGATGATTCTAAGACAATCGAGATCTATCAGAAGGAGACAATCGCTGATATCGGTGAGAATACTTCTGTAAGAAGATTCGTTATCTATGAGGTAGAGGGCAACGGCGCTGTTGCTTCTTACATCCACATGGGTGGTAAGGTTGGCGTATTCGTTGAAGTCGCTACAGATGATGATTCCGTTATCACAAAGCCTGAGTTTGCTGATTTCGCTAAGAACATCGGCATGCAGATCTGCTCCATGAGACCTAACTGGGTAACAGAAGAAGAAGTTCCCCAGGCTGAGCTCGACAAGGAGACAGAGATCATCAAGAATAAGGCTCTCGAAGAGGGTAAGCCTGAGAAGATCGTTATGGAGAGAATCGTTCCCGGCCAGATCAAGAACTTCTACAAGCTCAACTGCCTCGTTGACCAGGAGTTCTTCAGAGATGACGATCTTACGATTTCCCAGTACATCGACCAGTCCATCAAGGCTATCGGCGCTAACGTTTCCGTTGTACGTTTCACACGTTTCGGACTTGGCGAAGGTATCGAGAAGAAGGTTGACGATTTCGCTGAGGAAGTTAGAAAGCAGGCTGGTCTCTAATTTTCTGGACCTGACGGTTTTATTGAATTTAATAGAGGGTTACCGTAACGGTGACCCTCTTTTTTTGTTTCATGATGAGCCGAATACTGATATTATATTAGCAACTTTGTCAGGGGGTATCTTTATGCGTACTATTGGTAAGATAACAGGTTCATTTTTCGCGATGATCGTCGTTGTTTCATTATTTTCAATGATCGTAAGTGCGGCGCCGACTGTCGTCACTTCCGGAACCGTAGATAATACCTACGATTATGTTTTGTATTCTGACGGTGAACTGAAGATTACTTATCTGGAAAAACACAGAAGCTATACTGCCGATCTTAAAAGTATTGGTACAGACTATCTGAATACTGTTAAGACTATTACTGTTGATATTACGAATTTTGCGAACACCAGTTATATGGCAGTAGGTTTAAAAGGCTGTAATTGCCCCGCGACCCAGGTTACATTCGTAAATAATAAATCTACCAGAAAGATGATGTCGGCCAATTTCGAAGAGTTACCCAAACTTAAAGGTGAAAACATTTTTTTCCCCGAAGGCATGAAGATAGAGGGTATTGAATTCAGAGAAATGACGTTTACTAATGTTGATTTCCTGAATAATTATCCGGAATCCTATTATATTATGTTCTTCAGATGTAATAACCTGAAAAAGAATCTTGTTGTGAAAACAAAAAAGGTCGATCAGTTAGCATTCAATTCCTGTTCAAGCCTTGAGACAGTAGATTTATCAGCATCTTCTGTCAGAATTAGTTATCTGACAGCATCGAAAAATCTCAGTGATGTTTTCTATCCTGACTGCAGTGAAGAAATATATATTGCGGGTACGGATAAGCTGAAGGCTGTATACCTTCCTTCAGGAGTGAAAAGTGTATATAAAACATGCTTCTCAGAATGCCCTGCTTTGAAAGAGGTATATTATCCTGGTACCAGAGCCCAGCTCGAAAAAGTAAAGATCTATGATATCAACACTGTTTCCGAGCATGTTATGGGAGATCCCATTACCAGCCTTATGGGAAATATGAAGATCCGCTGTTTTGACGGAGTAAGAAAAGGCTGGGTAAATAACAACAATGGAACATGGTCTTATCTCAACAACAAGAGCCATCTTGTAAAGGGCTGGTTTCAGTACAACAAGTCCTGGTATTACTTTGACCAGAACGGAATAATGCTCACTTACTGGGCGGAGATCGACTTCAATTGGTATTATCTCGGGTCTAACGGTGTCATGAAGACCGGCTGGCAGCTTATCAACGGCAAGTGGTATTACTTCGACAGTACAGGCTTCATGTATCTTGGTTGGACCTCCGTCGGCGGCAAGTGGTATTACTTTGACAGTACCGGCGCCATGAAGACAGGGTGGTTTTCTGACGCTGGAAAATGGTATTACCTTAAGTCTGACGGATCGATGGCCTCAGAAGAATACTGCGACGGATACTGGCTCAATAAAGACGGTTCATGGACCTATAAGTACAGGGCCTCCTGGAGAAAGAATTCCACAGGCTGGTGGTATGGTGATGATTCCGGCTGGTATGCGAAAAACGGCTCATACAAGATCGACGGCAAAGTCTATACTTTCGACAGCAGGGGCTATATGAAGTGATCTGTCTCATAATTCAGGTATATTTTATTAATAATATTTAAGACTTCATTTCGGAGAATATTATTGTTAAAATTTACTAGAATATTTTTTGGAGGATCAGAGCAATGAGCGATAAGAAATATAACCGCATTCTTCTGAAGATCTCAGGAGAAGCGCTGGCAGGAGATGCCAAGGTCGGAATCAATGATGCTGTCCTGAAGGAGATATCAGCAAACATTAAGGCAGTAGCTGATCTCGGCGTTCAGGTAGCTATAGTAGTAGGAGGCGGTAACTTCTGGCGCGGAAGATCTTCCGAGAAGATGGACAGAGTTACGGCAGACCACATGGGAATGCTCGCAACACTTATGAATTCCCTTGCTCTGTCTGATGCTTTGGAGCAGCAGGGCGCAGTTACAAGAGTTCTCTCCGCGATCGAAGTAAGACAGATGGCTGAACCTTATATCAGAAAGAGAGCAGTAAGACACCTTGAGAAGGGTAGGATCGTAATTTTCGCCTGCGGAACAGGTAACCCTTATTTCTCAACAGATACAGGTGCTGCATTAAGAGCTACCGAGATCGGTGCGGATGTATTCCTTAAGGCTACGATGGTAGACGGCGTCTATGACAAGGATCCGAATGTATATCCTGACGCCAAGAAGTATGACAAGGTTTCCCATGATGAGGTATTGAGACTTAACCTTAAGGTCATGGACGCAACAGCAGCAGCTCTCTGCCGCGATAACCACACTAAGATCCTTGTATTCTCCATGAAGGATCCGGAGAACATCGTAAGGATCGCAAAGGGCGAAGAGCTCGGAACTATAGTTGAATAATTAAATCAAAATACAGGAGGCAGAATTATGGCAATGATCGAGATCACAAAGAAAGATTATGATGATATCGAAGCAAAAATGCAGAAGTGCATCGATAACCTTCAGGAGAACCTCAATACGATCCGTGCGGGACGTGCAAATCCGCATGTTCTTGATAAGATAACCGTTGATTATTACGGTGCTCCGTCTCCTCTTAATGCTGTTGCAAACATCCAGGTTCCCGAAGCAAGGATGATCACACTTTCACCCTGGGATCCGAAGATGCTCAGAGAGATCGAGCATGCAATCCAGGCTTCTGATCTCGGTATCAATCCTACAAATGACGGTAAGATGATCAGACTCGTTTTCCCTATGCTCACAGAGGAAAGACGTAAGGACCTCGTTAAGCAGGTTAAGATCTACGGCGATGAGACAAAGGTCGTTATCCGTAACGTACGCCGTGATGCAATCGATAAGATGCGTGCTGCTAACAAGAAGAAGGAACTTACTGACGATTCCCTCAAGGAATTCGAAGAGAAGATCCAGAAGATCACAGACAAGTACACTGCAGAAGTTGACAAGGTCTGTGAAGTCAAAGACAAGGAACTCATGGAAATCTGATAAGAGATGCCGGTTTCAAGAAAAAAACAGGAAAAGACTTATGATACGGGAGACCTCAAGGTCCCCGTATCTTTGGGTGTGATAATGGACGGCAACGGAAGATGGGCTACAAAAAGACACCTTCCGAGAAGTGCCGGTCACAGGGCAGGTGCCGAGAACCTGAAAGAGCTTTGCCGTAACTGCGGCAGATACGGCGTCAAGTATCTTACGGTCTACGCTTTCTCCACAGAGAACTGGTCCAGGCCTGAGGGCGAAGTCGACCAGCTGATGAAGCTTTTCGTCGAGTTCTTCGACCGCTACGATCCTGAACTTGCCGAAGAGGGTATCAGGGTAAGATTTACCGGTGATATAGAGGCCCTTCCCGAAAAGATCAGGGAAGTATGCAGAACTGGTGAGGAGAGATCCAAGGACCGCCCGAAGATGCAGCTGATCGTCGCATTTAACTACGGCGGCAGACGTGAGATCGTTTCCAGCTGCAAAAAGATAGCTGAAAAAGTTAAAGAAGGATCTTTGGATCCTGAAGATATCACCGAGCAGATGATATCTGACAATCTGTATTTACCTGATGTTCCGGATCCTGAACTTATCATAAGACCGTCAGGAGAGCTTCGTATATCCAATTTCCTTTTGTGGGAATGCGCTTATTCCGAATTCTGGGTATCCGATGTTTTATGGCCTGATTTCGGTTATGAGGAACTGACCCAGGCATTCAGGGATTATGCATTACGGGACAGACGTTTCGGCGGACTGTCGAAGAAAGAAAGCAAGACTTGATTTGAGACAGAGAATTCTTACAGGTGTGGTTTTCACGATGCTGGTGCTGCTGTTTTTCGTACCGGCATTCTTTTGGCCCGTAACTGCGGTTGTCATGTCCATCATTATCGGTGTCTTCGCCTGTATCGAAATGTATATGGCTTTGAAGCACGGCGGATACAGACCGTCAAGAACGCTTCTTTGCATCGGTATGGGACTTACCACACTGGTCATTGTCTGCGGACTGTTCTTTAACCTCAAAGTCGAGAACACGATGGCGCTCTATCTCATTATCGTGTGCATGTATTCTGTATCGTGCGGTATCGATCTGCCTCTCGTAAGACCCGATGACGAAAAGTCATTCCTTAACGGCATGTTTACCGGAGGAATGATCTTTTATATCTCGTTCCCGCTGTTCTGTCTTGACTGCGCCATGCTCTTCCTGCCTCACGGCTGGTATTACATGGTTATCGGTCTTTTCGCTCCGTGGGCTACTGACACATTTGCATATTTTACCGGCGTTGCTTTCGGCAAGCACAAGATCGTTCCCCATATTTCACCGAAGAAGACATGGGAAGGCTGCATCGGCGGTTCGATCTTCTGCGCAATAGCAGTAACGGTATATTCCTGTCTCGTTATATATAAAGTCGATGAGATCGAGATGGGTATCGTAACATACGGAATAATCATGTTCCTTCTCGGCATCCTTATCTCAGTAATGTCGCAGCTTGGTGACTGGTTCTGCTCCGTTATCAAGAGAAGGACCGGCATCAAGGATTTCGGCAATATCTTCCCGGGACACGGCGGAATGCTCGACAGATTCGACAGCGCGTTCTTCACGCTCCCGACAGCGCTGCTCCTTGCATTAATTGCCTATAATTTGTTCTGATTATGAGGCCGCTTTCTAGTATCATTCGAATAAGGGAGATTTAATATGCGCAGATTATCAATATTGGGTTCGACCGGTTCTATCGGAAAGCAGACACTTGAAGTCGTCAGGAATGCTCCTGATGATTTTACTGTTGAGGCGCTTACATGCGACAGCGACATTGATACCCTTTACGGTCAGATAAAAGAATTTAAGCCTAAGCTCTGCAGTGTCGTAAATGAGGCTAAAGCAGCAGAACTTTCAAAAAGACTGAGCGCTGAAGGCTTCAGTACCGAAGTGTGCACGGGCAAGGAAGGAAATATCACTGCGGCAACGCTCGATTCCACGGATACGCTTGTCGGTGCCATCGTAGGATTCGCAGGACTTGAGCCTGTTTACCATGCGGTAATGAACGGTAAGGATATCGCTCTTGCTAATAAAGAAACGCTCGTCGCTGGCGGCGACATCATAATGCCGCTCATAAAAGAGAAGGGCGTAGCGATGCTCCCGATAGACAGCGAGCATTCAGCCATCTGGCAGTGCCTTAAAGGCGAGAAGAGGGCTGATCTCGAGAGGATAATGATCACTGCATCTGGCGGCCCTTTCAGAGGAATGACCAGGGCGCAGCTCGAAAATGTTACTTTGGGAGATGCTCTCCATCACCCGACATGGAACATGGGCGGAAAGATAACTATCGATTCATCCACCATGATGAACAAGGGACTTGAGATCATCGAGGCACATCATCTTTTCGGTATTTCCGTTGATAATATCGACGTGGTTGTACATCCCCAGAGCGTTATCCATTCCATGATCAAAATGAAGGACGGTTCGGTCCTCGCACAGCTTGGCAGACCTTCGATGATCCTGCCTATAGAAGTAGCTCTTTATTATCCCGAGAGGGGAACTGCGATCGTAGAAGAGTTCGATCCTTTTGACGCGGCTCTTTCTAATCTGACATTTGAAAGATGCGATACGGAAGTCTTCAGACTTGTTGAGCTTGCTTATGAAGCAGGACGCAGGGGAGGACTCGTTCCCACAGTCATGAACGCGGCAAATGAATCAGCCGTAAGGGCATATCTTACCGGTAAGATCGCTTTCCTCGGAATCGAGCGCACGGTATTTGAGACTGTAGAGAAGATGATGCCTTCTATCGAAAACACGGCTCTTACTCTTGAGACGATCGGACAGGCTGATACCGACGCGAGAGCTTATGCCGATGAACTTATAAACGGAATGAGCTGAAGATGAATATAGTACGAAGCATAATTTATGTGATCATAATGCTCGGCGTACTCGCCACGCTGCACGAACTCGGGCATTTCTGGGTGGCAAGGCTGCTCAAGATAAAGGTTTACGAGGTTTCCATTTTCGTAGGCCCGAAGCTTATCAAGTGGAAACGTAACGGCGTAGACTTTTCGATCAGGCTTATCCCGGTCGGAGCATATGTAAGGTTTAACGAGATCGATGAAGAGGGATACGTCGTTGAGAGCACGGATCCCGACCTTCTGTTAAACCAGCCCAGATATAAAAGGCTCATTGTATCTCTTGCAGGTCCTATCATGAACCTGCTCCTCGGAATCCTGATCTTCTTCGGCATGTTCTGCGCAACAGGCTTTGTAAGCACGGATATAGCGATGGCCCAGAAAGGCACACAGACGGAGATCGCCTCATCCGAATATACAGCCGGCGACTCGATCAAGGCTGTCAACGGACATAAGGTCTTTACTTCATACGATATCTACTACGAGTTCGATGCGGATGACTTAACACAGGTCATGACTCTTACGCTCAAGTCGAAGGAGACCGGAAAGACATACGATCTCCAGCTTGATCCGATCATCAAGAAAAGACCGATGCTCCTTATTACCATCGAATCCCGTGTTACTGACAATGAATACGAAGGCTGGCATGTACACTCGGTCGAGCCTGAGCAGAACAACGGCAATCCTATCCTCAAGGAAGGTGACTATGTCACTCACATTAACGGCAAGTCTGTAGCTGACGAGGATATAGATGAATTTCTTTTCAACCAGAATGACGAGACCTTAATGGTTACTTATATAAGGGACGGGGAGACCTTCGAAGAGGCGCTGGCTCCCCAATATACCGACTATGCCGTCTCCCGAGGCGTAAGTCTTCTTGCCCATAATGTGGATTCGCCCGCCAATTTTTTCGGTGCATTAACTTATGCGGCCAAAATCCCGGCTTCGATCGGAAATATCACCTTAAGAGGCGTTAAAGATATTATCGCGGGAAAAGTTAAAGCATATAATTTGGTATCGGGTCCTATAGGTATTACCACTATGGTCAATGATGTCGTCAGTGAAGAGAAGGACACTGTCGGGCAGAAGATATACCTGCTCATCATGTTGAGCGCGGTCATCTCCATCGCTCTTGCGTTCTCCAATCTTCTCCCGATCCCGGGTCTTGACGGCATACAGATCATCTTGATCGTGGTCGAGATGGTCATCGGGCGCAAACTGTCTGAGAAGGCTGAGGGAAGGCTAACGATTGTCGGGTTCGTTCTGATAATCCTGCTGCTGATCTTAGCGTTTATATCAGACATACTGAGGATCATATTCGGATACTGACATTTAACAGGAGTTATTTATGACTAAGAAAGTACTGATCGGCAATGTTGAAGTCGGCGGCGGATCTTCTGTTAAGATCCAGTCAATGAACAATACTGATACGAGAGATGCAAAGGCAACTCTCGCACAGATACAGGAGCTTGCGGATCACGGATGTGACATCACAAGAGTAGCCGTTCCCGACATGGAAGCGGCTGAAGCTCTTAAGGTGATCACAAAAGAGTCTCCCATTCCTGTTGTTGCAGACATTCATTTTGATTACAGACTTGCCCTGGCTTCTGCCGATAATGGCGCTGCCAAGATAAGGATCAACCCCGGAAATATCGGAGGTCCCGAGAATGTACGACTTGTTGCGGATAAATGCAAAGAACGCAACATTCCCATCCGTGTCGGAGTAAATTCGGGATCCATTTCAAGAGAGATACTCGCCAAGTACGGTGAGGTCAACGCTGATGCCATGACCGAGAGCGCGCTTGGTGCGGTTAAGCTTCTGGAAGACCAGGATTTCGACGATATCGTCATTTCCATCAAATCTTCTTCACCGAGACTTACCATCGACACGTACAGGATCTTATCGAGATCCTGTGACTATCCTCTTCATGTCGGCGTTACCGAAGCAGGTACCGTCCGTGAGGGTGCGGTCAAGTCAGCCGTCGGAATAGGAGCGCTTCTTGCTGAAGGTATAGGCGATACCATAAGGGTATCCCTGACTGGAAATCCTGTTGACGAAGTAATCACAGCCAGGCAGATCCTGAAAGCTCTGGATCTCAGGGACGGAGGAATCACATTCATATCCTGTCCCACATGCGGAAGGACCCAGGTCCCTCTCATCGAGCTTGCAGGACAGATCGAAGCCAAGGTCTCTGATCTTCCTTACGATCTTAAGGTTGCCGTAATGGGTTGTGTTGTCAACGGTCCCGGTGAAGCAAGAGAGTGCGATATCGGAATCGCCGGCGGTAAGGATGAGTTTGTTCTGTTCGAGAAAGGCGTTCCGGTAAGAAAGATACCGGCATCCTCAGCGGTTGAAGAATTTGTAAGGGAAGTGATCAGAGTTGGAGAAGAAAAGCGTAGCGCTACTTGAGCTTTTCAATGTAGACAAAGAAAAATACAGTGACTTAGCCGGATTATTCGTAACCAAGGTTGACATATACAAGGCCAGATCAGCGATCAATCTCATAATCGACGGTGTCGATTCGCTGGTTGGAAAGAACAGCCTTGTCAGATTCGTCCAGGAACTTGAGCAGGATTTCGGTACAAAGGTAAACCTTACCTTCAAGGGAGTAGATTACGATAATCTCCCCGATGTATGCATTTCCGTAAATGATCTTGTCATGTACTATATCGCCCGTGACAATTCAGGCGGTATCGGCGACACGGCAGATTTTATCAATCTTCAGACAGATGTTGATTACGATCACGGAGCTATCCTTGCTTATATAACACATATCAATATCCCTTCCGGATTTGACCTGATGCTCAATGATAATGACAGGGAGCAGCTTGCCGGAGCGGTAAGGAATGCTTACCAGATCTGTCTGGGCAACGAGATCCCGGGAACGTTTGAGATTATGTCCATGGAGCCCGATTATGCCGGGATGGATATCTCACCAGAAGACATCGTAAGACGCGCGATCGATGAAGGAAGACTTGAGACATTCGACGAGTATGTTCAAGAGAAGAAATCATCCAAAAAGAAGAAGGCTGACAAAGAGACTGATTCAGGTGAAGAAGCCGGCAAGGATACATGGGAATTCAAGGCTAAGCAGCTTAGGAAAGAAGCGCGTCAGGAAGACAACAAGTCTTTCTATAACAGGAAAGAAAGCGCAGAGAACGAGCTTTACGGCCGTGTAAAGAAAGATGCCGTATTCATGAACATTTCCGATCTCACTATTGGAGATGTCGATGTCAATATCGCCGGAGAAATCTCTTTTACTGACGATTTCAAGCTCGCAAAGTCAGGAAAGACAGTAATCATCAAGTTCATATGCCTTGATGCAACTGACGGAATTTCCTGCGTAGCATTTCTTAAGCCGGAAGAGGCTGACCGTTTCCAGAAGGAGTTCGGTAAGGGCGGATTTATAGGAATCCAGGGTAACTGCGAAAATGATTCGTTCAGCGGAGACAAGGGTTTCAAGGTATCCGGTTTCTTTAAGGCTGAGCGTCCTCCCAAGCGGAAGGACAATGCGCCGCGCAAGAGAGTTGAGCTGCATGTCCATACCAAGATGAGCGAGAGTGATGCGACGACAGAACCTGCCGATCTTATCAAGCTTGCAGCATCCTGGGGTCATTCCGCATGTGCCGTTACAGATCACGGAGTCGTCCAGGCTTTCCCTCATGTTTTCGAACAGGCTAAGGAGATCAACAAGAAGCGCAAAGATACGGGTGAAGAACCGATCAAGTGCATCCTGGGATGCGAAGGATATCTTGTAGATGACGGTCCGACTGTTTTCTATAACCTTCCTTATGACGTTAAGAACGATAAGATCAAGCCTTCAGATGCTGATGATGACGCATCGTTGAACTTCATCACCAAACCGAAGGCCGTCGGATCTTTTGTTTCCATTGTCATCAAGCGCAACGGTGATGATGCTTTGCGTGATACATTTACATCCGTATGCGCATCGAAGTTCAGGCTTAAGGGATATAAGGCAGTCAGACCTGAAGAAGAGGGCGAATCAGATCAGGATGCAATGGAATTCGCATCACACGATATTGATAAGTCTCTTTGGAATCCAGATGAGATCCCGGAAGAACTTCGTGATGAAAACATTAATGTCAAGCCTTTGGAACCTCATGCTCCTTTAGGTGCTGCATGTAATGTGGATCTTGATATTAACGGTGAATATGCTGACGGCAGTGATGAAGTAATTCCTTCAGAACTTGTCTTTGAGCATGTAGCAGATTTCCATGCTGAATTTGAAGACATTATCTATCCCGGCAAAGGTGAACCCTGTGATTCTTATTTTGCAATGGGCGAGCTGTTGGAATTCATCGGAGATTCTTACATCACTGGTCCTGACATTTTTACGACACTCGCATTCCTCCGCCGCGCCGGTTACGGAATAAATATTGAAGATCACGTTTATTACAGACATAAGTTCCTTATGCCTGCTACTTCGGATGAAGATATTCTTGAGACATTCTATAAGGGTGAATTCAAGACTGTTGATGAGGCTTTGGGAAGCAAGGGCTCACAGTTTGTTTTCCAGGCAGACGGCAGCGATTTCGATGAGATGTTTACTTCATGCTATAAGTCAGCATCACTGCTCGTTTCATGCCTTAAGGATGCCGGTACTGTTGATGCTCTGGATATTAACTATAAAGTCGGACACTATACTCCCGCAAGAGTTAAGACAAATGATAAAGATTCATATAAGCAGTATATTATGCCGTTGTATCACATCATTTATCTTGTCCGTTCCAATATGGGCCTTTATAACCTTTACCATATCGTGTCTGAATCTCAGATTCATTACTATTCGAGGAGACCCAGAACACCTAAGAGTCTGCTTAAGTATTTTAAGTCAGGCATTATTGTCGGCGGTGCCTGTGAGCAGGGTGAGATCTTCCGTTATGTATATAACAATTACTGTGCGTTTAAGAAGGACAGACAGGCGACAAGAGCCTTCTTAAAAGATTCTGCAGAGTTCGCAAAGATATTAAGTCTTTACGATTATGTCGAAATCCAGCCTCTTTGCAACAATATGTTCTTAACAAGGATCGATCCTGAAAAATGCAAGCCTGGTACGTTCCCTCTGAATGAAGATGATGTCAGGATTATCAACGAACTGCTCGTTGAGACGGCTGACGATCACGGTATGCCTGTTTGCGCTACGACCGACTCCCACTTCCTTAACAAGGAAGACGGACGTTACAGAAAGTACATGCTTATGAGCATGGGCTTTGACGATGCTGATATGCAGAGTGACCTGTATTTCAGAACAACTGACGAGATGCTCGAAGAGTTCAAGTATCTTGGCGAAGAGAAGGCGATGGAAGTTGTTGTTGATAACACCAACATGATCGCTGATATGATCGATTTCGGAATCAAGCCGTTCCCTGACGGATCTTATCCTCCGCAGATCGCAAGAGCTGCTGCAGACGTCAGAGATATTGCTTACACCAAGGCTAACCGTATGTACCGTCATAAGGGAGTTCTTAATCCGGTTGTTAAGGAGAGACTCGACAGAGAGCTTAAGTCCATCATCGGTAACGGTTATGCGATCATGTACTACATCGCATACAGACTCGTTAAGAAGTCCAACAACGATGGTTACGTAGTAGGTTCGAGAGGATCGGTTGGTTCTTCCTTTGCCGCTACAATGAGTGGCATCTCCGAAGTTAATCCGCTTCCTCCGCATTACAGATGCCCTAAGTGTAACTATGCAGAGTTTGATAACACCGGTGTATACGGTTCAGGTTACGATCTGCCTCCAAAGAATTGTCCGGAGTGCGGCGAAAAGCTCATTCCTGACGGTCAGGATATTCCTTTCGAGACGTTCCTCGGATTCCATGGTGACAAGCAGCCTGATATCGACCTTAACTTCTCCGGCGAATATCAGCCGAGAGCGCATGCTTATGTAGGCGTATTGTTCGGAGGCACTCACACGTTCAAAGCAGGAACGATCGGTGCGTACCAGGATAAGAACGCTTATGGTGTATGCCGTAAGATCTGTGAGGAAAGAGGAGAATCCTTTACCCAGGCGCATCTTGCGTTCATGGCAAGGGATATCATCGGCGTTAAGCGTACGACTTCACAGCACCCGGGCGGAATCGTCGTAATCGCGAAGGAGATGGATATCTATGAATTCACTCCTATCCAGTTCCCGGCTAATAAGACTGACTGCGGAATAATCACGACGCACTTCGACTTCCGTGCAATGCACGATACGATCTTAAAGCTCGATATCCTGGGTCATGCCGATCCTACGGTTTTAAGAATGCTAAGTGATATTACCGGAGTAAACATTACGGATATTCCGATCCCTGACGAGAAGGTTATGAGTCTTCTTGTAAGTACTGATGCTTTGGGATTCCCTATAGAAGCTACCGATGCAGGTTCGGCAACATTAGGCCTTTCGGAACTCGGTACCAACATGGCCCGTGGCATGATCAAGGAAACAAAGCCGACCAGATTCTACGATCTCGTCCAGCTCATGGGACTTTCACACGGTACGGACGTATGGACCGGAAATGCCCAGGAGCTCATCAGGAGCGGAACATGCGACCTTAATTCCGTTATCGGATGCCGTGACTCCATCATGACAAGCCTTATCTATTGGGGACTTCCGAATAAAGACGCCTTCGACATCATGGAAGGTGTACGTAAGGGTAAAGTCGCTGCAGGCAAAGTTGCTAAATGGCCTGAATATGTAGAGGAGATGAAGAACTGCGGCGTGCCGCAGTGGTACATCGAGTCATGCCAGAAGATCAAGTACATGTTCCCGAAGGCGCATGCTGCAGCATATTCCATTTCAACTCTTCGTGTTGCCTGGTTTAAGGTTTACTATCCTGAAGAGTACTATTGCTCATTCTTTACCCATAGAGGCGAAGGTCTGTTTAACGCAGAGGATATGTGCAACGGTCCTGAGAGGGTAAAGAAGAGAAGAATAGAACTTGCTGACGAGATGCATGCCAAGGGCGATCCGAATACCAAGCTCAAGTACTATTTCTATGAGCTTGTTGAGGAGATGTACGCAAGAGGCATTAGATTTGCTCCCATTACGCTTAATGATTCCCTCGGAACCAAGTTCTCTAAAGCAGGCGACAAGCTTATAAGACCTCCGTTCTCAGCGATCGCCGGAGTCTCTCCTTCGAACGGTGAGGCTATCGAGAAAGCCAGGGCTCAGGGTGAATTCAAGAACCGTGATGATTTCATGAAGCGCACGGGCGTTGGCCAGTCTGTAACCCAGACGCTTCTTGATTACGGCGGCATCCTTGATGATCTGCCTGAAAGTGCCCAGATCGATCTTTTCGGTCTTCTTGATGGTGGTATCTGACAGATGTTTTGCGGAGTCATACTGAGAGGTGCCGTAAGACAGACTGACAGGGTCTTTACTTACCACATACCGGATGAGATCGCATCTTCGGTCGTCCCGGGATCTCTCGTTTCGGTGCCTTTCGGTAAGGGCGATACAAAGAAGGCCGCAGTCGTAATCGAACTCAAGGATCAGTTTGAAGGTGATACAGGAAAGATCAAGGACATCAGTAATCTGATGTCCGATCTTCCCGTTCTTAATTGTGACCAGCTCTCGCTTATAGATGCGATCAGCAGCAGATTTAACTGTACCAGGGGTGAAGTGATCGAACTCATGGTCCCGTCGTGTGTGCTCAATCACAAGGATCCTATTGAAGTCTTTGTAGAACTTGTATCCGAAGAGACTGCAAATGATGTGCTGAACAGCGAGACTTTAAGGTCTGCTGCGCACATAAACATACTTGAATATCTACTTGAGCGCGGGAAGTGCACAAGAAAGGAGATCATGACTTCGTTATCATGTTCTTCCGCTCAGATAAAGGCACTTGAAGATAAAGGTCTTGTAAGGCTTTTGAAGGAGACTGCTTCTGAGGATGCTTCAAGGATCTTAAACGTCGAAGACGCACCTTCCGGCAAGTTTACAGAAGAATACGATCTTTCTGATGAACAGAGCGAAGCAATAGAGGCTGTAAGTAAAGCTATTGACTCTAAAAAGGCTGAGACATTCCTTCTTTTCGGTATCACCGGAAGCGGTAAGACGGAAGTTTATCTCAATTGCGCGAAAAAGGTCATCGCGGACGGCGGGAGTGTCATATATCTCGTTCCCGAGATCTCGCTTACTCCGCAGACGATCAACTGGATAAAGGGAAGGCTCGGAGACAGTGTCGCCGTGCTTCACAGCAGGCTTACCGATAAGCAGCGCTATGAGCAGTGGAACAACATCAGGACCGGAAAGGCTAAAGTAATAGTCGGTCCTAGGAGCGGTGTTTTCGCTCCGGCAGTCGATCTCAGGCTTATCATTTTGGATGAGGAGCATGACAGTTCCTATAAGTCCGAATCACATCCGAGATATTCGGCTAAAGATATCGCAAGGATGAGAGCCAAAGTCACAGGCTGCAGTGTCGTCTTAGGTTCTGCAACGCCTTCAGTCGAGAGTTTCTATGCTGCACAGTCCGGTGCATTCAAACTGCTTGAATTGAAGAGCAGGGCAAGACAGGAGGCCGTGCTTCCTGAGATTATCCCTGTGGACATGAAGGAGCAGATAAAGCTCGGCAGCGGAGATATGCTGTCCATGCCTTTAAGACAGGCCATGTCCGTTGCATTCTCGGAGAAAAAGCAGGTAATACTGCTTCTGAACAGAAGAGGCTTTTCGAGGACAATGATATGCGAGTCATGCGGAGAACCTGTTATCTGCAAGAACTGCTCCGTCGCCATGACGCTTCACAACAACAGAAGAAACGGCACTCAAAGCCTTGTCTGTCACTACTGCGGATATACGATCCCGTCCTATGAAGCGAAGTGTTCATACTGCGAGAGCAACAAGTTCACCAAAGCCGGGTTCGGCACACAGCAGCTCGAAGAGTTCCTTCACCAGCTGTTCCCACATGAGAAAGTTTTGAGGATGGACCAGGATTCCACCATGACTCCGGGCGCGCACAAAGATATTATCGAGAAGTTCGCGAATAAGGAAGCTTCAATCCTGATAGGAACTCAGATGATCGCCAAGGGTTTGGATTTCCCCGACTGTACGGTCGTCGGCGTTCTTGGCGCAGATCTTATGCTCGCTTCATCTTCGTTTAAAGCTTCCGAGAGGGCTTTCCAGCTCATTACCCAGGCTGCGGGAAGAGCCGGAAGGGGAGATCATCCGGGCAAAGTGTTTATCCAGAGTTTCAGACCGGACCAGCCGCTGTTCAACTATGCATGTTCACAGGACTACAGGGCTTTCTACGGTCAGGAGATAGATTACAGGAAGAAGTTAAGACTTCCGCCGTTTAAGGCTATTGGCGAGATAGTTCTCTCACTTGATGACGAGGAGAAGCTTGTCCAGAGAGCCAACGTCGTTGCGAAGTATCTTAATGACTTCCTCGCTTTTCAGGACAAAAAGTATCAGTTTGAAGTTTTCGGACCGATCCCCTGCGTCATTTATGAGCTGAGGGGCCGCTACAGGATGTCGTTCATAATCAAGTCGGTCAATAAATCAGCCATTAACAGCGTATTCAAAAGACTCATTGAGGACTTCGACCATACGCTCTATCCGATGTCGTTCGATAACGATCCCCAGGACGGCTGATTTGCCTGAAATGTGCGCTGTGGAAGCACAATTGTACACCCCAGAAGTATAAATTGACTATTAATATAAAGTGATGATAAAATCCATAAGTCATAATAGGTTTTAATGTTATTACCTGTTATTTTCATTCTTTCAGATGGAGGCATTTAATATGTCCAAGCCAGTATTTGTAGGTGCCGGTGTTGCTATCGTTACTCCGTTCTTTGAGGACGGCGGAATCAATTTTGATGAGCTCAAGCGCCTCATTGAATTCCAGATAGAGCAGGGTATCGATTCTATCATCATCTGCGGTTCGACAGGTGAAGCTGCGACCATGACCGAAGAAGAGCATATCGACGCTATCAAGTTCGCAGTCGATACAGTCGCAGGAAGAGTTCCGGTCATTGCAGGAACAGGTTCCAATGACACCGCTTTCGGTGTTTCCCTTACTAAGAAAGCTTACGAGCTTGGCGCTGATGCAGCTTTGCTCGTTACACCTTATTACAACAAGTGCACACAGGAAGGTCTTTTCCGTCATTACGCTAAGATCGCTGAGGCAGTTCCCGAATTGCCCATCATCCTTTACAACGTTCCTTCAAGAACCAACGTCAATATCGGTCCCGAGCTTCTTAAGAGGCTTTCCGTATATGAGAACATCGTTGGCGTAAAGGAGTGCAACTTCGGACAGGTTCCTGAGATCTACAGCCTCTGCGGCGACAGATTCGTTCTCTATTCCGGTGAGGACGGACTTGCAGTTCCGATGCTTTCATTGGGCGCTAAGGGTGTCATCTCAGTTGTTGCTAACATCCAGCCCCGTGAGATGTCCAAGATGATCCACGATTATATTGACGGTAATATCGAAGAAGCCAGAAAAGCGCAGATCGACTTCATACCTCTCGTTAAGGCTCTTTTCTGTGAAGTCAACCCGATCCCTGTCAAGGAAGCAATGAACATCCTCGGATGGAATGCAGGTAACTGCAGACTTCCTCTTTGCGAGATGAGCAAGGCTAATCACGACAAGATGGTCGAAGTTCTCGCAGGTTACGATACTTCTGCTATGGCAGCTTTTCTTGCTAAGTAATTAGGGAACAGGAGATAAAATGGTAAAGATATTTCTTAACGGTTGTTGCGGAAGAATGGGCAAGGCTATTGCCGCATTATGCGAAAACAACCCTGATTACAAGATAGTTGCCGGCGGCGACATTATCGAGAATTCAAATTATGATTTCCCGGTATATACGAGTGTCAATGAGTGCACCGAAGATTTCGATGTCATCATTGATTTCTCCAATGCCAAGGCAGTTCCTACGATCCTTGAGTTCGCTTTAAGCCGTAAGAAGCCTTTTATCTGCTGCACTACGGCTCTTTCCGACGAGACTGTTGCAAGCATCCTTGAAGCATCTGAGAAGATTGCGGTTTTCAAGTCTGCAAACATGAGCCTCGGAATCAACCTCATGGTCGAACTCTGCAAAAAGGCTACCAAGATCCTTTATCCAGAATTCGATATTGAGATAGTTGAAGCTCACCACAACAGAAAGCTCGACGCTCCTTCCGGAACGGCTATGATGATCGCTTCGGCAATCGATCAGGAGATCCCTGATACTGTTGAGTATGTTTACGACAGACACAGTGTCAACAAGGCAAGATCAAAGAACGAGATCGGCATCTCTTCCATCAGAGGCGGAAACATTGTCGGTGAGCATAGTGCTATGTTCATCAGTGATGAAGAGATCGTAACCATCAGCCACAGTGCCCAGACCAGGGACGTATTTGCCAAGGGCGCTCTTACGGCTGCTAAATTCATGGCAGGTAAAGAGTCAGGCTACTATACGATGTCTGACGTTATCGCCCAGTATGTTGAAGAATAAATTTTTGGAGGATAAATTTAATGTTTATTTTTGATGAAACAGGTACTGATCTGCTTGGAGGCGCACCGGGTGAGATGATGGGATCTCTTGCATCCCTTGTTTTACTCGTAGTAATGTTCGTTGTTTTCTACTTCGTCCTTATCAGACCTCAGCGTAAGAAGGATAAGGAACTTAAAGAGCAGATGAGCACACTCGCTGTCGGCGATAAGGTAGTTACCATCGGCGGACTTGTCGGATTCGTTGCAAACATCAAGGGTGATGAGGTTACTATCTCAACTTCCGCTGCAAACACTCTCGTTACATTCTCAAAGAGTGCTATCCAGACGATCATCAAGCGTGACCAGCTCAATCCCGACGGATCTATTAAGAAGACAGAAGCTCCTGCAAAGTCAGGCCTTTTCGGTTCTAAGAAAGAGAAGAAGGATAAGGAAGACTGATTACTATAGTTTTGGCTTTTCAACAGGGCCCGGATTACAGCCGGGCCTTTTAATTAATCAGAGGCAGATATGGGACTGATACCTGATAATATAATTGATGAAGTTCTTTCAAGGGCAGATATCGAATCTGTTGTAGGGCGGTATGTCCAGTTGAAGCGCTCCGGATCAAACCTCTGGGGACTTTGTCCTTTCCATTCAGAGAAGACGCCATCTTTCTCGGTAAATCCTTCAAAAGGTATATATAAGTGCTTCGGGTGTTCCAAGGGCGGCAATGCGATAGGTTTCATAATGGAGATCGAGCATCTGTCTTATCCTGAGGCGATCAGACATCTGGCTGCACAGTATGGTGTAGACATTCCTGAGACAGGTTATTCAGGAGAGAACATCCATAAGGAAGAAAAGAACAGGGTCAAGGATATCCTTAAAGAAGCAGCCAAGTTCTACTACAAATCCTTTCACGATCCTGAGATCGGCGCTCCTGCCAGGGCTTATGCCGTTAAAAGAGGCCTTTCGCGCCAGACATTGGATAACTTCGGAATCGGTTATTCTCCGATCGCATATACAGCTTTGTATGATCTTCTCAGGAAGAAGGGCTATAAAGATGAGGAACTGTTAAAGTCCGGCATCTTTGCCGTTTCTCCGAAAACAAAAAAGCCTTACGATCTTTTCCGCGGAAGGCTCATGTTCCCGATCTTCGATTCGTTTGGGACGATCATTGCATTCGGCGGAAGGGCATTGGGTGATGAGAAACCCAAGTACATCAATTCGCCCGATTCTCTTGTCTACAATAAGCAGAACCATCTTTATGCGATGAACATCGCAAGGAAAGAGCAGTCCAAGCAGCTTATCGTCGTTGAAGGTTACATGGATGCGATCGCAATGCATTCAGCGGGTTTCAAGAATACCGTTGCTGCATTGGGAACGTCGTTTACTGACAGCCAGTTAAAGCTCTGCAGCCGTTATGCGGAAGAAGTTGTTTTCTTTTTCGATGCTGATGCTGCCGGACAGAAAGCCGCATTAAGAGCCATCAAGATGATGATGGAATACTTAAAGAAGCTCTCGGGCATTAATATACGCATCAGGATAGCCAAAGTTCCTGACGGAAAAGATCCCGATGAATTCATCAGGAATAACGGCGCGGATAAGTTCAAGGAAGTTGTCCGTAATGCTCTCTATGTTGAGGATTACCTCATGGAGAGAGCTAAGAACGATAACACCGATCCTGAGACAGGCGTGCTCGACCGCGGAAGATATCAGCAGGATATATGCGTTTACGGCTCCTGGATGAATGACGACATCAAGCGTTCGAGAATGGCAGGCGTCGCAGCGCCTCTGCTTGGTGCCACCATCGATGCCGTAATAAGCCAGATGGAGAAGTACAGGGACGCGGAAGATAAGAAGCAGGCTCTTGCCAATTCGAGAAGCCTTGAGCGCGAGAGAATGGAAGACTTAGGCCGCCGCAACAATGTCGATGAGCTTGATAATGAGCCCGATCTGTCTGACCCGCAGGAAGTTGAGACGAAGCCCCGCGAGTTCAGGAAAGTAAGCGACACGGCTACCCGTGACGAGATAGATCTGTTTGCTTATGCCTTGTCACTTGGCAGCGCTCTCGTAAAGAACGAGAAGCTGACCGATAAGGCAGACATAATTAGGCCTGACGATTTTTCAGGTGATACGTTAAGAGAGCTTGTCAGGATATTTCTCAATATCTTTGATGGCCGCAGCGAGAAGATATTCGCCAGGATGAGCGACTACTTCTCGAAGCTGACGATAAACGGACAGCCGGCAGAAGAAGTAATGCTCAGAGCCGTCGAAGCTGCGGATAGGAGCGAAAACGTGACTATCAAGACTGATATGTATCTTATGCTGCTCTTTAAGGTCAGGTCTTCGGCGCTTTCCGAAGCTGAAAGCCGTCTTTTAGAGAAGCGTGCGAATGCTTCCCCTGAAGAGAAGGCAAAGATCGATTCTGATATCAGAAAGATAATCAACTACAAAGAATCGTTGCGCAAAAGGATCGGAGAGCTCTGATGCAGAGTCTTACCACAAGGCTGGAGATGGTTTTCAAACAGGTCAGATCAGCAAGAGGTTCTGTTAAGGACGGAAGGCTGATCGATGTCGGATCTGATCACGGATATCTCGCCGTAAGATGCCTGGAAGAAGGACTGGTCAGTAACGCCGTATGTACAGAGATACATAAGGCTCCCGCGCAAAGGTCTGAAAAAGCGCTCATAGATGCCGGATTTAGGGAAGTGTCTGAAGTCTTCGTAACCGACGGCCTTAACGGAGTACCGCTCAAAGAGAACGATATTATCAGTATTGCCGGAATGGGCGGTCTTAACATAGTAGACATCATAACCAGAGCCCTTAAGGATAACGGACCTGAGATGATGGGCAAAGTGACGTTCGTCCTCCAGCCGCAGAAGTCCAATGATATAGTCAGGAAGTTCCTTTCGGAAACGGGTTTTGACTATGAGGATGAGAGCGTTTGTAAAGACAGGGATATATTTTATAATTGCATGAGAGTGGTATATAAGGGCAGAAGCTCATCCATTACGGATGAAGAAGCCTGTTACGGACCGCTCCTCATCAAGAAATTCAATAACGGGGATAAAGATGTGGCAGATTATTTCCGCCATCTCGATGATATCTTCGAGATCAGGAAAAGGAGCAATCCCACTGTAAAAGCCGCACTGGAAGCGAGGAAGAAAAATGAAGGTTAATGATTTTGAGGTGTTCCTGAACGGGGTTTTTCCCAAGGAGAATGCTCTTGGTTACGATAATGTCGGCCTGATCGCAGGTGACAGGGAGAAGGTCGTATCAGCGATCGTTCTGTCTTTGGACCTTACTGATAAAGCCATTGAAACAGCCAGAAAACAGGGCGCTAACCTTATTATCACCCACCATCCCATTATCTTTGGAGGGATCAAGACTCTGACAAACGACGACGCGGTAGGAAAGACCCTTATCGATCTTATAAGATCCGGTATATCGGTCATCAGCTGCCATACGAATCTTGACCTTACCGATGAATTCGGCAATCTTGCGATCGCTGAAAAACTTGAAGGTGTTGATCCGGTTCCCGTAGAGGGCACTACATGCGGCGTAGTCTTTGGACTTAATACCATAGACATTATGTCTCTTAAGGAATATTGCAGGTTTGTAACCGAAAAGCTCGGCGCAAGCGGAGTCATTACTATTAACAATCCCGAAAACAAGGTCAGAAAGGTTTTCGTGCAGGGCGGAGCTTTTGACGAGGATTCCATCGAAGGAGTTATTAAGTGCGGTGCGGACACCGTAATCTCCGGCGAGATCAAGCACCATGTCTGTGTCGCTTTGGAGCAGATGGGCATCAATACCATAATCGCAGGACACTCTGCGACCGAACAGGCATACCTGCCCAAGTTAAGACAATTGCTCTCGGAAAACTATCCGGGCATCGAAATAACTGTGAATTATAACAACGAAGTACCATCTATACTTTAAATACTTTTATTATTAGAATAATTATGTTTTTCGGGCAGACCGAGACGATCGCGGGCGCCACCGGTGCGAAAGCACGGCGCATGAGGAAAGTCCGGGCTCCACAGGACAGGATGCCGGGCAGTTCCCGGTGAAGGCAACTTTAAGGAAAGTGCAACAGAAAAGAAAACCGCCCCACAAGGGTAAGGATGAAAAGGCGAGGTAAGAGCTCACCGGCGGTGTGGAGACATACCGGCCTTGTAAACCCCATCCGGAGCAACGTCGAGGAAAGGTGCTAACCGTGGTCCGCGGGCCTTAGGAGACGGCTTGAACGTTTTAGAGATATTACGTCTAGATAGATGATCGTCACATACAGAACCCGGCTTACCGGCCTGCACGAGAAACATAATGAACCAGATTACGGGAGGATCAGAACATGTCAGCAGAATCTTATTTGAGCAGAGGCGTATCTCCTACGAAGGACGACGTTAAGGCAGCCGTCAAGAACCAGTCCAAGGGTGTTTTCCCGGGCGCTTTCTGTAAGCTTATCGAAGATCTTGCGGGCGATTCCGAATACTGTACTGCAATCCACGCAGACGGTGCCGGCACAAAATCCTCAGTCGCATATCTCATGTATAAAGAAACAGGCAATTACGATTGGTTCAAGGGTCTTGCCCAGGATTCACTCGTAATGAATACTGATGACCTCGCATGCTGCGGTGTCACTGAAAACCTCATGTTATCCAACACGATCGGCCGTAACGCTCACCGAGTAGACGGTAAGGCAATCGCAAAGGTCATCGAAGGCTACGACGAGATAATCGCTAAGCTTGCCGCTAACGGTATCAACATCACAATGTGCGGCGGTGAGACAGCTGACGTCGGCGACCTCGTAAAGACACTTATCGTTGACTCAACACTCGTTGCAAGAGCTAAGAGATCCGACGTGATCAATGCAGCTAACATTAAGCCCGGCAATGTTATCGTAGGTCTTGCTTCCTTCGGTCAGGCAACATACGAGGACAAGTATAATTCTGGTATGTCTTCCAACGGCCTTACAGCTGCTCGTCACATGCTCCTCAATAAGCATTACTATGAGAACTACAAGGAATCTTTCTCTGATACTTTAGGTGAAGACAAGGCTTACTGCGGTAAGTATCTTCTCTCAGATAAGCTTCCCGGAACAGATATTACGGTAGGTGAGGCTATCCTTGCTCCTACAAGAACATTCCTTCCTGTTATTTCCAAGGTTCTCGCATCTTACAGAGAGAACGTTTACGGAATCATCCACTGCACAGGCGGCGGACAGGCTAAGTGCCGTGACTTCGGTACAGGCGTCCGTTATGTAAAGGACAACCTTTTCGAACTGCCTCCGCTTTTCCAGGCTATCTATGAGTCTGGTGAGATCCCGATGAAGGAAATGTACCAGGTATTCAACTGCGGTCACAGGATCGAATTCTATGTTGACGAGTCCGTTGCTTCAGGCATTATCGATATCGCTTCTGCATTTAACATCGATGCTAAGGTCATCGGTCATGTGGAAATGTCTTCAAACGGTAACACAAATGAAGTAATTATCAAATCTAATGGCGGGGAATATGTTTATAATTGAATAAGAGCAGGACAATACCTGCTCAAATAAATAAAGGCAGGTGTTGTTATGGACTCACTCAAAAAGTATGTTGCCGAATTTATCGGTACATTCACCCTTGTACTTGTTGGTTGCGGTACTGCAATGCTGGTAGGATGCGATGCTGCTAACGGCTGCGGCTATATCCTTACTGCTTTTGCTTTTGGTCTCGTTATTGTCGGTATGGCTTATTGTGTCGGGAACATTTCCGGCTGCCACATCAATCCGGCTGTTTCACTCGCTTGTCTCATCACAGGCAGAATGAATGCAAAAGATTTTTTCCTTTATTTCTTAAGCCAGACACTGGGCGCTCTCTTCGGAGCTGCTTGCCTCAAGATCATCTTCGCTTTGGGTGATGTTGAAGACAAGACCGGAGCACTCGGTTCCAATGGTCTTGCAGGCGTTCATGAGAGCTGGCTCGCAGGACTCTTCGTTGAGCTCCTTCTTACATTCATCTTCGTATTTGTTATCCTCGGCGTTACCGACGAGAAGTTCAAGCACGGCTCATTTGCAGGCGTTGTAATCGGTTTTTCACTCGTTATGGTTCACATCCTCGGTATCGGCCTCACTGGAACATCAGTTAACCCCGCACGTTCAATTGGTCCCGCTATCCTCGCAGGTTTTGATTCACTTTCCTGCCTCTGGGTATTCATAGTAGGACCTTTCCTCGGCGCAGCACTTGCAGGCTTCATCTACAAGTTCATCGCTAAGGCTAAAGATTGATTAGTACCTTACTGATTCATTATTAACCCCGACCGGGTGATGAGGGCTGGCTCATTAAGTTGAGTCAGCCCTCAAACTATTTAAGGAATAAAAAACGCACATGTCTCTTATGCATGTGCGTCTTTATAAATCAAAATGAATTATCAGATCAGATCTGGTTGTCGCAGTACGTCTTGTACTTGTTCTTGAGTTCGTTCATTGCGTTCTTCATTGCGCGCTGATACTCAGAAGTCTTTTCCCAGTCGCCGGCTTTAACTGCAGCCTTGATCCTTGTGAAGATTGAATCCTGCTCAGTTGTGTCCTTAGCCAGGAGAAGCTTAAGATCGTTGATGTCCTTCCAGAGATCGTCGTCGTATTTGACGGAACCGTCATCAGAACGTGTGATGCTCCTGATAAGCGAGAGGTTAGCAGGGATGATCTTCTCCATGAGTTCCATCTCCCAGCGGACGAGCATTGCCTGATAATAGGATGCGAGGAGCTTGTCGTCGAAAACATTACCTCTGCAAAGTATCTCGGCTACACTGGAATCCTTGAGGGTAGAGAGTGATTCATATACCGTAGCGGCAGGTGTACCGAAGAGTCTGTCTCTCTCATTTGAATCCATGTCTTCGAAAATATCGTCTTCGCAACGGTACAGTCTGTCTTTTTCGAGATAGTTGCTTTCTTCGCCATAAGGCTTGGTGAACTCAGCCTCAAGTTCTTTGGTGCTCTTGCCGGAATCAATGGCATAAGCGATACCGTCGAGCATTGCCTGATATACGGAAGCAAGACAGAGATAAGTGTTGGTGTGCGGGTTCGGAGCACGGAGCTCGAATCTTGTCGCATACTTTGTGTCTTCGCTTCTGACAAGGCCCAAAAGGACTGATCTGTTACGTGAAGGCGTGTGAACATCCATTCCGATCGAAGCAACGCTGTGGGTAGGAGCCTCGAATCCGGGAGTAAGACGCTCGAATGCATCTGTTGTAGCTGATACGAAAGGATTGATGACCTTGCTGTAGTGCTTCATTATGCCCATGAGCGAGCCCCAGCCGAATCTGCTGAGGAAGTCAGCTGTTGTATCTTCAGGTGCGAAGAGGTTAATTTTCTTTCCGTTCTTGAGATATGCAACGGCATTTACATGAGTGTGCTCGCCGGATCCGGCAACGCCGGGAAGCGGCTTGGCATTGAAGCTGACATCAAGACCGTGAAGTCTGAATATCTCTTTGATGATGATCCTTGCGATGAGTTCATAGTCAGCACCCTGAAGTGCATCGGAGTATTTCCAGTCTACTTCGAGCTGCTCCATGATGAAGTGGAATTCACCTGAGGAATTAAGGGAAGCCTTAACGCCTCCGACTTCCTTATGGCCCATCTCAGGATTGAAACCGTAGTGTTCAAGGATAAGGATGACCTGCTCCAAAGCAGTCCTTACAACGCCTTTGGTACGCTTCCAGTAGGATTCTTTGAGTTCCTGTGAGATAGAGAGCTGCTCTGTGCTGATGATCTCGTCAGGTGAATTTACCCAGAATTCGAGCTCTGTAGCCGTGATGAGCGTGATCCTGTCGAGTTCGTCAGGAGTAAAGCCGTATTCAGCGCAAAGGGCAGGGTCACTGAGGAATCTGTCCTTGACTGTATTCTGGAAGTATTCAGCGCTGTTGCGGAGGATTGATCTTGAGCAGACCTCTTCATTGTTATGTGTGAGGCAGGAAGGGATCCTGAGAGTTCCGATAGGCTTACCGGACTCAAAATCGATGTGCTCGTAGTTGTAGTCTATGTACCAGATTACATTTGCATCAGGGATCAGGTCGACCTTACCGTCGTTCAGAGTAGCGATGCCGGGGAGCACAACGGAAGAACCGTCGGTCTGGACTGCCTTTCCGTCAAGGTAATTCTCAATATTGTCCATGAAGTCGGAAATCGGAATCTTCTCGTCAGTATCGTTGCCCATGAGGTCAACTGCTGCAAAGGAGACGAACTTGATCTCCGGATGAGAGCTCAGGATGTTCCTTATATCCTGGGCGGAGTGATTTTCTGCGGGAATAACATAAAGTAAATCGGGGATTACATGAAAATCTATCATTTGATTTACGTCCTTCTAAAAATAAGATAGGGAGATTGTATCACAAGTATCTCTTTATGAGTAAATAATGCCACGATTTTTTGGAGAATTATGTTTTCAATTCGAAAGCATTTATCGTAATATATACAATTGAAAGACTAGAGGTGGATGGATGTTCCTGACAACAATTAAGAGCATTTTCAACATTGATAACGTCGGTAACAGATGGGGAGTCAGGTTCCTTTATCTCATCACCGTTGTTTTGACTGCCGCCGTTGATTTCAATCCCTTTGCCGATACGGATTTTACCCCTCTGCAGAACTGGATACTGAGCATGTACAACATGACCGAGTATGATCCGGAGGTTTATGATGCGATCATGATGACTTTCCCGCTCTCAAAAGGCAACATTATCTATCTCCTGACACTGGTAGTAGGTGATCTGATCCTTCTTGCGAGCGCATATCTTTATGCTGCCATCTATGTCAGGGAATTCAGGCTCGAAAAGATCAGGACTATCAAGGATAACGAGCCTGAAGCTTACGACTATGCGGTTTCACGTCTTCCTGATAAGCCCATCGCGGTCTCCAAGCTCATTGGCAGACTTGCAATTCTGATGCTGGTTTCCATGATAGTGGCTGTGCCGCTTGTCATGATATCCGTTTATTTTATGTTCATGGCAATGTTGGGACTGCCGTTTGTATTTACTGTACCTGTTGCGTATCTTTCGGGAGATGTCGGACTGTTCAAGTCGATACCTTATTCCGCCAAACTGGCCAGAAAATACTATTTCGCGAACATGAGATGCATCGCCATTGTCTTCCTGGCGGCGATCGCGGTCGACTTCGTCGTTCCTCTCCTTGCTCAATTCTCGCTTACGGCATTTTATATAATTGATGCGGCGGCAACCACCTGGATGTGGCTTTCTTTTGCAAAACTTGCCGCCATGGCATACTGCACAATGAAAGATTTCCCGATAAAGGGCAGTAGAAGACCGTTTGCCATCTGAGAATCCGGAGAATTCTTTCTTCTGTCAAATATGCCAAGAAATAGACAGATTTGATTAAAAATTCTTATATTCCCGAGATTGTTTTTCCATATAATTATTTATATTATTATTCCGTCAAAAATTTTTGGAGGTTCAACATTTATGGACAATAATGAGAAAGCAATCATGATGCACGAAAAGTGGGCAGGTAAGATCGAAGTTATCGCTACTGCTCCCGTTGGTTCAAAGGAAGAACTCGCTATCGCTTATACACCTGGTGTAGCGGCTCCCTGTCTTGAAATACAGAAGGACGTTGACCTCTCTTACAAGTACACAAGAAGACACAACCTCGTTGCTGTCGTTACAGACGGTACGGCTGTTCTCGGTCTTGGTGATATCGGACCTGAGGCTGGTATGCCGGTTATGGAAGGTAAGTGCGCTCTCTTTAAGGCATTCGGTGATGTAGACGCATTCCCTCTCTGCATCCGTTCCAAGGACGTTGACGAGATCGTTAACACTGTAGCACTTATCGCTGGTTCTTTCGGTGGTGTAAACCTCGAGGATATCTCAGCTCCCAGATGCTTCGAGATCGAGAAGAAGCTCAAGGAAAGATGTGACATCCCGATCTTCCACGATGACCAGCACGGTACAGCTGTTATCACACTTGCAGGTCTTACAAATGCTCTTAAGATCGTTGGCAAGAAGATGGAAGATATCCACGTTGTAGTTAACGGTGCTGGCGCTGCTGCTACAGCTATCACAAAGCTCCTCATCTCCAGAGGCCTCAAGAACGTTATCCTCTGCGACCGTAAGGGCGCTATCTATGAGGGAAGAGAAGGCCTCAACTCCGCTAAGGAAGAGATGGCTAAGATTACAAATCCCGAGAAGAAGGCAGGTTCTCTTGCTGACGTTATCGTTGGTGCTGACGTATTCATTGGTGTTTCCGCTCCCGGCGTACTCACAGCAGATATGGTAGCTACAATGGCTAAGGATCCTGTTGTTTTCGCTTGCGCTAACCCTACACCTGAGATCCTTCCCGATGAAGCTAAGAAGGCTGGCGTCGCAGTTATGGCTACAGGCCGTTCTGACTTCCCGAACCAGGTTAACAACGTTCTCGCTTTCCCAGGTATCTTCCGTGGCGCTCTCGATGTAAGAGCTTCTGACATCAATGATGAGATGAAGATCGCTGCTGCTAACGCTATCGCAGGCATCGTTTCTGACGAAGAGCTCAACCCTGAATACATCCTTCCTGATGCATTTGATGCAAGAGTAGGTAAGGCTGTTGCAGCTGCAGTCGCTCAGGCCGCACGTGATACAGGCGTAGCTAGAATCTGAATATACTGAATTTAAGCAACAATCTCCCGCAATTTTGTTGCGGGAGATTTTGCAATTTATAGAAAAGGAGTTTCCACATGATTGACGATTTAGAGCTTTTAAGACTTATTGAAAACAATGCAAGACTCTCAGCCGAGGAGATTGCTGTTATGCTGGGCGCTACCGCCGCCGATGTGGAAGCCGAGATAAAGAGACTTAAGGATGAGAACATCATCTTAGGCTATAACACTATAATCAACTGGGAAAAGCAGTCACCCGATAAGTGCATCGGTATGATCGAAGTTAGGATCACACCCGTAAAGAACAAGGGTTATGACCATATTGCCCAGATCTTAAGCAAGTACGATAAAGTTACCGCATGCTATCTCATGAGCGGCGGTTTCGACCTCATGATCATCTACGAGGACCGCACACTGAGGGATATCGCAATGTTCGTAACAGAAAAGATCGCTACACAGGAAGGCGTTCTCTCTACGACAACTCACTTTATCCTTAAGAAATATAAGGCTAATGGTATAATCTACGATAATCCGAATTCCGATGACAGGCAGGCTATAATCTTATGAGTTTTGATTACGAATCCAAGATCTCCAAAGCAGTACAGCAAGTACCGCCGTCTGCAATAAGGAAGTTCTTTGATCTTGCAAATGAGATGCAGGGTCACGTAATTTCCCTGTCTATCGGTGAGCCTGATTTTGTTACACCCTGGTCTATAAGAGAAGCTGCGATCAATTCGATCGTTGACGGATATACGCACTATTCGCCCAACTCCGGTTATATCGATTCCCGAGTTGCTATTTCTGAATACATCAACAGGAGATATGGCGTGGTCTACGATCCCAAATCAGAGATCCTGATCACGGTAGGCGGCAGTGAGGGTCTTGATCTTGCCGCACGTTCTCTCATCAATCCCGGTGATGAAGTAATCGTCGTAGAGCCCTGCTTCGTTGCATATAAAGCAACAGTTGAATTTGCTCACGGCGTTCCTGTCATTGTCGAGACAAAGCCTGAGAATAACTACAAGCTCATGCCTGAGGAACTCGAGAGTGCCATCACTGATAAGACCAAGTATGTCATCGTAGGTTATCCGAATAATCCTACAGGTGCTGTAATGACTCTTGATGATTGGGCAAAGATCCGCGATGTCCTGATGAGACATCCTGACATCATTGTCCTTTCTGATGAGCTTTACTGTGAGCTTAACTATCTTGACGGTAAGCCTGCGTCTCTTACACAGTTCGAGGAACTGAGGGAGAGAGTCATCATGGTAAACGGATTCTCCAAATCCTATGCCATGACCGGATTCCGTATCGGATACCTGGCTGGTCCGAAAGAACTCATCGCACCCATGTTCAAGATCCATCAGTACTGCATCATGTGCGCTCCTTCAACTTCGCAGCTTGCCGTTGTTGAAGCTGCTACGAACGCAGATGATGAAGTCGAAAAGATGCGTGACGAATACAACCACAGAAGAAGGATAATCATCCAGGGCCTTAAAGATGCCGGACTAGACTGCTTTACACCTTACGGCGCGTTCTATGCTTTCCCGTGTATCAAGTCTACCGGTATGTCATCTGAGGAGTTCTGCGAAAAGCTCCTCGTCGAAAAGCATGTTGCCATCGTTCCCGGTAATGCTTTCGGTAAGTGCGGTGAAGGATTTGTCCGTATCAGTTATGCAGCTTCCCTTGAAGATATTATGGAAGCCATGAAATTAGTTAAAGAATTTGTTGAAGAACATAAGAGGTAATCTATGCTGGAATTTGACAACATAAGACTCGAACTTGAATCATTCGAAGAGCCTATTGCCGATCTCAAAGATGCTCTTCACATCGATCGTGTAGCTGATCAGATCAGCGAATACGAGAACCGTATGCAGGAGCCTGATTTCTGGGACAACGTCGATAAGGCGACCGAGATCCAGCAGACATTGGGAAGACTTAAGAAGCGTGTAGACAGCTACAATGCTTTGGTTGCTGAACGCGAAGACCTTCTTGCACTCTGTGAGCTCGCAAATGAAGAAGAGGATATGGATTCCCTTGATGAATTGAAGGAATCTACAGTCAAGTTCAAGGAAGATTTCGAGAAGATGCGTCTCGAGACTCTTCTTACCGGTCCTTACGATGCTAATAACGCGACCATCACTCTTCATGCCGGTGCCGGCGGAACAGAGGCAATGGACTGGTGCTCCATGCTTTACAGAATGTATACAAGATGGGCTGAAAGCCATGATTTTGCCGTCGAGGAACTTGATTTTGTAGAAGGTGATACGGCAGGCATACAGTCTGTTTCTTTCATGGTAAAGGGCGAAAACGCATATGGTTTCTTAAGATCCGAACTCGGCGTTCACCGTCTTGTCAGGATCTCGCCTTTTGATTCTGCAGGAAGAAGACATACTTCATTCGCTTCATGCGAAGTTATCCCTGAGCTTGACCAGAAGACTGAAGATGACATCAAGATCGATATGTCCGATGTCAGAATCGACCTCTACCGTGCAACAGGTAAGGGAGGACAGCACATCAACAAGACCGATACGGCTGTCAGAATGACGCATAACCCTACTGGAATCGTTGTTTCCTGCCAGGCAGAAAGATCACAGCTCCAGAACAAGGAAACATGTCTTAGAATGCTCAAGGCAAAGCTTTTCGCACTTGCAAGAGCTGCTGAGATGGAGAAGATCGAAGACCTTAAGGGAAATCAGATGGATATCGCCTGGGGTTCCCAGATCAGATCTTACGTCTTCTGTCCTTACACTCTCGTTAAAGACAACAGGACAGGCTACGAAGAAGTCGATGTCGACTCAGTAATGGACGGTAATCTCGACGGATTCATCAACGCGTTCCTTTCAGGAATGAAGAACGAGAAATAAGAGTATATTTAATTTTGTTTTAAAGGCCGGTGAATTAGTTCATCGGCTTTTTTCTTTTCTGAAGATTTTGGCATTAAGTATGCCTGCTTAAATATTTACATTGTGTAAAAAAATATCAAATGTTTTTCGTAATTGGTCAATTGAAACAGTATGTATAATAAAATCAAAAATATATTAAGTTTGGTTTTGCATATGAGGCTTGTTATGAGAAAACTACGCTCACTTTTGGCAGTGTTGCTGGCTGCATTAATAGTTTTGGTCATGGTTCCTTTTTTCTCTGTCAAAGTAAATGCTTCTGTTGAAGAGCCTACAGAGGATCTGTATTACTCGGAATCTGTGACACTCGATACGGTAATAGATTGTAATTGCCCGAAGAAACTTGATTTTAGCGATAAAAAACCTAAGGTCGTAATGTTTGGCGATCTGTACGGCTGCTGGAATTCAAAAGATACATTCAGCAACATCCAGTTGATCAAGGCTTTTTATGCCAAGTCAAATATCGATGTATTCTTTTTCCAGCTTAAGGATTATGACATCGATCTTTTAAAGAGTAGTTTGGATGCGAACTTTAAGTTTGGCACTGGAGATTATTACATTTATGATGGGACAGCTGCTGCTTATTCTTCAAATTACAGAGGTCTGTATAATTGGCTCTATGATGCCGGTTATACAGTAGGCGTTGTAAATGGATATTCATTGTCTATGCCGCTGGTAGGTTTCTTTGATTCGAACGGCAAGCTGGTAAGGGTATCTACATCATATATGTATTTTGATGATGTTTATGAAGCGCTGTCAGCTATCGGTCTGAATCTTTCAGATGAAGTTTCACTTAAAGACAGCACTATTCCTGATAAGAATTTCCGGAAATATCTATCTGAAAATATAGATTCTAATAGCGATGGATATCTGAGCAGGGAAGAAATCGATAAGAGTGCCGGGTTTTCATGCGTTAATAGAGGTATTACAGACCTGACTGGTATAGAACTCTTCGGTTCGCTAAGCTCATTGGATTGTTCGAATAATAATATCAGCAATCTAAATCTTCACTTTAATGGCGGTCTGATTCATCTTGACTGTTCCAATAACAGGATTAATTCATTAAACCTTAGTAGTTGTACAAGCCTTAACTACCTGACGTGTTACTCTAATCAACTTACAGAACTTGACCTTTCGGGAAATTATTATCTGCAGACGATCAGTTGCTGGAAGAACAGGATTGGAAGTTTGGATCTTGGCGGGAAGTCGTATTTAAGAGTGCTGTACTGCAGTGATAACTGTATTAAAAATCTAAACTTAAGCGGATGCGGTAAGTTAACTGATCTGGATTGCAGAAACAATCAGATAAGTTCTTTGAATCTTTCGGATTCGAGTGAATTGGATATCTTGAAGTGTGATAATAATCAGATTACCGCATTGACTATAAATAATAGTTCGGATTTGACGGAATTGTATTGTTCCAACAACAAACTTACTGCACTTGATGTTTCTTCTTATAAATCTCTGAAAAATTTGGACTGTTTCGGGAATAGCTTTAATAATCTTGAAATAGGTAATAATTCCGGATTGCTTCAGTGCTGTAAGTCCGGTCCGGCAGAGGAAAAATTGAATTATCTTTATATGGTCGGTTGTACAGATGATGGAATATTTACTCTCTGTATTGATGCAGATGTTGTAGTTAAGCAAAATGGAAAAATAGTATACAGCGGAAACAGCGGTTGGCGTAAAGACAGCAAAGGCTGGTATTACGTTATAGGCTCTCACTACATTTCATCTGACTGGTTATGGAAAGGTGACTGGTACTATTTCAATGCTTCAGGTTATATGGTTACCGGTTGGAATAAGATAGGATCTAAATGGTATTTCTTCAATTCTGACGGAAAGATGAAGACCGGATGGGTCAGTGCTGGGGGCAAATGGTATTATCTTGAGTCCTCGGGCGAGATGGTTACCGGTTGGAAACTGATCGATGGGGTGTGGTATAACTTCAATAGCGACGGCCAAATGAATACCGGATGGCTGTTTTCTGGCAATTCCTGGTATTATCTTAAATCCGATGGTTCTATGGCTTCGAGTGAATACATTAAAGGCTATTGGCTTGATGCTGATGGCAGATGGACATATCAGGCAGTTGCGTCCTGGAAACTTGATTCCAAGGGTTGGTATTACATCGATACTAACGGATGGTATCCCCGGAATGCATCTTATAAGATAGACGGGAAAGTATATAATTTCGATAAATCAGGCTATTGCACAAATCCGTAAGAAGATAATTGTACCTTTCATTAATACGTTTTAAGGAGGCGCTTATGGGCATCAAAAAGTTCGCAGTTGGTCTTATTTCATCAGCGATGCTGCTGTCGTTTGTTCCGATGACTTCTTTGGCCGATTCTACAGGCTGGATAAAAGATGATATCGGTTGGAGATACTACACGTATGAAGACGGAATTGTCAATGATACCTGGAAACAGATAAACGGAAAATGGTATTACTTTACGTTTTCAGGATATTGTGTTACCGGTGTCGAAAATTATGAAATCGAAGGGAAGTACTATAGTTTTAATTCAAGCGGCGAGTGCCTGGATACTAATGGCAAGACTACATTAAAATCCGGATGGAACAAAGTTTATTATGCCGGCCGAAGCGGTCCGGAAGAGCGCTGGAAACCTATGATCAAATATAATTGGGTTTACGTCGGAAGTGATGGGAAACCGATTACCGGTTGGAATAAGATCGGCGGTAAATGGTATTACTTCAGTGAATATAACGGAGCTATGTATATCAGCGCTTCTTATGATGTTATCCAACGCATTGAAGACCAGTATTACATATTCAGGCCAGATTCCGGTGAGATGGTTACCGGCTGGTATTATCTCGGCAATCACTGGTACTATGCAAAGTCAAATGGTGTTGTTTGTAATATGGAATGGCTGTATAGCGGTGGCAAATGGTATTACTTTGACTATAGCGGACAGATGATATCTGATACTGTTAATTTCCAGATAAATGGTGTTTATTACTCATTTGATTCAAGCGGTGCATGTATAAATCCGTCAGGAGTTTCGGATCTTGGTACTGGCTGGGTTCAGAAAAACAGATCATGGTACTATTTTGATGAGAATGGAAAGCCGTATTCCGGTTGGTATAAGATCGATGGAAGCTGGTATTATTTTCATAAATCAGGATCAATAAATACTGGCTTTAGTTACATAGAGAACGACAGTTATTTCTTCAATGATAAAGGACAAATGGTTACCGGTTGGATCAAAAGAGACGATGAAGGAACAAACTATTGGAATTATGCCGGTTCGAACGGTTTGATTTATAAGAGCAGGTGGCTTAACCAGGGAGGCAAATGGTATTACTTTACTGACTGGGGATTAATGGTTGCCAATGTGGAAAATATCAAGATCGACGGGAAGTATTACAGCTTTGATTCGAGCGGTGCATGCATAAATCCCAATGGTGTATCCGGGAAGATAACAGGCTGGTTTGAGATATGCAGTGAGTATGGATATGGTGGTTATGAGAGGTATCCGCGCTGGCATAATGCATGGACATATTACGATTCCAATGGTGTTCAGTATAAGGCTAAGTGGGCTAAGATCGGTGGTAACTGGTACTATTTCAATGAAGAAGGAATAATGGTAAACAGATTCGATTACTATATTGAATCAGAAGTAGCCGTTTATGATTTTGATTCCAACGGAATATGCTTGAACCCCAATAATCCGAGAGTGCCTAATCTTAGCTGATATCTGATAATCGAGCCCGGGAGGCATTATGAGACCTTATATTAGAAATAAAGCCATTTCTGTTGTTATGATCGCCGTCTTTATCGTTAGCGTATTTGCGGGAACTGCGTTTGCCGGGACCGGCGTTTGGAAGTGTGATTCCAAAGGCTGGTGGTATGAGATTGACGGTTTATACTATAAGAGTAAATGGGCCGAGATAGACGGTGAGTGGTATTATTTCGATTCGCACGGTTATATGGAACATGACTGTTACCGTGACGGATACTGGTTAAGAAGTAATGGCTCATGGGATAAGGCTTATAGCCATGGTACCTGGAAGAACAATTCCAAAGGCTGGTGGTATGAAGATAACGGCTGGTATCCGTCCAACAAATGGCTTTGGATAGACGGATGCCGTTACTACTTCAACTCTGAAGGCTACATGGAGCATGACTGTTACCGTGACGGCTGCTGGCTCAGGAGCAATGGTTCCTGGGATCAGAATTATTCTAAGGGAACATGGAAAAGAAATGCTCAAGGATACTGGTACGAGGATAACGGCTGGTATCCGAAGGATAAGTGGCTTTGGATAGACGGAAACCGTTATCACTTTGATGAAGACGGTTATATGGAATCCGACTGTTACCGCGACGGCTGCTGGCTCATGAGCGACGGCGCTTGGGATACCGCTTTCAGTCATGGTGAATGGAAACACGATTATATTGATAATGTGCTTCGTTACTGGTATGACGATAACGGCTGGAAGCCTGTTAATAAGGCTCTGGTTATTGATGGAATGATTTATTGGTTTGACGAAAACGGGTATCGCACCTATTCGGGAAAGAATCCCAAGCTTACCAGGGCGACGAATTACAGCTATGAGATAATACCGCTTGTTACGCCGCTTAATACATACTTCTATA
The DNA here is from genome assembly GCA_000621765.1 of Ruminococcaceae bacterium AB4001. Classification (GTDB taxonomy): domain Bacteria; phylum Bacillota; class Clostridia; order Saccharofermentanales; family Saccharofermentanaceae; genus Saccharofermentans. Next base: position 194,167 of record JHXJ01000002.1, read on the forward strand.
TCAAAACTGACAATCCGGATCCTAATTCTTTCCGTTTCTACGACTATTCGACCGGGTATAACTGGGATAACCAGCATCTTCCGACAATCATTGTTTCGAAATCACTTTATGCTGATGTAGTTTATGAGAACAGGTCTATTTACAGGGTAAAGGGCGGATATATTGCCTGCGGATACTCCGGAAATGTTGACGGTGGTGAACTTGTTCTTCAGGAGTATCAGGTCGTAGGCGGAAGTCTGTATAAACTTTTTTATGATTACAGAGATACCTCAGTAACCGTAAATGCACCTGAACTTGAATGTGTCACTGATTACCTGATAGATACTTATGGAGATCCGAATAAAGGCTTTCATGAGAACATGGCTGCCATACAGGATGGCATGAATGAGATATGCTTATATAATGGCGTAGCCGTTTTAGGCGATGTTAAGAAAGCCCAGGCCAGGAAGTATGTCGGCAATGAATATTTCGATTCCGAATGCTTTAGCGGAATATGCATGTCTCCTCATAATGACGGAGCGATAATGGTCACTTCGCCGTACTACAGGGCTGATAACAGATCCATGCTTCTCGGCAGCCTTTATCCTTTCATACTGCAATCAACATCTTTCCCCGCGACGCTGGCAACTGTTGCTTATAAGCTTGCACCTGACGCGGTCTGTAAGAAAGACAGTTATTATCATTACTTGATAAATGTCACTTATGACGGAGTGACAAAATCTTATGGAGGGGCCGGAACAGGCGGCGGTCAGGGTATCTATGAAAGCAATATCGCATATTATTTTAGATTTGACGGTTCTGATTCAGATGCTTTGAACAGGTGTAATCTGAAAACCCTTAAGAAAGACATTGAATACTACGGAACTCTTGAGATCGATAACAGTATCGATCAGGATCCTTTGGATTTTACCGGCCTGATTAATTCTGCCGGCCCTTCCGGTACTTATATCCGTGTGAATGCATCTAAATATTCAACAACTTCCAATGGAGTCCGGTATTACAATGTAAATGAAGGTTTCTGTTACGTCTGCCAGACCGGTTCCGGTGATACGGCTTCATTGAGTTTTATGTCGTATACCTGGTATGACGGAAGATTCTTTAATATCAGGGAACTGTTTGTGCCCGGAGCGGATTTTGAATACAGCATAACGAGTGCTGAAGTGCCCAGTCTTACTTTCAAAGATGCCGTCATACCCATACCGGATAACGGTAAATACAAATACAGCGGCTATACCTTAAGCTCGAAGGGCTATGACTTCTCTACGGGCGTTTGGCCGGGATTATCGGAATACAAATATGATTCCGCATCCCAGACGTGGATCAACCCGATATTACACAGCATAAATTATTATGATGCTGATCAAAGGAAGACGATCTACCTTAAGAATGATCCCGAATATGGTCCGGCATTCGTTGATGCATGTACCATCACCATGGAAGAAGCGCGTGCTATGTCAATTGATAAGAACACGAACAGCACTCCTTCCGAATACTACATCTACGATATGACAGAGAAACCCGGAACATATTATAAAGAGGGTTAACTTAAGGCTTTCCCCGGTTTGCTCGCTGATTTTGGTCAAATGTAAATTATTGAAAGTTTGTGTTAATAAAAATTGATATTCGGCATTTGTCTTTCAATAAAATGATAGAATTAAATTGTATTTCCAAAAGGAGGGCAGATCTATGCGTGCTTCGAGGAATCTTTTAGTTTCTTGTTTAACGGCCTTAGCTGTCGTTTCGTCTTTTTCCCTGGCTGTAGCAGCTGCTGATATCAATCAGCCCAGGTTGTCCATGAAACCCGGTTGGATTAAGATCGATGGACTTTACTATTATTATGACGAAGAAGATAAGCCTGTTACCGGTATGCAGGTAATAGATGGCGAGACTTATCTTTTTGATGAGAATGGAGTCGAGCAGTTCGGATGGTATATGGATGGAGAGGACAGGTACTATTTCGGAACTAATGGAGCTATGTGTACCGGGTTCTGTGATATAGATGGCTATAGGTACTATTTCTATCCTGACACAGGTATCATGGCAAGAGGCGGGGTCATAATAATTGACGACGAAGAGTATTTCTTTTCGGAAACGGGTTTTATCCCCATGGGTTGGGATTATTATAACAATTCACGCTGTTATTATAACGATCACGGATTTATGGTTTATGGCTGGATCGATGATGATGGCACCAAATACTATTATTCCGAGCTCACAAACAGTTTGCTGTATGGCTGGCAGACACTCGATGACAAAGTTTATTACTTTGACGAAGAATATGGCGACATGGCAACCGGCTGGTGCTATGTTGGTGATAACAATTATTTCTTCGGTGAGGACGGTGTTAAGCAGACAGGCTGGATCGATGATAACGGCAATAAGTATTATTTCGATGAGACTACAGACAGCCTGCTATTTGGTTTCCAGACGGTAGATGAGAATGTTTATTACTTTGATGAATATTCGGGCAGTATGGCAACCGGATGGACTCTTGTAAATGGAAAGTATTATTTCTTCGGTGAAACCGGCGTCTTGCTGACCGGATGGATTGAAGATAACGGTTCAAAGTTTTTTTTCTCTGAAGATGAAGACAGTCTTCTTTACGGCTGGCAAACGATTGATGGGAAAGATTATTACTTTGATGAGTATTCGGGCAAGATGGCAACCGGATGGACTCTGGTAGGGGATAAGTATTGTTTCTTCGGTGATGACGGCGTCAAGCAGACCGGCTGGATCGAGGATTACGGTTCAAAGTACTATTTCTCCGAAGATGAGGGTGACTTGCTTTACGGCTGGCAGACACTGGATGAAAAAGTCTATTATTTCGATGAATATACAGGAAAAATGGCTACCGGCTGGGCTTCCATTGATGATAAGGATTATTTCTTTAACGGCGACGGCGTTAAGCAGACCGGCTGGATCGAAGACCGCGGATTTAAGTATTATTTCGATCCCGATTCAGAAGAGGTCGCATACAGTGTCGTTAAGGAAATAGATGGTGATAAGTACTACTTCAATGAAAGAGGAGTTCTCTGTTACGGTTGGATAGTATACGGTGAAGATGATTACTACGCAGATCCGGATACAGGAAAATTCAAGAAAGGCCTTTTCACTTTTAGCGGAAGGTATTGCTATCTTGATGAGGAAACATGCATTCTTTTCAAAGACGGCTGGAAGACCATCGATGAGAAAGAATACTACTTTGGCAGAGACGGTTATTCTATGACCGGTTGGCAGACAGTTAACAGAAGATACTATTACTTTGGTGATGAGGGATATAAGATTACCGGATGGGTAGAGTATTCAGGATATAAGATATACATAAATCCTGATACGGATCTGTGGTGGTCCGGCTGGCTCAAATATGATGGTGAGACTTATTATTTCTATCCGGGTACCGGTTATATGGTAACCGGAGTAAGAGATATAAGAGGAAACAGATACTTCTTCGACGCTAATGGCCGCATGCAGACCGGATTGCAGAAAATAGGCGAATCCTATTACTATTTCGATGAAAACGGTATCATGCAGACGGGAATTATCCAGATTGATGGAAAATTCTATTTCTTTAACACCAATGGCGTACGTTGTAACGGATTACAGGAATATGAGGATTACTGGTATTATTTCTCACCTAAATCCAATGACATGCAGTTCGGTTGGCAGACTGTTAATGGTGATAAGAATTATTTCGATAAATCCGGCAGACGAGTGACAGGATTTAACTGCATTGACGGAGATTCCTACATCTTTACTGAATATGGAACTATTCAAAAGGGATGGCTGATCGATGATGACGGATACAGGTATTATGCTGATCCGACTACCGGCGTCCTTACAACTGGCTGGTTTACCAATGGCCAGTATAAGCATTATTTTGACCAGGGTACTTGCAGGATGCATAAAGGCTGGCTGCAGGATAACGGCAAATGGTATTTCTTCGATATCGAAGGAAGTATGAGAAAAGACTGGCAGTATATCGGTAATGGCTGGTATTACTTAAAAGAAAACGGTGAAATGCTTACCGGTTGGTTTAAGTATGGAAGAGACTGGTATTATCTGGTTCCCGGTTCCGGCGTTACAGCTACCGGTTGGAGATCGATTGGCGGCAAATGGTATTACTTTGATGATGTCGGAAGAATGCAGACAGGCTGGAAGGGCATTGGAGGTAAGTGGTATTACTTTGATCCTTCTAATGGTGACATGGCTTCCGGCTGGAAGAAGATCGGCAGCAGTTGGTACTATTTCAACGTTAGCAGCGGAAATATGACTGTTGGCTGGGTTCAAAGCGGTAATAACTGGTACTACATGAAGAGTTCCGGAGAGATGGTAACCGGCAAATATACTATTGGCGGAAAAGTTCATAACTTCGACAATAGCGGTATTTGGCAGGGAGCTGTTTGATTTTCGGTTTGTGTCGAACGGGAGGAAATAATATGCTGGGAAGAAAAATATTTGTCTCGATCCTTGTTTCTTCAATGATCCTGGTTGGTTTTTCAAATGTTGCCCTTGCGGGTAGTTATATAGCTGATGAAGCAGGTCTCAAAGATGTTAAGATCAATTCGACATCATTTCCGGACAAGACTTTCAGGGAATTCGTAACTAAGAATTATGATACTAATAAAGACGGTACATTATCTGTCAGCGAGTATTCCTATGTCAGAGAGATGAATGTATCCGGTAAAGGTATTACTGATCTTAAAGGAATCGAATATTTCCAGGGCCTGTTTACTTTGAATTGCAATAATAATTCTTTGAAGTCATTGGATATTACATTGAATTTCAATATTCAGTGTCTGGATTGCTCCAAGAATTCCATTTCGACTTTGGAGATCGGAACGATCCCGCTTTTGAAGAGAGCTTATCCCAATGGCTCAAAGAGCGAATCAAACGGTGTTCTTACATATTCTTCTTACTATGGTCCTAAAGACTACACCGATGATGGCAATATCTATATTACTTTCGATAAGACTACCAAGGTCACGATCGACACAGAGACCGGATGGCTTATGGGCTCTAAGGGCTGGTGGTTTAGAAAGAGTGACGGAAGCTGCCTGAAAAACTGCGGCAAACAGGTTGGCGGTGAATGGTATTACTTTGATAAGGAAGGATTCCTTGTCCAGGACAAGTGGGTCAAGTCCGGTGGAAGATGGTTTTACTTTGAAGGTGATTCCATGGTCGCCAACGGATGGACGAGGATAAACGACAAGTGGTATTACTTCAGCAGCAAGGACTGGAAAGAATCCGGCACTCAGACTGACTGCGGAATGCAGACGGGTCTTCAGTATATTTATTCGAACGGCTGGAAGCTCTATTACTTCAATAATGATGGAGACATGCATAAAGGCTGGAAATCAATTAATAACAAGTGGTATTACTTTGGCAGTAAAGGCGTCATCTTAACCGGGTGGCAGAAGATTGACGGCAAATGGTATTATCTGCTTCCTGCTGAGAGTGGTGATATTGATCCCCAGAAGAATGGTTACATGTTGACCGGGTGGAGCAAGATCAATAACAAGTGGTATTACTTCGAAAACAGCGGCGCTATGGCTACCGGATGGAAAAATGTCGGCGGTAAGTGGTATCTGTTTGATAAGAATAACGGCGCAATGCTCACAGGATGGAATCTTGTAGATTGCGAATGGTATTACTTAAAAGAAGACGGCGAAATGGCAACCGGATGGTTCCAGTTGAACGGAAGCTGGTATCACACCGGCAGCAATGGCGCAATGGATACTGAGTGGGCCAAAATAGGAGGAAAGGTATATTACTTTAATCCTGAGACCGGTGCTATGTATGCAGGACGTGATTATTTCATCCTGGGCGGCTATTTCTCATTTGATTCTGACGGCGTTTGTCTTAATCCGCCTGAATATCTGTTATAAATCTATACGGTTGGTATTTTATTCAGTAAAATAGTAAAGGATTGTTTTGATGCAGTGAAATAGTCTTAGTTGTTTTGGTACTTCATCATAGTTTTTAGGGGTGATCATCTATGATTAAAGTTCTTTCTTTGTTACTGTCCGTTGTAATTCTTCAGCTTGGATGTTTTTCCGGCAACTCTGTTTTGCTGGATAGAATTTTTAAGGGCTTCTTTGTTGATGCTCCGGAGACAGCAGAGGCTAATAATGGTGAAGACCGTATTCACTATATAAAACTACCTCATAGTTCTGACGGAGTAAATGGTGATGCAATCTTAATCGAGAGTAATGGCCATTTTGGGTTGATTGACGCTGGTAATCCTAAGGGATATGAGAATGCTTCAGGAGAAAACGTATGGAGTTATCTTCGCGAAAATGACGTCTCGCATCTTGATTTTATAATTGCAACACATTCGCATTCTGATCACATTGGTGGAATGCCATGCATTGCAAAAAAGTATAAAGACAAGAATTTAGTTGATAGTTGTTTAGTTAATGAGAGTACTATTTATTTCTATAAAACATATGATGATTCTATTGAAATAAATAATACAGATGAAGCAGGAAATTCAACTTACTATGTTAATGCCTTAAATAGCATGAATGGAGCTGGAGCCATTTGTATTAATACTATTGAACACAATGTTGATGGCAAAGTTATAGTAGATTCTAATATCTCTTTTGATAATAATTCTACGAGTAATCTTGATGATGATTATATCAGTTTTGTTTTTGGCGATTTAAATATTTCAATTTATAATTTATATAATCGAACAAATATGAGAGAGAATACCAATTCTATAGTTACTTATATAGAACATAAAGATTCGAAAATTAAAACTCTCCTTATGGCGGATTTAGATGTTTTAGAAGAAGCTGAACAAAAGATTGGTAAAGCAATAATAAATAAGCATCCTGGTGCTATAGATGTTTTGAAGGTTGGACATCATGGCCACGCTGGATCAACTAGTAAAGAATTGATAGATGAATTAAATCCTCAAAATGCAATTATATCTTGCAATAGTTTTAAAACATATTTAGTTGAATATGATGATAATAATCAACCAGTTTATTCCTTTTCCCCTTTTTTTAGTTATTTAAAAATGAAGTCTATACCTATGTATAAGACTTGTGATGCTAAGTCCGGCGCTATAATTCAAGATATGACAAATAAACTTAGCATTTCTGGAGCTGATGAATGGGAGCCTGAGGAAGGTCCGAATGAGTGGGTGAGATGGATATACAATATACCAAATGTTAAGGACGGTAAAAACTCGTACTTTTGGGTGTTTATAAAAAGTGATGGTTCATTCTTTTTGAATAATTGGTTTTTTGATAATAGGTATGATAGTTGGTATTTCTTGGATGCTAACGGTTTAATGGAAAAAAGCTGCTGGCGCAGAGGTTCTGACGGTTGGTATTATTTGGGTGAAAGCGGCGCCATGGTGATTGGTTGGAAATCTATTGGAGGTAAATGGTATTACTTTGATTCTAATGGATTAATGCAAACTGGTTGGATCAAAGATGATGGCGAATGGTATTACTTGGAAAACAGCGGAGCCATGGCGACTGGTTGGAAATCTGTTGATGGTAAATGGTATTACCTGAATTCTAATGGATCAATGAAAACCGGATGGTTCCAATACAGCGGCAGTTGGTATTATATGAACCACAGTGGTATAATGCAGACCGGCTGGCAGAAGATAGGCGGTAAATGGTACTATTTCTATAGTAACGGTAAAATGGCTTCTGATGAAGTGATAGACGGTTACTATGTCAATGAACAAGGTGAATGGCAAGATTAATTGTATAAACTGCTTAGTTTATACTGGTTATTGATTTTTTGCTCTTTGTTTCAAGGGTGCGGTTTTCTTTGCTGGCTGAAAATGCTTTTATCTTAAGGGGAACAAGGTGGAGCGCTACGATAAGATAATTATAGGTGCCGGTCTTTATGGCCTGTATTCTGCTCTGTATTGTTGCCGTAAAGGTCAGCATGTAATTGTGCTTGAATGTGATGAGGCTCCTTTTAAGAGAGCGACCTATATTAATCAGGCCAGAGTCCATCAAGGGTATCACTATCCGCGCTCCATATCGACTGCCTTAAAATCCGCGGGATATTTCGAGAGATTCAATAAAGATTATTCCTTCTGCATAAATAAGGAATTCGAACAGATCTATGCCACATCCAGCCAGTATTCGTGGTCTGACGGAAAGCAGTTTAAAGCTTTCTGCAAAGCTGCCGGTATCTTATGCGAGGAATTAAGCACTGAGAATTACTTCAAAAAAGGTATTTGTGACGGTGCATTCAGGACAAGAGAATATACTTATGATGCGATGATCCTTAAGGATTATTTCCTTAAGGAACTGGATAAATACGGTAATTCGGTTTCTATTGTCTATGGTACGAAGATTACCGCGATTAACAAGACTGACAGTTCATTTATTGTTACAACTGAAGCCGGCGTTGATTATGAGTCGGGCTTTGTGCTCAATTCAACATATGCGGGAACCAATCAGATACTTGAGATGGCCGGATTTGAAAAATTCAATATCAAGTATGAGCTTTGTGAAATAATACTCTGTAATGTTAACGATAAGCTGAAGAATATCGGTTTTACGGTCATGGACGGTCCGTTCTTTTCGATCATGCCGTTTGGTAAGACCGGTTATCATTCACTTACATCTGTAACATTTACACCTCATACCACCAGTTTTGATGCTCTGCCAACATTTTCCTGCCAGGAAGCCAGTAACGGATTCTGTTCTAAAACCAGATTGGGAAACTGTAATGACTGTCCTGCAAAGCCTGAGACGGCTTTCCCTTATATGTCCAGTCTTGCAAGAAAATATATGTTGGATGAATATGAGTTTGAATATTGCAGTTCTCTGTTCTCGATGAAGCCTATTCTTATGAGTTCTGAGATAGATGATTCACGACCGACCGTGATCAGGACATATTCCACGAATCCGACTTTTATCGGTGTCTTATCTGGTAAGATTAATACTGTATATGATTTGGACGAGGTTTTAGACTAATGCAAAATAAAGAAAAGACTTTTGTCTCTGCTGTTATATATGTGCACAACGCTGAAAGAAGGATTGAGAGCTTTCTTGATGCAGTAATTGGCACGATGGAAAATAATTTCGAACACTCTGAGATTATCTGCGTTAATGATTTTTCGGATGACCGTAGTCTTGAAGTTATCAAGAAAGTATCTTCAAAGGCAAAGAATACCAGCGTTTCAGTCATAAACATGAGTTATTTCCATGGCTTGGAACTCGCTATGGACGCAGGAATGGATCTTGCGATAGGCGATTTTGTTTTCGAGTTCGATAACACGATCCTGGACTTTGATCCTGTTGAGATAATGAATGTGTATTACCATGCGCTTAAAGGCTATGACATTGTTAGTGCTTCTCCGAATAAAAAGGTAAAGTTTACTTCCAAGCTGTTTTATTCCACTTTTGACAGGTTTACACAGCTTTCTTATAAGATGACGACTGAGAGTTTCAGGATCTTGAGCCGAAGGGTTATCAACCGCATCAGTTCAATGAATAAGACTGTTCCTTACAGAAAAGCTATTTATGCAGGATGCGGATTAAAGACAGACAATCTCAAATACGATATCCGCAGCAATGAAACCCCGTATGTTGACCCCAGAGAGAAGAAGTACAGGACCAGTCTTGCTATCGACACATTGATCCTCTTTACTGAGTTTGGATACCGTTTTTCATTTGGTATGACTTCACTGATGATCCTTATTTCGATTTTCATGATCATCTATACGCTCATAATCTATTTCATCGGCCATCCTATTGAAGGCTGGACGACAACGCTGTTGTTCCTCTCGGTAGCATTTTTAGGTTTGTTTGGTATTCTTACCATCATAGTCAAATACCTGAGTATCATTGTTGATTTGGTCTTCAAGCGTAAACACTATAGCTTTGAAAGCATAGAAAAGCTTACAAAATAGGAGGTCAGGGGAGTGAACGCTATCGTTGGATATACCGGTTTTGTCGGCAGTAATATATATGCTTCAGGTGCTTTTGATGCGGCATATAATTCCAAGAACATTAGCGATGCATATGGTACAAAGCCGGATCTTCTCGTATATGCCGGTCTCCGCGCTGAAAAGTATCTTGCAAACAACGCTCCCGAGAAAGACCTTGAGCTGATTTACCAGGCTGAGGAAAATATCAGTAAGATTGATCCGAATAAACTGGTCTTGATCTCAACAGTAGATGTATTTAAGAAGCCTGTTGATGTTGATGAAAACTCAACAATAGATACGGAAGGTCTTCACCCGTATGGATATAACCGCTATCTTCTCGAGCTGTGGGTGAGGGAAAGATACCCTGATGCACTGATCATAAGACTTCCGGGCCTTTTCGGAATGAACATAAAGAAGAATTTCATATTTGATTTTATAAACTTAATCCCTTCGATGCTTAAAGCTTCTAAGTTTGAAGAGCTTTCTGCTAAGGATGGGACTTTGATCAACTATTATTCGCTTCAGGATAATGGTTTCTATAAATTGAACGCATCCGGCTTTGACAGAAATGAGCTTAAAGAGAAATTTAAGAGCTTAGGCTTTTCCGCACTCAATTTCACGGACAGCAGAAGCGTATATCAGTTTTATAATCTCGGAAGACTGTGGGACGATATATCCAAGGCTTTAGATGCGGGAATAACTTTGTGGCATCCTGCTACGGCTCCTGTGTCTGCAGGCGAAGTATACAGATGGATCACAGGTACTGATTTTGTTAATGAACTGAATTCTATGCCAGCTTTTTATGATTACAAAACAGTTCATGCTGAGCTTTTTGGCGGTGAGAACGGGTATATATGTGATCGTGCTCAGGTATTGGATGAGATTAAGGAGTTTGTTTTAAAGTGTCAGGCAAATTGAAAAGTCTATCAGGCAATAAGAAACTGACTAATATTTTAAAGGCTTTAATCTGCCTTGCGCTTGTTGTCATACTTGTTGGAATGAGATTCTCTGACATCTTTAATTCATTTGTTGATATGAATTCTGGCTGGTTATTTTGTTTTGCCGGAAATGCTCTCTTTACGGTTCTGGGCGTAATTGCTATTTGCTATGCCGTCTTCAGGTTTGAAGATCTGCTTCGTGAATTCAAATCCGCAAAAAAGAAGGGCTTTTCATATGCGCTTTATTTCTCGGTTTCTCTGATTCTTTCATACAACCCGATAGATGTTAACAACACTGAAGTATCTTCGTTTAAGAGGATAATGGGTGCTGCATTTAACGAGAATATTGATGTCACCAAGAGAGTCAATAATTTCAATCTCTGGTTTGTCTCTTTCGCTGTTATTTTTGCATTGTTATATTTGCTTGCGAATCATTTTCTCAGCAGAGATATGAATGAATCCCAGAAAAAGATCGCCGATTTTCTTGATGGCTACATGGTTTTTGCCAATTGTTCTCTGCTGTTAAACTGCATTACTTTCTTTACTGATTCTGCCGGTATTATCAATACATTTTCTTTTTCACAGAGCATAGTATTGTTAGTTGCCGTTGTGGCTGTCTGCTATCTTGTTCTGTCTTTTGACAAGTTCGTTCCGGTTGAAACGTTTGAGATGCTTTCAGTCATTTCTTTGGGGTTGGCATTTACCGCGAATGTATTCTTGGGGAAGAAGCTTGGAACAGGAAGAATGCTTTATACTCTCTGTATTATTCTTTCCGTTCTGATTTTCATTGCTGGCCGGTTATTCTCCAAAAAACTTAAGAAGGGCTTTGATACTAAGTCTTTATCGCTGTTTGCCATTGTATTATCTGCTATCCCGTTGCTGACATCTCTTTATATCGAATCGATAAACATCTTAAATCAGCATTCTGTTTTTATTGCACATCCTGCAAAGTACTATAAGATCCTGGTTTTGGCAGGAATAGTATTAGCTGCAGTACTGATCTTCGTTTTAGCAAAGAAAAAGTTTGCGGTTTCTGATTGGAAAGATATAGCTTTCCCGCTTATTGTTGCCGGAACGACAGGTCTCAGCATTCAGATTCCGCTTTCCGCATATTATTATCCGCATATCTATGAAGGTGCTAATTCAAGCATCCTTATGAGCGGGTTCCTTAATTATGGTGAGATTCCGCTTGTTGAGCATTACGGCGGCCACATGATGACTGCGGTATGGGAAGGAATCCTTTACGCCGTATTGAATAAAGACTACCAGGGTGTTGCGTCTCCTTATAAGGATCTTTTGCTGGTAGTTCTCGCAGTGCTCGTTTATCTGCTTATTTCCAAGATTTGGAATAAGACTATGGCACTGTTTATTGCTCTCTTCATGCCATATATGGATGTCTTTTCATTCTACGGCCTTGGTATACTTGTCTGCCTGGCTGCAATGGCATATGTAAAGAAGAACACTCTGCCGAGGGCAGTTGCCGTATGGGGCGCGTTTATCTGGTGTGCTCTTTACAGGCTCGATCTCGGATTCGCTTTTGGCCTTGCTGTCATAGTTGCTTTAATTATTTATTGTATTGCTGAGAAGAATAAAAAGGCTTTTAAGGAACTTGGTGTTTCTTTGCTTGGCTGGGGTGTAGCCGGTATGACAGCGTGGTTTGTTATCTGTCTTGCTAAGGGTATCAGCCCGGTTAAGCGCCTTTTGGAGTTTGTTGCGATCTCCATGTCCAATCAGAATTGGGCTTTCATAGAGATGGGAGAAACAGGGAATATGAGTTTTGCCATCGGATACCTGTTCGTTCCGTTCTTAATGGTTCTGGCTTTGCTTTATACTGTTTTCTCGAAATCTTTCAGGGAGAAGATCGGAAAAGAAAGATGGGTCCTTTTAATGATCCTTGGTGTTTCATATTTCCAGAATTTCTCCCGCGGTATCGTAAGGCATTCGCTCAGATCAGAAGCTACTGATCATGTATTCTGGTGTGCGTTCCTTTTCCTTGCTTTGTTTATAGCTTTCTATAAAGGCAGCATGAAATGGTTTGTTCCGGCATTTATGTCTTTTACTGTAGCGGTTCCTTTGCTTTTCACGCCTGCAAATTACACTTTTTTACCGATTGCTGACCGGGCTGTCTCATCAGCAGAACCGATTATCGACAGTTGGACGCATTCCCCGACAGGAAAGAAATTTGTATCAGATGACGGCAGGGAGTTTTCAACTGAGTGGGAATTGATCAAATATTCCCAAAAGCGCGTTCAGCGTGTTCTCCTGACGGATGAGCTGATGAACTATACCACAGGTTTTGAACTGGTATTGGATCATCTGCTTGAAGGCGATGAGACATATGTTGATTTCATTAATAAATCACTTCTGTATTCGGTAATGGGGTATAGAAGCCCTGTTTATGTTGCCCAGTCTCCATTGCTTTTGTCAGGTGAATTCTCCCAGACTGAATTCATAAAGGAGATCGAAGGCGTTCCTGTAGTTTTAATGCCTGCAGATGCCGGAAACCTGCAGTTAAGTACCAGCCTGGACGGAATTACAAATGCCTACAGATACTACAAGGTTTATGAATACATATACAAAAACTATGTACCGCTCTGTAAGTACAGTTCTGATTTCGCTGTTTGGTGCCTGCCTGAAAAGTATGAAGGATATAAAGCAAAAGTATCAGAACTGATTGCCAGCAAGGATTATTCTTTGGAGTTGTTGAACGCAGAATCGCTGACTGTGAGAAATGCGGCACTCGAAAAGAATAACGACGGTAATCTTGTTATGAGATATACGGCAGACGACCCGATGGTTATCGACCTGCAAAACGTTCTTGATCTGTCCGGATTTATCGGAAGATATGCATACATTTCCGTAAATTATAAGACCGATGTTCAGGATGTAATGCAGATGTATTACACGACTGAAAAAGATGAGGATTTCTCCAGTAAGAAGGTTGAAAGCGTATATATTAACGACGAGGGCGTTGCGGTATTCAAGATCCCTGTAACCCAATATACGAGGCTCAGACTTGATACTCCTTGGGAGAGCACTGTAGTAATCAGGTCGATGACCTTAGGCAATCCTGTTACATTTATTGATTATGGTTATGACGGCCCATTTAAGAGTGCTGATTCATCCGGTAATGTCAAATATGAATATCCAGGTTCTTTCCATTATTCTTCGATCGGTGATCTTGCAAGAATATGGGCTGAGTCTGACAAAGAGCGTGCAATCGATAATCCTGAGATCTTCAGTCTTTCTTATGAGAATGGATATTATGTCTTTGATAAGGGATCGATCCCTGACTCTGAGAACGGAAACTATCTCAAGATAACTGCCGACTTTGACGGAAAAGACGGTAAAGGCTATGAGAAAGACAATGATGAGTATGTCAAAGCCGATATCTATTTCGGACTTATGGAAGGCGATGAATTAACCGAGAAGTATTGCTATACAATTTGGTTTGATGAAGGCAGCCACAATTATCTCATTAGATGCAGCACTGATTACTATTGGTATCTTAAGGATGTCAATGCTGTATGGATCGATTGTGACGGTGAACTTAAAAATGTTTCTATGTCCGTAATTGATGGAGATTAATATGAAGCTTAGTATTTCCAATATCGCGTGGTCTTCTGAAAATGACCGGTTAGTTTATTCGATAATGAAAGATAACGGGTTTACGGGACTTGAGATAGCTCCTACCAGGGTCTTTCCTGAATCACCCTATGACAGACTTGATGAAGCGGGAAAGATGTCTTCTGATCTAAAGGAGACATACGGATTTGTCATTCCTTCTATGCAGTCTATCTGGTATGGAAGAAATGAGAAGCTTTTCGGTTCAGAGGAAGAGCGTAATACACTTATTCAATACACAAAGAAGGCAATAGATTTCGCTGAGGTAATCGGTTGCCGCAATCTTGTTTTCGGGTGCCCGAGGAACAGGAATATGCCCGACGGAGCTGACTGCAGCATTGCTGTCCCGTTCTTCAAAGAGCTCGGAGATTATGCGCTTTTACATAATACGGTTATCGGCTTGGAGGCCAATCCGCCGATCTATAACACGAATTTCATTAATGACACGAGCTCTGCATTGGATCTTATCTCTGAGGTCGGTTCTGAAGGAATCAAGCTTAATCTTGATCTCGGTACCGTAATAGCCAATGAAGAGGATGTGTCGGTCCTTGTTGGACGTGAGAATCTGCTCAATCATGTGCATATTAGTGAACCCATGTTGAAACCCATTGAGGAAAGAGAGCTTCATAAGGAGCTGGCTTCGATTCTTGCATCTTGTAACTATCAGGGTTTTGTTTCCATTGAGATGGGAAAGCAGGATGATATGTCCCTGATCGAAAGCAAGATCAAATATGTAAGCAGGATATTCTAATCTATGATCTACGATAAACAACCGGGTGTCCCGAAGTTTGAATGCACTGAGTATTCAGGAAAATCAAAGGATTATGTTCTGCTCATTCCGATCATCAATGAAGGAACAAGGATCCACAACGAGCTTCAGAGAGCAAAGGATAACAACGTATCTTCATATGTTGATATCGTAATTTGCGATGGCGGCTCCAAGGACGGCTGTACGGCAGAAGAGAAACTCCGCTCATTAGACGTCAATACGCTACTTGTTAAGCAGGATACCGGTAAGCAGGGCGCCCAGCTCCGAATGGGTATCTGGTGGGCTTTGGAGCGCGGTTATAAGGGCATTATAACCATTGACGGTAATGATAAGGACAGTATTGAGGATGTTCCGAAATTCATCGAAAAACTCGAAGAGGGATATGACCTGATCCAGGGTTCCAGATTCATAAAGGGCGGACACGCTATAAATACGCCTTTTGTAAGGCTTGTTTCGGTAAAACTCATACATGCGCCTATTATTTCGCTCACTGCGCATCAGAGGTTTACTGATACTACAAATGCTTACAGGGCTTATTCCAGAAGATATCTTGAAGACGGGAGAGTTCTTCCTTTAAGGGATATCTTCATGACATATGAATTGCTGGCATATCTGTCGGTTCGAGCTACACAGCTTGGCATGAAGGCATGCGAGGTTCCCGTAACAAGAGCATATCCGAAGACTGGTAAGACACCTACGAAGATCAGTTTTTTCAAAGGTAACAGCGAACTTATGAAGATTCTTTTGAAGAATGCCTTCGGCGCATATAAGCCTGAAAAGGAAAAGAAATGAATCTCGTAAAATCGATCCAGGCCAATAAAAAAGGTATCCTGCTGATGCTTGTGTCATCAGTATGTGTCTGCATAGGCCAGCTCCTGTGGAAGTTATCTGCTGATCACGGGCTGCTGTTTATGCTTTTAGGCTTTGTGTTCTACGGCATTGGAGCTCTCGTGATGCTCGTTGCTTATAAGTTTGGAAAACTGTCAGTTCTTCAGCCGTTGCTCAGCATGAACTATGTCATAAGCATTGTTTTGGCGGCATTGATCCTAAAGGAACAGATAACGATCTTAAAGTGCATCGGTGTACTTATTATCATCGCCGGTGTCGTTTTTATTGCCGGAGGCGATGAAGAATAATGGTCTATGTGGTTCTTTTGGTCATGACTCTTATGGGAAGCGTTGCTTCTCTGTTCCTGAAAAAAGCCTCCGGAACCAAGGGCCTGCTTGGCATGCTGCGCAATGTGAACTTATATGTCGGCGGCGGATTATATGTCCTGTCGGCAGTTTTGAATATCTGGGTTCTCAGATTCCTTGATTATTCCGTTGTATTGCCGTTGACGTCTTTAACTTACATGTGGACGATGTTTATGTCCCGTGCCTTTTTGAAAGAAAAGATCACGGTCCGTAAGATCATTGGTGTGGTATTGATCATTATCGGCGCAGTACTGGTTTCGATGAAACTCTGAGCCTGTAAATTCTTACAGAGTCTCGAAATAAGGTTTCCTGTCCTTGAAGTAGACAGTCTCCGTAAAGCCTAATGATTTCAAGTATTCTACGGCTTCATTAAAGCAGACTGCCAACGATCCTTTAATGTGTGAATCTGATCCAAGGCAGATCATGTTGCCGCCCATCTTGCGGTATCTGTTAAGTATATCAGGGTCGGGAAGAGTCCTGGAAAACCCGCGTTCCTTATGCTTTTGAATGGATTTTGTATTGATCTCAAGAGCTTTGTTCTTGGAGATGAGAGCTTCAAAGAACCTGTCAAACTCCTTGGGACACTCCCAGTAAGTGACAAAATCACTTAAATTGTCTGTATATCTGTTTATGTAGTCGTAGTGCGCTGCTACATCAAAGTTAGAACAGTTCTCGCACATCTCGGCCATCATGCCGATATATTCCTTATGAAGGTCCTTTGCAGGGATCTTATAGCAGTCCCTGTCAGCATAAAAGTCTTTTCCTCTGAAAAGGTGAACGCTCAACAGAACAACGTCAAAGGGGATAAGTGAAGCGGTCCTGTCTATTTCGGAAGCAACATGAGTCTGATAGCCGAATTCAATGCCCTTAAGGAGTTCTAAGTCGTTGCCTGCTTTTTTCTTCCAGGTTTTGAAGGTCTCGTTATATTCGTTAAGGTCGAACTGCCAGTCGAGGCCATCCTCGGGAAAGTCGATCTCAAAGTGTTCAGTGATGCCGATCCTTGTAAAACCGAGTTCTTTTGCCGAAGTAATAAGTTCATCTATAGTCTGTTCCGCGTCAACGGAGAAGTGTTTTGTATGATTATGTCCGTCTGTGACCATAATTGTCCTCTTAATTAAAAGATTTTATTTTACTTTATGGTATCATAGAGTTCGTTAGAAAAGAGGTGGTAATATGCCAAAGAAAAAAGAAACCAAGAAGGTCAAAGCCAGTGAATTGTTTGCTAACTTCCCGAATCTCTATGAGACAGGGTCTGCTGATGATCTGACCGCGACATTTGAATTTGCCGAAGAATATAAGGCTTTCCTTGATGATTCCAAGACTGAGCGTGAATTTGCCGCTAATGCGGTTTTGGCTGCCCAGGATCTCGGATTCGTAGACATTGCTACCAAGGATGTATTAAAGCCCGGCGATAAGGTATATCAGAGCATCAAAGGAAAAGGCTTTGCTGCAGCTGTAATCGGTAAGAAAAGCCCTGCTGAAGGATTCAATATCCTGGGTGCCCATATCGATTCTCCCAGGCTGGACCTTAAGCCCAATCCTATCTATGAGGATAATGAGACTGTATATTTCAAGACGCATTATTACGGCGGTCTGAAGAAGTACCAGTGGACTACGATCCCGCTTGCTATTCACGGTGTCGTATTCACCAATGACGGCAAGGCTCATCAGATCGTAGTAGGCGAGAAGGATGAAGATCCTGTATTCTACATCACTGATCTTCTCCCTCATCTCGGCAATGAACAGATGAGCAAGAAGGCATCCGAGTTCATTCCTGCAGAAGACCTAAATGTCATTATCGGCGGAATTCCCTGCACTGATGATAAGAAGGTCTCAGAGATCTTCAAGGCAGGCGTCCTTAAGATCCTTTTCGAGCAGTATGGCATCAAGGAAGCTGACTTCGTATCTGCTGAGATCGAGATCGTTCCTGCAACACACGCAAGAGATGTCGGCTTTGACCGCGCTTATATCGCAGCATACGGCCACGACGACAAGGTCTGCGCTTATCCTGCATTGAGAGCTCTCTTAGCTCAGGAGAAGCCTAAGAAGACATGCGTATGCCTTCTTACGGATAAGGAAGAGATCGGATCTTATTCCAATACCGGTGCTACTTCCAATCTTTACGAGAACTTCCTCATGGAAGTATTCGCAAAGGCTGAGGGCGGTATAGATAAGTTCAATACATTGAAGTTCAGAAAGGCGCTTGCAGCTACAAAGATGCTTTCCACGGACGTTACAACAGCTTACGATCCGAAGTATGCGAGCGTATACGAGAAGAACAATACTGCATTCATGTCTCACGGTCTTAAGATCGAGAAGTATACAGGCGCGAGAGGAAAGTCCGGATGCTCTGAAGCAACCGGTGATTTCATCGCAGAGATCACTGACATCTTCGAGAAGAATTCGATCCCGTGGCAGACGGGCGAACTCGGAAGGATCGATGCCGGCGGCGGCGGAACGATCGCTGCAGTCATGGCTGAATTCGGTATGGATGTTGTCGATATGGGTGTTCCCGTATGGTCTATGCATGCACCTGTCGAAGTTATCTCTAAGATCGACCTTTACTATCTGTATCTTGGATATAGAGCATTTATCGAGAACATCGGATAATGGCGAATAAAAGAACGGTAGAACGTAAAACTGCGATCAAGAACAGCATCGGAAGGATAATCGTCTTCGGTCTGTTCGTACTTGCGCAGATTATCGGATTTATCGTTCTTTTCTATTATCTCGGCGTTAAGTTCCCGCCGATCGATATTGCGGTAAGAGCTGTCGCACTGATCGTTGCCCTTGGTATTAATTCAAGAGACCATAATGGTGCTTTTAAGCTAATCTGGGTCATTGTCATCCTGACTCTTCCTGTCCCGGGCCTTTTGTTCTATGTGCTCAACAACTTCAGCAGTTCCAAGCATAAGATCAAAAGAAGGCTCGAGAAGGTTGATCTCATGGTGTTCAGCCACATGAACTACAATGACGATATTTTCGACGAATTCAAGGCAGAGGATCCTGCCAGAGCTTCCAATGCAAGGTATCTCAGAAGATTTGATTGCAAATTCCGCTCCGACGGCACGTCAATTCCGCTAACAGTGGCATGACGTTTCCGGAGTGAACGGCATGGCTTTCCGATACTAACGGCACGAGTTTCCGCTTCAAACTGCACAGATTCCAATATATATTCTTTCCTGTAGCTTTAAGCTGCGGAAAGGAGGCATGGAAAACATGCAAGATTTCAATACGATAATCGGTGTGATACAGATGCGGCAGAATGAATGCTCGTTCTCCGTTATACAGAAACGGTATCACATCGGTTCAGGCACAACACAACGAATCTTGAGCAGATTTGAAGCATCAGGATTAACGTTGGAAGAACTGCGGCAGATGGATCCTCACACTGTTGAAGAGCTTATCTATCCACCGGAACAAGTCAGACGTAAGGATATTCCGCTACCGGACTTCCAGTACTACTACGATCGGATACACGCTAAAGGCAGTAAGGTCAACATCGCCTATTGCTGGATCGAGTACAAGATGGAACATCCCGACGGCTACGAACAGTCTCAGTTCTACGAGTACTATAACAAGTTCGTAGAATCTCATTATGGCAAACGCGATGCTAAGATGGCCGTTGAAAGAGTTCCCGGAGAAAAGATGTATATCGACTGGGTCGGAGATCAACCATTCCTGTTGTTAGAACCAGATACGGGCGAAGTCCATAAAGTGCATTTCTTCGCTACAACGTTAGGTGTAAGCAGTCTCATTTATGCAGAAGCATTTCTTAACGAGAAACTGTCGAGTTTCGTTGAAGGCACTATACATGCAGTACAATTCTACGGCGGCATTACCAAATACTTTGTTCCAGACAATCTGAAAGCTGCTGTTACCAAACATTCCAAGGATGAACTGGTCTTACAAAGCGTGTATTCTGACTTGGAAGATTTCTACGATACGATCGTTCTTCCTCCGCCACCACGAAAGCCGCGAGGTAAAGCTACTGTTGAGAACCATGTTCGGTATCTTGAGACGCATCTGATAGAACCCCTAAAGGAAAGAACTTATACGTCACTTGAAGATATTAATCGGGATATAAAAGAAATAGTAGCAGTTCTCAACTCCAGAAAGTTCCAGAACAGACCTTATTCAAGACTGGATGCCTTCGAACGATACGACAAACCGTGCATGAAACCACTACCACATGAAATCTTCACGGTCTGCGACTACAAAGCAATCAGCAAGGTTCCTGATAACTACCACATAGAGTACGATGGCCACTACTATTCCGTAGTTTACACACAATGCGGAAAGCCTGCAATCCTCAAGGCTACGCATACTGAGATAAGGATATGTGACTGTTACAATCGGCTGTTATGCAAACATAAGCGTTCCTATCGTGACTTTCCTCGTTACATAACAGAAGACAGTCACATGAGACCGG
>JHXJ01000003.1 GCA_000621765.1 Ruminococcaceae bacterium AB4001
CAAGATAAAAGCAGCCTGAATTATATCAGGTAGAGGCATCAGGCTAGTGCCCTTAAAGAGCCGATATGATATATTCATTTCGGAGATTTATAAATATCAGTCACAAGCTGGTAAATAGCCAAACAGAATTAAATACAAGACAGATAAAAGGCCTGCCACAGTGAAGTGACAGGCCTGTATTTTATATGACCTTCCTGTTGTCAGATCTTATGAAATCCTACGTCACCGGATGAACAGTGGATATCCATTTCGTTGGATCCGCTGCCGTATACGTAATCCTTACCTTCCTTTGTAAAAGGAAGTTCGTAGTTGAAGTCTCCGCTGGATATCTTTACATGAACCGTAATATCGGATTCTTCGGGAATGCTTACGTCGATTCCGCCGGAACTGCAGTCGATCCTGGAAGTTGCAGGAGCCTTATCAAGGCTGATATCGGAATGTCCGCTTGAAGCCTTTGTATTAAGGTTCTTTACCTCGTCAGCATCAAGAACGATCGGACCTGAACTAACTTCTATAGTAAGATTATCAACCGTTCCCATTTCAGCCTTAACTCCGCCTGAAGAAGATTTGACATCAGCTGTACCAACATTGCCCTTCTGGTATATATCGATCTTACCCGAAGAAGAATTAACATCAAAAGAATTGATGTCGCCTTCGTGGCTGATCACGATGTCTCCTGAAGAAACCTTTACATTAACGGAATCCGCATTTCCCTTCTGGATGAGATTTAAGTCACCCGAAGAAGTCTTATGTTCAATGTTCCTGGCATAGCATGCGATCTTTGAATCGCCGGATGAAGCATGGGAATTAAGTGAATCCGTTGTAAAGTTGTCCAGAATGATATCACCGGAAGAAACGTTGATGATAAACTCGTCAAGTTCCTGTGCTTCGGGGATGGTAACCTCAAGGCTCTTCTCGATGCCGTTGAATGAGATCATATCCTTGGAAACGCAATATCTTATATAAAGAGTGTCACCGTTTACCCAGGTGTGTACCTGATGGTCCTTGTCGATGTCCCTGTTTACTGTTTCCTTGACAGAAACTGAATCTGTGTCTGTTCCCTTAACCTTTACATCGCCTGAAGCATAATCGAGATTGATCTTTGTGATCTTATCTTCGATCTCGCGGTTTCCTGCTTCGTACTTGTCAGCGTTATCGTATTTGTAATTCAATGTGTTGAACATACCAAACGAACATCCTGTGAGGCAAACTGTTGCCGGTACGATGAGAGCCATTGCTCCTGCTGCTAATTTACTTGTTAACATTCTTTTTTCCTCCCTTAAACATTCCATATAAGAAGCCGATTCCGGCAATTAAGATTCCTACGCCGCCGATCGAAAGCATGAGAGGCAGCGAGGATGTTGAGTATGACACGCCTGTGTTTGATGTTGCTGCAGCTGACATATTCGCGAGCTGTGAAAGAACGCCTGACAAAATGCCTACTGCTGTAATGCAAAGACCTGTCTTAGCGCAAGCGTTGAATCGCAGATATCTTACGATCGCAAAGATCGCCCAGCCCATTCCTACGAGGGGCATTGCGATCGCAAATGCCATAGGTGCGAACGCCTTGAGTCCTACAAAAAGACCGATGCAGAACATCATGAAGACGAATGTGATCGTGTAAGCGCACATGATCGCAAGCCCTTTGTATTTCTTAACATAGTCATTAACGGGTCTTCTGTACACGATGAACGGCGCAAAGAGCATTGTCAGACCGAAGAGTGTTGAAGAAGCTGCAACCAGGAACCAGCTGCCTCTGGTGTAGATGCAGATGATGCCCAAAAGGAGCAAAACACTTGCCGTAAATGATGCCATTGTCGTGAACATCTTATTCTCAGGAACCATGAGCGGCACGATGATCAAAGATGCTGCAACCAAGATTCCAGCGAGTACTATGAAGAACCATGTAAGTCCATGTCCTGTTGCAAGGTTAACGATGAGGCATACCAGGATCGGGATCGAGAAGATCAGTGCAATGATGCTTCCTGCAAATACGCTCTTCCTCTTGAAGAGCTTGGCCTGGGTTTTTATAACTTCATTTTTTTCTTTAACGATCTTTTCATCTATGGTTACATCACTCATATCTGCAAAGATCTTTTTGCAGGCAGGGCACTCTGTAAGATGCTCTTCCACGATCTTTTTACTTGCTTCGCTGCAGATATCGTCTTTATATAACGGCAGAAGATCTGAGATCAAATCACAATTATATTTCATATTCATCCATCCTTTCCTTGATCTTTAATCTGGCTCTGTGATACGTGACCCGCGCCCAGGTCTCGGTCTTTCCGAAGATAGAACCGATATCCGCGAATGACAGCTCGCCGAAGACCCTCAACTGGAACACCTCCTTATATGGCTCCTCCAGTTGATGGAGTATTGTATGGATCCGAAGTGATGTGTCTTTATCCGAGAGCTTTTCCTCTATTCCCTTATTCGTATCAGGAAGCTCTTCGCTCAATTCATCATCTTCGCGCTCGTAACGCCGCTTGCTGTCTATGAAGATATTCTTAGCGATCGCGCACAGCCACGTGAAACTGTCGCTGTCACCTCTGAAACTCTTATCAGTCGATATCGCCCTGAAAAAAGTCTCCTGGGTTATCTCCTCGGCGTCATTACGATCCTTCGCGAGTGTCATCACGTAGGAGAAAACCTTCATGTAAAAGGCTTCATAAAGCTTTTCTGCGGTTTTCTTATCCACGTATCAAACAACCTTTCTTTTGTGATCTCACCTGTTAGACGGAGAAATCGGGAATTCGTTACAAGAAAAACGAAAATTTTTTCAAATTATTTTTGGAAGGCCCGGAAAGCCTTTATTTTCAAGCGTTAAAGGTTTTTTTAATTCCGACGGTTACCCTCTGGTTTCCGCCATAATCCCTTATCGTCATACAATTTTTAAGGCCACCCTGCCCGAAAACTGCCCTTACGGCATCTCCCTGATCCCAGCCGTGCTCTACGATGAGGGCGCCGCCGTCTTTAAGAAGAACCTTAGCTATATTAAGGATAGGACCATAAAAATCAAGTCCCTTGTCTCCTGCCCTTAATGCAAGATCAGGCTCATAGTCCTTAACCGTGCTGTCTAATTCATCCATCTCCTCATTAGTAATGTAAGGAGGATTGGATACTATGAAGTCGAGCTTTTCGAGCTCAGGGACAGAACCCAGAACGTCGTGCTTAATTACCGTTATCTCCTCAGGCTTAAGAGCCTGTGACCTAACATTGTCTTTTGATATCCCAATGGCTATATCGCTGATGTCGATAAGATACCCCGTAGCCCTGCCGCCTGACCTGACAATCTCATTAGCTATGGAAATGCCAATGCAGCCGGTGCCGGTACAAAGATCCGCAAACCTTATGTCTGACAGTGCCTTTCCGTATTCAGGCACATTAAGCACGTCGCCAGAAGCCAATATATTTATCCCGAGAAATTTCAGAGCAGTCTCAACTGCGGTCTCGGTATCAGCTCTCGGAATAAGAACGCCGGGCGTCACCTTATAGCATTCCTTATAGAAATGACGGTATCCCAAAATATAAGCAAGAGGCTCGCCAGCAGCGCGCCTCTTCACAGCTTCTTCCAAAGCTTTACCTTCATATTCCTGTCTCAGAATGCTGAGATCCAACGAAGCCTCATCATCACCTGACCGGGTCAGGATTGAGAGCAGAGCGTCTTTACCAGACATCATCTTCCTTGTTCTCCGGTATTACGGCCTGCATAGAAGCAATAGCAACTTCAACTATCGCTGCATCAGGCTCTTCTGTCGTAAACTTCTGGAGCCAGAGGCCGGGCTTGGATGAAAGACGGCACAGCCAGTTTCTGTCATGACGTCCGACAAATCTCAGGATCTCATATGAGATGGAACAGATGATCGGAATCGCTACGACCCTGATTATCAGGTTGACCCACATGGGCTGTGTTCCGGTAAAGATTCCAATGACCGTATAGATGATTATCGATATTGCAAGAACGTTGAACATAAACGATGTTCCGCAGCGGGGATGGAAACGTGTCTGCTTCAGAACATTCTCTACTGTCAGAGGAAGTCCAGCCTCATAGCATGCGATCGTCTTATGCTCTGCGCCGTGATAACGCCATACTCTCTTGATATCCTTGAGCCTGGACGCAAAGATAAGGTATAAGAGGAATATGAGAAGTCTTAAGAGACCCTCGGCGACATTTAAAAGCACGGTCATCCACTTGAGTTCCAGGAACTGCTCCGGAATGAACTTTACCGCAAGTTCGATAATGAGCCTGGGCGCGAGGATAAACAGACCGACAGAAAGAAGGATGCCAATGATCGCAGAGATAGACATCATGACGTTGAAGTGTCTTTCGGTAAACTCGTCGAGTCTTGACTTCTTCTGCTCACCCTTATTTTCTTCAGGCTTTCCCTCTTCAGAGATATCGGCAGCCTTCATGAGAGCGCCGGTGCCTGTAACGAGCATCTTATAGAATCTGATGCAGCCGCGGATGAACGGGACCTTCTCAAAATAGGATGTCTTCTCACCCTGCTTGATCTCCTCGACATAGATCGTGCCGTCGCCCTTTCTTACAGCCATGGCTGTTCTTGAAGGACCTACCATCATGACACCTTCGATAAGTGCCTGACCGCCGATCGTCGTCTTCTTTACAGGAGTATCACAGCTCTTCTTTTTACGGGAAGCCTTTGCAGGCTTAGCCACAGCAGAAGATCCTGTTGAAGGAACTGCCTCGCGTGCAGCTTCCTCAGGCGTTATTTCCTTTATCTGATCTTCAGTGACCAGCTTCATATTCTCATTATTCTCGGACATACTTTCCCCCGAAATAAGCATAATTGTACATTCTGCAGTGATTATAACAAATAATAAGCACTGTGATGTTACAGACAAAAGGCAAATTGAGGGAAATCCGTTCTCAGGAGCCGGTTACGGATTCGGGCAGTCTTTTTCATGTCAATTCAAGCAAAAGAGGTTGCCCGAAGACAACCTCTCTTAGTTTCTTTAATCCAGAATGAAATTAAGCTTTTTCCATTCTCTTCTTGAACTTATCAACACGTCCGCCTGTATCAACGAGCTTCTGCTTGCCTGTATAGAACGGATGGCAGTTAGAGCAGATATCAACTCTCAGATCACTCTTTGTAGAAAGAGTCTCGAATGTGTTGCCGCATGCGCACTTAACTGTAACGACCTGCGTCTTAGGATGAATTCCTTCTTTCATGTCCTTTCACCTCTCAATCAAAGATATGACGCGTAACCAGATTCTCACGTATGTCATACCGGATTCTTCGTGTTAGCCTTGCTATATTACTTGAATCGCCTGCAGTTGTCAATCGGTTGCAAAAGATTTCTTTACGGAAAGGACAAATGACTTGTTGCTCGTCGTCTTTTCCATAAAACTGATGACCGCGTTAGTTGCAGTGATCGTATCTGCTTCGGCAATCCTTCTTCTGATGAGCCATACGGCGTCAAGTTCTTCAGGCGTAAGAAGGAGATCTTCTCTTCTCGTACCGGACTTGTCGACCGCGATAGCCGGGAAGACTCTTCTGTCTGCAAGCTTTCTGTCGAGGGTTACTTCCATGTTACCTGTACCCTTGAACTCCTCGAAGATTACTTCGTCCATCCTTGAGCCTGTCTCGATGAGCGCAGTTGCAAGGATAGTAAGGCTTCCGCCGTGCTCGATGTTTCTTGCGGCACCGAAGAATCTCTTAGGTCCGTAGAGTGATCCCGGATCAAGACCGCCCGACAGGGTTCTTCCTGTAGGGTTGATCGTAAGGTTGTAAGCTCTAGCAAGTCTTGTCATGGAATCCAGGAGGATAACAACATCCTTACCGAGTTCGACAAGTCTCATTGCTCTCTCGAGTACGAGCTCAGTTACTCTTACGTGGTTTTCGGGACGCTTATCGAATGTCGAATAAACGACTTCGCCCTGAATGTTTCTCTGCATGTCCGTAACTTCCTCAGGACGCTCGTCAATGAGAAGGACGATAAGCACGCAGTTAGGATTATTAGCAGTAATTGAATTTGCTACTTTCTGGAGAAGAATGGTCTTACCAGCCTTCGGCGGTGATACGATCATACCTCTCTGGCCCTTACCGATAGGCGAGAAAAGATCGATTATTCTTGTGGAGATATCTTCTTTCTCTGTCTCAAGGTCAAGTCTCTCGTTAGGATAGATGGCTGTAAGGCTCTCGAACTTAGGGCGTCTTCTGATATTGTCGTATTCGCCTTCGATAACCGGAATGCCGTTAACCTCAGTAATGCGCTTTAACGGAGCATATCTGTCCTTGCCGCGCTTAGGAAGTGCGAATCCCTTTATGTAATCGCCTCTTCTAAGGCCCATTCTCTTGATAAACTGGCCGGGAACGTATGCATCGTCTTCACCGGGCAGATAATTATGTCTGTGAATGAATCCGCAGAAATCATTCTTATTGCCTTCATTGTTGTTTATTGCAAGAACGCCTTCTATCTCGATCTCGACCGGAGGAGCAGGCTCCTGATTCTCTTCCTCGCCTTCAGCAGGTGCTTCAATCGTTGTCTCGACAGTCTTGGTATCCTGTCCGGGACCGAAAGAGATCTTTCTTCTCTTGGATCTTCCGTGCTTACCCTGACCCTGGACATTCTCGGCAGGCTTAGCCTCTTCGGCATTTGCAGGCTCTGCTTTAGGCTCTTCAGCCTTTACCTCTTCAGAAACTTTTTCCTCTAAAACAAGATTCTCTATGGGAGTAGGTTCAGCAGGTTTTGTTTCCTCTTCTGCCTTAGCCTCTTTCTTCTTGCCGCCTCTTGCCTTTGTGGTCTTTCCCTCGGCCTTTCCTTCGGTCTTCTTTCCTGACTTCTTTGAAGCCTTTGGCTCAGCTGCTTTAGAAGCCTCCTCTACCTTTGCAGGCGCTTCAGCCTCAACCTTGGGAGCAGTCTCTTCTGCCTTGGGTGCCGGGTCAGCTTCCTTTTCTTCGGCCTTAGCCTTGGTCTTTCTGGTCCGCTTTACGGGCTTCTTTTCTTCCTTAGGCTCAGAAACAGTCTGTTCTTTCTTTTCTTCAACAGGTTCTTTTGTAGCCACTTTGCTCTCCTCTGCTCGCTCTGCCTTTAATAAGGCATCAGCCAATTCATTTGTCTCAAACCTTGCGGTCCTTCCGACATCCTCAATGAGTTCATTGAGGCTCTTGGTTTTCTCCGCGCTCTTTACAGGCTCCGGAATGGAAACCGGCTTAACGGGGATCGGGTCTTCTGCCAGGTCTACGACCGTTACGTCACCGATATTCTTTGCGCCCGTGATCGCCATTATCAGTTCATCTCTGGTCTTTGATTCTGCTTCTTCCGGAGTAAAATCCCCGAATGCGACAGCTATCTGTCTCAAGTCAGAATCCGTCTTGGAATTTAGATTGTCAAAATCGTCCATAAACGCCTTTCAAATTGTGTGAGTATTCGATTGAATCTTCCCGAAAAAGTCCTATTATCGCGTAATTATGCTAAAGGTATAACTAAACAACTATCTTGTACTGGAAATATCTAATCTAAACGAATGCGCGCCAGGATTTACCCTGACGCGCATAATAGTATCATTTGTTTAGTTATCAGTCAATCTCAAAGATACTTTCAGTATAAACTCCCGTGAGAATCTTATTGCTTTGTGAACGATTCCGCACAAGCGGACGAAGTCCGCGCGGAGGACACAAGTGAATAAAGGAATAAGACTCGATATCAGTTGTCGCTTAATGCAGCAAACTTATCCATCATATCGAGTGCCTTACCTGTACCGATAACAACGCAGGAAATAGGATCCTGGGCAAGGTAAACATCGATTCCGATCCTGTTCGAAAGCATGTGGTCAAGACCGTAAAGCATAGCGCCGCCGCCGGTCATAACGATACCTCTCTGAGAGATATCTGCCATGAGTTCCGGAGGTGTTCTCTCGAGTACGTTGTGTACTGCTTCGAAGATCTGTGTGATAGGCTCTTCCAATGCCTCGAGCATCTCTGTGGAAGATACCGTAACCGTTGAAGGAAGACCTGTGATGATGTTTCTTCCCTGAACATCCAATGTGAGCTCTTCATCTCTCGGATAAGCGCAGCCGATCTCGATCTTGAGCTTTTCTGCAGTCTTTTCACCGATGAGGATGTTATGTCTCTTTCTTACGTGCTTGATGATGGCTTCGTCAAACTTGTCGCCTGCAACCTTCAAAGATGCATCAACAACAGGCTCGCAGAGCGAAATAACGGAAATATCCGTCGTACCGCCGCCGATATCAACTACCATTGAACCGCAGGCTTTTGTGATATCGATACCAGCACCGATAGCCGCTGCAATAGGCTCTCTGATAAGGAAGACGTCCTTGGCACCTGCGTGACGGCATGCATTCTCTACCGCCTGCTGCTCAACGGGCGTGATAACGGAAGGAACACATACAACGATCGTAGGCTTGAAATATGTAGCTCTAAGGCCTGTGCAGACACGGCCGATAAATGCTTTAAGCATGACTTCTGTAGCTCTGAAGTCGGAAATAACGCCTTCACGCAAGGGTCTGATCGCTTCAACGATACCGGGAGTACGTCCGAGCATCAAAGATGCAGACTCACCTACAGCCAAAACCTTGCCTGTCTTACTGTTAACTGCAACAACGGAAGGCTCTTTAAGAACGATTCCCTTACCCCTGATATAAACAAGAACACTGCTGGTGCCGAGATCGACACCTATCTCCATGCCTAAGCCCATACATTCACCTCATATATAGAAAGCGCCAAAACAACGCATTTGCTCGTAAAAATTCAATTTATTATTACATTCGCATTTATAAAAATCAATCAAGCGCCTTTTATTTTAAGTGACAATCTCGTTTCATTTTGTGGCGATTTATCGGCATTTCCGGCAAATCCTCCGATATGATTTTCGCTCCGGCAACACACAAGCCAATGAATAATTTCTCTGTAATTTTCAAATACATCGGAGTATAATTAGTTGTTCTAATATAAAAAAGGAGTCTTTTGTATGAGTTATTCAATCGAGACCGACAAGAAGTGGCAGGCAAAATGGGCTGAAACAGAGCTCTACAAGTTTAATCCGGACGCTGAAGGCAAAAAGCTATATTGCCTTGAGATGTTCTCCTATCCTTCGGGTGCCAATCTACACCTCGGACACTGGTACAACTATTCGCTGACAGACTCCTGGGCAAGGTTCAAGCACATGCAGGGCTTCAACCTCTTCCATCCCATGGGTTTTGACTCATTCGGACTTCCCGCCGAGAACTATGCGATCAAGACAGGCATCCACCCTAAGGATTCGACCCTCAAGAACATCGCTACGATGGAAGGCCAGCTCAAAGCCATGGGTACGACAGTCGATTGGGATTATGAGATCAAGACATGCATGCCCGATTACTACAGATGGAATCAGTGGTTCTTCATCGAACTTTATAAGAGAGGACTTGCTTACCGTAAGAATGCTCCGGTTAACTGGTGTCCTTCCTGCAAGACCGTTCTTGCAAACGAGCAGGTAGTTGACGGCGAGTGCGAGAGATGCCATTCGGAAGTCATCCGCAAGAACATGACACAGTGGTTCTTCAAGATCACTGAGTACGCTCAGGAGCTTTTGGACGATCTCCCGAAGCTCGACTGGCCTGAAAAGACCAAGAAGCTTCAGAAGAACTGGATCGGCAGATCAGAAGGCGCACAGGTCGCCCTCTATGTTGAGAAGAACGGCGAGCGTCTTACAGACGAGAACGGCAATCCCATGAAGCTTGAAGTATTCACGACAAGAGTCGATACATTCATGGGTATCACATATGTAGTCATCGCACCTGAGTCAGAGCTCTGCGCAAAGCTTACGACGGACGAGTGCCGTGATGCAGTAGAGGAATACCGCAAGGCTACAGCAAAGGTTACTGAGATCGACCGTATGTCCACGACACGCGAGAAGACCGGCGTATTCACAGGCGCTTACGCTATTCATCCTCTGAACGGCAGAAGAGTTCCGATCTGGGCAGCAGATTATGTTGTTGCAGGATACGGTACAGGTGTCGTAATGGCAGTTCCTTCACACGATGAAAGAGACTTTGATTTTGCTCACAAGTACGGCCTCGACATCATCCGTGTTATCCAGCCCGAAAAGGGTGTCGATTCAGAGCTCCCTTACTGCGAGAAGAAGGGTTACCTCACAAACTCCGACGAGTTCGACGGTATGGAGATGCACGACGCACAGAAGGCTATCGTTGCAAAACTCGCTGAAATAGGCATGGGCGAATGGAAGATCAACTACAGACTCCGTGACTGGCTCATCTCCCGTCAGAGATATTGGGGAACACCTATCCCGATGGTTCACTGTCCTTCATGCGGCGTTGTACCTGTACCGGAAGAAGAGCTTCCTGTTCTTCTCCCCTACGACGTTGAGTTCACACCCGACGGTGAGAGCCCGCTTGCTAAGTGCGAGTCTTTCATGAACTGCAAGTGCCCCAAGTGCGGCGGCGATGCAAGACGTGATCCTGATACGATGGACACCTTCGTTGACTCTTCCTGGTATCAGTTCAGATATCCGGATAACAAGAACGATAACGAGATGTTCTCCAAAGATAAGATCGATAAGTTCTGCCCTGTCGACAAGTATGTCGGCGGTGCTGAGCACGCATGCATGCACCTGCTCTATGCGAGATTCTTCACAAAGGCAATGCGCGATATGGGCATGCTCGATTTCGACGAGCCTTTCACCAGCCTCGTTCACCAGGGTACGATCCTCGGACCTGACGGACAGAAGATGAGTAAGTCCAGAGGCAATACCGTTGCACCTGATGACTACATCAGCAAGTACGGTTCAGACGTATTCAGAACATACTTAGGCTTCGGCTTCGCTTATATCGAGGGCGGCCCCTGGGCAGATTCAGGACTCCAGGCAATCGTTAAGTTCTTCAGAAGGATCGAGACATGCGTTGCTGACTGCTCTATCGCATCTGCTTCCGCAGTTCCCGCAAAGGCAGACATGACAGCTTCTGATAAGGAACTCAACTATGCGATCAACTATGCTATAAAGAGTTCAACAGCAGACATCGAGAAGTTCCAGTTCAATACTCCTATCGCAAGAATGATGGAGCTCTTAAACGCCATCACAAAGTACAGCCAGGATGTTACTGCAAAGCCGGAATTCAAGAGATATGCTACAGAGAAGCTCGTTCTTCTCCTCTCACCTTTCGCACCTCACTTCACCGAGGAACTCTGGTGTGAAGCATTAGGCAATGAGTATTCCGTCTACAACCAGAAGTGGCCTGAAGTAGACGAAAGCGCTCTGGTAAAAGATGAGATCGAGATCGCCGTACAGATCAACGGTAAAGTACAGTTCAAGGTCAACATCCCCGCAGAAGCTGATCAGGCTGCAGTCGAAGCGATCGTAAATGCTGACGAAAGACTTGCCGGTGTTTTGAACGGAAGATCGATAGTTAAGTTCATCTACGTCAAAGGCAGGATCGCCAATATCGTAGCAAAGTAAAGAGAATTCAAAATCGATTATGAATTAAGGTCTGTCTCAAAAGAGGCAGACCTTTTCTTGATCAGCTGATCTTATAATCGGCAAGTGCATATTTATATCCTTCATTGTCCTGCCCGTAGATCACTATCTTATAATTTCCCGGCGGAAGCGTTCCAAAGTATCCGAGACTTATCTCCACGGAATCCTTTGAACCGCTTGGAAGAGGATTATCGTACCCAGGGATCGTCCTGATATCATCATCAACACTGGGATCGTGAACAAGACGGTAAAGCTTTCCATCTACAACAACCAGCATACCGACGAACAGCGAATTATCCTCATAATACCAGGTGCTGTCGCCGGTATTTTTCAGTTTAATGGTGAGCAGCGGAAACCCTGCCCTTTCTGATATTTCAACGACTTCCGCTTTAACGCCTTCAGCAATTTCTTCTTCCTTTAGATCGAATGGAACGAGCATATCTTTATTCCATATGGAATTTGCATACCAGATCGGACGGAAAGTCCTCGTCTTTGAAATACTATCCATTTCAGCTTCGACAACATAATCATTTTCATCTGCTTCAAGATAAGACTTAAAATCCGGATCGCATTTATAAACTTCACCTGAAGCAGTAAAGAGATAACCGTTGCTCCATACAACAGTCTCACCGGGTATGTAAACTTCAGATTTGAATTTCATAGGCATTATCGTGACTGCGTAGATCGGATATGTGATCTTATCTTTATTCCAGTTATAGACTCTCCTGCCCCTTAAGGATACAAAACGCTGAATCGAATCCAATATCTCCAGTGACTCTTCCCTGCTTCTGGATTTCGGACGGACACTGCGTATTTTTTCTCCGTCATAACACGTGACCGCTATGGTGTAATAATCCACTTCAAGTTCGTCTAACCGTTTGAGTCCGGGTATCCTTCGGTACACTGCAAAAATACATATCACTAATACAGCAAAACATATTAACGATAACGCCGCAATACAAACAGAGATCGCTGCTTTCTTTACTGATCTTTCCTTATTCTTATCCGCTTCAACGATTTCAGGACACATAAACTTTTTCCCCGTGTAAATGCTTCCTGCGAAAATCCGTAATCCCACTATAGATTCAGATTACCATGTCAGGACAATATAAAAAGGGGACAAACTCTATCATTTATGCCGTTTGTCAGAAGAAAAATATCAACCCATTCCAATCTTAAAGCATACTGGCTTATCGTTATCTGGTCTTCTGTCGAGCGTGATCTTCATACCTTCGGCATCGCGTTCCGAGCGGATGATATTGTAATCACCTAAGACTTCAACGCTGCCAGTCACGATATCACGTTCGCCTTTTATCCTTAATGACTTAATAACGAATTCTTCCGAATCTGGTCTCATGCAGAAGGCATAGATATATCCGTTCTTATATGTGAATCTGAAATCAGCTGAAGTGAAGAGTTTCTCCTCGTTATCCATGAAGGAACCGGCTGAATTATTTACTTCGCCTTCACCGAAAACTTTCCACGGAACCGTACCGTATATTCCCTCGCCGTTAATGCTCATCCATATGCCGAGTTCTTCAAGGACCAATGTCTCTTCATCCGTTATCGTACCGTCAGGTTTCGGGCCGATATTTATCAACAGCATACCGTTCTTACTGACAATGTCTACAAGGTCACATATTATCTGTCTTGAGGGTTTGAATTCGTTGTCGCTGATATATCCCCATGACTTCTTTCCTATCGCCGTATCGGTCTGCCACGGTACGGGAGATATACCGGTGAGAGCGCCTCTCTCGACATCGAATGTTGCGACCGTCGGAGGAAAAGCTTCGTGCTTGTAATTGATCGTTACTTCCTTTCCCCATTCTTCGGCACGGTTGTAGTAATATGCGCACACTTTTTTCAGATAAGGCTTAAAGGCTGCGTTTTGTATCCATGTGTCAAAATACAGGATCAGGGGCTTACATCTGTCTATCAGTTCGCATGTTTTTACGAGCCAGTCCTCAAGCCATTCTTCTGTCGGCTTTGCGGGCGAAAAGACATCTTCAAGAGTATGGAAAACCGCTACATCGGAAAGCTCAGGACAAAGATATGCCGGACCGTAGAAATCACGATAAGCTTCATCGTTTACATCGCTTTCTATCGTTCTTCCCATGTTCATGAAGAAAAAGTGTTCCGCCCTGTGTGTCGAACCGCAGAAGACGAGACCGTTATCTTCACATGCTTTCCTTATCTCGCCTGCGACGTCGCGCATCGGTCCCATTTTCGCAGAGTTCCAGCGGTTG
The DNA here is from genome assembly GCA_000621765.1 of Ruminococcaceae bacterium AB4001. Lineage (GTDB taxonomy): Bacteria > Bacillota > Clostridia > Saccharofermentanales > Saccharofermentanaceae > Saccharofermentans. The sequence goes on from JHXJ01000003.1 coordinate 13,701, forward strand.
AGTTCAGAATCATACATCGCAAATCCGTCATGGTGTTCGCACACCGGCATGATGTATTTTGCGCCGGCATCCTTAAACAGCTTCACCCACTTTTCAGCATCGAACTTCTCTCCCTTAAACATCGGGATAAAATCCTTATATCCGAAGTCCTTCGGATCACCGAAATTCTTCTTATGGAATTCGTATTCGCGTGAGCCCGGATTATACATCCATCTCGGATACCATTCACAGGCATAAGCCGGAACGCTATAGATTCCCCAGTGAATGAAAATACCGAGTTTTGCACTGTAATACCAGTCAGGGATCTTATGCCCGGACAAAGAACTCCAGTCAGCTTTGTATTTTCCGTTAGCGATCACTTCATCGATCAGTTTCAGATATTCTTTTTGATTCATTTCAAATCCTCTTGCAAGATCACATAAGGCTCTTATACATCAATATCTCAGAAGATACGGTGTCTCAGCCGAAGTCTTATTCAGATACTCGATCATCTGCTCAGCATACTCCGGAGAGTTCGGCTTCAGGATGCACTTCCTGCCGTCTTTTAATGTTATTTCTCTTTCTTCAAACTTCATGCTGCATTCCTTTTCACAATCATCCTCTTATCTGATCAACGTTCCATCCAAGATCACGCGGTTCCTCAGCTGATTGTTCCACCTTCCTGTCTGTAGGCGGGATATCTCTGAGCCTGTCATCCTTTGTGATATAGCTTAATCCGAAATTTTCTACTGCCGTATTATTCTTCAGTTTATCGGCACTCTGGTCGTAGTAGATTCCGTTGGAATACTTCGAAGCTTCACCGATACTGTTTCCTATGTCGTTTGATTTAGAAAGAATGGATGCGAAGATCAGACAGGCAAGTCCGAATCCGAGTCCGATCGCCAATAACATTGCAAGTATATCCATTTTTATTCCTGCCTCTTCTTAACAAAATTAAATATCGACTGCGCCTGTGTAAGATTAATGCTCTTGATGACTTTCCTGATCTTTACGATCCCCGCGGAAAACATCGCGACGGCACCAACGATCAGCGCTCCGATGAACTTCCCGTCGCTGTCACTCGAAGAGCTTCTGCTTGAAGATGAAAACAACGACGCCAGGATTGGCTTCAGGATAATGAAACTTACAGCGGTCAGGGCGATCCCCGTCACAACGAGCAGTGAATAGAACAGTATCTGGTTCCACGGCACACCGCAGACCACCTTACCCGTCTGGCCGTTTACGAGAATTGTATTATGTTTTCCTTTATAGTCGTATGTAATGAACCACGCAGGAAGCATCGCGTATTCAAGGCTGTTATAGTCGATTTTCGTGCAGTACTGTTCCCTGTAGATCTTTTTGGTTCCCCCGCCTTTAACGCTTGTCAGCACATGGGTGTTGAAATAGTCACGGGCACGCCTGCCGACCGCGTCTCTGAGATCCCCATAATCGATATCCGAAACATTAGAATAAAAGCCTAAGAGATAGTCTTCATCAAATGCCTTTTTCGCGCCAAGATTAAAAGGTTCCAGTCTGGAACTGCTCTCATCGGAAAGCATCTTGGAAGCGTCTATCGGAAGATCTTTGAACATCATCCTGCCCGCACGTCCGTGATAGTATCTTCTGCTGCTTTTACCGCTCTTTACGGTCTGCTGAATTACTACGGCCGCCTTATGCTCACAGTCAACAAGCCAGTAAGGTATATAAATACCGCGGATGTTTTCAGCCTTGAAGTTCTTTATCTCCTTCGGAACAAATAAGCCCTTCTTGAACTTTTCCCGGACGGCCTTCTCGGCATCTTCCTGTGTGAGCCTGAACGGTATGATGGTCCTGGGTCTCTTATGCTTTGCGATCCTGCTGAATACCACAGCGGAGTTTCCGCAGTAGATGCATTTTGTCGAAGCTTCCGTACCATTGACGATGACCTCACCGCCACAGCTGTTGCAGATATAGACATAACAATCCATGAACTCTTTGGAATCGGTTCCATAGATCTCGTTCATCGATTCTGCTTTCTGATCCAGATAAGGTTCCTTCTCAGAGAGCTTAAACTCTTCGGGTGCAAACTCGCTGCCGCAGTGACCGCAGACAAGCTTCTGCTTTTCAGGATCGAAAACAAGCGGGGCCGAGCAATTCCTGCATTGGGTTATCATAAATACCTCATACTTCCTATCCGGCTTAAGACAATTCCTTTGTCTCGCCGATTATCCTTATTCCAATATCGCAATTGACTTTTTCCTTCATGGCTGTCTTAGCATTTCCGAGAAAATGTCCGTACTTGAACGTCCCTATGGAAACCGTCAGATCAGATATGACATACAGGTCGCTTAATCCGGTATCGCCGTTAAGGCCGCTGTTAATGTCCGCACTTATGACATAGGCAGAAGAGCTGTTTATCTTTTCGATCGCGCTCTTGGCAGGTTCCCTGACTTCGCCTTTAAACCCGGTTCCGAAAATGCAGTCGAGTATGGTCTTATACTTGCCATAATCAACATCATGAACAACAGGTATTTCCTTTTCGACGCATCTGTCGAAAAAGTATCTTCCGTCCTCCGAAAACGAGTCTTCGAAAAGCAACACGATCTCACATTCGATCCCGTGATCTTTCAGAAGGGATGCGACAACAAAACCGTCGCCGGCGTTGTTTCCTTTTCCGCAGATTATACCTACCGGACCTTTCCAGTCAGCGTGTTCAAAGATGGCTCTTCCGGCTCTCTCCATCAGTTCTTTTGAAGAGACCAGGTTTTCTATTGTCCATCTGTCACTGTTGCGCATTACTTCAGTTGATACGCAAGTAGCCATTATCTTTCCCCGTAAAAACTATTCTGTCACCATTTGCCGTAAGGACATCTGCCCTTTTTCAAAGCTGCTCTTATCTCGACATAGCAGCCGCAGGCAAGACACGTTCCCTGATTGATCTTCTCGCACTCTTTGCAGACTTCAAGTCTTTCCGATGTTACACTTTCCGGAACGACCTCATCTGCAGGAAGGGCTCTTATTCCCTCAACGATTATTCTTTCATAATCTTCCCTGCTGAAGTCCTTAAGGAGGCATCTTGTGCAGATCTTGGGCATCTCAGATCTCTACTTCGATATGCATTACGCTGGAAGCGGGGATCTTAAAAGAGATCTTTTCGCCTTCGAAGCTGATATCGTCAAATGCCTTTTCCGAAACGACATCAGGATCATCAAAGGTATTGTGATCGTGCATCTCACCGCCAACGACTGTTGCCTTGACAGACTTGACCTGCTCACCCATAAGTGTGCTGCAGATGTCATAGGAATCGGTGCAGGAAAGATTTGCGATCGTGATATTGATCTTGCCGTCTTTTGCCTTGGAAACCGACTCATGGATGTTCGGAACCATGTATTCGTCTTCGAGTCCGATCTTAGAACTGTTGACCGAGCTTTCAAGAAGTTCAGCATCCTGATGGCAGCTGTACATCTTGAAGATATAGTACGTAGGTGTCTTGATCATCTTCTCGCCTTCTGTGAGGATGACTGCCTGAAGAACGTTTACGAGCTGTGCGATGTTTGCCATCTTGACTCTCTTGCAGTGCTTATTGAAGATGTTGAGATTGATCGCTGCGATGAGTGCATCCCTTATCGTGTTCTGCTGATAGAGGAATCCGGGATTGGTTCCTTCTTCAACGTCGTACCATGTGCCCCATTCGTCTACCATGAGACCGATCCTGCAGTCAGGATCGTATCTGTCCATGATGGCGGAATGCTTCTCGATGAACTCTTCCATTGCAAAAGTCTTGGAAAGTGTCATGTACCATTCCTTGTCATTAAACTCGGTCGCACTTCCCTTGTGATCCCAATCGTAAGGAAGCGTGTAGTAATGGAGCGTAAGACCGTCCATATATCCGAAGTTCTGCGGGAATGAACCCTGCTGTCTGAAGCACTCTCTGAGCATTGTCTCCGTCCAGTTGTAGTCCTTGTCTGTAGGACCTACCGCAAGCTTCTTGATCTTCTTTTCGGGGTTATACTGCTTTACGAATGTCTGATAGTGCTTATAGAGATTTGCGTAGTATTCGGGAACCATGTTTCCGCCGCATCCCCATGTCTCATTTCCAACTGCAAAATAATCGACTGTCCAGGGCTTCTCCCTGCCGTTTGCTCTTCTGAGATCAGCCATCGGAGATACGCCGTCAAATGTCATGTACTCAACCCATTCGCTCATCTCACGGACAGTGCCGCTTCCGATGTTGCCGTTAACATATGTCTTACAGCCGAGCTGTTCTGCGAGCTCCATGAACTCGTGAGTACCGAAGCTGTTGTCCTCGGTAACTCCGCCCCAGTTGGTATTGATCATTTTCTTACGGGATTCCTTGGGACCGATGCCGTCCTTCCAGTGATATTCATCTGCAAAGCATCCGCCCGGCCAGCGGAGAACCGGTATCTTCATCTCCTTTAATGCCTGAACAACATCGTTACGCATACCCTTGGTATTAGGTATGGAAGAATCCTCACCAACAAAAACACCCTCATAGATGCATCTGCCAAGGTGCTCTGAAAAATGGCCCTGGATCTCAGGATTGATGTGGCCTGCTTCTTTACCTGTATTGATGAACAAGTTATACATAGATTTCTCTCCTATCAAAAGAATTGACGGACCTTATCCCCGTGCAAAGCACATGTGTCCGGATGAATAATATCGTTATTATCTCACATTACGCGTTAATATGAATATCCAATAACCGTTTCTTTATTAAGCTCATTGCATAAGACTCCCGATACACCTTATAATTGGGTTATCTATTCGAAAAGGATCGGAAGGTTCAAAGCATATGCAAAAGAAAGAACGCCTGATGGGTCTTATCATGTCCGTTGTGATCTCCGCGATAATGGGAGTCATCGCTGCCTTCATGGTCATCCGCAGCAATCCCGAAATGACAAGACTCACACCTGTTCCGATGATCTATCTGACCAATATCCTGATGTCGGTTATCGTTGGTGTTCTCGTTGCGCTTTGCGTTCCGTTGGGAAAGCTGGGGAGAACCCTCGCCATCAAGGCAAACGCAAATCCTCCCGGGATGAAATTCACACTTATCAATGCTATCCCTTTGGCAGTAGGTAACACTCTCATCGTAAGCCTTATCGTAAGCCTCGTCGGTGTAATAACCGCACGCACCAGGATTCCTCCCGAAGCACTCGCAAACGTTCCGCCGTTCTTTGTCATGTGGCTCGGAAACTGGGGAAGGCTTGTCCTGCCTACTCTCGTGATCAGCTACGTCATCGCGGTCGTACTCTCACCCGTCGTTGCCCGCATCGTAGGCATGCCCGGCAAGGGGCCCGGCGGCGCTCCAGGCAAAGGACCAAACAACGGCAAAAGGCCCTGATTTAAACTCTTTGCAGCCAGACCAAAATCTTCATTCCCTCAATCACAAAAGTGATACAATGAACTTAACTAAATACAGGAGGTATCCATATGGAAATCGATATTAACAAAGCTAAAGACGTTGCACAGGACGCTATCAGCGCAGTTGCAAAGGATGAGAATGCCAAGAAGATCGCTAACGATGCGATCGACAAGGTAGAGAAGAAAGTCGGAGTAGATCTTCCCGATGTAGATGCCATCAACGGAGCTATCGGAAAGAAGTAATCCCAAAGAAAACCTAAAAACTTTAAAGGGCTGTCGCGAATACTGCGGCAGCCCTTTTAAACAAATGATGAGCTTTATATCACGTGGCTTTTGACACCGTGAAATCAACCGTTGATGAGAGCCCTGCATCGGGGAAACTGATCTTAACCGAACCTGTTCCCTCTTTGCCCTTGCTCTTTATATAAACTCCGCCCATACCGCCGTTGATGTCCGCAAGTGTAGGACCGATCACTTCGATCTCTCCTGTCACTTCCAGAACAGCCGGCTTATTGTAGAAAGGCATGACGTTTCCGTATTCATCCGTGACCCTGATCCTTATAGATGCAACATCATATGTAGGACCTTCAACAAGTTCGTTTGAGGACACATCAAGATCCATGCAGAGTCTGGTCATGGAACACTTGATAACAGTCTTTACAACGTCGCCGTTCCTGATACCGTCGAACCTGAACTGTGTTGCTTTGCCGCCCCAGTTACCGATGTATTTTCCGAAGAGCATATAAGCGTCATCGTATTTCATCTTATACTTCGTCATGGCTTCGACCATGGTAAGCTTCATCTTGACCGGCATGTTCTCCATCCCGTATACGGCAGAAAAGTTCAGGGCATCCTTGACGATCTTGTTCTGTCTGTCGGTAAAACCTTCCTGTTCTTTCATCTGGTCACCGATATAGTCGTTTATCAGCATCGGCGGAGAAACGAGATTCTTATAAGAAGAATCAGCACGTGTGTATTCCTTGATAAAGACATCGTTCTTATACATCTTTACGCTGTCACAGTTGGAGAAGATGTATATCTCTCCCCTGTTGCCTGCGGGATGCTCACCGATGTCCATAGCGGAACTGACTTCAAGGACCGGCGCGATATCGCGGTTTTGGCTTGAATAAGCGTATGCGGCAAGCTTGTGATTTCTGAACATATCGAGAACTCCGTGATAGCAGATCCTGTCGCCCGAACCGAAATCCTTATGTGTGTTGTAGTCGAACATGCACCAGCCGAAAGACCCCGCTATATCATCGTTTTCCATCACGCTGTCCAACACATTGCAGTGTCTTAGCGCATGCTCCTGTCTGTGAAGCTCGGAATCAAAAGACTTGGTCGGGAACATGTGTCCGTTATACTCACTGATGAAGTACGGTTTATTCATGTCAGAAGTGACATTCTTTTTCTGTTCGCATCCGGGTGTCTTTCCGTTGTGGCTGAAATCATTGAATGCATATACATCTTCTAACAGCGAACTGTTCTTGAGATATCTGACGCCGGAAGTCTGACGCGTAGGATCCAGATCATGCGCTTCCTTATTCGTACGAGCATACAGTTCGTCACAGTCGACCGATTCGTTGATCCTCACGCCCCACAAAATGATAGAAGGATGGTTGCGGTACTGCGAGACCATCTCACGTGTATTTACAACAGCCTGTTCTTTCCATGCATCGTCACCGATATTCTGCCAGCCCGGTATCTCCGTAAATACGAGCAGTCCGAGTTCATCGCATCTGTCGATAAAGTGATGCGACTGGGGATAGTGGGAAGTCCTTACTGCGTTAAGACCAAGTTCATTTTTCAATACATCGGCATCCATCCTCTGCATCGACTTTGGCATTGCATATCCGACATATGGCCAGGACTGGTGACGGTTAAGTCCCCTGAGCTTTATCTTCTTTCCGTTCAGGTAGAACCCGTCTGTCTTAAATACGGCATCCCTGAAGCCGAATCTTGTCGTAAATGCATCTTCAGCGCCGCCGTTTTTCAATGTCACCGTGAGACTGTAAAGGACAGGATTTTCGAGCGTCCATAACTCTGCATCCTTAACTTCGATGACCGCTTCTTTCTCACACGCGCCTTCGAAAACAACCTCGCCTGTTTCAACCGAAGTGATCACTGCAGTAAGTTCGCCTTCACCCTCAACATCAGTCCTTATCGTGACTTTCCTGTCGGCGCCTGCACTTACGAAAACATCCCTGATGTGATCCTTTTCCTTCACATCAAGATGCACCTCACGGTAGATGCCTCCGTATGTCATATAGTCGATGACGAATCCGAAAGGAGGAACATTAAGAGATTCCCTGCTGTCGCACCTTACCGCGAGAATATTCTCACCGCCATACTTAAGATGCTCTGTAAGCTCAACAGTAAAAGCGGTATAGCCGCATGAGTGCTCGGCCAGAGATTCTCCGTTAATGAAGACCTCAGCTTCATGCGCAACTGCATCAAAGGTTACGAAGATCCTTTTACCTTCCCAATCTGAAGGAACATCGATGGACTTTCTGTAGCAGGATACCATCTGATATTCTTTAGCATCGAAATAGTTAAATGGCGTGACTTTGACAGTGTGAGGGATCCTCACAGTTTCCATCTTATCTTCACCCTTAAAGACGGGCTTAATCATTTCTTCTTCAAATTCAGGTGACCACAGCCAACCGTTGTTTATGTCGATCCTCATATTGATTTCCCCTTATGCGGTCTTTCAACCGGCCTTCTCAATCGTATATATCCTTGAACCGAAGTCAGGATAATATCTCATGTTCTCATTGTATCCGCCTGAAGCAAATGCGCTTCTTAAGTGAACGCCGGCATACATCATGGCATCACCATACATATCGTGGGATTCTTTCTCCGAATTCATCTTATAAAATCTTGCGATGATCTTATGAAGGAATCCGTCCTGCTTAACGTGTACCGGGGCAACATAGTTTACAAGTCCTCCGAATTCACGCAGATCGAACTTTATCTTCCTTCCCTCGATATGGTATTTCATTTCCGGTTCAAGACCTGCAGGCTTTAACACGCCCCACTGCGCATTCGCGTGAGTGAAAAGCTGCATGGTCATTGCTACGGCTTTCGTCTTATCCGGAGATACGACAGTCCAGGAGATATCGTTTCCGGAAAGAGGCTCGAGAACGCTTAATCCGGGAGCACCTAATGCATCACCGTCACAGGATCCCGAATCGTGCGCCGTGGATACTCGGTAGAAGCGGCCGAACTGCATAACTTCTCTCCACTTCTTATACATGTCGATCTGCGCTCTTATCGCCTCTATATCATCCTTGCTCATGTCGCAGAGATTGCATTCATAACCCAGTACACCGAACGAAGCGACGTTGAATCTCGTCTCTATCGGGGCACGTCTTAGTGTCTGGTGATTGGGACAGTCTGACACATGTGCCGTAACCGTCGACATCGGATATCCGTAGCTGTAACCGGTCTGTATCTCAGACCGGCAGACAGCATCCGAATCATCGCTTCCCCAGATCTGGGGGAAGAAACTCAATATGCCAAGGTCAAATCTGTTGCCTCCTGACGCGCATCCTTCAAAAAGGATCTGAGGGAACCTGTCTGTAAGTTCTCTCATTACGCGGTAAAGACCCAGCATATATCTGTGCGTAACTTCTCCCTGTCTGCCGGAAGGTAAAGACGAGGAAAATATATCCGTAAAGTTTCTGTTCATGTCCCACTTAACGTAGGAAATATCCGCAGAAGAAAAAACGTCACTCATTGCCTTGATCAGATAATCCTGGACATCGGGATTCGCAAGATCCAGGACCATCTGGTTCCTGCCTTCCGAATGGCTCTTTCCGGGTATCTCCATTGCCCATTCGGGATGGGCGCGGTAAAGATCGCTGTTGCGGTTTACCATCTCAGGCTCGACCCAGATACCGAACTCCAGACCTAACTTTCTAACCTTGTCACAGATACCTTTGACACCTCTGGGAAGTTTCTTTTTGTTCGGATACCAGTCACCCAGAGAACATGAATCATCGTTGCGTTCGCCGAACCATCCGTCATCCATTACGAAAAGTTCGATGCCGACGGATTTTGCTTTTCGCGCGAGACGCAAAAGCTTACTCTCATTTATCTTGAAGTAAGCAGCTTCCCATGAGTTCAGAAGAACAGGCCGAAGTCTGTCTTTCCACGGACCACGCAGGATATGCTTTGACACGAAGTCATGCATCTGCCCGCTCATTCCGTTATATCCCGATGTGGAATACGTCATGACCGCTTCAGGGGTCAGGAAAGACTCTCCTTTCGATAGTTTCCAGTTAAACGCGGTGGGATTGATTCCCGATAAGAATCTTACTTTGCCAAACGGACTCTTCTCCACAGACTCATAATGATTCCCGCTGTATACGAGATTGAATCCGTAGACTTCGCCATACTCTTCAGTAGCGCCGCGTCTTGAGATCATCACGAAAGGATTTGCGCGGTTTGAAGAGTTTCCGGAAAAAGATGAATTGACCAGACGCGCAGATGCAACTGACATATCCGTGCGCTTCATCTCCCTTGCCCAGGCACCGGTAAAAGTGCTGAACACATAATTGCCGGGATCAAAATCTATCTGCGTGCTCATTATCTTTTCGATACTGATGTCACCCTCACCTTCGTTGGTCAGACGGGCTGTCCTGGTGATGACATCGGTATCCGCATAAACACAATAAACAAGTTCGAGTTTCAGCTTGTTATCCTTATCAGTCAGGGTCAGCGTAAGCACTTCCGCTTCTTCTCCGTAAGAGGAAGGAAGTCCTTCTGTTCCGCCGTCTCTTCCGCGGCTCTCGGCATATCCCGAAAACAGGAAATCTGATGTCGTGCTTCCGTCTGAATTTACGATCTCGATGAAAGCTTCCCTGAGATCACCCTTACCGTAGGAACTCATCTCAAGGCGCATGTCGTCCAAAGAGAAATTGCCTGCCTCAGGTGAATATGTTGATGTATTTGCCGGAGCAAATTCGTACTGTTCTGAAAGACCGTCAGCGTCATCAAGATGAATCCTGCGGCCGTAATAAAGATGTTCGATATGACCTGAATCCAATACCTTCATAGCATAAGTCGTATGAGCGGTATCAAGGATAAACAGCGGGACTTTATCTCCTTTTACATTGATCATGGCTCTCAGCTCCTTGACTTAAGTTCCTTAGTGATTTCATCAAGCTTCTTATCTGTCAGAATATACTTTGCCTTGAATATAAGCAATGCAATTATGAGGACAAATATAGGTGTCAGCGTCATTACCATTCTAAGGCCGAATACGGCGCTCGTATCTATTGTCTCAACGACGTTATTCTTAATGCTCGAGACCTTCTCCAAAAGAACGGCAAGGTTCATATCGGTGTTGCTCTGCTCCTGGATCTTGAAGACCGTAAGGCAGACAGAAGCTACAAGAGCTGCAATACCTGAAGCGAGCTTAACAACGAATGTTTGCATCGAAAAGATGACCGACTCGTCTCTTCTGCCGTTCTTAAGCTCACCGTAGTCGCATGTGTTAGCAAGGAATATCGTGCAGATAACGTTAAGGATACCTACAGCGCCCATGATGAAGAAGCCGGGTACGAAGAACGGATATACGCTCTTGGTTCCGAGGAGCGATAAAGCAAGAAGGATGATGTATCCGCCGATCGCAGCGAACACGCCGATATAGAAGATCTTTATCGTGTCAAAAGCTTTTCTGAGCAGCGGGAAGAAGAGCATCATGGCAAGTATCTGCATCGCGCCTGCAAATGTGTTGAACAATGTATAATTGCCCTGCCAGTTTGAACCTGCAAGATCGTACTTGAAGAAGTAGATCAGAAGGTTCGATGTGATGTAAGTAGCAGTATTGAACAGAACGATAGTGAGAACTACTGTCATCGCCTGGTCGTTGCCCAGGAGCGCTTTAAACATCTGCTTTACGGAAGGTGTTTCCATATCAACGGAAGACTTTTCCTTGATGCAGAGGCACGTGATACCGATGAAGACGATAAAGAGGATGCCGACGACTAAAGAGAAGTACTTAAAACCGACTCTCTCGACTTCGAGTGTCGAATTCATCGTAAGTGTCGCCTTAACGGAATCGCTTCCGCTTATTGCGCTGAAAGCTTCTGAATCAACATAGAATACGAGGCCGGCTTCTGCAGATGTTTCAGAGTCCATAACGAACTCGACTTTTGAAGTCTTGGCAGTAACGCCATTTAATGTAAACTCGTATTTTGTGTTGTCATTGGTGAATGAATAAACGCCTTCAAATGCTCTCTCTGAACCTGTAACAGTGACAGATACATCCGTCTTATCTTCGGCATATCCGATCACATTGGAAGTAGGGTTGCCGTCCTTATCGAGCTCGATGACATATGTATTGATCTTTGTATCACCCGAAGTGAAAGACTTAGTAATATTGGTCGTACTGTTTGCCGTAAGAGCAGTGCCGAGCGAAGTTACAGCCATAACTGTAAGGATCGTTACGATGGCAGAACCTACGCCTGCGCAGGAACGTCCAAGAGCTGAAAGCCCTTCTCTCTCCTTACCGCCTTCGGTAAATGCGGGGATCATTGACCAGTAAGGAATATCCATCATGGTATATGTAACGCCCCAGAGGATGTATGTAACAGCCGCATATGCGATAAGCCCCTTGCCGTCCAGTGTCGGCGGAGCTGCGAACATGAGGAAGAGTATGATCGCATTCGTGATCGTGCCGATCATGAGCCAGGGACGGAACTTGCCCCACTTCGTCTTTGTTTTCGCAACGATAACGCCCATGATCGGATCGTTAAACGCATCGAAAACTCTCGCGATGAGAAGGATGAATCCCATAGCGATGGCGCTCGTCTTCATGATGTCCTGGAAGTAGTACAGGACATAAGAAGCTGAGAGCATGTAGACCATATCTTTACCTACGGCGCCTATACCGTAAGCAAATTTCTCTTTTCCGGTTAAACCTTTCTTAGTTTCCATGTCTTGTTCTCCTTCCTTATTTCTTCATTCCCATCGCGATCTTAACGACTTCATATGCTCCGTTGTAGATCCCGAGAGATTTGTTTCTTACTATGTTTTCGCACATGTCTTTAAGCGTTGTGTTGTCGTCTTTAAAAAGCCTTATCATCTGCAGTGTGTGGGGTATGTCCCTGCACTCCAATGTTCCGTCACCGATCTCTGCGGAATGTATCGCTCCCCACTGCTCGTGACCGCCGATACGCTTGATGAAAAGCTTCGGCACGGGATAGAAAGACAGTTCCGAGGGCTTGGTTACGAGCACGTCGCATGACCTCATCAGAAGGTTTGTCGCATATACCGCTTCGAAGATATTCTCGTGACAGAAAAGATGAATCCCTTCGACATCACCTGTAAGCGCACCTTCGCAGAAGCTCATTGTCTCTTCCCAGTTATTGAAGTGCGTCTTAGCAATATCGGAGATACCCGGAACCATATTCTTCAGATCTTCCCAGACATTCTGGTAGTCACCGATATTTACATATAACGCAGCCTTCTTACTCTTGATATCGGACATAAGGTCATTGATTATCGCTGCGAAGATCTCCTTCTGCGCACCTGCTCCTCCGATCGTAAGAAGGAATCTCATCGGCTTGCCTTCTTCTTTTCTCTTAAGACGGCGGGCACAGTCTTCTTCGATATTTGCAACGAGCTCGTGATCAATATAGTGACCTACGTACTTGAGGCTCTCTTCAGGCATCGGACTCAATACCTTATCCCCGTCCATTCCATTGCAGATCCTGTAGCCCTGATATGCATAGTGCGTCTGTACCGTGTGAATGCTTCCCTCTGCGAAATGAAGAGCCATCGGCCAGTTGTCGGGAATTGCATTTACGACATTCTTCATTCCCGCGTGGATCGCTGCCTGTGCAGGCCAGACGTGTGTTGCGACAACAGGGATATCCTTGGGAACATTCTCATATACTGGAGCCATGAGCTCAGCGTTCTTTTGGTCGGACGAATTATATGAGAGTTTCCTGAAGCCTTCGTAATTCAAAGGTTCCCATACGAGCTTATTAAAGAGCTTAGACTTCTGGGATATTCTCGATCCTTTTGAATAAAGGTCGTTCTGCGCAGAGATGACCTTGGTGCAGGTCGTCTGCTTATATGAGTTGAGATCCATCCAGTAAGGAACATATCCCATGGCGTTTGCCGCAGAAGCGATAGCCATGGAGATGCGGTAATGTCCGAATCCCATTCTGATGTTTCCGACGATTATGCCCTTTTCAGTATCAAAGCCCTCAGATACGCCGGGATTACCCTCACCTACAGCAATATTCCTGACGCCGAGGATATCGCCGATATATCTGTTTTCAACTACCTGAGCGGAATAGTTCTTATCAGAATCGTCACCGAACTTCCTGGCATACTTTGCCTTCGATTTTACTGCCTTCTTATATACTGATTCAGGCTGGACATTTTCGAATATGACTTTTGACCTATCCATGCTGCCTCCTTATCTTGCTGCGATTCCGGTCAGGAGAATATCTACTACTTCATTAAGGAAATCGTTATATTTCTTATGGCTTCCTTTCATTACGTCTTTTTCGAAGAATCTCTCAAGCGAAGCTTCCATCATGATCTTTACTATCTTAAGGTCAGCATCCTGTTTTATGATCCCCTGGGCCTTACCCTGCTCCAGAAGCTTCATTGTAGGTTCCCATCCGGTCTCAAGACGCTTCTGGACTTTCTTATAGACCTGCGGATATTTCTCTTTCAGCGGATGGAGTTCCTGGAAGTTTATGTTCTTATAGCTCTCAGGCATTGCAGCCAGCAGGAGCCTGATCTTATCTTCCGTCGTATATTCATCTGAATTAAATATCTCTTCTTCTTTTTTCTTTATGTTATCGAAAACATAATCCGCCATCGTCTCGAACATTTCTTCCTTGCTCGAAAACTCCTTATAGATGGTCTTCTTGGAGATCTTGAGTTCATCCGCGACATCGTCCATCGTGAACTTCAGACCTTTCTTATTAAATACAGCAATAATTCCGTTAAGTATCTTTTCCCTGATCTCGGTCATAATCGCTCAAATCTCCCTCGGAAACTGAATATAGTATTTTGAGTTTCCACCTAAATAATAGCAATTCATTGACAAAAGTGGGATTATTTCTTGGAAACTGTTTTTACAAATTTAGTTTCCGAGTCTTGTGCAGGTTTGCCAAATGACTGTTTTGGAAACTCAATCTATAATCAGGCTATAACATCTGGTAGGAGGCTTAAAATGCTTGACCTGTCATCCATAAACTTTAAAGATATCTATTGTACTGACGAGGCATCTGCCATTCAGCCGGAAAGATATGCCGGCGCTGTCAGTAAGTTCAATAATGCATTTCCCGGTACGGAACCTGCTGCCATATTCAGTGCACCCGGAAGGACCGAGGTCGGCGGCAATCACACGGACCACCAGCACGGCGAAGTCCTCGCTGCATCCATCAACAAGGATGCGATTGCAGTCACCTCACCCCGGAATGACCTTAAGGTCAACATCCTCGCTGAAGACTTCGGAATGACTGAGATCTCATTGGATGACCTTGCTCTCCGTGAAGATGAGAAGGGTTCGACGGCAGCTCTTATACGCGGAGTTCTGGCCGGCCTTAAGGATAAAGGATATGAGCTCGGCGGCTTTGACGCGTACATCACGAGCGATGTGCTTATCGGCGCAGGCCTGTCCTCCTCTGCTGCTTTCGAGACACTTATAGGCACCATAGTCTCGGGACTTTTTAACAACATGTCTATCGATCCCGTTATCATAGCAATGATCGGACAGTATGCCGAGAACACTTACTTCGGCAAGCCCTGCGGCCTGATGGACCAGATGGCATGTTCCGTCGGTAATCTTGTACACATCGACTTTAACGATCCTGCCAATCCGGTAGTTGAAAAGGTCGATTTCGATTTTTCAAAGACAGACTATGTTCTATGCATAACAGATACGAAAGGCTCACATGCCGACCTTACGGATGAATACGCGGCAGTTCCTGAAGAGATGAAAAAGATAGCTTCACTTTTAGGGTACGATGTCCTCCGCCCTGTCGATTTCGAAGACATCCTCGATAACATAGGTGAACTCCGTGAGAAAGCCGGCGACCGCGCGGTATTAAGAGCAATTCATTTCGTTAACGAGACCGACCGCGCAGGTCAGGAAGCAGAAGCACTTAACGGCAGCGACATTAAAGAATTCATAAAGCTTGTTAAGGCATCAGGAGATTCCTCTTTCAAGTATCTTCAAAACGTTTATACAAATAAGGATGTTACCGTCCAGAATGTATCTCTGGCTCTTGCCATAAGCGATACAGTACTGGGTGATGATGAAGCATCAAGAGTACATGGCGGCGGCTTTGCAGGCACGGTCCAGGCCTTTGTCAAAAAGCAGAACGCAGCAAGATATCAGAAGTACATGGATAAGGTTTTCGGAGACGGCGCATGCGAGATACTCGCCATCCGGAAATACGGCGGAATAAGAGTTATCTGACGGAGGTCATCATGATCAACACATACATCACCGAACTGGTCAATTACGGGATCGAAAACGGTCTCATCGACAGCCTTGACCGCGTTTACGCGATAAACAGACTTGCCGAACTTATGGAGCTCACTGAGTATACCGCTCCTGAAATCATTCCCGCAAAAAGAGATCTTCATTTCATATTGGAAGACATGATGGCGTGGGCATTTGAGCACGGCGTAATGAAGAGCGATACTACTGCAGGCAGGGATCTTTTCGATACCAAGATCATGGGGGCCATAACTCCCCCGCCCTCTACAGTTATCTCCACTTTCAACAGACTTCGCGATACTTCACCGAAGATCGCGACTGCATGGTATTACAACTTCTCCAAAGTCACAAACTACATCCGTGTTGACCGCATCGCCAAAGACGTTAAGTGGATCGCTCCCACCGAATTCGGAAACATCGATATCACGATCAATCTGAGCAAGCCCGAAAAGGATCCAAGGGACATCGCAGCAGCGGGCAAAGCAAAGAGCACTTCATATCCGAAGTGTCTTCTCTGCCCCGAGAATGAGGGATACGCTGGGACGCTCACTCATCCGGCAAGACAGAATCACAGGATAATTCCCATCGTGCTCGACGGCGACCAATACTATCTTCAGTATTCTCCCTACGTCTACTATAACGAACACTGCATAATCCTGAACAAGGAACACATCCCTATGGTGATCAACCGCTCGACATTCAGAAAGCTCTTAAGCTTTGTAGAGCAGTTCCCCCACTACACGGCGGGCTCCAACGCAGACATCCCGATCGTCGGCGGCTCTATCTTAAGCCACGATCATTTCCAGGGCGGATGCTACATCTTCCCGATGGCGAGAGCAGGTTACAGAAAGACATTCACGATACCCGGATTTGAAGATCTTACAGCGGGTATCATCAACTGGCCCATGTCGGTAATAAGGCTTCAGGGAGACGATATAGAGCGCCTTACTGATTGCGCTGACATGATCCTTAACAAGTGGAAGAATTACACCGATGAAGATGCGTTCATCTATGCCGAAACTGACGGCGTTCCTCACAACGCTATAACTCCCATCGCGCGCAGGAACAGCGAAGGAAAGTTTGAATTGGATCTCGTCCTGCGTAACAACATAACAACGGAAGAACATCCCATGGGCGTTTACCATCCGCACGCAGAGTATCACCACATCAAGAAAGAAAACATCGGTCTCATCGAAGTCATGGGACTTGCGGTCCTTCCTGCAAGACTTAAGAACGAGATGGCTCTTATGGAAGACGCGATAATGGGTGGCAAGGACATCCGTGCCATCGATGAGATCGCCAAGCACGCCGACTGGATCGACGAGTGGAAAGACAGCTACGATCTGACTTCAGAAGATAAGATCCACGAAGCGCTCAAGATCGAGATCGGAAAGGTATTTGCAAAGATCTTAGGCTGCGCAGGCGTTTATAAAAAAGACGAAGACTTCATGAGGTTTATCTCAATTCTCTGATACAATTAATTATCACGATGCATCAGCATCAAGGGGGATAATTAATTTGAATCACGATATGTCAGTTCCGTGCGAAGATGGAATCATCAACCTGAGAGTCGGCGCAGTCATAATGCGCGGCGGCAGATTTCTTATGGTCGGAAATAAAAAGAGACCTGAATATCTTTACTCTGTCGGCGGCAGGATCAAGTTCGGCGAGACCGCTGAAGAAGCAGTCATAAGAGAAGTATTCGAAGAGACAGGCTGCAAGCTCGGGATAGAACGTCTGGGATTTGTCCATGAGAATTATTTCTATGGTGATGCGAAAACAAATTTCGGCAAACTGATCTACGAGATCTCCTTTTTCTACTACATGAAAGTGCCGGATGATTTTGAACCGGAGTGCCAGAGTTTTACGGAAGATGACTGCGAAGAATTCCTCCGCTGGATCACGCCGGATGAACCTGTAAAATACTTTCCGGAATTCTTCAGGACAGAACTTGCTTCTCCTTCAGACAACGTGAAATACTTCATCACGGACGGAAGAAAATAAGGTTTTTCTGCATCTTACCGCCCGTTTTTGCATCTCATCCTCTCATATATTGAACGGGGTTTAAGGCTGTCATATAGTCGTCTCAACTACAAGGAATGAGGTGACAGTTATGACAGTTTTACTTTTATCGGTCCTGGTCCTCTTAGAGATCGGATTTATGGTTTTTGAACTTACCAGGAATACGGCAAAAAAGGAATGGACAGGCAAGAGGATAATCCTAAATGCAGCACAGCTTGTTATTTTCTTTTTAATGGTACTGCTCCCCGGCATCGATACCAGCTTCAGGTTCGCAGGGCTCATCTTCATGCTGGTCTTAAGGCTCGCTGTATCAGGCATCTTCTGGCTCATAAACCGCAGGAGTTCTAAGTCAAAGAAGAAGGCTGCAATCGTATTCGGCGGCCTTATGGGAGCGGCTCTTATTGCATCTTCCGCGCTCCCCGCTTTTCTCTTTACAGACTATGAAGGAAGACCGGTAACAGGTCCTTATACCGTCGCACAGTGCAACTGTATTCTTGTTGATAAGAACCGTATTGAGACTTTCGAAAACGACGGTTCCAACAGAGAAGTGCCGGTATACTTTTTCGCGCCCAAGGAAGCAAAAGACGGTGAGAATTTTCCGTTGGTTATATTCTCCCACGGAGCGTTCGGATATTATGAGAGCAACGCTTCCTCTTATCTCGAACTTGCAAGCAACGGCTATGTGGTCGTAAGCATGGAGCATCCTTACCACTCTTTCTTTACAAAAGATACTGAAGGAAAAACGGTCACTGTTGACGGGGATTTTTTCAGCAGCTGCATGAATGCAAACGGCGACATGACAGAAGAAAAAATATACGAGGTGTCACGTTCCTGGATGGATCTCCGTGTAGCGGATATGAACTTTGCGCTCGACTCCATTATCTCTGGAGCTGATGACGGCAATATTGACAGTTATTGGTTTGAGAATGATGCAACTAAAGAATCGGTAACCCGTGTTCTCTCACATATAAACACGGACAAGATCGGTCTTATGGGCCACTCAATGGGCGGCGCGACCGCTGTCGAAGTCGGAAAGATGAGAGATGACATTGATGCCGTTATCGATATTGACGGAACGATGCTCGGCAACATTATTGGTGTTAAGGACGGAAAATACATCATCGATGAGACACCCTACACGATACCCCTTTTAGAATTCGAGAATGAGAAATCCCACCGGGACCTTCAGGAGATAGCAAAAATCGATTATCCTTACCCCAACATTACGATCAAGGATACGGCAGAGACTTATTACTGCACATATGTCGAGGGCACTCTTCATATGGATTATACGGATCTTCCTCTCTTTTCTCCTTTCCTTGCAAAGATGCTCGGTTCCGGAAATGTCGATCATGGTTTTGTATCTGATACGGTCAATTCACTTGAAGTAAGATTTTTCGATTGCTATCTTAAAGGAGAAGGAAGCTTCGACGTCAACGAACACTACTGAGGTATCAATGGAAATAACAGTTAAAAAGATCGGCGAATCCGACAAGGAATATATCGAGATCGGGTGTCACAAAAAGGATGAACGGATCGACGAGATAATCCGTTTCATCAGATCCCGCGAAGGAATATTAAAAGGAACCAAAGAGGACCGGCAGTACAGTCTCGCACTGCCGGATATCCTCTATATCGAAGCGGTCGATGAGAAGACTTTTATCTATCTTGAAAAAGACTGCTACGAATCCGGAAGACGCCTTTACGAATTCGAAGAAGCGCTCACTTCAAGAAACTTCGCGCGCATATCAAAATCAGTTGTAGTAAATCTCATGAAGATAACTTCTATCAAGCCGTCATTAAACGGCAGGTTCTCCTGTGTCCTCACTAACGGTGAGCAGGTCATAATCTCCAGAAAATACGTGCCTGACATCAGAGAGAAACTTAGAGGAGGCGCAGTATGAAAGAACATTTAAGAGCCCAGCTTGCAAGCTTTTTCATATCAGTAACGCTTATAAACCTCGCAATGCTGATACTGGGGTGCCTCTTGGAGCCCGACCTCGAATTCGGTTACTCTGCTTTTGCATATCCATTGATCTATGGTGTTATCGGAAGCCTCCCTGGCCTTGTCATGTATTCCAAAAAGGAACTCACGATGAAGCAGACGATAATAAGAGAGATCATTCAGATGCTGCTTATCGTAGTCCTCATCATTACTTTCATGTTCGGCAGGTTCAAAAACATTGAATACGATATGATCCCGCAGATAATCGCAGTGGCTGTAAGCGTAATGGTCATCTATGTGCTGGTACATGTTTTCGGATGGCTCATAGACCTTAAGACTGCAAACAAGATGACTGAAGACCTTAAAAAATATCAGGCCAGGGCATCAGAAAAGTGATCACTGCTTTCCGCTCTTCCAGACGTATCCTGTCTTGATCACGGTCTCGATGTGGTAGCCGGCTTTCCCGAGGGCTTTTCTGAGCTTCTTTATGTGTGAGTCCACGGTCCTGTCATAGCCTTCAAAATCAGAGCTCCATGCAATATCAAGTATCTGGTCACGCGTAAGGACTATGTCTTTGTGATCGATAAACATAAGCAGCAGATCGTATTCCTTGGGTGCCAGATTAATGTTCTTTCCGTTAACGCTTACAAGGTGCCTTGCAGGATCTATCGTGATCTCATCTACGACAAGACAGCCGTTCTTTGAAAGGAGCCCATGGTATCTGCTGATCAGGGCGTTGACCTTCATTAATAGCACCTTTGTGGAAAAGGGCTTTGTGACGTACTCGTCTGCACCGATCTCATAACCGGTAACGATATCGCGTTCATCGCCTAAGGCCGTAAGGAAGATGATCGGCACGTCATACTTGGATCTTATATGGCGGCACACTTCCTTGCCGTCCTTGCCGGGCATCATGATATCAAGGATGACCACATCATACTTCTGCCTGTCCGCTAAGGAACAGGCATCAGTTCCGTTATCTACCGCATCGATCTCAAATCCGTTTTTACGGAAGAAGACTTCAACGACTTCTCTTAATGTCACCTCATCTTCTGCAAGCAAAATACGATACATTCTTTACTTCCTTATTTTGTCTTTCAGACCGTCTCATGAGCAGGCATCGAAAACCTGAATTCCGTTCCCTTATCGCCGCTCGTGCAGCCGTAATCAGCCTTATGAACATCAAGGATATTCTTTACGACCGAGAGTCCGACACCGCTGCTGCTCATTCTGTCAGTCCTTGCCTGATCTGTCGTATAGAATACATCCCAGATCTTGTCCAGATCCTTTTTATCTATCTTAGCACCATCATTAGTAATGCTGAACTCTATTTTCCGGCCGCTTCTTATCAGCTGGATCATTATGACATGATCGCAGTATTTGATCGCGTTCGACATGAAGTTGCTTATCACCATGTTCATCATGTCAGGATCGGCAAATACCGTATAAGGCTTGTCGTCGGAATTTACGGTAATGATGATATTCCTTTCACGGATCAGTTCACGGCTTGCGGCAATTATATCATCCGTCATCTTTTTAAGGTCAACTGCTGACTGATTAAGCTTATTGCCGCCGTCCTTTATCCTAGAAACATCGATAAGCTTGCCCACCATGTCCGACATGTGATCGACTTCGTTTATCATCCTTTTCGAATAGTCTTTGCGTTTGTCTTCATCAAAGTAATCCCAGTTCTCAACGGTCGCTTTTGTAACAGCAAGAGGGGTCTTGAGTTCATGTGCAATGCCTCTTGTAAGCTTCTGGTTTCTGATCTCATAGTTCATCTGATTCTTGTAGAGCAAAACAAACGAAAAAGCTACTGACGACTCTACGAAAAGAAATACTGCGAGCATCACAGCATAAGCTATTGCATTAGTCCTGAGAACGCTCTTCAGAGGTTTTGCCACTATGCCGAAAGCTATGTAAATGGTACCGTTTCCGGACGGACATAACCATCCGTATGTCGAGGTAAATACGCCTGATTTATCATTGTCAACTTTGTGATTTATATAAGCCTGTTCAGACTGATCACAGACCTCATGCGCCATATTACTAAATCTTTCCATTTCAGCATCACTGTCAATTCCGGAAGACGTCTCGTAATCAATGATAATCTCTCCGCTGTTCACATCTTTCATCCAGGAACAAAAGACTGTGCAATCAGCCTGGTTCTTATCGTAGTACTCCCACACTGAGATCAACTTCTCTTCCAAATCACCATCGGTGTTCTCATCATGATAATCAATAAATCCTGCTCTGCTGAGCCCCATGTGAAACCCGTCATTATATGCTTTGATCTTGTTGCCGGTATAAATTCCCACTGCAACTGCAAATGCCAGTAAAACAAATATGCAAAATAAAGTTCCGTATCTAATATATTGTTTCTTCATCTTATTTTCCTTTCCATGACCTGTTGTTTCTTATTCATGCCTTTAGTCTATGAAAAAGATCTGTCATCATACGCATCAATGAAGAACCAGAAATTAGTTCCTTTAGAGCCGCTGTAACAACCATACCTTGCATTATGGGCATCAAGAATATCCTTTACGACAGAAAGACCTACTCCGCTGTTCCCGTCAGGTTCAGCCATGCCTTTATTGGGTTTATAAAGAATATCCCACACTTTACCGAAATCTGTTTTTTCGATCCGTGCGCCGTCATTCGTGATGCTGAATTCTACAGTATTTCTACGCTTTTCCAGCCTGATCGTGATGGTTTCATCGCAATACTTGATCGCGTTCGTCACGAAGTTATTTATAACGATGTATATCATCTCGAGATCTGCATATACGGGATAAGCTTCCTCGTTTTTATCGTAAGCAAATGTCACATCGATCTTCTTATCCGAGATCAGCTGCCTGTTTCTTTTGATAATATTCTGAGTGAGCTGAAGGAGATCAACATCCTCACAGTTAAGCTTAACCTTGCCATCCTGCAATTTAGACAGTTCAAGCAGCCTTGTTACCATGGATGACATGTGGTCCACCTCGGATATGATCTTTTCCGAATACTCGGAACGCTTATCGTCATCAATGTTTTCCCAGTTATCAAGATACTTCCTGGTAACAGACAAAGGTCCCTGAAGATCGTATGCGATTCCTTTCGTAAGCTTTTCGCTCCTTAACTCGAACTTCTTCTGATTGATGTAGAGTTTTCTGACTACGAAAACGATGGCCGCTTCAACCAGAATGAGTGCCAGGACAGACAGGATATAGATCTTCAAATTGTCTCTTAAAACGATCTGAAGAGGATTTATTACCATGTAGTAAGTAATAAGGTAGTTACCGCTGTCAAAATCATAGACTGCCGAAGCTGTTGAAGTGAAGATGCCTTCCCTTACTTTTGTTCCTGCAGTTGCCTTGCCGTCCAGGAGCATATCTACATATTTATCACTTAACTTATGTGCCTTATTATTCATTCCGGCACGCCCGCCCAAGTCATAGTAATTCACCTCATCGAGCCTGACGAGCCACTCTTCGTAAGTAACGCTTCCTCTTTCGTTGACCACTTCAGGCTCAGAGATATTCAATGTCCTGACCGTATCGTCACAAGTAAACGTAAGTGTGCCTCCGTATAAGAATGTCTCATCACATCTTGCACCCTTTATTGAGACCTCATGTGTACGGGGAAGCATCAGCGCCAGAACTTCGTCCTTTGAAAACTTTCCTTTGTCTTCCAAAAACATATACCGTATATCGCCGGGAACCAGCTGGGTCGATTTCTCTTCATATCTGAACTCGCTGTTCTCTATGACCTCTGTTTCTATCTCGCCATAATAGCGGGCTTCCAGAAAGGGCTGTGATTCAAATATGACCCTGCCGCCATTTCTTGTGTCAACGACAGTAGAATATATGCCTACATCATCTTCCAGATAAGACAGTAATTCCCATGTGTAGATGACTCTGCTGACCACCTTATCACGGTCCTTTATGGTGATCACACCCAGTATTGAATCAGGAATAGTCATACAGTTGCGAAAACCGTAGTTTAATTGATCGATCTTGCTCTCAGTAAAGATCGAGATCGATACCGAGAAGATAAGCAGCGCAATAACACCGTAAATTAACCCGAATCCCAAATATTTCTTTTTCATCTTTTTCATTCCTTTCCACGACATCCGTCTTTGTTCACCGTGAGTATAGGAAAAAGATGTGACCTCTTTATGACCATACAAAACCACAAACCGGACTTAATGAAATTACGGGCACGGTATTGAACCAATAGCGATAAAAAGATTATATCAAAAAGGACGTCTCAGCCGGGACGTCCTTTTTTGATTACTTCCTGTTTATGCGCGGGCGCTTTCTTTTTCTTAATGTGATTTCCTACGATCTCCGAGACATCCGAGATCGTCATGAAAGCAGATACATCTGCGTCGTTGATTATCTTCTTTATCGCAGGCACTTCAACTCTCGTTATGACACAGTAAAGCACCGTTTTCGTGCCGCTGCTCACCATGCCCCTGCCTTCCATCTTGGTGCATGTTCTTCCAAGCTGCGTATAGATGGCATCTGCTATCTCCTGGCCATGGTCTGTGATGATCATGACGGACTTGCCCTGCTCCATTCCGTTTTCGACGATGTCGATTATCTTCGAAGTGATGAAATACGTAAGGAGTGAATAGAGCGCTCTGTCAGGTCCGAAAAGAAAACCTGCTACCGAGTAGATGATTATGTTGAAGAATAAGACGATCTGTCCAACCGAGAACTCTGTGTTCTTCGACAGGAACATCGCCACGATCTCTGTGCCGTCTAAGCATCCGCCATGCCTTAAGATGAGTCCGACGCCGACGCCCAGGAGCACGCCTCCGAAAACGACTACAAGTATCTCCTGCTCCGTTACGGCCGGCATATCCTCGAAAATGCCCAGGAAGCTTGAGAAAACCGCCATTGCATAGATCGCCTTGATGAGGAATCTTATGCCGAGACGCTTATATCCCAGAATCATGAAAGGAATATTCAAAGCAATCGTAAGAATACCGAGAGGAGCGTCAGACAGCTGGCTTATGATCATCGAGATACCGACGACACCGCCGTCTAAGATCGTAAACGGAACAAGGAATTCTTCAAGCGCAAAAGCAGCTACGACAGCACCAACTGTTATGAAGAACAGAGGTGCTATCCACTGCTTAAAGATATAAGCAAACGTAATCTGCTGATGCTGTCTCTTTCCTTTTTGCGGCATCGATCTTATTTCTGACGGTTGAAGTTAATGAGGCAGCCGTCAAGAATAATCTGACGCTCACGGTCTGTGAGGTCGCCCAATGTCAGAGTGAACTCCTTTGTCTCATCGCCCTTGATCGCGATTGCCTTGATCGTATCAGCCTTTGTCTCGACTGCTGTTCTGATTCCCGGGAAGAGAATGTAGTCGAGATTTGCAAAAGGGAGATCGCCCTTCTCGATGATGAAAGGCAGCATACCCCAGTTGATGAGGTTGGATCTGTATCTCTTTGTAGCGTACTCGTTAGCGATGTTAGCCCATCCGCCAAGTACCTTCTGGCATGAAGCAGCCTGCTCTCTTGCAGAACCGTCACCGGGCTTAACTGCGAAGATTACTGAACCGAATCCGATTTCTTTTACGTTGCCGTGCTCGAAAGAAATGAGGCTCTTAACTACCTGCATTACATCGTGGAGGCCCTCTACTGCTTCGCAAGGCTTCTCGCCTGCTACGAGTGCTGTCTCTGCCTTCTGGATGTTCTTAGCGCGTCCTACGTAGTCAGGATCCTTACGTGAGAGTGTGAACTCTGCAAGACCCAACGGATTGGATCTGTAAGAAGATGTCTCGCCTGAAGGAATAAGCTCGTCTGTTGTGGTAACAGGATCGTGGATCTCGGATACTACCTGGAGAACGAGGTTCTCAGGGAGAGCTTCCATCTTCGGCCAGTCCTTGATGTTAGGTCCGAACTGGATCTCTGTATTAGGATCTGCAACACCCTTTGAATCGAAGACTCTGTTAGCGTAGATCTTTGAATCGAATGTGTAAGCGTAGTTATTGAACTCGCCTGTGAACTCTGTAGCAGGTGTGAGAACACCCTTATTTGCAGCTGTTGCAGCGATGGATCTTGCGTCCATAAGTGCAACGGAAGAGATCTGTCCGCTCTGTACCTTTGAGCCTTCTCTGTTCGGGAAGTTTCTTGTGGAGTGACGGATTGAGAATGCATTGTTAGCAGGTGTATCGCCCGCACCGAAGCAAGGTCCGCAGAATGCTGTCTTAAGGATGGCGCCTGTCTCAAGGAGTGTAGCTGCAACGCCGTTTCTTACGAGTTCCATGTAAACAGGTGTGGATGCAGGATAGATGGACATCGTGAACTTGTCAGCACCGATGTACTTACCCTTCATGATGTCAGCAGCAGCACAGATATTCTCGAATCCGCCGCCTGCGCATCCTGCGATGATTCCCTGGTCTACCATGAGCTTGCCGCCCTGGATCTTGTCCTTAAGTGAGTACTCGATCTTGTCGCCGAATGAAACCTTTGCTCTCTCCTCAGTCTCAGCGATCATCTGCTCGAGATTTGCATTAACATACTCGATCTCGTAAGCGATGGAAGGATGGAAAGGCATAGCGATCATAGGCTTGATCGTGGAAAGGTCAACGATAACTGCGCCATCATAGTAAGTAACGTCAGCAGGTGCGAGTTTCTTGTAGTCGCCAGATCTGCCGTGAATGTCGAAGAACTGCTCTGTCTTCTCGTCTGTCTGCCAGATGGAAGAAAGGCATGTTGTCTCAGTTGTCATAACGTCGATGCCGATTCTGAAATCAGCAGAGAGGCTTGCGACACCGGGACCTACGAACTCCATGACCTTGTTCTTTACATATCCTGTATTGAATACCTTGCCGATGATAGCAAGAGCAACGTCCTGAGGACCTACACCCTTCATCGGCTCGCCTGTGAGGTAGATAGCGATAACGTCAGGCATCTTGATGTCATATGTCTGTGAGAGGAGCTGCTTAACGAGCTCAGGACCGCCCTCACCCATTGCCATGGTACCTAATGCACCGTAACGTGTGTGTGAGTCAGAACCTAATATCATGCCACCGCATGTAGCGAGCATCTCTCTTGCATACTGGTGGATAACTGCCTGATGAGGAGGTACATAGATTCCGCCGTACTTCTTGGCAGCTGTAAGACCGAACATGTGGTCATCTTCATTGATCGTTCCGCCAACTGCGCAAAGTGAGTTATGGCAGTTAGTAAGAACGTAAGGGATCGGGAACTTCTCGAGTCCGGAAGCTCTTGCTGTCTGGATGATGCCTACATATGTGATATCGTGTGATGTCAGCTTATCGAACTTGATCTTAAGCTGATCCATATTTCCTGATGTGTTGTGATCCTTAAGGATGCCGTATGCGATCGTACCCTGCTTAGCTGCTGCCTTATCAGCTGCCTTGCAGGACTTAGCTGCAACCGCTTCAGCAGCATTACCGGAATCTTCGATGAGTTCTACGCCATTTAATAACCAAGCGCCGTTTTCAAGTGTGGAAATCATAGTGTCTACCTCTTTTTTAATAAATTCGCGCAATATTATAGCACGCAATCGAGCAACTTGCTTGCAAGGCAGGAAGCAATTAACAACTTGAAGCTCGCTTCAAGTTTGTTAAATTGCGGACAGCCTGTAAGTAAGGGTTGCGAGATAAGTGTTATGTTTGAGCGTAGCGACAAACATAGCACGCAATCGAGCAACTTGCTTGCATAGCATAAGTTAGGGCTAAACAGAAAAATGCACGGCGATTTGCCCGGCAGGCGCCGAGCTTTTAGCCGAGGTTTTAGAAGAAAACTTACACAAAAACTTACGGCACTGCCGTAAGTTTGCCGTAACTTTTGCGGGTACGGGAAGATACTTATAGAAAAAGTTACGGCCCACCCGGAACTCTGCCGCAACTTCAAACGAACGCCTATAACAAGGCACAAAAGCACAGCTGTAACAATGTTACAGGGGCCGGAAACCAGCCCCTGTAAGTCATTTATTATTTCTTCAATGTCAGCGGTGATTCAAGTCCGAGTTCTTTGCAGAAGAAACCGACGCATCCGCCGTCTTCTTCAACTTCACCGGCGTAGTTTATAAATATGACGGTGCTGTTCTGGAGATATACACCACCGGTCATCTGTCTGTTCTCATTTCCCAAATATCTGATTGAATATTTGTATCCGTCTTTCTCGCCTGAAGAGTTCTCATATTTGGAATCTTCTACGCAAAATGCATTAAACAGATCAAGAGCAGACTGATCGTCAGCGGCATTAAACATATAAATCTCGGTAAGAGCGTTCCTGCCATCCATTCCTTCGCTTATCTTTTCAAAACAGATCAGACACTCATTTACCTTAATTTCAGGAAACGGGCTGTTCTCAGCGACCAGATAGCTGGCATAATACCACTTATTAGCTTCTTCTGAATTATTCATAACATAGTAAAGAGAATGATTCTCGTCTTTAGTTAACTGCTGAACACATTCAGAATATGTTTCTGTTTCCTGCATTCCATACTTCTTGGCTACATTAGCAATCTGCTCTGAAGAAAAGACAACTTTATTCTTCGCTTCTCCGGATCCAGCTGCAGACATCTGTGAGCATCCTGTAAGGCATACAGCCGACATAACAACAGCCATTGCCTTAAGCAACAACTTATTTTTCATAGTTAAAACCTCCTCTATTCCCAAAAAACCGTTAAAACGGAAAACTTATTCCTAAGAAATATTATGGATTTTCTCAATTATCTTTGTCCATATAAATCGCATATACAGAATATGCAAATCGGATTTCCGCACATGAAAGCAGGGGCCGGAAACCAACCCCTGCTTGTTCAAAGTTCAAA
Organism: Ruminococcaceae bacterium AB4001; assembly: GCA_000621765.1. Taxonomy (GTDB): domain Bacteria; phylum Bacillota; class Clostridia; order Saccharofermentanales; family Saccharofermentanaceae; genus Saccharofermentans. The sequence continues at coordinate 42,298 of JHXJ01000003.1, forward strand.
GCAATTGCTTGCCTTAATTATTTCTTAAGTCTTGCCTCGAGAGCAGCCTTCTGGTCCTCGTAGCCGGGCTTGCCAAGGAGAGCGAACATATTCTTCTTGTAAGCTTCAACACCAGGCTGGTTGAAAGGATTTACAGCGAGGAGATAGCCTGAGATTCCGCAAGCCTTCTCGAAGAAGTAGATGAGCTCACCGAGAGAGTAAGCTGTCTGGTCAGGCATATGGATAAGGAGGTTCGGAACCTTACCGTCTACGTGAGCGAGGATCGTTCCCTGCATTGCCTTTGCGTTAACTTCGTTCATATCCATGCCTGAGAGGAAGTTAAGACCATCGAGATTATCCTTGTCATTAGGGATCTCGAAAGATCTTCTGGGCTTGTCGATCTGGACAACTGTCTCATACATGATCCTTGCGCCGTCCTGGATAAACTGACCCATGGAGTGAAGGTCTGTTGTGTTATCAACGCCAGCCGGGAAGATACCTCTTCTGTCCTTACCTTCTGACTCACCGTAGAGCTGCTTCCACCACTCTGTCATGAAGTGGAATGAAGGCTCGTAGTTGACCATAACTTCTGTAGAATAGCCGGATCTGAGCAGGCAGTTACGTACTGCTGCATACTGATAGCAGGGATTCTCTGCCAGAGGAAGCTTCTTATAAGCCTTGGAAGCGTCCTTAGCACCTCTCATGAGCTCTTTGATATCGATGCCTGCAACAGCGATGGGAAGAAGTCCGACTGCTGTAAGAACGGAGAATCTTCCGCCTACATCGTCAGGTACTACGAAGCTCTCGTAGCCTTCCTCGTCTGCCAAGCCCTTAAGAGCTCCTCTGGCCTTATCTGTTGTGGCATAGATCCTGTTCTTAGCCTCTTCCTTACCGTACTTCTGCTCCATGTAAGCGCGGAGGATACGGAAAGCGATGGCAGGCTCAGTTGTCGTGCCGGACTTTGAGATGATGTTAAGGGAAATATCCTTGCCTTCGATGATGTCCATCATGTCAGCAAGATATGTAGCGCTGATAGAGTTACCGCAGAAAAGGATGAGCGGGCTCTTTCTGACTTTCTTAGAAGCAGCAGACGCAAATGAGTGGCCTAAAAGCTCGATAACTGCACGCGCACCGAGGTATGAACCGCCGATACCGATAACAACGAGAACATCAGAGTCTCTTCTGATCTTCTGGGCTGCATCGCGGATACGCTTGAATTCGTCTTTGTCATAGTTTGTGGGAAGATCAAGCCAGCCAAGGAAATCATTTCCGGGGCCGTTCTTCTTGTGAAGCATATCAGAAGCGGCTTTGATCTGGGGTTCCATTCTTGCGACTGCCTCTTCACCGCCGATAAAATCGAGGGCGTTCTGGTAATCAAATGTAATCATTTGTCAGTTCTCCTTAAGGGTTAATTCAAAAATCATACAGAGTATACACCCGTAAAACGCTCTTTTCGAGTATAATTACGTCAGGATTTTATTATATTTGACGTGGAAATAAGGATGTCTGACATATCTATTGCTGAATCAAAAATACAAATACTTTTCCTTGTGGACCGTGCACCGGGCGTGAGTTACCATCTGCTGATGGAAAAGTGCATGGAAATGCTCTATTCCGACTTCTTCACGTTCAGCCGTGCTTACGAAGAACTTATCGCCGGCAATCTCATGGATAAGAGCAAGTCCGGTGAATTTTCAGGAGTCAGCGTAGGTTCTACTGAGACCCTTACGCTCACAGACGGCGGAAGGGCCGTATTAAACGATCTGCTCCCTTCTTTAAGCGCGCCTTTGCTCGCTCACATGGAAGAAGCCGCAAAAGCGATAACGGACGAGATGGCCAGAAATTCTGAGAGTTCTGCTTCGCTGGAACCCACGGACGATGGCAGATTCCGTGTCACGCTGGGCTATACGGGCGACGGAAAGCCTTTTTCCGCGACGATTACCATTGATGACGAGGAAACGGCTTCAAAGCTCTGCAAAATGTGGAAAAACAACTGTTCCAAAGCCTCAGACGGACTTATCAGGCTCATTACTGAAAGCTGATACTTCCGATCATCCCTTGGATGTGATCTCAACTATTATGAATTCTCCGGGCTGGAGGATGTGGCGGACATGTTCATATCTCATCTTCCGCTCAGTTATCAGCCTTCCTTCATCGTTATAACGCCTTACTACACTGTCGGAGCGTCCGAGTCTGTTGTCATTGATGAGGAAACTCTGCTGGGTATTCGAGGAGTTTGCGATAACCAGATATGTGCTGTTGCCTTTGCTGTAGCATGCAGCCGTGACGTTCGACATGAACTGGTCAACGCTTAGCGGGATTGAGGTATCAAGCGGTTCCTTGATGTCGAGATAAAGCTCTTCAAAGCCCGTAAAATCTGTTGTAAGCGATGATATGGTCATCTTGTTGATAAACTCTTTACCGCCGACAAAGATATCACTTCCGGTATAACATGAGGGCACAAAGTCAATTGCCGCGTCGAAAAGGAACATCTCGGCAAAATCGGCCTCCTGGGTCAACAGAGTGGACAGGACCCTGCCGCAGTTATTTCCGTCAGAATCAAGAGTATAGATATACTCGCCCGTCTTTCCGGAAATGTTATGAGGTACCTTATATCTTGAGAGGTCGTAGCTCGTTTCGATATTTTCGATATATGTGGCAGAACTGTCGTTGGCTGTGAGCCTTACTCCCATGGTATGGTGATCAGCATCTGAATCCGTCGCGCCATCGTACTGCATTCCGTCAAGGAACACCGTCTTATCTTTTATGTCGCTGAAATACTCGGACTGGGTAAACATCGAGATAACGAAATTAACGTAGGATGTCTTCTGCGTGTCGCTCTTAAACACCTTACCGTTGTCATTGATCTCAATGTAGAATCTCGTGAACTGTCTGCTCCAAGGAAGCGCGGTACCGTTATCGATCCTTCGGCCGCCGTACTGTGAAGTCATGGAACCGCACATGTACTCCAAAAGCTTATCGATATCATCCTGGTTAGCATAAGGTCCGATTACGAGCCATGGCGAAGAACCGCACTGTTTCACAAGCCTTAAGCTGTCTTCAAGAGATGTCGTTACGGACTGTCCCTGGTAAGCCGGGTATGTCTCTTCTCCGTCAATATTCTGAACGGCTTTGCTCATGGTTCCGGAAATATCTCTGGATACTGAATCGGCGCTCATGAGATAAAGCGATGTCTCTGCATATCCCCTGTCTCCGATATTGAGGTTGTTAAGCCTTATTGCAGAAGGTTTTCCGCCTTCAAGAGTTGTTGAATAGTATTGGGGAATGCCTGCTGAGCCGTAACTGTCAGGTCCCAAATAGAAATCATCTGCAAGGATCGATCCCTGGCCTTCGAAGCCGACATTAAGGCTTATCTGTCCGGCGTCTGCCATCTGATCAGTTACCGCGAAAACATAACTGTAGTACTTGTACGTTCCGCCAAGCAGTGTAAGCTCAAATCCGTATCTTCCGAATCCGTCACCCTCGATCCAGCAATAAGCCTTTTCGGGAGCATTGTCAGACATTGCATAAAAACTCAGGCGGTAGAAGGTTCCGGGAATGAAGTTATCTCCTGCTTTGCCGGGAAGGATCTGGGTCATGGCATGGACTCCGTTTCCGCTTCCCGAGAGTCTCGCGCCGTATCTTCCGCCGTAAGACCTGTCTGTAGCGATAACGCTTGTTCCTCTTCCGTATACGTCCCATGCTGATGTATCCGATACAGACCATTCGCCTTCATCGACAGAAGCGCTTACAGCTCCGCCGGCTGCTTTTGCAGTATGTCCGATGATAAGGATATCGTCAGCGATGACTTCAACACCTTCAAGACTTCCTTCAATTGCAAGCTCAGAAAGGATCTGAGACTTATAGATGTCTTTTCCTGAATCAAAATATACTTTATCGCCTGATACACCGATTATCCTCTCGATGACCAGATTCTCAGACGTGATAGATATTGTGTTTCCCGTTAAGAGATTAGCCGCAAAAGCCTTCCTGTCAGCCGTTCCGGCAATGATCAGTCCTGAATCGGTAAGATATGCGGTATCAATCTCAGCTCCTGTGGCACGTGAGATCTCGTTCCTCTCGATAACAAAACCTGAATCACCGGAAGTTACGATAACTGCTTCTGCTTTGTTGATGACAAAACAGAAGCGTCCGTTTGAAGCGCATGCAAGAGGCTCACTGTCTTCCTTGAGAAGCTCTGCTTCGCCGATCTTTTCGAATACCATTCCGTTTGCTGATGAATAGATATTGCCCTGGATATCAGTAGCCATAAGCCTTGCACCGTCAGATACAAAGGCTGTCGCATTAGAATTGGGGAGTTCTGAGACCGCAACCCTTCCGTTAATGATTGTTACAACGGTTCCGTTAGTGTAGCAGACAGCAAATGACTGGGAAGTACAGCCTATGCCGCACAGACTGACTTCAGCATCGGAAAAATCAGGAATATAGACAACGGCCAGATTCTTTCCATCCTGGGATGTATATATCGAGCCGTTTGACGATACGGCTACAATGCCTGAATCATTTGAACCGATCCTGCTGAATCTGTCTTCACTGTCTACGACACCTGTGAGCTGGCTGTTCGTAACATCGTAGATTATCTTTCCGTTTTCAGTAAGCGCAACAGCGGTGTTTCCGAAGAAAGTCATCTGGCTGATACGGTCTTCATCCCAGAGGTCCTTTGAGTCCTTGATCTCTGTGATGACACCGAGTTTAGCGGGCTTAAATCCTGTGATGGTACCAGTGAACTTTTCGCTCATTGCACGCTCACTGTCGATGGAAATAATACGCACTGTATCACCGCTGCAGGCTGCCGTATCGTAGCCTGCCGATACTACTGCATCAGGAGAAAGGAAAACGCTGTTTTCGGACGCGCCCGCAACAAGCATGCTCGTATAATCAGTGGAGCTCTCGAAAGAAGCATCCCTTACAAGATTGATATTGGGAATGACATCGCAGTTGACACCCGTTCCTCCGAACGTATCGCCTGCATTATCAGCAGTGATAACGATATCGCAAAGTTCTGATCTTAATCCGAAGACTCCGACATATCCGAGAACGATCACGGCAAGGACAAGCACGGCCGCTACGACGACCATCGCCGCCGCGAACCTTGTTTTCTTTGTGATACCGAACATCAGACGTGCGTGCTTCTTCATTGGGGCGCCTCTATTCCGTCTGTTCCGGATTCTTCTGAATTTTCAGCTGTCGGTCCATCTTCCGATTCTTCCTTGATCTCATTCTTGGCCGCTGCCAGGATCCTGCCTCTCCTGACACTGACAAGATACGCGATAGCGATCGCTGCCACCGGCATGAAGATGAGCGATGTCGTATTTATCCCTGTCATCATAGCAGAAGTAGCTTCTGAGGGAATATTTAAGCCATCGATTCTCATGAAATTCGCCAGTCCCGATCCCAGTATGTTAAATACCATGTGGATTATCACAGGCGCTACGAGGCTGTCTGTCAGATAATAGCAGGCAGCGATGATAATGCCGCAGGCGATAGCATATCCGATATGTACCGAAATGCCGTGAAAAAGTCCGAAAATGGTCGCACTCAAAACCACAGCGAACCAGGGTCTGAATCCTTTTCGAAGCTGCCCGAAAACAACTCCTCTGAATGTCATCTCCTCGGCTACCGGTACGATAAAGCAGAGATTTATCACATACAGGATCTGATCCCATACAGGAACCGCAACCTGGGGAACATCCGAAAACCTGTCAACGCTCTCACGGTATTCCTCAACTGCTTCCTTAAGGGATTCGAGATATTCGGAAATCCTGTCTGCCATCGTGATGTAAAGCGTTACAAATCCGAGCATTCCGACTGATATCATCACCAGGGAAGCAATCTGGTCCGGGGTAAGCTTTTCCATCCTGAACAAAGGATCTTCCTTTGTCGAACTGACCTTGTTGATGACCAGCATAATGGTGATCGTCACAATGGTAACGGAGAGATTGGTTATTCCCCTGTATACACGTGTGTCGATCTTGAAGAAAAAGAATGAATAAAGGACTGCGTAATCGATGCAAAGAAAGAATACCAGTCCTAAAGCCGCCTTGAGGACAGCTTCAACTCTTATCCAAATCTTTCCCCAAAACGACATCTTTACTTCTGATCTCCGGATGAGACTCCGTTCTTAGCCCTGGCCTCAGGTGCCTGTGCACCGTAATACCTTCTCATGAAGAATACGAAAGCCTTCTCAAGTTCTTCACCGTCCTTGATCGAGTAGTACACGCGCTCGCCGTTCTCGGCGATGGCAGTACGCATGATGACAAGTTCAGGCTTGCTGTGGCTTCCGTCGTCAGGTACATAGTTGTACATTACGACGTACTCGGTCTTCATGAGCGTGAAGGAATCGATGCGCGACATATAGTAATCCTTCTTGCTGTAAGGATCGCGCATAACCATAAGTTCATCGCTCCGGCTCTCCTTGAGATGTTCGCCCGCAAGTTTGGCCTTGCGGTCCTTTTCCAGAGCGATCTTCTTCTTGATTCCGGTCGGTTTATTACTCGTCTTCTGATTCTTCATCGTCGCCGTAAAGCTCATCGCAGAGCTTATCGTAATAGTCGTAGATCACGTCTTCTTCATTATCTACAAGATTCTCGAGAAGAGTCTCACCGTCTTTCTCGATGAAACGCATGATGACATATGCTGCTTCTTCCTCATCTTCAGAATCAACGATGAGTACTACATATGTATTGCCGTTAAAGAGAAATGTGCTCTCGACGATGGCCTTTGTGGTCTCGCCTGTAACTTCATCCTTAAGTTCGATTACTCTGTCGCCCTCGTCATCCAACTGTGCGATAGCGTCAATGAGCTCATCCTTAGGTCCGATCTCGGGGTTGATATTGTTATCATCAGCCATAATTAATCTCCTTCAAAAGACCGGCTCCCGCATTTTGCGAAAAGCCATAATATTTAATTATAGCATATTAAGGTAGTCTTGAAGGATTATCTCGGCTGCGACCTGATCGATCACTGCCTTCTGCTTTTTTGCTTTGATGTTGCTCTCATGAAGGTAACGTGAAGCAAGGACCGTGGTATAGCGCTCATCTTTGAATACAGGCTCTATTCCGCACCTTTCGGCAAGGCTCTTTCCGAATGCCTCTGCCTTGTCCTGTGTCTCGGATCTTGTGCCGTCAGTTCTGGCGGGACGGCCGATAACGATCGCGTTGATCTGCATCTCCTTGATGATCTCGCAGATCCTGTTGAGGGCCCACTCAGGATCTTCACCGTTCCAGTTGACTGTCTCTATTCCTTTTGCGATAACTCTGAGTTCGTCGGATACCGCAATGCCAATATGTCTTGTTCCGAAATCTATTCCCATTACCCTTCCGGCCGCTTTTCCCATTTCCCATATGTCCTTTCGAAAAAATAAAAGCGGCATAAGCCGCCGCTACCGCTTACATCCGGTATCTTAAACCATCTCAAAGTCTGGAGCAATAATCGTTGATAATGACCTCAAGCAGTTCATCTCTGTCGATTCGCTTGATGAGTCCTCTTGCACCCTTATAGTTGGTGATATACGTAGGATCACCTGAAATAAAATATCCGACAAGCTGATTGATGGGGTTATAGCCCTTTTCCTTCAACGCGCTCAGTACATAAGACATTAGAGCGTGTACATCAGCGGTTCTGTCACCGGATAAATCAAACTTTGCTGTGTTGCTGTCCACAACCAAACCTCCAAACGAAGTAATCTTCGATATTTTCATTCTAACACAGTAAATGTTAAAAGTTATTAAGATTTGAGAAATATTTTCGAATATTAAGACAAACTTAAGGTACAGGTCTCGTTTTCAGCCCCGGAGATCACGCCATTAACGATATCGCCCTTCTGCAGTTCCCTTCCCTCACAGTCGGCAAAAGTCCTTATATAGTTGGCTGTATAGCCCTCAGCGACCAGCTTTCCATCCTTTTCCGTGATCTTCTCGACCAGGATTGCGGCATTCTTTCCTACCATTGACTTGGAAAACTCATTTGAAAGCCTGTCAGACAGCTCGATCAGTCTTTTCGCGCGTGATTTGCGGATGCCCATGTCGATCTGGGGCATTGAAGCTGCCTTTGTGCCTTCCCTTTCCGAATAAGGGAAAACATGGATCTTTGCAAACTTCAGCTTTTCAGCATATTCAATGGTCTCAAGGAACTCTTCTTCAGTCTCTTCCGGAAAACCGGTGATGATATCAGTCGTAAGAGACATGTCGGGAAACTCTGATCTCAGGGCATTTACCCTGTCATGGTATTCAGAAGAAGTGTATTTCCTGTTCATGCGCGCAAGAACGGTATCAGAACCTGATTGGAGCGACAGATGGAAGTGCGGGCATAAATGACCGAGTTCCTTCAGTCCTTTAATAAACTCAGGTGTCATCGACTTGGGTTCCAAAGAACCGAGCCTTAATCTTTCAAGTCCGGGAATCGCGTCTATCTTTTTCAAAAGTTCAAGAAGCGCATCGATATCCTTTCCTATGTCCTTTCCGTATGAACAAAGGTGGATGCCCGATACGATTATTTCTTTAAATCCGCTCTGCACAAGAAACTCTGCTTCCTTTACGCATGATTCCTCATCACGGCTTACAACGCGTCCTCTTGCATACGGGATGATGCAGTAAGTGCAGAAGTTATTACAGCCGTCTTCGACCTTTATAAAAGCCCTCGTTCCTTCAGGAGACAGGACCGTTCCGAAGTCGTGGTAAACATCAGTTCTGCTTACTTCGGGTCTTACATGACCTGTCTTATGTTCCAGGGAGCCGTTTTCGCGCGATGCGATGAATTCCTCTACACGTGATACAACGGTATTCTTTTCCCTGGTTCCGATAACGATGTCTGCAGGGACTTCGCCTGTCTTAAGTTCTGATGAACAGCCCATCGCGACAATGACCGCATTGGGATTATTCTTGGCCATTCTCCGAAGCATCTGGAATGACTTGCGGTCTGCCTCGCCCGTTACAGAACAGGTGTTTACGATGCAGACATCCGCGTCTTCCGGACTGTCAGCATTCTCATGTCCGTTATCAAGGAACAGACGCCTTGCGGCATCTGTCTCATACTGGTTGACCCTGCATCCCAATGTCAGAAAATAAACCTTCATCTTTACCGTTCACTTATTTCAAAGCGCTCTCAGGACCCTGGTAGCGCGGTTTTCCTTCTGTCTTCCTGCCATATTCTATAACACCTTTGGGGCATTGGTTAATACATGCCATGCAATGCGTGCAGTCATTGCCCCAGACGGGTTTTCCATCCACAAGTTTTATATTGTTTTTGTAGCATCCCCTGACGCATTTCCCGCAGGAGATGCAGCCGTCTGCAACCGTGAATTTCTTTGTCTTCATGAAACCGTCGTAATACCAGTCACAGACCCAGTTTGTAAAACCGATCTCACCGCGCTTTATTTTTGCTTCCGGAAGCTTTTCACCTTTGTAAACGTATAGTTACCGCTTACGCCGATATCACGCTCAATCATATCAAGAGCAACAACTTCATGGCCTTCTTTGATCAGCGCACGGAAAACATCAGCACCTAAATTACCATAAGCACCTGCAAGAACTACCTTCATATCGATATCCTCCAAACAGAAAGATACATATGTATCATTATAACACTCTACATATGCTAGAATGCTGCTATAGAAGGCATACAAAAATGAGGAAAGCTGTCGAAAAACATAATGCGACAGCCTTCTTTTTGATTTTGAATTGAATTGTTCCTGACCGGCTTATGCCCTGATCTTGATGTGTGTCTCACGGAGCTGCTGCTCTGTAACTTCACCAGGCGCGCCGCAGAGAAGATCCTGAGCGTTACCGTTCATCGGGAATGCGATAACTTCTCTGATGTTCTCTTCACCTCTTAAGATCATGATCATACGGTCTACACCAGGAGCCATACCTGCGTGCGGCGGAGCGCCGAACTGGAATGCGCTGTAGAGTGCGCCGAACTTTGTCTTGAGTTCTTCTTCAGAATATCCTGCGATCTCGAATGCCTTCTTCATGATGTCTAAGTCATGGTTTCTGACAGCACCGGATGAGAGCTCGATACCGTTGCAGACGATGTCATACTGGTAAGCGAGGATCTCTTCAGGCTTCTTTGTATTGAGTGCTTCAAGGCCGCCCTGGGGCATGGAGAAAGGATTGTGAGTGAAGATATACTTCTTTGTCTCGTTATCCCATTCATACATCGGGAAGTCGTTTACGAAGCAGAATCTGAAAGCATTCTCTTCGATGAGGCCGAGTCTTGCGCCCAGCTCATTTCTGATCTTGCCAGCGCACTCGTTTGCACGTGCCTCGTTATCTGCGATGAAGAAGATCGTATCGCCAGCCTGGAGACCAGCAAGATCCTTAAGTTCTGTCTTCATGTCATCAGGGATGAACTTGTCGATAGGTCCCTTGTAGCTCATGTCTTCAAGAACTTCGAGGTAGCCAAGACCGCCCATTCCGAGATCATCCTGAGCGAACTTGAGCATCTTCTCGTGCTGGCCCTTTGAAAGCTTAGCGTGAACGTTGATCGCACGTACAGTCTTTCCGTGGAAAGCCTTGAATGTGCATCTTGAGAAGAACTCTGTAACGTCCTTGATGCGGAGCGGGTTTCTTAAGTCAGGCTTGTCAGAGCCGAACTCTTCCATTGCCTGCTTATAAGAGATTACCGGATAAGGTGCAGGTGTTACCTTTGCGCCTTCGGGTGCGAACTTCTCGAATGTTGCAGTGAGAACTTCCTCGCCTGCTCTGAAGACGTCTTCCTGTGTAGCAAAAGACATCTCGAAGTCTAACTGATAGAACTCTCCCGGGCTTCTATCTGCTCTTGCATCCTCATCTCTGAAGCAGGGAGCGATCTGGAAATACTTATCAAATCCTGAAACCATCAGGAGCTGCTTGAACTGCTGGGGTGCCTGCGGAAGCGCATAGAACTTACCTTTCCACTTTCTGGAAGGAACGATGTAGTCTCTTGCGCCCTCAGGTGAAGATGAAGTAAGGATAGGAGTCTGGATCTCCAAAAATCCCATCTCTGTCATTTTCTGTCTTAAAAACGCGATAACGTTAGATCTGAAGATGATGTTGTCCTTAACCTTCTGGTTTCTGAGGTCGAGATATCTGTACTTAAGTCTTACGTCCTCTCTGATCTCCTTTGATGTCATGATCTCGAAAGGAAGCTGCGTATAAACCTTACCCAGAACGTCAACGGAATGAGCTTCGAGCTCGATAGTACCTGTTGCGATCTTGGGGTTGTATGTCTCCTCGTCTCTGTGCTCGATCTTACCCTCGACGGAAATGCACTCTTCCTTTACGAGTCCGTCAAGAAGAGATGTGTCACGCATAACGACCTGAAGTGTGCCGTACATGTCTCTCAAGTCGATGAAAGAAACACCGCCGTGGTCTCTGATGTTTTCGATCCATCCGCATACACGGAGTTCTGTGCCTACGTCCTTCTCGGACAGTGAGCTGATGATCCTGTCTCTGTACTGGTTAGCCATATTCCTTTTCCTTTCTTCGGGGAAAATAAAAAACGCCCCGAACTTAAATCTCCTTTAAGTTCAGGACGAACAAAACATGTCCGCGGTGCCACCTGATTTACTTCGCAGAACGCGAAATCTCTTTAAACCGGAATGCTGATAGAGTTGTTATTCGTCAGCGGCCTCTTTCCGCTCTGCCTTTCAGCCCGGGGGCAAAGCTCTCTGAAGGCGACATACCACGACTACTGGGGTCTCCGTCATCGCATAATGCGTAATACTACATCATTTAAAAGCCCGTTGTCAACCGAAATTATCAGGAATCACAAGACTTCCGGGCAAATTTTGTGCTTATTTCTCGTGTCCGCACGAACTTCTCGTCGGACCGTCATCACCGGACTCGTAATGAGCGCGGAATTCCATGTTGATATCCTTTATCTCACGCCTGCCTTCAATGTAATCCTGGTACATATCCGCAAGGCCTGCCATGCAGCCGTCGCAGCTGCCGTCAATATAACCTATGGAATCAGCAACTATCTGCTCGCGCTCTTCCCTTGTCGTATCCTTTATCAGCAAACTCTTCATCGTCTTCCTCTTGAACCTCCTCTGCCGGTTCTTCCGCCGTGTGAACCGCGCTTTCCGGGGTGTCCTGCAAAGCCTGACGGGCTGCGCTTTACGGGAGCTCCCTTGGAGCCCTTGCGGCCTTTCTTCACGATCTCCTTCGCCTTCTTGCCGGCATTTCTTTCGCGTGTCGTGCGTTCTTCTTCAAAGCCGTATTCAAATGAGAAGTCTATCTTGTTCTCTTCCGTATCGACTTTTTCAACGACAACGGTAACAGGCATGCCGATAGACAGTATCTTTCCGCCGTGGGCACCTATTGCCCTGTAGCTTCTCTCATCAAAGAAATAGTGGTCTCTCAAAGATCTGAAAGGAACAAATCCTTCGACTGTATTTTCGAGCCTTACAAAACATCCGCCGTCTATTATCGAAGAGATCACGCCGTCGTAATGCTCGCCGATCCTTTCTGCCATATATTCGCAGATCTTGATGTTGTCAGATGCGCGCTCCGCGTCTACAGCATTGCGCTCCATGTCAGAGGAATGCTCAGCAGCATTATCAACCAGTCCGGCGAAATGTCCTCTCGAATCCTCGCCATGCAGATAACTCTTGATTATCCTGTGGATATAAAGGTCAGGATAACGTCTGATCGGTGAAGTGAAGTGACAGTAATACTTTGATGCCAGACCGAAGTGTCCTAAGCAGTCGGAGCAGTATCTTGCCTTAGCCATCGATCTCAACAGAAGTTCATTGAGTGCGGGAATGGCGGTCTTATCTCCGATCATATCCATGAACCGCTGGACATCCAAAGGCTTTATCCTGCCGAAAAGTCTTCCTGACGCACCGAAGAATCTTGCGATATTTGAAAACCTTGCGATCTTGATCGGATCCGGATCTTCATGCACGCGGTAAACGAATGGATATTTCAGGTCGGAGAACTTCCTGGCGATAAACTCATTCGCGCATATCATGAAAGATTCGATTATCCCATTCGTGAAGTTGATCGGATAAGGCATGATGTCATTCACAGTGCCATCGTCATTTAAGATCACCTTCGTCTCAGGCATCTCAAAACCAATGGCACCGCGCTTCTTTCTCATCGCGGTAAGGATCTCCGAAAGTTCCTTCATCGTATTAAGCATCGGGATTATGCTGCCGTACTCCGCATCGTCTTCCGGAGCGGGTTCGGTCAGTATCCTGTAGCACTCTTTGTAGCTCATTCTCCTGTCGGATCTGATGACGCTCTCATATACTTCTCCGCCATAGATCCCGCCTTCGCGGTCTACCATCATCTCAGCTGTCAGAGCGAGTCTGTCGACATTGGGATTAAGGCTGCAGAGACCGTTTGAAAGCTTCGGCGGAAGCATGGGAATAACGCGGTCAACAAGATAGACTGATGTACCTCTGGAAAATGCTTCCATATCCAGCGCAGTTCCTTCACGGACGTAGTTTGATACATCTGCGATATGGACATAGAGCTTAAAGTTTCCGCTGTGAAGTCTCTCAATCGAAATAGCGTCATCTAAGTCCTTTGCATCTTCGCCGTCGATCGTGATCGTAAGAAGGTCGCGCTTATCCCTTCTGCCCTTTGTGATCTCATTTACTATCTGCTCAGGATCCGGATTTACAGGCAGTGGTTCGACTTCCTTTTTGACCTTTTCGGGGAATTCCTGTGAAAGCCCGAACTGCCTTAATACGGTGAGCATCCTGACGTCGTTGTTGCCCATGTCGCCTAAAACTTCTGTTATGGTTCCGCGGCAGTCACCGCGGTCGCAGTTCGGGTTAAGGACTTCGCAGACGACCGCCATGTTGAACGGAGCGCCGTTTAAGTGATTCTTGTCAATCTCGATTGCGCCGTAGTCCGTGCTCCTGAAAGAAGGATCGGGAATAACGACACCGCCGGTCGGCGTCTGCCTTAAGATTCCTATGACCTGGTTCTTTACCTGAAGAGGTCCTCTCGGCTCCATGTCGGCCAGAGTCTTGGGAAGCGCTGACTGCTCTTCTTTAGCTTTGATGATCCTGTTGCGTCTTCTTTGCGAAGCGCTCATATTTTCGGCAAAAGCCGGTCTCTTTTTTCTATCGTCCATATCTAATATTCCTCTCTATTTGTCCATTCTCGCTATGGTATGCATAACGATATGGAACACTCTGGACATGCCTCCGGAATAATCTGCTTTTTCAACAGCAGCACTGATCAGGAGCGGGTTATCCGTACCGATGACATCGACATCGCAGCTGACCAGATACTGAACCGTATCGTCAAGATCGACCGTCCAGCAGAACACCTTGATCCCGTTATCGTGCATCCGTTTTACAAGTTCAGGTGTTACGTTGTTTTCTTCTATCGATATGTTATCAGTATAACCGATATCATTCAGGTTTCCGTATGCGAAAAACATACAGTATGCTTTTGTGATCGTCGGATCGATGTCATTGACCTTCATGAGCCTTTTCGCATCCTGCGAGATCACCATAACTTCATCGTGCATTCCGGTCTTGTTGATGATATCGAGAACGTTCTGCTCAAATCCGATATCGTTGCGGTCACCCTTAAGCTCAACCTGCACATGAAGATTGTTTTCCTTCGCGAACGTAAGCGCTTCTTCGAGTTTGGGTATCGTTACATGCTCAAAGTTTCCGGGCATCCAGTCACCCATCTCATGGCGTGTGAGTTCCTCGTAAGTATTGTCATGGATCGACAGTTTAAATCCCGTCACTCTTCCGATTCCTGAATCATGACTGCATACTATTACGCCGTCCGATGTCTGCCAGACATCCAGCTCTATCCACTCAAGGTTCTCGCTCTCTGCAAGTTCAAATGCAGGCATCGTATTCTCCGGAGCATTGACATTGTCACCTCTGTGCGCGCATACGAGGACCGGACCGACGTCTTCAGCGAGGAATGAATACTTTACGCATAAGAAAGCGATACCGCTTACCAGGACTGAAGCGACAATGCCCCATGCAAGAATCGACATCCTCCTGCTTACCTTTCTCTCGACAAAGAAATCCCTTGAGATAGTTGGAAGCATGTTACGCTCGTCGATGTATTTAAAGAACAGTACCGTAAGCGCTGCATTGTTTACGGCAGGCGAGATAAACGATTTAAGTATCTGCCTGATGACGTAAATGCTCATGCCGAGTCCTTCAGACTTTGATACGATACCGAAATCGCCCTGGAAAACAGTCTTTACCTCTTCCGCGTTTATCGTGATCATTGAAGCTATCGAATTGATAACAAGATTGAGAAGGATCGTCAAAAGGATCATGTGCAAAAGCGTCTTGGTATAATTTCCCTTTGCCACAAGCCTTGCCTGTCTGCAGCTCCTGATGAAATTTCTTCTCTGCAGGACGAATGCATTGATCGAGAAGATATAGACAGTCAGAAAGCATATGAGCAGGAAATAACCGACCCTGTAAAGTATCTTGAGGCTGTTCGTATAATCTATCGTCTGATCGACAAAACCGGGGAATACAAGTTTCAGCGTCGTTCCCGATAACGGCAGGAACTTAGCCATCGGCAGCAGCACGATGACAAAGAGAATGAGAAGCCAGTTTTTCGGATAAAGGCACTTCTTACAGGTCCTGAGGCCTGCCGAAAACATACTTACTACAGTCGTGTTTTCTCCGATCTGGCTCATCGAAAAAGCATGTAAGAGTCCCGCGATCTCAAAAAAGTTAATGAGCATTACACAGATCGAAAAGATCATGAGTATGATAAGCGAAAACGGATGCAGAAAAACCTGCTTCAGGTTCGAAGGCGCTATATACGTCGTGCCGGTGACCTTCATGAGAAGTTCGAACACGGCGTTCTTCAATATGAGCGTCGACATTACCGAAAAAGCATTGCAGATCATCATGAATCCGAATACTTCTTTGAGATTGAATTTGAACAATAAGATCAGATTCCTGATAAGCAGTCCGAATTCGTTGAAAAATGTGCGGATCTGCCTTCCAAAGATGTTAAATAATTTTCTTATCGAGAGCTTTTCTTCCATTTCATTCTGCCGTCTCAATATCCCTTATAACTATTGCAACATTATATATTAAGGGTGCCTGCAATTCCATACAAAAGGGACGCAACTTCGGTGAACTGGTCACATCCGCTGCGTCCCTTAAGATCTCAATATTTCAGATCAGTCTTCTATCCAGATACCTGAATCAGTAAATCTGTATTCGGTATTGCCGATCTTAACTGTTCCCGTAGCCATCTCACCGGAAGGCTTCAGATAATACCAGTTGCTTCCCTCCTGGAGCCAGCCCGTCTTCATGGCACCTGATTTTTCGAAGAAGTACCACTTGCCGCCGATCTGTTTCCATCCCGTTACCATCGCGCCGGAAGGCTCCATGTAATACCATGTGCTTCCCTCCTGGAACCAGCCGGTCATCATGACGCCTGAGCTTGCAAAGCAATACCAATTACCGTCGATCTGCTTCCAGCCTGTTACCATCGCGCCGGAAGTCTCCATGAAATACCATTTTCCGCCGTCCTGTACCCAGCCGGTCTGCATTACGCCGCTCTTATTGAAGAAATACCATCTCCCGCCGATTCCCTTCCAGCCTGTTGCCATTGCGCCAGAAGTCTCGAGATAGTACCAGGCACCGTTCAGATTAAGCCAGCCGGTCTGCATGATTCCTTCAACATTAAAGTAATACCATCTGCCGCCTACATTCTCCCAGCCGGTAGCTAAATCACCATCAGGTTCAACGAAGTACCATTTGTGATTGATTTCTACCCAGGCGCCTTCATAAGCTTCATCCAGGACATACTTGAACAGGATAGTTGCGTACTTTCCACCCGGAGAATGAGAGAGTTCAGTAGCAACGATATCTCCACCCGCAGAATAAATATCAAGGTTGTCTAAGATATCACTGGGAAAATAAACCAGAGGTTTTCCTTCAACGCCTTCAACATCTTCAAGCGTAATGTAGAAATAATACTCCGTACCCTTCTCGAGTTCGCCGTCTGCTAATTCAGTAAAATACTTATCAGTGTAAAAAGGACTTACAAATACATCGATATCTTCATACTCGTATTCGAAATAAACACTAGAGCTTCTGACATTTATCTTACGGTAGCCGTCTGAATCCTTTACGATTCCGATCGCCTGAAATGCGAAACCGCCAAGGTTCTCTGTCCAGTAAGCATACAGAGTCAGATCTTCTGTTACGGGAGTAGCAAAATCATACATCTTCGTGCATTCGGGATTTGTATACCATCCCCAGAAAACATATCCTTCAAGCGTTGGGTCTTCCGGTATCTTTACCGTCTTGCCGTCAGGGACACTCTGATCAGCTATTCCGGACCCGTCGCCGGTATCAAACTTAACAGTATGTTTTGTGTTGGAATCGAAATAGAAATATACGGTTATGTCCTTTGCGGGCATGTTAAATATATAACCGATGCTTCCGTTCCTGTTGATCTCGATGTCAGGAGACTGTGCATAAGCAAATGTATATCCTTCAGGAGCTTTGCCATATATTTGTACTAACTCTCCTTCATGGATATCAACGGACTGACCGCTCGTATATTTAGTTTTGTTATATTCCACCTTGCCGTCAGCATAATCCGTGATTATGTTCAACTTATAAGTAACATTTGAGATTACGGTAAACTGTACATGTGCGGCGTCGATCTCTTCAGGCGAATACTCCGTTCCGTTTCCGTCAGGGTCATAATACAGCGTAACAACAGCATCATATGTTCCTACTGCAAGTCCTGCAACAGGGTAAACATATGCCATATGGTACTCTGCACCTTTTTCAATCATTGCACCGCCATAAGGATCTGTCACGTTAAAAGCATCAGTATTTCCGCTTGTCAGCTTAACGGAGAACTTATCCCCGACAACCGTAGCACTGCCCGTTTTCTTAGCCTGCATTGATTTGTTGAAATCACTTGGGTTATACCCTATCTCCGCAGTTCCCAGATCAACGGAATAGAACTCCATATCATAAGGTCCGGGACCCTCAAAATGGAATGTGACAGTGACATTCTTCTCCGGCATATCAAAGGCATAGCCGATAGATCCGGTCCTGTTAACTTCCACATCCGGAGAATCAGCACTTTTGAACTGGCAATCGCCTGTAGCCCTTGCATAGAGCCGGACAGTCGTACCGGCTTCAACATAAAACTCAGCACCGCTGGAATACTGTGTGCCAAGGAACTCCACCTTGCATTCCGGCTGGTCGGTCAGGAGCGTCATCTTATAGGTCGACGCAGCATTGACAGCCCTGCCCGCAGGGATCAGACCGGCCAAAATGGTCATCGTAACGAGAAAAGAAAAAATCTTACAGAGCTTGTTTTTCATTTCCCAATCCTCCTGATTATATTAATAACTAAAAGGATTTTAACACCAAAAGGAAATCTGATATATCACCCGAAAGAACCATTTTTGGTCAGGGGTTACCTTAATAACCGCAATATCCGGAGATACTAAAGGGGCTGTCGCATTTATGCAACAGCCCCCGGAAAATCAGTTTAAATCAGCCGCTTACCAAGCCTTAGCAATGGAAAGATAGAGGACGACCGAAGCAATAGCAAAGAGGATGCAGCAGATAACTGTCCAGGTCTTGAGCTGCTCTTCCAAAGTTCTGCCCTTTGCCTTGCTGTAGTACGAATCAGAAGATCCGCCTGCAACTACACCGATACCTCTGTCATTACCTTCCTGAACAAGGAAGAGAACGATGATGGCAATTCCCAAAATGATATCTATAACACTGAGTGTGATATTCAACGCTGTCATGTCTATGTGCCTCCTTATATAAAATCAGCCTATGAATAATACCACATGGGTTTTACTTATGCAAACCGCTTTTTGCAAGCTTGCTTATCTCGCTTAAGGCGAAGGGCAAAATCGCAAGCGGAAGGATGACGAGCCATGCCAGGGGATTCAGCGCTACATTGTTGAATATGGAGTTGACTCCCGGAATGTAGATGACTGCGATGAGCATTACAAGCGAGACACCTACGGCGATATTCATCATCTTATTTGAGAACAGGCCAAGCTTGAAGACTGAGTATCTCTCGGATCTTGCAGCAAAGGCTCTGAAGAGCTCAGCGCAGATCAGTGTAGCAAATGCTACCGTTCTCGCAATGTCTATCGGATGAACTCCCTTTGAAGCCGCATCAGCAAGAACTCCTGCATAGAAGAAGGTGTTTCCTTTGTTCATGCTCAGGAGAGCGATGATGAAGGCAGCTGCTACGGAGACGAACAATCCTACCGACTGGAGAGCGATATGACCCATCATGCTTTTGTTGATGATCGGCTCGTTCTTGGATCTCGGAGGGAGCTTCATGATGCCTGGCTCACCCTTTTCGCGTCCCAGGGCAAGTGCCGGGAATGAGTCTGTTATCAGGTTGAGCCAGAGAAGCTGGATGGCCGTCAGAGGAGCGGCGATTCCCGGGATCAGGCTCTTGGGTACGAGAGAGAGAAGGAATATAACGAGGATCTCACCTACGTTGCATGAGAGGAGGAATCCTACGAACTTCCTGATGTTCGAGTAAATGATCCTTCCCTGCTCGACAGCCTTTACGATCGTGGCGAAGTTATCGTCCATGAGGATCATGTCAGCCGAATTCTTGGAAACATCGGTTCCTGTGATACCCATTGCGACACCGATATCTGCTGACTTCAGTGCCATAGCGTCGTTAACGCCGTCACCTGTCATTGAGGCAATGTGATCGTTCTTCTTGAGCGCATTGACAATCCTGACTTTGTGCTCAGGAGATACACGGGCATATACGCTTGTCTTCTCAACTACCTCGAGAAGGTCTTCATCAGACATCTTATCGAGTTCTTCTCCGGAATATGCATCCATGTGATTGGGGTCACGCATCTCGAGATTGTCGGAGATAGCAACTGCAGAATCCTTAAAGTCACCCGTGATCATAACGGCGCGGATACCTGCTTCCTTACATACGGCGATAGCATCCTTAGCCTCTGTTCTGGCAGGATCGATCATACCGATGAGACCGACGAAGATCATGTTCTCCTCATCAGCGAAAGTAGCCTTGCTTCCGTCACCGTGTTCCTTGTATGCGAAAGCGAGAACACGGATAGCCTTGATAGCATAGTTATGGTTTGTCTCCCTGATCTCAGCGAGCTTTTCGGGAGTCATCTTCTCAACACCTGTTGATGTGAGTATGGATGAGCAGCGTGAGATAACGATATCGGGAGCACCCTTTGTATAGCTGATCCACTTGTTGTCTTCGATGCCCGAATGATATGTGGTCATCATCTTACGGTCTGAATCGAAGGGCAGTTCCGTCTCTCTCGGATATTTGTGGCTTGTCTCTTCGCGGAGCATGCCAGCCTTCATGCCGAGAGTCGTAAGGGAACCTTCGGTAGGATCTCCGATGCAGGAATAATCGCTGTCACCGTGATGAACGATGGAAGCATCGTTACAGAGTACGGCAGCGCGGATGAGTGTCTGGAGAACGCCTTCGATCTTTGCAGGCTTTCCTGACTCATCTGTGATCTTGCCTTCAGGAGCGTATCCGCCGCCTCCGACATCGTACTTCTTCTCACCGTCATAAAGGACCTTAACGGTCATCTGGTTCTGCGTAAGCGTACCTGTCTTATCGGAGCAGATGACATCGACGCATCCCAATGTCTCGACTGCAAGAAGTCTCTTTACGATGGCGTTGCTCTCTGCCATCTTCGTCATACCGATCGAAAGAACGATGGTAACGACTGCGGCAAGACCTTCAGGAATAGCAGCTACAGCCAGCGATACCGCTGTCATGAGTGCATCCTCCCAAGGGAGCTTCTGTACAAAGATATCTACGAGAAGGACTACAACGCAGACGATGATGCAGACTACTGCAAGGATCTTTCCGAGCTTGTTAAGGCTCTTCTGCAAAGGAGTCTGTTCGTCTTCGATATTTGTGAGCCTGTCGGCGATCTTTCCGAGTTCCGTGTCTCTTGCGGTGGCAACGACAACGCCCTTAGCACGTCCGTATGTAACAGCCGTACCCATGTAGAGCATGTTCTTACGGTCGCCGAGGCCGCAGTCCTCGGGAAGGATGAGATCCGCATTCTTTTCGACTGCTACGGATTCACCGGTAAGGGATGCCTCTTCAGCCTTAAGCGAACTTGACTCGATGAGTCTCATGTCTGCAGAGATGCTGTCTCCTGCATCGATCGCAATGACGTCACCCGGAACGATATTCTCGGAATCCGTCATTATGAGCTTTCCGTCGCGGATGACCTTTGTCTTGGGCGAGCTCATCTTCTTGAGAGCTGCCAGAGCCTGGTCTGCCTTACCTTCCTGGTAAACACCGAGGGCCGCATTAAGGATTACGATCGCAAGAATAACGATTACATCGATCCACTCTTCAAATCCGCCGCCGCTCTTAAATGCCATGTAAGCGGAAAGCGCAGCTGCCGCGATAAGGATGATTACCATCGCGTCAGCAAACTGCTGAAGGAATCTCTTCCAGAGCGGGACCTTCTTCTCCTCACCCAATGAGTTGGGACCGCTCTTGGCAAGTCTCAGTGATGCTTCGCTTGAAGAAAGACCTTTGACAAGGTCTGTATCTAACTCTTTTGCTACCTGCTCAGCCGAAGCTGAAAATGGCTTATTCATTTCCAATCTATCCTCCTGGAAAATACCGGGCTGGATATTAAGACCCGGTTACACGAGATAAAATTATACAATAAATTTTAGAAAAATAGATATAAGCCGTACTGACGAATGTACGAATCGGAGGCTCACAGGAACTCCCCCATAAGACATTTTCAATATTTTATTCGGTAGTCTCGTCCAGAGGCTCGTCGCCGGGCTGGACTCCCCAGATATACTTCTCCAGTTCTGACACGTTCTCCTCTTCGAAGAGAGCCTTTGAGAACTGGGTCTCATACAGTTCACGGTATACTCCGTTCTGGGCAAGAAGCTCCTTATGACTTCCTCTTTCCGCTATCGTTCCGTCCTTGACGACAAGGATCTCATCAGCTGCAAGAATGGTTGAAAGACGGTGCGCGATAAGGATGCTCGTCTTGCTCTTGATGATCGGATCGATGGCATCCTGGATCTTCTTTTCGGAGATCGAATCAAGCGCCGAAGTGGCCTCGTCAAAGATGAAGATCGTCGGGTCTTTCAGGATTATCCTCGCGATCGAAATACGCTGCTTCTCACCGCCCGAGAGCTTCAATCCCCTGTTTCCGACTTCCGTATCCAGCCCCTTTTCCTGCTTCTCGATGAAGTCCCAGATGTTTGCCTTTTTCAAAGCTTCGGTCATCTCTTCTTCTGTCGCGTCAGGCTTTGCGTAGAGAAGGTTCTGCCTTATCGTTCCGTTGAACAGATATGTCTCCTGGGATACCACGCCCACCTGATTTCTGAGGAACCCGAGATCGAGTTTTCTGACATCGATACCGTCAAAAGTAACGCTTCCTGAATCGACATCGTATAGCCTCGGAATGAGATTTACGATGGTACTCTTGCCCGATCCGGAAGGACCGACGATCGCAATGCTTGACCCTGCCTTAAGGGTAAAGCTGATGTCCTTCAGTATCTTTTTTGATTCTTCATATGAGAATTCGACGTGCTCGAAAACAACGTCTCCGGTGACCTTTTCAGGGATCACAGCATCACTTGCATTCGCGATCTCAACAGGTATGTCAAAGTAATCGAAGATACGCTTGAAGAGTGCCATCGACCTTATCCATTCGACCTGGATATTGAGCAGGCTGTTGACCGGCATGTACATCCTTCCGAGGAGCGCAACCAATACGGAGATGTCACCGATCGTAATATCCGAATCGTATTTCATCATGAGGATACCGCCTGCAAGATAAAGGAGCATAGGACCTACGCTGGTGAACGTCGTGAGGACGACCCTGAACCATCTGCCCGCCATGCTCTCTTTTATGTTCAGACCGATCATTTTACGGTTTGCCTTCTCGTATCTCTCGTACTCGTAGTTCTCCTTGCCGAAGAGTTTTACGAGGAGCTGTCCGCTGACTGAAAGCGTTTCATTGAGTATCCCGTTGACCTCATCGTTCAGCTGCTGGGACTCATTGGTCAGGGTCCATCTTTTCTTACCGGCTTTCCTCGTAGGAAGCGTGAAAAGAGGCACGATGACAATGCCTACCAGTGCCATTATCCAGTTCTTCTGGAACATGGCGGCAGCGGCAATAATGAGCGTTATCGAGTTGGAAAGAATGCTGCTGAAAGTGTTCGTGATCACCGACTTAACGCCATCGATGTCACTAGTCATCCTGGTGATAATATCACCCTGGTTGTTTGTCGTGAAAAAGCGCTGGGACATCTTCTGCAGATGCTGGTACATCTGGTTGCGCATGTCGAACGTGATATGCTGCGCGATCCATGTGTTGATGTATGTCTCGGCAACTCCGATGAGGCTCGCCAGAAGTGTAACGCCAAGGGAAAGGGCGATGTAAAAAACCAGTGCCTTAAAGTCTCTTTTCATGAGACCGTCGTCTAAGATCTTTCCGGTGATCATCGACGGAAGGAGCGAGAAGAACGACGATACGATTATGCAGATAAGTACGAGGACGAGCTGTTTGGAATAAGGTCTGAGATACGAGAAAACGCGCTTCAGCAATTCAGGCGTGATTTTTGGCTGGTTTTTCTTCTCTTCTTCTGTAAGGAACTGCCCGCCCATCGGGCCGCCCATTCTTCCTCCGGGTGGCATAACGACCTCACTTCTTTAGAAATACATACGCGACTCCCGAAAGGAAGCCGCGCTGTGAGAAACAAAAACTTCTTTAGGATGGGCAGGATATCTCGAACTACCTGCCGTCTACCCCATACCTGGATTATATAAGATTTAGGCTTCAACCCGTCTGTGGCAAAATGCCCTTATCTTTTCGGCAAACCCAAGGCGAAAATATGCAAAAACAACAATTCGATTTTCAAAGCATTTCAGGCCCAAAAAGCCGTCAAATATGCGAGTTTAAAGCATCACAGAAGTTTGAAATGCCGTTGGAGTGATATTTGGCACATCAGCCCGGAAGTTTCATGTATCCTTCCTTGATCCAGCCGAGCTTACGCATTATCTCACTGAAAAGGAGCGAGAGGACAGCCGGAGTGAACAGGCATATGCAGAACATACCGAGCCATGCATAAGGAGTCAGTGTGCCTGATTCTGTCATTGCGGAGAAGCATCCGATAGGACCGACCAGACCGCATGTTCCCATTCCTGCAGCAACGCCGTTGCACTCAAGCTTGAAGATCATTGTAGCCATGGGGCCTGTAATTGCGGAAGCAAGTGTTGCAGGGATCCAGATCTGCGGGTGGGTTACGATGTTAGGCATCTGGAGCATGGATGTTCCAAGACCCTGTGATACGATACCGCCCCACTTATTCTCTCTGTAAGATGCGACCGCGAAGCCTACCATCTGTGCACAGCATCCTGCAAGAGCAGCACCGCCGGCGATTCCTGCAATACCGATCGAAGCGCAGATAGCCGCTGAAGAGATCGGGAGCGTAAGGATGATGCCGACAACTACTGAAATAACGATACCCATCGCAAACGGATGGAGCTGTGTAGCGCTGTTGATAAATGAGCCGAGCCAGTTCATGGCGATTGCTATCGGAGGGCATGTGAGCCATGCGACACAGGAGCCGATTCCGAGTGTGACAAGAGGCGTTACGAGGATATCGACCTTTGTCTCCTTAGAGACCATCTTTCCGAATTCGACAGCAAAGATGACAGCAATAAATACTCCCAACGGACCTGCTGCATAAGGCTGTCCGGGATATGAGTTAGCGAAGTATCCGACTGCTGCGGCACATGCCGTAACGAGCATGGGTGCTTTCAGCGCGACTGCGATACCGACACCGATAGCAGCACCGGTAACTGCGGAAGCAAGTGATCCTGCTTTTCCGATAAGATGAGCTATCCTGATAAAGAACGGAACATCGATCATGCCCAGATACTTGGCAAGGGTTGAAAGGATCGTTCCTACAAGCAGCGAAGCAAACAGACCCTGGGCCATTCCGCTCATCGCGTCAACAAAATATGTCTTGGCAGATATGTTGATATCCTTGTCCTTCAGGAACTGTTTGAATGTTCTCTTCTTCTTGGCTTTGGCCTTGGATTTAGAGTTACCCATGGTCTGATTCCCCCTCATTTGATAAATCGCCAAGATACTATCACAGCGACAAAGTGTTATCAATGTAAGAAACTACGTCAAAATCATAGACTTTGAGGAGATTTTCGCGCCTCATTCCGTCGATAATGTCACCATCGAAAATGACCTTGCCGTCTTTGAGCATGACGGCTCTCGTGCAGCACCTTTTCGCCTGCTCCAGATCGTGGAACACCGCGACGAGTGTATTATCGATGTCCCCTGTCTTTCCGGAACACCATTTATTCAGTTTGTCACAGAGTTCTGCCCTGTATTTGATGTCTAAGTTATTACCCGGTTCATCGAGGAAAAGAAACGGAGTTCTCTGTGCAAAAGTCCTAGCCAGAAGGACTCTTTGCAGCTGGCCGCCGGACAGTTCATCCAGGTGTCTGTCACTCAGGCCGGATATGCCGCAATCTTCCATGCACTTTGCCGCATACTCCATGTCAGCAGCCTTCGAACCGAAAATGCCGCTGCCCGATGAAGCATACGTTCCGAGCAGTACCGTCTCGGATACGGTATACGGGAAATACAGATCACTCGTCTGGGGCATCAGCGCTATGAGCCTGGCGACATCTTTACGCTTCATCGAAGAGACTTCCGTACCGTTTATAAGGACTTCACCTTCATGAGGGATTATGCCTGCAAGCACACGCAGGAGCGTAGTCTTACCTGAGCCGTTGCTTCCTCCGATAAACACTTTTTCGCCCGGTCTTATCACAAGATCGATGCCCTTTAAGACATCATTCTTTCCATAGCCTGCCCTGAGATTTTTTACTGTTAATTCCATCAGCGTTTCCTCCTTGAAGCGAAGAAAACATACGCGAAGAAAGGCGCGCCCAAAAGTGCGGTTACCGCTCCGACGGGTATCTCCCTGGGCGACAGGAGAGTCCTTGAGATCAGGTCGCCAAGAGCCATGAATGCTCCGCCGTAGATGAAGGACATCGGCAGTACAAGCTTATGTGAAGGTCCGAAGATCTTTCTTACGACATGAGGGGCAGCGAGATCAATAAATCCGATTACGCCTGTAAAGGCAACTGAAACACCCGTAAGGAGCGCGCAGATCAGGATCGATATTATCTTTGTCTTTTTGGCATCGACACCCATAGCCTGCGCCTGCAGATCGCCGAAGCTCATGATGTCCAGTTTCCGTGACATGAGCATAAGTCCGGCAGATCCCAAAATGCATACAGGGAACAGTATCGCGCAGTGCTTCCATCCCCTAGCCGAGAACGAACCCATCATCCAAAGGATGAGCTGCTTGGAGTGATCGGAATTCAAAGTCGAGAGCAGGTTCATCATGCCGTTTACGAAAAGTGACAGGACCATACCTATCAGAACCACGGTTGTGTTAGATACGTTCCTGTCGATCGCGGAAGCTATAAGAAGCGCGGCAACGACTGTTACAAGACCAAATACAAAACCTGCGAAAGGAAGCATGAAGCCGGCCAGCACGGGAACTGATATCTCGAGAATGAGGACGATGGCCGCACCCAGTGAGGCACCGGATGAAACGCCTAAGGTGTATGAGGATGCGAGCGGATTCTGGAGCAGGGCCTGCATGCACGCACCGCTCACCGAGAGCGCGCCTCCGACCAGGAATGCCATGATCGCCCTGGGCATCCTTATGGTCCAGAAGATGGAATCCATCATTGGGTCTACGCTGCCGGGCGTACCCTGACCGGTTATGTGTCCGCCGATGATATAGAAGAGATCTTTAAGCGAGATGTATACACTTCCCTGCCTGATCGCAAGAATGAGGATAAAAAGGCACAGGACTGCCGATATCGCTATCTTCAGTCCTGTGTTCTTTCTGATCATTATCTTTCCGGATATATCTGTCATCCAACAATATCTTGGAAAATGTCGCCTGCAATATCTTCAAACGAACCTGTGAAACCTGTGTAGAACTTGGAATAAATGTATTTAGCCCACTCGAGCGTAGCTTCCGAGATATGCTGGTTCGGACGGGAACAAAGATCCTCATCGACAGAATATACTTCGCCGTTCTTTACAGCAGAAACATTTCCCCATCCATCAAGAGCCTTTACCTGATCGGCAGCGTCCGGCATCCAGTTGCAGTCCATGAGTATTACGTCAGGGTTAGCTGCAATTGCATCCTCAACGGAAACCGCAAGCCAGCCTTCCTGATCTCCGAAAACATTCGTTGCTCCGATGACATCGAGCATCTCATTCATGTAAGTATTCTTACCGAAAGTGTAGATCGTAGGATACTCTGCGGAAGGAACGTTCATCATTACGAGAACGGTCTTCTTCTGATCTGCAGGAATGCTTGCAGAAACTTCCTGTATGCCTGACATGAAAGCTGTGAGAGCCTTGGAATATGCAAGTGCCTGAGGTCCCTTGCCTACGCATGCTCCGGTAAACTCGATGTCTTTGCATATACCGTCAATGGATGAAGGCGAAGGAATGTCTGCAACGCAGATTCCGCTGTTGATGAGTGACTGGAACGGAGAAGTGCCTCCGACTGAGCTCATACCTGAAGTGAATACAAGATCGGGAGATAAAGCTGCGATTGCTTCATTGTCAGGATTCATCATGTCGAACTGGGCAACATCCGCAGAAAGCTTGTCAGCGTATGTAGCTGAGTTTGTATCGATTCCGACGATCTTATCGCCTAATCCCAGGTCGATAAGGAGCTGCGTTGTGGACGGAGCCATAGAAACGATCTTGTTGACCTTTGCTGGAACATTGATGTCGTTTCCTGCACGGTCCTTTTTGGGGATCTCAAGGTTTGCCTGGTTATAGATATCCTGTCCTGCCGAAGCCAGGGACTCCAGATCAGACTGTCCGCTTACATTTGGAACACTGATATTTGAACAGCCTGTTGCGATAGTAAGTGTTGCCGCAACAGCCAGTATGACCGAAATGATCTTTTTCATAATTATTTGCACCTCCAAAAACAGCAACATATTGCTATATGTTTTTCGTCTGTTTCTTTATTGAAAAAAATTATAATCGATATCTTTCCTTTGAGGTATACTTTATAGCAACTGCCCTATATCAAAAATCTATGCTCAGACAGGATAAAATATTATGAAGATTAACAAGATACTTGCCGACAAAAAGCCTTCGATCTCCTTTGAAGTCTTCCCTCCCAAACAGGAAACGGGTCTGGATGACGTCAAAGCTGCAGCAGGAGCGATCGCTGCATTAAAGCCTTCATTCATGTCGGTAACCTATGGTGCTGCCGGCTCCACTTCAAAACTCACGATCGAAGTCGCTTCCGATATTAAGAATCTCCACGGAGTTTCCGTCCTGCCGCATCTTACATGCGTTGCTTCTACAAAAGAGCATGTCTCCAACATGCTCAGACAGATCCGCGAAAGCAACATAGATAACATAATGGCATTAAGGGGCGACATGCCCAAAGACGGCGTCATCTGCCGCGATTACCTCCACGCATCAGATCTCATAAGGGATATCAGAGCTCAGGATCCCGATATCTGCATCGGCGGCGCATGCTATCCGGAGGGACATATCGAGTGTGCGCACAAGGCCGACGATATCCACTTTCTCAAGGAAAAAGTTGAGGCTGGCTGTGATTTCCTCACGACGCAGATGTTTTTCGACAACAACATATTCTATAACTTCCTCTACAGGGTAAAGGACGTCGGAATCAATGTACCTGTTGTCCCCGGCATCATGCCGATCACGACCGCAAAGCAGCTTTCAAGATCCGTCCAGTTATCCGGAACGAGCGTTCCTGAGCGTTTCAAGGCAATCGTCGACCGCTTCGGAGACGATCCCGTATCGATGCGCCAGGCAGGAATAATTTATGCGAGCGAACAGATAATCGATCTCATTGCGAACGGGATCACGCATATCCATGTTTATTCCATGAACAAGCCTGATGTCGCTTCCGACATTCTTGCAAATCTCAAGGGGATCATCGATTAATGCCTCTCGGAGTTGAAATACCCCTGAAAGAAGTTAAGCGGTACATGGGTTATCACGGTATCGCGGATATTTCATCCGATACCGAAGAACGCATCAGAAAAGCCGTTGACCAGGTAAGCAGCCAGTCCCACCCGAGGATAGTCTCAAAAGAATACCCCGTTACAGTAAGTGACGATGAGATAGTTATCCACGCAGGAAATGAGGAACTCGTGCTTCATTCCACGGCACTTGCAAGGAATCTTAAAGACTGCTGCGGTGCAGTCCTTCTCGCTGCCACTATAGGTCCTGCCTGCGACATGCTCGTAAGAAGAGCTGGTGTAACATCCGCTGCGGATGCATCCATCTATCAGGCTGCAGGAGCAGCTGCGATCGAGAGTTTTCTTGACGATTACAACGACAGGCTTAAAGCAGA
Organism: Ruminococcaceae bacterium AB4001; assembly: GCA_000621765.1. GTDB lineage: Bacteria > Bacillota > Clostridia > Saccharofermentanales > Saccharofermentanaceae > Saccharofermentans. Next base: position 71,708 of record JHXJ01000003.1, read on the forward strand.
ATACGAAGCACAGGGACTGTTCCTCCGGCCGAGGTTCTCACCCGGTTACGGAGATCTTGATCTCGGACACCAGAAAGACTGGTTCAGGCTTCTCGACATATCAAAACAGATAGGCATCGAACTTACCGATTCCCTTCTCATGGTCCCAACAAAATCAGTAACCGCAATAATCGGTGTAGGCATAAGCGAAAACCGGACCGCGTGTACCGGCTGTGCAGGCTGCAACAGGCATGCCACCTGCGAATTTTCAAAAGGAAGTAATGAGACATGAGTTTACGCGAAAGACTTGGCAAAGAGTGGTTGTTTTGTGACGGCGGTACAGGCTCCATCCTTCAGAAGATGGGACTTAAAGGCGGCGAGCTTCCCGAGACATGGAACCTCACAAGACCTGATGATATAAAGGCACTCAACAAGGGATATTTCGAAGCAGGTTCGAACATAGTAAACACAAATACTTTCGGAGCCAACAGGTTTAAATTCGACAATGTTTCCGAGATCGTAAGCGCTGCAGTCAGGATCTGCCAGCAGGCGCGTAAAGAAGCAGGACGAGAAGACGATGCTTATGTTGCGATCGACATCGGTCCTACAGGCAAACTGCTTGAACCCATGGGCGATCTTCCTTTCAACGAAGCGGTCGATATTTTCGCTGAGATGATCAAGGCAGGATACGAAGCAGGCGGAGATCTCGTCCTCATTGAAACAATGAGCGACTCTTATGAGGCAAAAGCGGCTGTCGTTGCTGCCAAGGAAACCTGCAACCTACCCGTCATCGTCACGATGGTTTACGATGAATCAGGTAAGCTTCTCACCGGAGGCGGTGTAGAGGGAACCGTCGCCATGCTCGAAGGACTCAAGGTCGACGCGATAGGAATCAACTGCGGATTCGGACCTGCCCAGATGCTCCCGATAGCAAAGCGTCTGGTAGAGTGTTCTTCCCTTCCCATAGTTGTCAACCCCAACGCAGGACTCCCCAGAACAGAGAACGGCGAGACAGTTTACGACGTTGACCCGGAAGAGTTCGCTGAAATAATGGAGCAGATAGCCAGGCTCGGAGTCCATGTCATGGGCGGATGCTGCGGCACGACACCCGGTCATATCAAGGCAATGAAAGACAGGGTTAAAAATGTTCCGTTCGTTACGCCTGATGCAAAGAATACAACCTATGTCACGAGCTTTGCCGACTGCGTAAAGATAGGTCCGAGACCGGTTATCATCGGCGAGAGGATCAACCCGACAGGCAAGAAAAAACTCCAGCAGGCGTTAAGGGACAATAACACGGATTACATCCTGACAGAGGCATTAAAGCAGGAAGAAGCAGGCGCTCATATCCTTGATGTAAATGTCGGTCTTCCTGAGATAGACGAACCTTCCATGATGGAAGACGTTATCCTCAAGATCCAGTCCGTCACCAACCTTCCGCTTCAGATAGACACGACAAACATAGAAGCGCTCGAACGCGGCATGAGGATATACAACGGCAAGCCTATGATCAACTCCGTAAACGGTAAGATCGAGAACATCGAAGCCGTAATGCCTCTCGTCGCAAAATACGGCGGTGTCCTCGTAGGACTCCCTCTCGATGAGAGCGGCATTCCGGAAACTTCAGATGGAAGAATAGCCATCGCAAAGAGGATCTACGAAGCTGCCGATAAGTACAACATTCCGCGCAAGGACATCGTCATCGACGGTCTTGCAATGACCATCTCATCTGATCCGAATTCCGCGATCGCCACTTTGGATACAGTAAGACGCGTAAGGGACGAATTCTCAGGTCACTCCATTCTTGGCGTATCGAACATCTCTTTCGGTCTTCCCGCACGCGAACTGGTCAATTCCCATTTCCTTACGATGGCAATGCAGAACGGCCTGTCATGCGCGATAATCAATCCCTGCAACGGCCCCATGATGGCATCTTTCAGATCCTTTAACGCCCTTATGAACCTCGATCCTAATCTCGAGGAGTATATCAGCGCTTATAAAGATTATGTTGCAGGAACCGCCGCTTCAACCGGCAGTTCAAAAGCATCTTCTGCTTCCTCCTCAGCTGTCCTGACACTTGGAGAAGCGATAGAAAGAGGCGTTACCGGACGTGCCGCCGAAGCCATGAAAGAAGCTCTCGATTCCGGACGCGAATCACTTGAGATAATCGATGCTGAACTTATCCCCGCCCTTGACCGCGTAGGAAAAGGATACGAGGCCGGCACAGTCTTCCTTCCCCAGCTCCTCATGAGCGCCGATGCCGCAAAAGCTGCATTCGCAGTAGTCAAGGAAGCCATGTCAGATAAACCCAGGAACATTAAAGGCAGGGTTATCCTCGCTACGGTCAAAGGCGATATCCATGACATCGGGAAAAATATCGTTAAGGTCATGCTCGAAAATTACGGCTACGACGTAATCGATCTCGGCAAGGACGTTCCGCCCGAAGTTATAGTCGACTGTGCGATCGAGAACAACATCAGAGTCGTAGGTCTTTCAGCACTCATGACGACGACCGTTGCATCCATGGAGGAGACGATCAAGCTTTTGCGCGAGAAAAAACCTGATACCCTGGTCGTTGTCGGAGGCGCGGTAATGACGCCCGAATACTCCGAAAAGATCGGCGCCGATGCTTACGCCAAAGATGCAATGGCTACCGTAAGATACTGCGATTCTGTTTTCGAGGCATAAAATTGTCAAAAGCATAAATCCTATAAATGTGGTAAAATTCTGTCAAGAAATCTTTATACATGGAGGCGTATCATGGATTTGCAGAGTTTTGTCGACATGATGGACACAATGACCTGTATCATCTCCGTTGAGACGAAAGAAGACGGTTCTTATGGCGATATAAGAATTGTCACAGGTAATCCGGCATATATCAAATCGATCGAACATGCAAATGATGACGATCCCCAGATGCTCACGAGCAAGTTCGTTCCGAACAGCCTCTATCAGACATACTTCCCTACTGATCTGAATTTCGAAGATTTCTGTTTCAGATGCGCTGTTTTGAAGCAGCCGATGCACACCTATGTGCATCCCGAGAGATTTGACTTCTGGTTTAATCTTTTCATGATGCCTCTCAAGAGCGAAGGCAATCTTCACTACTGCACATATACCCAGATCGTAAGCAGATATGCTGACAGTGAGAAGATGAGTGACACATCAGCTTCCACGGCCTCAGAAGTTCTCAACACTTGCATTAAGCTCAGAGGAGCGACTAATTTCCAGCATACGATGGATGAGGTCATCTCCGATATCAGAAAGCTCTGTGACGCGCAATCCTGCGTTATCCTTCTGACCGACAAAGAGACCAGGACATGTTCCACGCTCTGCGAATCCCGCAACGAATATTCAATGCTTCCGAGCATGAAGGGCATACTCAGTGATGATTTCTACACCCTCACAGAAACCTGGATGGATACCATCGGCGGAAGCAACGGCCTGATCGTCAAGAACAGAAATGAATGGGAATACTTCAAAGAGAAGAATCCCGCATGGTACGAATCGCTCATGAAGGCACACGTCGACAGCATCGCGCTCTTCCCTCTCAAGTTCAACGACGAACTCTTAGGCTACATATGGGCATGTAATTTTGACACGGCAAATACAGTAAAGATCAAGGAAACTCTCGAGCTCACGATCTTCTTCGTAGCTTCCGAGATAGGCAATCACAGGCTTTTGAATAAACTCAAACATCTAAGCTCCATAGATGTTCTCACAGGCGTTCTTAACAGGAACGAGATGAACATCAGGATCGACAGCCTCAGGAGCAGCGACAGTGAACCCTTACAGGGTGTCGGTGTCGTTTTCGCTGATCTGAACGGACTTAAGAAGGTAAATGATTCCGAAGGCCATGAAGCAGGAGATCTGCTCTTAAAGAACGGTGCAATCGTACTGCAGAACGTATTTGTCGGCGACGAGATTTACAGAGCCGGCGGTGATGAGTTCATGATCTTCATGTCATTCACGACTGAAGCCGCGATCAAGGAAAAATGCGAGAAAGTAAAGAAACTCCAAAGGCACTATAACAATGTTTCATTTGCCCTTGGTTACTGTTACCAGAATGATTCGACCGACATCACAGGCGCGTTAAAGACCGCTGACCAGAAGATGTACGAGGACAAAGAACAGTACTATAAGGAACACCCTGAAGCAAGGCGTTAAGTTTCTTTCGTAAGATTACCCGAGATCGGAATCTTCGGAATCCATGCTTTTAAAGACACCCTCCGGCTGTCTCTGTTCCAATGTATCGAGCAGTTCACTCAGATCATCTCTTTTTACCGACAGCGAGACGATCTTATTTGTCTGGTCGGTAAAGACGATCTTTGCTTTATATGCATTACGCAGGACTTCTTCCTGCTCGGGTGTCTTCGCGTAACGGCTGATAGTTTTATCGTCATAGTCCATTTCCCTGAACGACATGGACTGGATATCCTTTAACGGATAAATAAACGCGTGCGAATAGATAATATAATCTGACGTTACTACGATAAGATCGTCGTAATAATCTTCAGCAACAAAGAATGCTTTTGCGTTACCTGCCGTTATCTGTGAAAGCAGAGCCTTGCGGCCTATCCTCTCTACGGCAGCAGTAAACTTGCGTGGTTCAGTGACTCTCGACTTTACGTATCTCGCGATAACATATCCGTCAAAACCCAGTACCAAAAGCAGATAGATTCCGACCTTGAGCCATTCCAATCCGAAAACGATGCAGTAGACGACAACCGCAGCCATCAGCGCTGTCAGGATCGCGCATATGATAAAGCTGCCACGCCATTTGCGTGTTACATCCTTATCCTCAGGTTTATTGAACTTCTGCTGCTCGAGCAGCTGCGGTGCTTTGTCAGAACTGATCTTGCCGGTCATTGGTATTTTCCATTCCTTGGTTCATTCTATGTTCCGAAAACCGGAGCTTCATTTTGAGATTATACCATTTTCGTGCACTAAACTTCGAAAAACAAACCGGCCGGTCCTTTAGTGGGACCGGCCGGAAAGCACAGAGATAAAACTGTTTGCGCAATTACTTTGCTGACTTCTTGGAAGATACTTCAGCGTTTTCCTTCTGCTTGGAGATTGCCATGTAAACAAGTGCAGCAAGAGCAGCTCCTGCAAGAGGTCCGATAATGAAGACCCAGAGATCAACAAGAGCAGCGCCGCCTGCAAGGAGCGCAGGTCCGATGGAACGTGCAGGGTTAACTGATGTGCCTGTAAAGCTTATTCCGAGGATGTGTACGAGAACAAGTGTGAGGCCGATAACGAGACCGCCGAATGAGCCGTGAGCAAACTTGCTGTCAGTTACGCCGAGGATCGCCATGACGAAGATAAATGTCAGAACGAGCTCGATGATGATGCCTGCAGCAAAACCGGAAACAGTGCTTCCGCCTACACCTGCGAGAGTGTTGGCGCCCAATCCCCATGAAGCCATCTCGCCTTCTGCTTCGTCAAACACACCTGTCATGTCTACCTTGCCGGATAAGGAGAACAGATACTGGAGAAGTCCTGCACCTGAGACAGATCCGAGGATCTGGAATACGACATATCCCCAGAAATCAGTTATAGAGATCTTACCCGTAATGAGCATAGCAAGTGAAACCGCAGGATTGATATGGCAGCCGGAGATATTTCCGATAGAGTATGCCATGGCAACGATAACAAGACCGAATGCAAGAGCTGTAAGGATATATCCGCCGCCGTTTGCAGCATCGCAGCCTACTGCCATAGCAGTACCGCAGCCGACGAAAACGAGTACGAAAGATCCGATGAATTCAGCCGTATACTTCTGAACGGTAACAACCGTATTGTCGATATTCGAAGAAGGAATGACCATGTAGAGAACTACGAGGACAATAGCAAGGATCGCAAGGTCTGCAATGAGGAACGATCCGTTATAGACCATGGAATAAACAAGAGCGCTGTCATAGCCTGCATCAGCGGCATATTCAGAATAGAAGATAACGCCGGATGCTACGGAACCAAGCCATCTTACGAAATATGCAACGATCGAGAATGCGAGGATCTTGATAAGAGACGCATTTCTGAATCTGTTGAGCGCGCCTGAAAGCTTAGATCTTGAGTTTGTCTTAAGCGCTGCAAATCCTGCAAAACCCAATGCTGTATATCCGATCGTGTAATCAAGGATTACCTGGAAAGGAGTTACGAGCCAGCCGCCGATAAGCTGCAAAAGGCTGAAAATAAAAGCGATGATGAAGCCCCATACAGGTCCGAATGCAACACCGTAAACGATGATGGGCAAAGTTGATGCAGGGGTAACTGATCCGCCCATCGGCATCTCGAAAAGCTTGAGCTGCGAGAGCACAAAAGCAAGTGCCAGGCAGATACCGCCCGTAGATATCCTGAGGATATTCTCACGGTTGGATTTGATTGATTGTTTAGACATAAAAACACCTCCCGTCACGGAACCGGACAAAGCACTGCCTAACAGTTCGCGCCTATGACAAGAGGATCGAAAAAACATATTCCCTACGCCGGCATTATCCGTCAGGTTCAGCGGGTCGGATCTTACATCCCTCTCAGCCTTCTAAAGCTCCCCGGTTTCCATTTTCGCGAAAACTATACTATATCGATTTGAAATTTACAAGTGTGATTTTGCATATACAAATGCACAGAAATTTAAGCGCCTATAAGCGCCTAAATGTACTTCTTTGAAGGGCGTTTTATCAGCAGCAGGATAAGCATCGCAACGGACGTAGTGCCAAGGCTTATCGGATAGACAGTCATGATGGTCTGGAAAGTCGGATTCTGTGCAAAGATAAAGTATATCCAGAAGATCCTTATTCCGCAGATGCAGATAGTGGTGACAATGGCAGGCGAGAGCGAGATGCCGAACCCTCTCATATATCCGCTCATAACATCGTAGAACAAGGAGAACAGATGAGCCGTGGTAATAAACAAAACACGTATGTATCCTATCTCGATAAGTTCGGGATCAGGCTGGAAAATGGCTATCAGATTCTTCCCCCAGAAAATCAGTGTAAAGACCATCAGTCCCTCGATAACAATGCCTTCGAGCATACAGAGTTTCAGAGTCTTTTTGCATCTGTCGATCTTGCGCGCACCGAAATTCTGACCCGTGACAGTCGTGCATGCCTGGCCGAAACTGTTGAGCACATAATAAGAGAATATCTCTATATTGAAGGCTGCCGATGAAGCTGCAGCGACGGTCGTTCCCAGACTGTTGATCGCAGCCTGGATGATTATGTTCGCGGTGGAAAACACGCATGCCTGCGCACTGGCAGGAAGTCCTATACGGAGTATCTTCTTAAGTATCGGCCAGTCGATCCTGAGCTTCTTCCAATCGAACCTGACTGAGGTCTTAGACCTCTTGAGGCAGAAGAGAAGTATCAGGCTGCTCAATGCATTCGAGATGACAGTAGCAAGTGCGACACCGTCAACGGTACGGTGCAGCACGATTACAAAGAACAGGTTCATTCCGACGTTTATAACACCCGAGATGACGAGCGCGATGAACGGTGTCCTTGTATTGCCCACGCCCCTGAAGATAGCAGCTTCAAAATTGTATAAAAGTATTACTGGAAGACCGGAAATATAAATGCGGAAATATGTGATCGCCATGCCGACTGATTCTTCGGAAATATTCTGCGACCTGAGGATCGGGCCTGCCAGGAGTTCTCCTATCAGCGATACGATTATGCCTCCGATGATCGCGACGATAAGCGAAGTGTGTACCGCCTTCCGGACCGCCTCGTCATCCTTCCTTCCGATCGCATTGGCGATGATTACATTGGTTCCGAGAGATATTCCGAGAAATGAATTTACGATCAGTGAGATTATCGGAGTATTCGCACCTACGGCGGCCATGCAGGCCTTTCCGAGGTCTCCTGTAAAGTTACCGACAACGGCTATGTCAGCGGCGTTAAAAAGCTGCTGGAGAATGCCTGTCATTGCAAGCGGAAAAGCAAACCCGAGGATCTTATTCCACAGGCTCCCTTCTATCATCGATCTTCTGACTGTATTCTCTCCGCTCATATGCCGAAAGATTATAGCCTTCCGATCTTTGCAAGTCTAGTGAGACATGATTCAATAAAACGCTGAACCTCGCGTTCATACATCGCCTGGGATTTTTCATAGCATTCGAAATGCTTGGCGTTATTAACTATCGCCATTCTCTTGCGGCATCTGAGATTATCGTAAATCTCACGCGTTTCTGAAGGAGGAGTATCCTCATCTTCACCGCCCTGGAAAATAAGAACAGGCACCTTTATGGAACTTGCGTGGCTTGAAGCATCACATCTGTTGATGTCAAAACCGAATGTGCGCTGGGAGAGTTTTCTGAATCTGCCGATCACCCATTCAGGCGGTATCTTAGTACTCTTGGGAAGAGTGATCTTAAGGAATCCGTTAAGCGAAGTCATCGGGGAATCCGCTATGATACCGCACACGTTGGGATCGAAATTCTTCTGCTGTGCAGCGAGCAGACACGCTGTCGCACCAACGCCTCTTCCTACCAGATAGATCCTGCAACGAGGACCCAGGCGCCTTTTTGTAAAAGCGATCCACGCATCAAGATCGACGCTTTCCATAAGTCCCCATGTAAAATCCTTGCCGCCGCTCATGCCGTGGGCTCTCATGTGCGTGATGAGGCAGTGGCACTGCACCTTGCTCATCATGAGTCTTGCATACGCGGCCATCTCAGCCGGAGCTTCATCGTAACCGTGAACGAGTATTACCATACTGGGGCACGTTGTATCAAAAGAAGGTCTGTAATATCCCGATAATTTGCATCCGTCAAAAGATGTGGTACGGACACCGAGCCATTCATTGTGATATGTGTAGAACCAGTTCTTTCCGCGTCCTATTATCGTACTGCGGTCTATCTTCTTCGGCGATCTGTCTACCTGCGGAAGCGGCCTGGGTCTCTTGAAAAGATCCTTGAACATCTTCTCCGTGTAGGACATGTATAGCAGGATAAGCCCTGCAACGACCAGGACTATAACAAGCACAATCAATACCGCAATGAGAACAGCGGTTACAACCGAACCATTATCCGACAATTATTCCCTCCGGGCTGTCATCCCCGGAACTCAGGAGCAGACAGCCGTCTTCCGTTACAAGGCAGTCGTCCTCGATCCTGAAACCGATGTCCCATTCAGGAATGTAAACACCGGGCTCGACAGCAAGACAATTACCAGCCTCAAATTCCTTATCCCTCGCACCGACGTCATGAACGTCCAAACCGAGGAAATGAGAGGTGTTGTGCCAGTAGTAGCGGCGAACGTCCTCTTCCGTAAAATTATCAGGTATAAGCCCTTGTCCTGCAAGCCATTTGCCGGCGATGTCATACATTTGTGAATTAAGCCCGGCAAAAGTTTTATTGGGTGCGATATAAGCAAAAGCAGCCTTCCGAAGATCCCTGATCAGCTCAAGAAGTTTCATCCTCCTGTCACTCTCATCCGAAGGCGCACCTACGAAAAAGACTCTTGAGATATCTGCACAGTAACCGTTCATTCTTGCTCCTACATCCACCTGGATAATGGAACCTTCCGCTGCTATGCCGTCCCCGTCTTTTTCGGGATCGGAATGGTGAAGATAAAATGCATTCCTTCCGCATGAGACTATGGTCTCAAAAGCAAATGCCATCGAGCTTCTTTTTGCCATCTCATATTCAAGTTTGATATAGAGCTCATATTCGGATACGCCGGGACGGATGAGCTTTTTCATTTCCGCTATCGCTTCTTCCGTGATCCGTGCCGCTTCCTTTATGGATTCGATCTCACAGGGCTGCTTTATGAGCCTCAGCGCTGTCGTTATCTCGGAGAGATCAGCAACCTTTCTGCCGTCCTTTTCGAGCTTTGCCTTGAGCTTGGCGGGCTTTGACATGACGGACGAAGAATCGAGATAGATCTTAATCCCGGTATCCCTTAAAAGTTCGAACTCTTTTTCCTCATAATTCTCAAGATCAAAGACCTGGTCAGGTTCCAATCCGGCAATGGCAGCAATCTCAGAACGGTCCATGCGCTTGCCGTGCCAACGCTCCTTCATGGAGTCCCTGGCAGGGGCATAAATGCCCGTCTTTACTCCGTCCTCACCCTTCTCGATGACGAGAACGAATCCCGGACGCTCAAGACCAGTCATATAAAAGAAATTGCGGTCAGCAAAGAATCTGTAGTCAGTATCTGACGACATGTGCTTTTCCAGCCCAGAGAAGAACAACGCCGCGGTGCAATCCGGCAACGCGGCGGTAAAGCGCTCTCTGTTTTTCCTGTAAAAAGAAGGATCCGTCAACATCAGCTGCCCTACCACTGTTTGACTCCGTCAGAACGGACATTATATTCGTCGAACAGGATCGTGTTATTGATATAGTTCAATGTGGCGCCCGGTGACCTTCTGATGAGACCCGGATTGCCTATGACAATGGAACCGTCGGGTACGTCAAAGTTAACATAAGCTCCGGGAGCTATGAGAACGTTGTTGCCTATCCTGATATTTCCTACGATAACGGCATTTGCGCCGATCCATACATAGTTACCGATATGCGGGGAACCCTTCCTCTTACCTCTGAACTGGGTTCCGATGACAACGCCTGTCGAGACGTTGACATTGTGGCCGATAACGCTCTTCGGGTGGATTATTACACGGCCGAAATGCGCAAGATAAAAGCCTTTGCCGATCTCAGTATCGTAAGGGATCTGGAAATGATACTTACGGCTCAGTCTGTCGAGTCTGAAATTGCTTACTGCGAACTTGAGCTGATAAAGCTTCTTCCTGATACCGTCATATTTGTTGATCTGGTCGTAATAGTAACGGGTGCGTCTCATGACGCTTATGTAGCTGAACTCCGGACTTGACCTTCTCTCTTCGAGATAGCAGGCATAGATGTTCTTATAGCGACGTGCATTACCGGTGTATCTGAACAAATCGGCATATATTATGTCTTTAAGTTCATCAGTCATGAATGCACATCCTCCCTAGTTATACTACCTTAAAATTTTATTACTTTTCGGTCAATAACTCAATAAGATTTTAAGGTCCAAAAGCCCATTATCTTTAGTCTTTTTTCAAATCTGTCACAAAAAACAAAAAACTGCTTTTCAGGTATTCTTTACACACTCTCAAAAAAAATATACAATTTTGACAAAAGATTTGATATTTGCTTAATATCTTATCGGAAAAGGCTGGGATCAGATTATGAATATTGAGAAGGAATTAGCCAGAAGGCTCATGAACGAAGGCGAATCCGGCAACCGCCAGGTCGCTTATAACTCCGAGATCAGTTTTTACGAGATAGTTGCAAGCGGCAACTCCCACAGGCTTGAAGAAGGCCTCAAGATGATGTCTGAGACCCAGACTCTCGGCGTTTTGAGCCCGGATAAGCTGCGCAATTTCAAATATCACACGGTCATCCTCACCGCTCTCGTAAGCAGGTTCTGCATCGAGGCCGGACTTGAGATCTCCGTCGCATACAATCTGAGCGATATTTTTATTGAACTCATAGACGCAGCAAGCTCAGTCGAAGAAGTAAATAACATCCAGAATGAGCTTCTCCGCACCTATTGCCGCAAGATGAGCGACCTTGCCAAGAACCGTGTCGTATCACGCCATATCGTAGTCGCCATCGATTACATCAGATCTCACATCCAGGAAAATCTTACAGTTGAATCCATAGCAGACTCCCTGTCCCTTAATGCAAGCTATCTTTCCAAGCTCTTTAAGCAGGAAATGGGCATTACATTAAGCCGTTACATCAGGGACCAGAAGATCAACGTTGCGTGCAACATGTTAAGACATCTGGATGAGTCTTCCCTGACGATAGCCAATTATCTCGGATTCTCATCCCAGTCACACTTCATACAGGTCTTCAAGAAGTCTACCGGCATGACTCCGGAAGAGTACCGCCGCAAGAACTATCACCAGAGCTGGATGAACGGCGAGTGATCATTTTTAGAGGAACTGCAGGACGTTAGGCAGGATATCCAATATATCGAAAGCCACAACAATAATTGCAATCGAGACAGCGTTGCTGAGAAGACTCAGGCCATACCTGACTTTCGGCCACGCTTTTTCTTTTCTCGAAAAGAGCCTTGTCAGGATCACTATGAACGATATTGCAAATACCAGCATGCAGACTGCTGCAGCACCGGCGAAAATATACGGTCTCAGGTCAAATAGACCATCCGTTTCATAAACCTCATAAACCAGGAGCAGAGGCGTCATTACGCTGACAGCTCTGAACAGCTGTGATATTACGATCACCGGTGCGCCGGAATACTTCTTATACTTTCTTATGATGATCAGGACCAGCTTGCAGAGTATCAGGATGATACCCGTTACAGCCATAAGCGCAAGTACTGCAAGGAGAATTACCTTTGAAGAAATATCCTTGTCTGTCATATAGCTCTGGAGACCTGTCGTAATGACCGTTTCACCGTTTTCAGTCCGGAAAACATACGAAGGAAGTTTATTTGTCCCTGTATCCAGCTCATAAAGGCTTCCCGAAACCTGCTTAATAGTTCCGACACCCGTAATTTTGTATCCTTCCTGTCCGTTTGAAGTTACAGTGAACGAAGAAAACAGATTCATCAATTTGTATATGCCCTGCTTTTTCGCTGCAACGGGAAGATAAATGCCTGAGATATCAGCAACCTGTGCATCGGATGAATTGTACCCTGTAAGATCCGGGCTTATTTCAGGTCCGAAAAAGGCTTCGGAGAAGTCAGCATTACCGCCTTTTTCCATCACGACCAGGGAAAGACCTTTTTCGAGATCAATGAAAAGTCCGGAACAGCCGCTGTTTGTTGCAATATCAAATCCGGAAAGATGGGCATCCTTGCGGTCACCTGGCAAAAAGCCGTTACAGCATAGAGCGATATCGGTATCGCCCAGATAAGCTGACGTGGAAAGGAATATATCTATTGTCTCCCCGCTCTTAAACAGCGGATGGTCTTCCATTACAAAACTCTGTGCGAACAATGCCATATCAGAGACGGTTCCTACAGCAGCACATGAAGGATAAAGTGAGACATGCTTCGCAGAATATCCGTAGGGGGACCATAATGAAACGTTAGAAATATAAGGTGTTCTCTCCTGATATCTTTCGCTCACCCATGCATTATCGCTGTGATCTGTACAGATCGCTGTATGCTCCATTCCCAAACGGTCGAAAATGTTGGCTCTGACATATTCAACGTAAGTCTGACCTGTTACGCACTCTATTATGTATGCTGCCAGAGCCGCATCCCAGCTTGAATAACTGCTGACCTCACCCGGACGGAATGTCTGATAAGGCTCTGTTTTATAAAGCATATCCCCAAGAGTCATGGCCTGGGATGACCTGTCTATCTCAGTTATCAATTCTCCTTCTCCCCATCCTGCCGTATGGTTCATGAGATCTCTCATGGTAACCGGTTCATCGTACTGCAGGTTATGAAGGAATCCGTCAGGAAGATAGACCCTGATGTCTTCATCAAGATCGATGAGAGCCCATGGTTCCGTAAGCTGCATCACGCTCGTCCAGACGAGGAGTTCTGATACATTTCCCCATTCGTAAATGGTGTCATCCATGCTGCTCCCGGAATTACCAAACATACCTCCCGAGATGACTCCATAAACATCTGAAAGCTCATATGCCAGGGAATCAAATCCGTTAGAATGAAGAGAATTCCATTCATCGGCTAACGCCTTGTATTCCGACATGGTCTTAGGAATGGCGACCGGTTCCTCGCCGAAAATCGCATAATACTGTTCTTCCGTAATGAGTTCGCCTAATTGCGGACCGTTCTCACCAAAACACGTTTTCAAGTGTTCATTAAAGATGCTGCGGGCTTTTATACAGGCTTCCGTATATTTCGAATCTGTGGTAAACAGGTCTTTTACCGGGATAATTTCACTATAAGCCATCTGACCGATAAAACCATTGTAAAGCATCAAAACAGTAAAGGTTTCTTTTCTGTCGTATTCATAATCACGATCATAATTACCGAGCATTCTTTTGTCGTTTCCGTTTTCATCATCTTCATACAGATAATCAAAACTGCCGGCATTACCTATGTCATCATACCCCAATAAATCCATCATGTTTTCAGACGGGATCCTGTAGCCGAACGGTATTTCATACTTGATGAGATAACTCATGAGCAGTTTGTTGCATAAACGGCTGTCGATGAGATCGCCACCCTTCAGACAATTATTGTAGAAGAGCTCATATTCACGGTATCTGTAGAATATATCTCCATAACCGACATATCCGCCGAAGTATCTTACTTCAGAAAACGGAACATGATGGTAATCAGTCCCATAATGTTCATTGACATAATCAGTCAATTCCCTGTTCAGCTCGTCGGTATAACCATAAGCATTAAGGTAACCAAACAAACTGATCCCGTTAAATTTCTGTTTTACACGCTCATCAAAAGCACGGTTCTCATCGCCTAACCAGATGAAATCATATTCTTCTTCAGGATAGTCGGAAGTATCCGTATCAGTTTCTGTTATTTCAGCAGATGTCTCTGTTGTCACCGCAGACGTTTCCGATGAGATTTCCGTAACAACAGTCTCTCCGGCTGAGCAGCTGCTTATAAGAAGCATCATTGCCATCAGGCCTGAACCTATAACTATTCTTCTGTCGGAATTGCTTTTACGTTTCATGTTTTCGCTCCCGGAACAAATGATTATTTACTCTGCGCTCTTCAAAGACTCTGCCATATCTATCTTCTCGATCTTTGCCCTCATTATAAGGTTAACAACAGTCGAAAAAGCAATGACAAAAGCAAGCGAATATGCATAACTGATAAGATCTATACGGATATCGTATGTGATCATGTCCATCGCTATCTGCGCCATGACGAATCTGTGCAGAAGGATTCCCAAAGGTATTCCTACGAAATATCCCATAATTACCAGCATGATGTTTTCGCGCGTAACGTATGCGCCTGTCTCGACCCTGTTAAAGCCCATGACCTTCAGTGTTGCGATCTCCCTGATACGCTCCGTGATGTTGATGTTATTAAGGTTGAAAAGCACGATAAACGCTAACGCAGCCGCACACACGATGACCAGGACTATGACGTAATTCATCCTCTCCATTGTCTTGGCAAAACTTTCCCTGGAATCAGCCGTGGAAGACCACGTCATGATCTCATAGTTTTCGGAAAGGTATTCAGCAACTTTATAAGCATCTTCATGAGACTTGCTTTCAGTGGTTATCAGGAGCGTTTCCGGCGTGTATGGCTTGCCGAAAACTTCCCTGTATGTGTTAGGTGTCATGAGGACATAATGGAAAGTGTAGTTAGTAAAGATCGAACTGACCTTAAGCGTTACGGGGCGCTCTTCATCGCCATAAAGCAATGTTATCTCGCCTCCGGCTTTCACGTTATTCTTGTCCGCGAGTTTCTGTGATACAGCAACCTCACCGTCAGCGGGCCAGGTGAGCTGTTCGCCTGTCCTGTAATCGGTAAGACCGAAGATCGTAAGCGCATCCTTGTCATCCGTTATGAAAATGGAAAGATCCCTGACATATCCCGAACCGTCGTTTTTGGCAGTATCGTTCTTAACCACCGCGTAATCGTACTTAACGCCGGTATCCTGAAGTGTCTTTAATGCAGCATCCTCGATCTCGGACTGTCTGTATTTGTCATCGAAAGTTACAACCAGATCGTATCTCATGATGTTATCGAACTGTGTATCAACGATATTACAGATGGAATCGTGCAGACCGAATGCCGTAATAAGTAGTGCCGTGCATCCGGCGATGCCGACGATCATCATCCACATTCTTTTCTTAAAACGGAATACGTTACGGAGCGATACCTTATGAAGGAACTTGAGTTTCTTCCAGATAAAGCCGACATATTCAAGAAGTATGCGCTTGCCCGGAAGAGGTGCCTTCGGTCTGATAAGTTCAGCAGGCATTCCCTTCAATGTGGACGCTGCGGTAAATACCGTAACACCGGCAGTACATAACAGTGCAACGCCCAAAGAAAGAACGAAAAGTGGTATGCTCGTTGCGAAAGTAAGATCCGTAAATCCGTACATCATCGCATAAACTTCCCAGATAACCGCAGGGAATATCTTAGTTCCTCCCATGAATCCGAGTATTCCTCCGAGAATAGAAGCGGAACCTGCGTAGATAACGTATTTCATGACTATCGAAATATCAGAATAACCAAGGGCTCTCATCGTTCCGATGATGCCTCTCTCGTCGCTTACCATTCTGCTCATCGTCGTCGAGCAAACGAGAGCAGCGATCGCGAAGAAGAATACAGGGAATACCGTCGAGATACCGTCGACTATTTTCGAATCGTTGTCAAAGCAGACATAACCTGTATTCTTATCTCTTCCGAGGATATATGTCTCAGGATCATCAACGCTGTCAATGAGCATATATCCGTATACCAGATCAGACCTGAATATCGTCTCGGCCTTGTACGAAAACTCCGAATATCCCTTCCAGAGTTCATAGATACCTTCACGGTATTCCTTCCAGCCGTCATCGACTTTTGTCTGCGCTTCTTCAAGTTTCTTGCGGCCTTCATTATACTGGGATACTCCGTTAAGATACTGCGAATACGCACTGTCAAACTGTGCCTTTGAACTTTCATACTGTCCGACACCGGTATCGTACTGGAGCTTATCCGACATATACGACTTGTACTTCTCGTTATACGAAGCAATCTTCTTTTCGTATTCCTTCTGCTTTTCAGCGATGGCAACTTCCTGCTCGTCTAATTCTTCGTATTTTCCGTTAAGACGCTCTATCTCATCCTCAGCGTCTTCTATCGCCTTTAGATTGTTCTCCCTTGACTCATTCTGAAGATCTATCTGGGCCTGGATGGCGGCTCTCTGCCAGTCATTCTCGGCTTCCTCAAGCCTAATCTTGTTGTTCTCCAATCCGGCATCGATAGTGGCGACTACCGACTTATATGTCTTGATCAGATATTCAAGCGTAGATATCCTTGCATCGATCTCGGCTCTTGATCTTCTTATCTCAGAACGGCCTTCCATGATCTCGCTGTAGAGCGAATCGATCTCCGTCTTAAGGTCATCCAATTCCTGTTTTGATTTCTCGGCTCTCTGTCCTGCTGCATCGAGAAGGACCTTTGTCGACGTAAGTTCCTTGCGGTACTCGTCGATCTCTTTTTTCGAACTGTCGAGCCGCTCTTTGCCTGCTGCCAGTTCTTCGCGGTTCTTGTCTATCTCTGCCTGCGCTTTCTCAAGTTCCGCCTTTGCGTCATCAAGCGCTTTCCTTGCATCTTCAATCTCTTTGCGGCCGTCATCGATCCCTTCATCAAACTCTTCGATACCTTCGTAGAGCTTATCGTATTCTTCTCTTAAGAGTCCTTCGAATCTGTCATTAATGACGCTCGAAAGCATGACCTTATACTGAGCCTCTGAATTCTCCGCCCATTCCTTGTACTCATCAGAATACAGATAAAGGCCTGTGTCAGCATAAAGATAAGCTTCCGTGTAGTATTCCGAATCAAAGGCACCAGGGAGCGCGCATACATAGAATGAAACGCTTCCCGAACCCTCATCTGAAGTGCCGCGCTGGAAATTAAGAAATAAAGGAGATCTTGCTGTTCCGACAACCGTATACTCCCTGTACTTGAACATCTTCAAAGCTTTATCAGATGTCTCGTCAGTAATTACGAGCTTCGTTCCCTCAGCTATCGTCGGATAATTATATGCATCGATCACTATCTCATCGGGTCTTGAAGGAAGTCTTCCCGATTCAAGTCTGATCTTATTTACGTTATTGGTTATCGAAAGAAAACGCACCGTAGAGGAACTCTGGCTGTCGCCTAAAAGCGCCGCGCAGTCCGCCGAATATGCACCTTCGACTACACATGATGTGCGCCTGGATAATTCCTCGATATCTTCATCAGTAAAACCAATGGTCGAAAGAAGCTTGAAATCGAACATCGCCAGATCCTTCGTGTACCTGTCCGCTGTCGTGATGAACGAAGGCGTGGTTACCTTGAGGCCGGCGAAAAAGCCCACACCGAGCGCGATTATCGCAAATATCGCGATAAATCTCGGCAAGGTCATTCTGATCGATCTTAAGACAGTCTTGGCGTAAGGTTTCATTACCATTCAATCGTATCTACATTGACGGGGTGCTCATTAACTATATTGCTGATGATCCTTCCGTTCTTGACTCTGATTACTCTGTCTGCCATCGCAGTAAGCGATGAGTTATGCGTGATTATGACGACGGTCATGCCCTTTTCGATACTTAACGACTGAAGCAGTTTCAAAATGGCTTTACCCGTCTGATAGTCGAGAGCACCGGTAGGCTCATCACATAAAAGGAGTTTCGGATTTTTAGCGATAGCCCTTGCAATCGCGACTCGCTGCTGCTCGCCGCCTGAAAGCTGCGCCGGGAAGTTGCTCTTTCTGCCGCTCAGGCCGACTTCATCCATGAGGAGATCGCAGTCGATCGGATCTTTTACGAGCTGTGCCGCCATCTCAACATTTTCGAGCGCGGTAAGATTAGGAATCAGGTTATAAAACTGGAAAACGAATCCGACGCTCTGTCTCCTGAATAATGCAAGTTCGTTGCTGCCAAGTTTGGAGATCTCTTTACCGTCGAGATATACCTCACCGCTCGTGAGTCTGTCCATCCCGCCGAGAATATTGAGCAGAGTCGTCTTGCCGGCGCCTGACTGTCCGACGATAACGCAGAGCTCACCTTTTTCGATAAAGAAATCACAGCCGTCAAGCGCAGTAACATTGACTGATCCGGTCTTATAGATCTTCTTTACATCTCTGAATTCAATATAAGCCATACAATTCTCCAAAGCCCGCCCGTCAGAAAGCAGCGCTTCTCTTGGGCCGTTAGTGTCTCTCGATAAACATCGGTTTCATATCGTAATCGTCATTGAAACCATCCAGATGGGACGGGATGCTGATAAAAAGTCTCGGGCAGTCGTCAAATGCCCACTTCCCGATATGAGTTACCGAATCAGGTATCCATACATAGCTCAATTCATCACAGTAATCGAAAGCCTCGTCACCTATGTATTCAAGACCTTCAGGCAGATAGACATATTCAAGATCCTCACAGGTATCGAAAGCGCCGTCCTCGATCCTTTTCACGGTATCAGGAATGATAACATTTGTGATCAGGTCACAGTCGCTGAAACAATCCTTCGATATCGTCGTAATGTTGCTCCCCGGCTCGAAAACTATTTTCCTGAAGCAATTAACGCCTGAAGGCATCTTTATCCTTCCAGAACCTGAAATATGGCAGGTGCCGTCTCTCGTGATCTCGTAAGTTGCATCATCGCCGCAGATTCCTGCTGAAGGTATTCCGTGTCCTGTGTCAGCATCGTAGATCCTGTGATCGTTAGAAAATGCTTCAAGGGGCAGAAGATAATAAGATGTCTCTTCCGCATATGTCTTTACGTCGTTTCTGCCGTTGTAAACCCTGGCCATATCGTATGTGGGATCTACAAAATGCCATTTGCCGCCAAGGAAAACTGCCGCCCAAGCGTGATCTGCCCAGTCTTCGGCAGTCGGAACTCTCGTGGTCATCTCGTCATAGTCTCCAAAACCGATGCCGAATTCAACGACTGCGGGAATGCCCTGTGCTCTGCAAAGAGCCGCAAATGCATTGGCGAATCCCTCACAGATCGCCTTTCCGTCTCTGAGCACGGAAACTGCGCCGTCCTGGTATCCGCCGGAAGAATCATTTGCTTCAGCCTGGTCATAAGCCATTTCGCTCGCAATGTAATAGTAGATGCGGAATGTTTTCTCCCAGTCATCGGAAGCACCAGCGCAGATTCGGTCTGAATAAGCGATCAGGACCGGATCATCGCACTCGACATCGTTCATCGGTTCGAGGCATTCTTTAAGGGACTGCTCATCAGTCCAAAGCTCTGAACATGTCTCCAGATTGTACTCATAGTTGACTGACTTCCAGAAATGAACGTCATCGCCGGTTTTGAAGATTATGTTATCTCCGCATGTGACAGTAACGCCGTAAACCTCATATGAAATGATAACGGTATAGAGCGTGTCTTCATCCATGTAATGGGCTACGTCAACCGTAAACGAGGTTCCGCCTCCAGAGAAATTTCTTACGACATTATGGGACTTCGCCTTGCAGAGGGCAATGGAATACTCCCTGTCTGAAGCTGAACCTCCAAACAGGATTTTTCCACCGGCAAGCCTTATATCAAGAGTCTCGCCGTCACAAAGTGTCAGAGTATAGGAGTCGTAAGACGCACGCACGAAATCACCTTTCCTATTCAGGACCGGAAACGATCCGAGCGTGAAAGAAGCGCAAAGTATCAAGGATGTAATTATCCTCAAAAACACTTATCAGATCTCCTTTGCGAGTTTAACTGCCTCATCAACCGTGATCTCAGATGCATCAGCGGAATCTCTTCTCTTGACTTCCACGATGCCTTCGCCGGCTCTTCTGCCGACTGTGATCCTGAGCGGGATACCCAAGAGATCAGCATCCTTAAACTTAACGCCGGGTCTCTCGTTACGGTCGTCGATAAGGACTTCGCAACCTGCTGCAGTAAGGTCGTTATAGATCTTTTCCGCAACACCCATTATCTCTTCGTCATTAGCCTTTGTAGGAACGACAATGATCTTGTAAGGAGCAACGATAGAAGGCCAGATGATACCGTCGTCATCGTGATACTGCTCAATGATGGCAGCGATGACTCTGGATACGCCGATACCGTAGCATCCCATTACCATGCTGTGTTCCTTACCGTTGTTATCAAGGTAAATGCATCCCAAAGCATCGGAATACTTTGTTCCGAGCTTGAAGATGTGACCGACCTCGACACCACGTGCCATGCCGATCTTACCCTTGCCGCACTTAGGGCAGATATCGCCTGCCTTAGCATTTGTGATATCAGCGACCTTATCAGCTTCGAAATCTCTGCCGATATTAACGTTCTTGAAGTGATAGTCTGTCTCGCATGCGCCGACTACGAAGTTCTTCATGCCTGTAACTTCAGGGTCAACAACGATATCGATCTTCTGCTTAAGTCCTACGGGGCCTGCAAAACCGACCTTTGCGCCAGTGATCATCTCAACATCTGCAAACGCTGCAAGCTCCATCTCTGTTGCATCGTAGAGGTTACCGAGCTTTGTCTCATTGATGTCTCTGTCGCCCCTGCACATAGCAGCAACGAATTTGCCGTCAATGTTGTAAAGGATCGTCTTAACGAATGCGTCAGGTCCGCAGTTGAGATATCCGCAAAGTTCTTCGATAGTCTTTACGTCAGGAGTGTGGATCTTCTCGATAGCAAGCTCTTCAGCTGTATCAGCTGCGCCTCTTGCCCAGCCTGCCTTCTCCTCGTTTGCAGCATAGCCGCACTCATCGCAGAAGCAGATTGCATCTTCGCCGACTTCGCTCTTAACCATGAACTCCTGTGAACCGGAACCACCCATTGCGCCTGAGTCAGCGTCAACAATCGTATAATCCAATCCGAGTCTGTCGAAAATAGCCCTGTAAGCGTCGTACATCTTCTTGTAGGAGATGTCGAGACCAGCCTCGTCAACATCAAAGGAATAAGCATCCTTCATGACGAACTCTCTTGCTCTGATAACACCGAATCTCGGACGCTTCTCATCTCTGTACTTATGCTGTATCTGATAAAGTGTTACAGGAAGCTGCTTGTAAGATCTGATGGAATCTCTGACAGCCTCAGTGAAAGGCTCTTCATGCGTAGGACCAAGGCAGAAATTTCTTCCGCCTCTGTCTGTAAGTCTGAACATCTCAGGTCCGAACTTCTCCCATCTGCCTGAACCCTGATAAGCCTCAGCAGGAAGAAGTGCCGGCATTATGAGTTCCTGTGCTCCTGCCTTATCCATCTCTTCTCTGATGACCGCTTCGACTTTCTTGTATGTGCGGTAGCCCATAGGCATGAAGGAATATACTCCAGAAGCCATCTTGCGGATAAGACCCGCTCTGAGCATCAGTCTGTGTGAAGGAATCTCTGCGTCTGCAGGAACCTCTCTCTGTGTAGCCATGAAAAGATTAGAAACTCTCATATCTTGCTCCCTATTATTTATTTATATATTACGGGTGTAAGTATATACGAGAGGGGGTGTTTTTGCAATTCGACAGGCGGCGGGCTTTTAGCCAAGCTTTTTGATGAACACTCGAAAAGTTACGGCAAAGTTGAGGCCATGCCGTAACTATGTATGCAATAATTCCGATTTTCGTGAATTCTTATAGATAAAGTTACGGCCATGCCGTAAGTCTGCCGTAACTATTGAAAAAAAAACGAAAATTAAAAGCGGCTGTGTTACCAGCCGCCGGTTATAAATCGATTTATAAATCAAGCAGTCCTATGAGGAAGATAACATCCAGAATGCCGCAGATAATAAGGATCAGAGCGCAAATGATGTAAACGCGTGCGCGCTTGTTTTCGACATCGCGTTCAGTCGTGCCGTAGCTTTCTCTTCTGGCCGGTTTGCGGACTCGTCCCAACGACATTTGCTCTCCCCCCTCTTTCAGACTCCCGTGTTGGTGTCTAGATTATAGACGGATATAATATGTCATGCTTTGCAACGTTGTGACATTACATTGACAAATTGCGAAAAACGCTTTACTCAAAATCACTTTTGCGGTAAAGAGACTCGATGTGGCTGTGGTCGGAATCCATACAAAAATACCCTATTTCCCACTAAGAATGCCCAAAAATTCATTTATGATATAATAATCTATGAAATTATGCCCTCATGAATCATGTCGGCAAAGCAAGGAGAGACAGATTTTTTGAAACTGGTCGGAATAAAAGAGTTCTATAACATTACACGTGCTAAGGTCATCTCAGCTGTTAATTGCTGTGTGCTCGTTTCACTCTGCGCAACTGCGACTTTCGCGGTTGATTCGGCGCTGGACAGTCCAGCTGTCACAGCAGTTCCCGCCGAGACCGTTGCAGAGACTACTGCCGATACCCAGGTTTCTGAAATGACAGAGACGACAGTTGAAGTTACGATCTATGTGATCGAATCTTCAGCAGATGTCACAGAGCCTTCCACTTCAGAAGCGTCCTCCGAAAACAGCGCTGATGCTACAGAAAACACATCTGCTACTTCTTCCGAGACAGCAGAAACATCAGCTGCATCTTCAGCAGCAACTACAACTGCTGCTACAACAACCGAAGCAACAACGACAACAACAGCAGAGACAACGGCAGCTATTACAGAGAAAGAACTGTATCTTGCCGTTTATGCCAAGACGACCGTTAACGTAAGAAAAGGTCCCGGAACGGAATACGATGTAGTAAAGAATGTTTTCGCAGGAGACCAGATCGACGTTATAGCAGTAACTTCGAACGGCTGGTATAAGACTTATAACGGAAATTACGTTAAGTCTTCTCTTACTACAGAGACAAAGCCTACGTCTACCCCGACACCTAAGCCCAAGCCGACTTCGAAGCCGACATCATCGACAACAGCATCGACTACAAAGTCGACCACTGAAGAGCAGAAACCCGCACCTTCCGGTGAAGGTCATGTCTGTACGATAACATTCTACGGCCCTCAGCCTACCGCTAACGGCGGTTACAGCAAGAGCACGGCTACGGGTACCACCTGTACCGAAGGCCGTACCTGCGCAGCTGACTGGAGCATCTTCCCTGCAGGAACCGTCATCTATATCGAGAACGATCCGCTCGGCGGAGACGGCTACTACACCGTTGAAGACAGGGGCGGCGGAGTTAAGGGATATCACATCGATATCTACGCCGAAGACGGTGAGTCAGGCAACTACGCTACTTGCAAACGTACGGTAATTGCACAGTAAACAGTTAATCACTCGCAAGATACTTCTCACTTCCCGAGAAGTATTTGCGTTTATATTGAAGGAACAATTATGAGCAGCAATTCTAAAAGACACGGATTTAACGATCCGAAATACAAGAACACGAATCCGGTAAAGATAATACCTTTGGGCGGAATCGGCGAGATAGGCAAGAACATGACCGCCTTCGAATATGGTAATGACATAATCATAGTCGACTGCGGAATGAGTTTCCCTGAAGAGAATATGCCCGGCGTTGACTGCGTTATCCCTGATTTCACATACTTAAGGCGCAACCAGGAAAAGATAAAGGGTATTCTTATCACTCACGGCCACGAAGACCACATCGGTTCACTTCCCTATTTCTTAAGGGAGATCAAGTGCCCCGTCTTCGGCGGAACAATGGCGATCGAGCTTATCAAGTTGAAGCTCCAGGATAAGAACGTTCCCTTTGAAGGTATAAAGCTTACGACCTGCAAGAACGGCGACATTATAAGCCTGGGCAAGTCCTTTTCCGCTGAATTCATCAGAGTAAACCACTCCATCGCGGATTCATACGCGCTCTGCATCAATACTCCCGTCGGAAGGATCGTTCATTCGGGCGACTTCAAGATCGACTATACGCCGATCAACGGAAAGACCATTAATCTGCAGCGTCTGGGCGAACTCGGCAAAGAAGGCGTCCTGATGTTCATGTGCGAATCCACCAACGTCGAGGTCGAAGGTTTTTCACCGTCCGAAAAGCATGTCGGCGAAGCTTTTTCGCATTATTTCCGCAAGGCTGAAGGCAGGATAATCGTAGCCACATTCTCCTCTCATGTACACAGAATGCAGCAGATAATCACCGCAGCCGAAAAGTACGGCAGACACGTATGCCTCTCGGGCCGCTCGATGGTACAGGTATTCAATATCGCAAACACTTTGGGATACATCGATATCCAGCCTGACACGCTGATCGACATCGACTCGATCGACAATTATCCGGACAACAGGATCGTTATCCTCACCACCGGTTCACAGGCAGAGCCTATGAGCGCTCTCACGCGCATGGCGTTCAATTCACACAGGTCCGTTGATATCCAGAAGGGCGATACTGTCATCATATCGGCTGACCCTATCCCGGGCAACGAAAAGCCCATATACCGCGTAATTAACGAGCTCTACAAAAAGGGCGCACACGTTATATACCAGTCACTTGCCGACGTCCATGTATCCGGCCACGCTTACAGGGACGAGCTCATGATGCTTCACACGCTCATAAAGCCGAAGTTCTTCATCCCCGTTCACGGCGAATACAGGATGCTCTACCTCCACAAAGAGATGGCGATCAATCTCGGCATGAACGAAGACAACATCTATATCCTCGAAAACGGCGATGTCCTTGAACTCAATCAGGAAGGCGCAAAGATAAAGGACCATGTCCCTGCCTCCCCTGTTCTCATCGACGGAGCAGGAACTGTAGATGCTGACGACAGGGTGCTTACCGACAGGATTCATTTGAGTGAAGACGGATGTCTCGCGATCGCTATTACGGTCGACGAGGAAACGGGCGATCTCGCCTGCAGTCCTGCGGTCAATTCTTTGGGATGCTTTGATGACGAAGAGAACATCGATGTCCTTTATGAGCTCATATCCGACAAGGTTGACAGCCTTTTAAAGCAGGCCAGCAACAAGGCAGGAAGCATTGAAGCTTTCCTTCAGAAGCGTAATTTCAGGGAGCAGATCAAGAATTTCGTTCACTCGAAATCAGGAAAAAAGCCGATGATAATATTCAACATAAGTTATGTCGGCGGCCTTGATGACGATGAATATTACGGGGATACGTGATCCTGATCAGTTTCTGTTGACCTCAATAACATCTTTTACCTGCAGAAGCTTTTCGCAGATACGGTCGAGCTGTTCACGGCTCGAGATGTTTATATTGGCATAAAGACGTGCCTCAGGGCCTGTCAGAACAGTATTGATCTTGTCGACGTCGATCTTTTCGCTGTTCATCTTATCGATAACATCCATGATAAGACCGGGACGCTTTACGGCGACGATCACCAGACATACTTCATAAGTAGAGAACTTCGCCTTCGATAGCCACTGTACGGCTACGAGACGCTGGTATCTCTCTTCAGCTTTCTGGGAGACTCCGCGGTTCCTGATTATATTCTGGATGTTATTACATGTGACCTTATGGATACCTACGCCCTTTTCCTGAGTAATATAGCCGATGATCTCGTCTCCGAAGATCGGATGGCAGCAGTTGGAAATATGGGTAATGATGGTATCAAGACCGTTAACGACAACGACATCGCTGCTGTGCGCGCGTCTTGCGGCATCGGCACGCGCGTTCCTTGAAGGCTTGGCGCTTGCTGCATGCGCAATCGCATCGTTGGGCTTCGCACCGGGAACGGCAGTCTGGTGCGGATCTGCGCCGAGAGCCGTGAGCGTTGCGCCATCGATCGACAATACCTGCTTCTGGGGTTCAGGCTGTGCAGGCTGCTTGCTCTTTGTGCCTTTAACATTGCGTGTCTGGTCGGCCTTGCCGAGTTCGATCGGGATCTCCTGCGGGCTGTATGCGACATTGCCGTCGGCTGTGACCCTGTATCCGAGCGCACGGCGCTCCTCTTCAGAGATATTCCTGATATAGTCGTCACGGAGTCTGGAGAACACCTTGCTTACGCTGATGCTTCCGTATCCCAAAGCAGCGAACATGTCTTCCAGAGACTGGAAATTGTTGCGCTTCAAGATAACCTCGATGGACTTGTGCATCAGGAGTTTGTTCGGATCGAAACCGTTACGCATGATCTCATTCGTAAGGAGTTCTCTACCCGTAGCTATATTGTCGGCCCTAGCCTCACGCTTGAACCATGCATTTATCTTACTTCTAGCGTTTGCAGTCCTGACGATCGTGACCCAGTCTCTTGAAGGGCCCTTAACGATCTTGCTGCTCGATAAGATCTCGACGATATCGCCGTTCTTGAGTTCATAAGACAGCGGAACGATACGTCCGTTAACCTTCGCGCCGTGCATGTGATTTCCGATGCCGGAGTGGATCGCATACGCGAAATCGATCGGACAGGATCCCTTCGGAAGCTTGATTACCTCATGCTTCGGCGTGTATACGAAGATCTCGTCAGGCGCAATGTTCATCTTCAGGGATTCCAGGAACTCGCCTGAATCGGTGAGCTCGTTCTGGGAATCGATGATCTGCCTCATCTCGTCGATCTTGCGGTCGTACCTGTCGGCTTTGAATTCGTGTGAATTTCCGGCTTCCTTGTAATGCCAGTGTGCGGCGATACCGAACTCGGCGATCTGGTGCATCGCGAAAGTCCTTATCTGGACCTCGAAAGGAGTGCCTGTATGGCTTACAACAGTCGTATGGATCGACTGGTACTTGTTCTCCTTCGGCATTGCGATATAGTCCTTGAAGCGTCCCGGAACGTGCTGGTACATCTCGTGAATGATACCGAGTACCTGATAGCATTCTATGACTTCGTCAACTATGATCCTGCACGCGAAAAGGTCGTAGATCTCATCGATCGTCTTACCCTTTTCGTGCATCTTCTTATAAATGCTGTAGAAATGCTTCGGACGGCCTTCAATGTCGTAATGGTCGATGCCGTTTTCCTCGAGCTTAGACCTGATCTCGGAAACAACATCCTCCATGAAGTCTTCTCTCTGGGCACGGTTGCCGTTAACGAGCTTGACCAGTTCATAGTAATCGTCGGGATGGAGATATCTTAAGCAGAGGTCCTCTAATTCCCACTTGATCTTGTAGATACCGAATCTTCCGGCAAAAGGAACATAGATATCAAGCGTTTCCTGTGCCTTTTCGATCTGCTTTTCGGGCGTCTGGAACTTTAAAGTCCTCATATTGTGAAGACGGTCAGCGAGCTTGATAAAGATGACTCTGACGTCTTCTGTCAGCGCCATGACCATCTTACGGACATTGGATGCCTGAATATCGGTCTTCGAATTGTAGACGACATTGTCGAGCTTTGTATTCAACTTGGTAACGCCGTCAACAAGGCTGCATACGACTGCACCGAACTTCTCGGTGACCATGGCATTATCTACTATCGTATCTTCGATCGTGTCGTGCAAAAGAGCAGCGATGATCGTGTTTGAATCGACCTTGAGGTCTGCAAGGATGGTTGCTACGGCGACAGGATGAGTGATATAAGGCTCGCCTGTCTTACGTCTCTGATGACGGTGAGCTTTAAAGGCGAAAACAAACGCCTTCCTCATCTGCTCGTTGTCCCTTGCAATATCTTTCTCATCAAGGTTTGCAGCGCGCGCATATTCGTCATAGAGCTCTATGATCTCGTTGAAGCGCTCGCTCATGTCAGAGGGAATATCGGGCACCAAACTGTCATCAAGAAGATAGGCGCGTTCCGCCTCTTCCTGAACTTCTGTTTCCGTAACAGCTTCAAATGATCTGTCTTTCTTGCCCTTAGACACCTTGTATTCTCCTATATACCTCAGATTCACTGAGTTTTACCTTGTCTCCCGTTTGAAGGATGTTGAAGCATACTTTCAAAGGACTTATGGTCCTGAGCCTTATAAGTCTGCAGTCAGCGAAAACTTCAAGGCATCGCTTCACCTGAAACGGTGTTATCGATACATCATAATTGTTCGACACCAATCTTGCAAGAAGTTCAAGATCGACTGTCGACATGGCAGTACCTCCGAACTTCTCAATAGCCTTATAGCAGGCTGCGTATTGACCGGGATCCGGCCTCATGCAGCTGGCAATATCTTCACCCGGAGCCATCTTGGCGATCTGGTCCATCGCAAGTCCGCTCAAATAGAGCTTTTCGGCGATATCGGCCTTTTTCCACATAAAGCTGTCCGGTGCTTCGGGCTTTATGTCCTCCAGATGCAGGCTCAGGCTCGTCTCTCCGCGGTAGCTGTATTCGTTTAAGGTATAAGCGATATCGACCCTGTCACCGGCCCTTAAGATGTTGAAATAGTCTCCCATTCCAAATCCCACTGCAGAGAATGTTAAATTCCCGCTCTTATCCGTCAGGTCGAGCCTGATATGAGCTCCGCCGCTCATCTGGGCAATATTGGTTATAACAAGTCCCTTTGTAATGAATACGGGCTTGGGGTTTCCGATACCGAACGGCCTTAACTTGCAGACTTCCCTGTAGGAGTCGAAATCCAGACCTTCAGGAAGGATCTCGCACTCGGCGTTAATTGAATCTTCCTCGTTTTCCTCGCCGGACTGCCCTTTTTCCTCATATATCAGCGCAGCTTCCTTTTCGAGAGCCTCCATAAAGGTGCCCATCTCAGACTTCCTTACAAGAAGTCCGGCAGCCTTCTTATGGCCTCCGAAATTAACCAGATGATCAGATATCCTCTCAAGGCATTCGTACAGATCGAAATCTCCGAAAGCCCTGCCGGATCCCTTTGCGCATCCGGGTTCGGTTGCATCATCAGTGAAAACAAGCGCCGATCTTCCATAAAATTGCGACAGCTTGCCGGCGACTATGCCCAGAACGCCCTGGTGCCAGTCTTTTCCGTATACGACAATGGGACCGCAGGTATTTGTAAGCGACCATCTCTCAGGTCTTGAAGGATTCTCAAGCTGCGCCCTTGCCTCATCGAAAACCTTGGCCTCGATCTCCTTGCGTTCATCGTTCTCCCTGGTAAGGTCCTGAGCTGCGATCTTAGCCTCCGAAGGATTATTCTCAAGGAAGAGTTTTAAGGCGTCTGCAGAATCGTAGAGCCTTCCTGCGGCATTGATCCTGGGAACGAAATTAAATGAGATAAAGGTCTCATCCAATGTCTTTCCGGGTGTCAGAAGCATCTCGTTCATGACGCCGACGCCGACATTTGAAGGATTCTTCATGCTCTTAAATGCACGCTTGATTATCGTTCTGTTCTCGTTTGTAACAGATACGAGGTCTGCAATAGTAGCAAGTCCTGCGAGTTCTACAGCCTGGCGCCAGATATTTCCCGTAACCTTATGTCTTCCGTCCTTACCCAAAGCCTCAACAAGCTTCAAAGCAACGCCCGCACCGCAAAGATCGAGGAACGGATATGTATTGTCTGCCCTCTTTGCGCAGATAACGCAGTCAGCCGGCGGCAGTTCGTCCTTAACATTATGGTGATCCGTTACGATCACCTTTATTCCCCTGTTCTTGAGTTCCTGGACTGTATCGACGTTCGTAACACCGCAGTCGACCGTAATGACGAGATCCGGCGACTTCTCGATAACTTTGTCCATTATCTTCTCAGTCAGTCCGTACCCGTGCTCGGATCTGTGAGGCACGATATACTGCACATCTGCCTGATGACTCCTGAAATATCTTACGAGAATGGAAGTAGCAGTGACGCCGTCGCAGTCGTAATCGCCATATACGAGGATCTTACCGTGAGCATCGATCGTCTCGCTGATGATGTCGACAGCCTTGCGCATGTCATTATAAAGGAACGGATCGTGCCAGATTCCGTCTTCTTCTGCTAAAAATTTTTCTACGGACTGCCCTTCGGTTATTCCGCGGTTCCTAAGCAACACATCAAGTAGCGTATCAGCATCCGCAACTTTTGGGGATGCCGATAAGCGCCAGTTCTTACCGGTCAATAACATAAATCAAATCTCAACTTTATCTTTATTGAGTATATTATAGCCGAAAAAGCTGAGTTTACAAAGAAACTGTCTTAAAAGTGCAGTAGATAAAAAGAGTTTTTATGGCTTAGGGATAACCTCTCCGCCCCACTCCGAGACGACCAGACCGTGCCTCTCGCTCAAAGCCGGATTCATTCCGCTAAGTTCCTGGGGCTGTATCTCCACATATTCGTCAGAAGCATACCAGAGCATGTTCACACGGATCTCCACATCGGGCTCAGTATCGAAGACCAATTTCGCCGCGTCAGTATACGCATCCGTCTGGAACGTAATGACATTGTATTCGTTGTTCTCCATGAAAGGCAGCCAGTATCCCTTGAAATCAGCACTTTCCTGATCGTTCATGCCTAACTTTTCGAGAGCGTCATCGAGGAAAGCCTCGGTGTCACATCCCCTGATGCAGAATCCGTGATCAAGGTCATAATCCATATCGAGATCTGCTTCCCAGAAAAGGAATCTGTAATCATCGCCGTTCCTGTCAGTCAGGATGCCGTCAGGAGTTGCGGAAACAGTCCAGCCCTCATCAGGATCGTATTCCGGATATGTGCAGGTAAGATCGCCGTTAAGATCAAGTTTTAAATTGACGTATTCATCTGTGTTGCCGTAAATATAAATAACAGGAGCATGCGCCCTTACGCGGTACGTAGTCTGACTCGCTTTTTTCAGGTAAGTGCCGACGCCGAATACTCCAAAAGCGAAAATTGCTGACAGAACGATCATAACAACAGATACGGCGATTGCTCCGTTATGGCGCTTTTCACCATCTGCCTTCTTCTTGACGACGGCATTCATGAGTACGATGCTGAAAACCAGGATCAGAACGCTCGGAATTATCATGAACCAAAGGAGTCCTCCGGCAAAAGGATTCGCGCTGCCCTTGATCGCGATTACATTTGTATAGTAATCACTGTCTCTCTCATCGTAAACGAAATTAACCTTCTGGTTTTTGGAGATCTTGATATTTCCGCAGTTGTCGCAGACGCTGTCATAAACATATGTCATCGGTCCGGCTTCAAACCACCTTGAACCTGAAACGTTGGAGACCTCTATCCTGGCAGAATTCAGCCTTTCAACGCCTATCTCGACATAATCTGCTGCTGCATAATTATCCGAAGATGCCTGCCATCCGCCTTCTTCTGCTTCGATAATATCACTCAAAGTATTACGCACCTCTATCTTCGAAACGTAACCGCTGAATACAGGATAAGCTTCATAGCTTCTTTCTGTTATGGCATACGGATTATTTGAATTGTTATTTGAACTATTCCAGAAAACAAAATAACACATTAGATTGATCATTATGAGAGCGAACAGCTCCACGCCAATGATCAGGACTCTGCCTATAGGAAAAGAATTCGCTTTCATGATCACACCTCGCAACTTCGTTATTATCTTAAATACAATCAATTAACGCAAAATGTTGCATATGATCAAAAAGTTTTAAGAAAAAAGGAGACATCCTTTTGGGACATCTCCTCTGTTAAAGTCTTATTAATGCTTTCTCTTTCTTGCTGCTTCAGACTTCTTCTTTCTCTTTACAGAAGGCTTCTCGTAATGTTCTCTCTTACGAACTTCTGCAAGAACGCCTGACTTTGCGCAAGAACGCTTAAATCTGCGAAGTGCACTGTCAAGGGACTCGCCTTCCTTAACTTTAATCTCAGACATCTTTATCCCCCCTCTCGTGCGTGGATTTCAAACTCGGATATTATATAGGACACCTAGTCCAAAGTCAAACCCTGTTAGCCGGCAAACGGCATCGGCACATCCTTAAGCAGCAAAGCAACGATCACTGCAATCGCGATCACGGGTGCCAAAGCTATCTTTCTCTTCTTGGATTTGCATACAAGCGCGAAAATGATGCCAAGCACAACAGCAACGCAGGCGGCAATACAAGCCCCTCTGATCCTCAGGAAAAGCATCAGGCACATAGCAAGCTTAACAGGACCATAACTCATCTTGGTCTTCTTTACTTTGCCTATAACAGCTGTAGCAATGGCCATAAGCAATCCTACGCATCCTGAAGCTATAAGGCCTTCAATAGCATATGCCTGCATCTCAGGCATAAATCCTACTGTCATGATCCATACTACCAGGATAGCTGCAAGGAATCCGTTCGGAATGACGCCTGAATCCCAGTCAGCCAAGGAAAGTCCGAGCAAAAGGACTTCAAGTACCAAAGCAGCAACGACAGGAGCATCGACAGCGCCGTGCAAGGCCAGTGTTCCCGCAAATACACATCCCAGTATGATCTCGAAAATAAGATCTCTCGGCGGAACCTTCGAACCGCAGTATCTGCACTTACCCTTTAAAGCAATATAAGAAATGATCGGAAAAAGGTCAGCAGTTGACAATTCATGTCCGCATGTATCGCAATGGCTATGCCCGAGCATCCAGTCCTCTCCCCTGACAACACGCCAGGCGGTACAGGTAATAAAGCTCGCAAAAACTGCACCGAACACAAATGAAAGAACGATCAGGTATATGCCGATAAAAGGTATCTCAAACAAAGGATATGAAAAAACCAAGATCAGTATTCTCCTTAACTGGATATTTCTGACCTTGATTATACACTGTGTGGGGAGATGCAAAAAGAAAAATATGTAAAAGCAAAAAACAACCGGGGGTTACCCGGTTGCTTTTATTGATTTAGTTTAGGTTTACTCTGAATCAGCTATTATGTAGAAGAAGCAGGAGCTGCAGACCATGTAGCTGTTGTAGGAGTCCAAGTATAAGTATATCCGTTGATATCAACTGTTCCTGTTGTAATCCTACCGGAAGTGTCAGATTTAAACGCTACGTTAGTTACCTTACCTGAAGCATCACCGATCAAATCTGCAACTGTTGTGTTGTTTCCGCAATCAGTATCCAACTTGATATCTAATGTACCTGTTTTAGGATTACCTAAAGAATACTGATATGTTGCTGCGGACTGAGCTGCTGTCAAAACTGTAGCTGCCATCTGATAGTCCTTTTCCTGTCTTGCTCTCTTGATGTATCCGGTGAGTGCAGGAACGAGCATAGCTGCAAGTACTGCGAGGATAACGAGAACGACAATGAGCTCTACCAATGTGAAACCCTTCTTAGTTGACTTACCTACTTTTTTCATTTTAGTGACCTCCTTTTTAATTCACCCTGTTAGTGAGTTTGTTTGATTTGTTATTTGTCAAATGTGTTTGACTTGCTTGATGGTCTTACTATAACTCATCCCAAATCAGACTTCAACACATTTCCGCCACAATTCACTACTGGGTAACAATTTGTTTATCCGATTGAGAAAATAACCTTATTTGCAAACGGAATGTAAATGAAACTATACATGTAGGAATAACGGATAACTCTGAATTATCAAAGCAAAAACGGCTAAACATCAGTAAATACAGGGCTTTTCACCCGAAGCAGAGAGCTACACTTCTTGAATAAGCCGCGCCAGAATCGTCGTTTACAGTTACATCACAGATAACATAAGCAGGCAGGTTATCCCTGTCAAATGTAAGATCGCGGAAATTCAGATCGACTGTACATCCAAGATATGTGGTGCGTACAAAAGGATTTGTAAAATCATAGTATTCGCCCGGATAAACATACGGATAAGTGCTGCCGTGCAGACTGATCTCATACGTTTTGCTCTGGTAGTATCCGTAATGTATTAATCCTGCTTCTTTATCCGAAGCTTCCATGTTATAAATCGAACGGCTTGTGATCCTCGATGCATCGCCTTCAGTTATCTTATAATCAGCTTCAGCCTGATCTCTGGCAAGGATCGCATTAACGACCACATCTCCAATCTCGTAATTTGATGCGATTGTCTCACAATAATTGTTGTTTCTTCTAAAAACAAGAACCTTGCCGCCGCTTGAACTGGGCTGCGCCGAATCCATTATAAGACCGCTGTAATCATCCATATCCGCGATCCAGACGTCTCCTGTATCCGTGATTATTGCCTTGGAACACTCCGAACGCAGAGAATCGACAACTGAATCAGCTACGATCTGTACCCTGTTCTGTTCAAGAGAGCGCGTATATATTTTTGAGACAGGAAGAATGAGCATTACACAAGCAACAGCAAAGAGAGCCGTCAGAGCCATTGCTGCAACTAACTCAACTAAAGTGATTCCACGCTTCTTTCTTTGTACTGCACTCTTATTCTTCATATCAGCCCACACTCGATGAATAGACCACATAGGTCTTTGAATCAACGTTATAAACCTGTCTGTAAACAACGACCGGATCATTAGGATCGGAATTCATAACAGGCATCTTTATAGGAGGAGCATTGTTTAATGCTATCTGTTCCTGAAGATCCGTCATAGCCTTATCAGCACTGTCACGGTTTTTGTCAGCCTGCAAACTTGAGTTAGAAGCATACGCTATTCCCTGAGAGAACAGCACCATCATGATGGACAGCACCGTAAAAGCTACAACGACCTCAACGATCGTCTCACCTTTATTATCTGACAGATATCCGTTCTTTCTAATCAGCTTCATATCAGCTAACCCTCATGTATGTAGTGTTTGCGCCATAATAAGTTGCGGTATATATATAGCTCTCACCTGCCGTTGTTGCAGTCACGGTAACAGTGTATGTATTCACGCTCGTATCCAATGCCTTTACCGTAACGGTTACATCGACATTATTGGACGAGTCACTGATCAATTCTCTGTCAGCGTATTTGTCTAAAGGCAGTTTATTCTGGTTGATAAGTCCGTCGATTGCCGAACCCATAGACGTTGCCGCCTCATAAGCCTGATCCCTGAAATACTGTCTGTCAGCCGAAGTCATCAACGTATTAACATTTACGGAAAGCACTAAGATGCTGGCGATTACTATTATGGAAATAATAGTTACCAATACGATACTGGCACCATCATTGCTATGAAGGATATCTGCCGTTCTTTTTGATAATGCTGTCTTACATTTACGTCTCATATCAGCTAACTCACTCATCATTCCACTTCGCATAAAGAGTTATAACTACCGGATCTTTTGAGACACGCTTCTCAAAGTCGATAATGGCCACATCGAAGTTTTCAAAAGCCGTTGTACACTCCTCGTCCGTATACCACCCACCAAAGACTGCGCCGCCTTCTTTAGAAGGGAACTGAGGTTCAGTGATCACATCCTGATAATGAAGTGTCTGGGACTGGATCTCTGTACCGCCGTTTGTCTCAAATACGATCGTATATTCCTGAAGCTTCCACTTAGCATAAAGTGTAATATCTTTAGGCAGCGGTTTATCAAAGTCTTCAAACAGCTGTGTACAGTCTTCATCTTTATACCAGCCGTCAAGATAATAGCCTTCACGGAGAGGATCTACAGGACGGGTCAACTGTGCAGGATATACCAACACCTGATTATCCACTGTATTTTCAGTGTCTTCAAGTATCTGGAAAGCAGCTGTGTGTGTCTGAGGCGACCAGGCAGCATACAGTTTATAATCCTGCTCAATGGGAGCGTTAAAGCTGTTCCACTTGTTTGAAAGGCCCGGATCTCCGTACCAGCCGGCAAAGTCATAACCTTCTCTTGAAGGATCTGCAGGCTCATCCATTCTCTCACCATTTCCGACTCTGACTTCCTGATCAGGTTCGCCGTTATTAAATACAAGCGTTACATATCTCCACTGAGTCCACTTAGCATATATTTCAAGATCCATCGTGACCTTTGATCCGAAGTTAAACGGAACAAATGATGAAGGATTACTGTACCAATACCAGCCGTCAAATCTGTATCCGGAGTAGATCGGATCACTCGTCGGTCTGGCGACACTATCACCATCTGTTACAGTAACTGTCAAAGGATCTCCACTGCCATCCAATGTGCCCGGATCGGGATAGAATGTAACAGTCCATACAGGTGCGATCTCATACTGTGCAGTTACTGAACCAAGGCAGTTATTAGCACCTGTTATGGTGATAGTCTTTGTGCCTACACTGGTCGTATCATTATCATAGTTAACGACATAGTTGGAAGGATCGAGAATCTCACCACCATTGTACTTAACGGTAACTTCAGGCTTCTGTGATGACTCGTTGTAAGGTGTGCGTGTATACTGCAATTCGACAGTAACATTACCTGTGATGTTCCAACGTGAAACAGTAAACGGAACGATCTTCGATACACCGGTATAATTGGTTGTTTCCTCTATATTGGCCAGGAGATAATAATTCCCGGCATCAAGACTGCGCATCGCTTCCGTCAAATCGGTTGCCGAATAAGGTCCGAGAACTTTACTTGCATCTGTGCAGGAAGCATTCGTATATACAGAATACTCAGGTGTTCCGAATTCGGCCTTAAGTTCGGGATCAACATCGCTCGGAGTATTGTTCCATGTCCAGCCTGCAATAGCAGGTTCGACATTAATATTATTCGTCGCCTGGGTGATCTCAAATGTAGCATCTTTAAAACCAGTATACTGATCGGTTCCCTGAGCAGGAACGATCCTTACCGTAGCAGTTCCGGCATCTGTATTATTTAAATAATTAATGTCATAGTCAGTTCCGTATACAAGAGTCCTACCGTCGATTCTGACTGTAACGAGAGGCGTCTTCGCATTACCATCATAAACGAGATCTTCTTCAGTCGCGTTAAGAAGCGTAACTTCAGCAGCTCCAAGATTTCTTCCGACAATCATGAAGGTACCGGCATTTTCCAATGTGCCATCATAGTTGCCGAATCCGACAACGGATACTTTAATAGGATGATCAGGATCAGAGATATTGATATTATCCGGATTATATACAAGATAATAATCTATTCCTTCAACAAGAACATCTTCACCGAGAGTTACAACACTATCCGGCACCTTAGGTGCGCCTGTATATTCAAATCCGCTCTCAGAACCAGCAGGATACGAGATAGTGACAGTCGCATTAGCGATAGATGCCTTTGTAATCTCAAATGTCTCAGAAACGGCTCCGTAATAATTTCCGATGCCTGAAATAATAACCTGAGCATTTGTTCCGATACTGTTAGCATTCGCATATTCAAGCGTGTAATCTCTTCCATATTCTAAGACAACAGGCTCGTCACCATTATTATCCGTTATCGTCAGATGATCTTCGAGATGATAATCCGATTTTCTGTATTCAAATTCTCTCGGATCCAGCACGATCGTCGTCAGGGCAATATTCATTCCTTCTGTATCAGCTATAGGCCAGTCACCCCAATGCTCACTGTTAATGACTGCACGAAGCTCATAGACATCATCTAATGAACTGTCAAAAGGATGTGCTGTGTCATTGTTGGTGCCTCTGATCTGAGCCGCATTTCTGGAATAAATACCAGCAATGTTTTCTACATTTCCGGCAAGCTGCTTATACATGTTAATTCCATTCAGCGAACAGGAATCTGTATAAGTAGTGTTTTCAGTCTTTCCGACAAAGGATCCGCTCGTCTCCTCATCACTGCATGTTACAAGACCCGTACTATAGCAAGTAGTGATAGTTGCGTTACCGGCGCTAGAACCTGCAAAGCCGCCGACATTTGAACCGGAGCCATATACCGAAGCAGTGGAATAACAGGAAGTATAAGTCACAGCACCTGTGTTCTGACCGACAAAACCACCTACATTACTTGAACCCGTAACATTGGCACTGTTCGATACATAACGCTTTAAATATGTATGACCACCTACATAACATGTAGTTATTGTTCCCTTATTTGCCTTGCCTGTAAATCCTCCTGCAGAATCTGCATCAGGCGCATAGACAGTCGCAGTTGTATAGCAGTTTGTTAATGTTATTCCGCTGTCGAGCGCACCGGCAAAACCTCCGACATAAGCAGCGCCTTCAGAAACCACATGATAACTTGCAGGATCATAAACGGCACCCTGTCCAAAGAGATCATTTCCGTTGAAGTAACCTTCAGCCGTAATCACAGCATCAGGACCAAAATGACAATTATCCATTATGACGTAACTACCGCTGGTACTGTTTATAGTCCTACCTACAATTCCTCCGACACCGGCACTGACAGCCTTGGAACTGACAGTAACATTAGCTGAGGCATTCTTAAGATTACCCCTGTCAAGGATGCCGACAACACCGCCTGCGTTCGTATAGCCTGATATGACAGCGGGAACACTTCCGTCTTTACTTATAACCTTAACGGACTGGACTTTAAAAGTATCATTTGAATTGAAATCACCGTTGCAGTAACCAAAGGCTCCGCCTACTCCGTATTTGGACGCATCTTCCTCAGGAGCTGCGAGTCCGCATACTCTTGATGTTGAGTCGATCGTTACTGTTATCGGAATACGGAAAGTATTAACTCTTGTTTTGCCTGATGTGTAATTTGACTCTACAGCACCGATTGCTCCGCCGGCTTCATAGCAGATCGGAGTATAAGTGTTTTTGTCGCCAGGAAGAGCATTGCCTGCAACATCACCGATATTAGTGTAATTACTGAGAGTTACATTTATGGAACCCGTCTCCTTCTTATCACCGTTCAGGTAATTAAGGCAATATGTCTCACCGAAAACACCGCCGACTTTGGAGCTACCTATAATATTTGCATCCGTCAGATCAACATCTATATTAGCGAAAGTATATATCTGATTTGTTGTTTGGTAATTATTATACGCATCAGATCTTCCGCAGAATCCGCCGATCTCACTTCCACCAATGCTGATAACGGCTCTGACATTATCGACCTTATATGTTACAGGGGTCGAATCAAATTCCGAAGCATTGTTGCTGCCTATTCCACCGTGGGCAGCATAACCGCTGCCGATCCAGCCACCTATCCTGTCTTTTCCGTTAAGGGAAACAACGCAAAGATCAGGTCCGTCTACAGCAGAGATATTGGAAAGACATACGTTTTGCTGCATCATATCATAGCCGATCTGACCAACGATACCACCTATAGAACTGCCGTTTGCAGCGATAAATACGGTGTTGCTGTATGTGCGTGCAGGGAAATACTTGGTATCAACATAATCTTCGGTCTTTACAACACCGCCGGATCCCTTTAACGCAACGCCACCAGCCTGTGTCGGGTTTGAGCTGCTTACGCCGAGACGTCCGTCGACGAATATACCGACGATACCGCCGATACATGCATTAGGATCTGCAGCATTATTATCCGTTCCCGTATTATTAGGATCGAACAGATATGCAGAATTAAGTGTTGCCTCAACATTAACTAAGCAGGCAGAATTATAATTCGAACCGTCAACCTTCGCGCCGATCTGACCTACAGCTCCGCCCATTCTGGTCTTACCGCTTAACGCATAGTCGGCTGAAATGGTAACCTTCAGTCTCAGTATTCTTCCGTAATTATTCCCCTTAAGGATCTCTGTACCAGTCTTACCTTTCTCAGCAGAAGCAAAACCAAGCGTACCGCCGACGCCTTCTACGCCTATGATTTTAGCGTTGCCGGAAATAGTTGCATTCATGTCTTCAGTATTGCAGACACTCATTCCGACTGCACCGCCGACATAGTTGTTGCCTTTAACTTTTCCGGAACCTTGGACAGTAGAATCGACCAGCTTGACCAGATAAGACTTACTTGAAGCATCGGAGTAACCTATCGCACCTCCGACCCTGTCACCGGTACTCATTACTGTACCATTGATCTTGACGATAACTTTATTAACGATGGCAAGATTATATCCGATAGCTCCACCGACATTATTACCGGTTGCATTAATCTCACCGTTTATTGTCGAATTTACTGCATTGATATTGCCGTAATCAGTAGGCAGACTGTTCTTGCCTATGACTCCTCCGACGTTCTCATGTCCGGAAATGCTTCCCTGCTTATCTAATTGAACTTTTAATTCAGTTCCGCGTGAAGAATAATCATTAAATCCAATAGCTCCGCCTACATTGTCACCTTGGGCAATAATATTGGTACCGCCGAGTCTGACATTAAAGTCGAAATACTTTGATACAGCTGTCGTGACTTTGCCTGCATTGATATATCCTACAGCACCACCGACATTGGCATTACCCGATGCAATAGTGCCTTCTATAGTCCATGCAGAGCTTGAAAAATCGATATGGATCTTCGAATCATCATTCTTATAAGTAGGAATGGATTTGCTGAGACTGCCTACAGCACCGCCTACATTATTCTTACCACGTATATATGATTCACCAGATGAATGGCCATATACCGACTCAAGATCGATATATCCGGTAAAAGTGCCACCTGTGGAAAGAACAGATCCTATAACTCCTCCGACATTGGCTCCAGTACCTGAAACATGCGACTGGGGATCAAGTTTTACATCCAACCCGATCTCAAAATTGGTTGCAGAAGAACTTCCCGTAAACTCAGTAGGAGTATTAGATACGGAAGTATTGCTTATTAATCTTCCAATGACTCCTCCGACATCATTACTGCCGTCAACCTGGACTGCAAGCCTGTTAAGATCCGTTTGGGAAGGATAAATAACATCAATTGTATTCGCTGTCTGAGTTCTGAAAATTCCGGCTATACCACCAGTTCCGATAGCATTAGAATTCTTGGTTCCGCCTGTTACCGTTAATACCGGATCTGTATTGCTACCCTTAAGTTCTATCGTTCCGGATACATCAGTATTATTGACCAGAATATCTCCGCATACACCGCCTACAAGATACCCCGTTCCCAAAACGCTTGAAGAATCTACGACATAAGTTCTTACTAAAGCGTCTTTCTGTATGTATATAAGCCTGCCTGCCGCACCGCCGACAAAATGCTGTCCGGTAATCTTTGCACCGGATAAATACGACTGGATCGTACCGGATTGTTCTCTAAGACTTCTTCCAAAAACCCCGCCGACAAAATCACTACCCTCTATAGTACCGGAGTTGACAGCATAAATACTTCCGCGGTTAATTGGAGCATTACCGAATGTTCCTCCGACATGATGCTTGCCGGAGATCAAACCGTGGTTTTCTGCAAATACAACAGATGCTGCAACTAATACTGAATTATCTTTAGACTTATCTTCGTTTCCAATAGCACCTACTGCGCCGCCGGTACCGTTACAGGATGTCACATTATTTCCGTAACCATATAGTTTCGAATTCTCATCATTGTAAACTCTTACCGTAACAGGAACAGCAAGCTGGGCAGCTCCGCCTATCGCGCCACCGGTACCAAAACCGTTTCCGGTTCCTCTGGAACTTATAGTACCGTTATTATATACATTAATGGCAATCGTTCTGCTCGTGCCAAGATTTGCAGTCTCGGTATCAATCCTGCCGTAAGCTCCGCCTGCAGAAACAGCTCCCGCCGAAGTGGAAGTACCGTTTATACCGATCAAAGAACCTTCCATATTATTGCATTCAAGATAAATATCTTTGATCGCGCATTTTATTTCCTTACCGATAGCTCCTCCGCAATAAGGACTTCCGGAGCAATTCGACATAATATATCCGTATACTTCCGTATAGATACTCAGATAATCACCAGAACTATTATTAAGCAAACCGATTGCTCCACCGGCACTAGGGTCAGTGGTTCCTGTCAGCTGAAGAACAAGCGAATTCTCCGGAAGTATTACGCGGATATGGAAATCTCCGGCAGCCGGCTTGTTAAAGATGGGTTCTCCCGTTGTTGAATCAATTTTCGATACGGAATAACGATCGACATCAAGACCAAACTTATAACCACCATCAAAATGACCTATCGCACCGCCGGCCCTGTTCGCGGAAATAACGGCACAGGAAATAACCTTACCCGTTGCAGATATTTTAGGGAAAGCAAACTCATTATCAGTATTTTTCTCACCGTCAACAACAAGTCTGGCTTTAATGTCAGAATTATTATATCCAATAATTCCGCCACCATTCTTGATGCCGATGACAAGGAAGCGTCCTCCCATCTTGATAAGGCCATAGGTAGAGTCAGCACCGCCATTCGTACCTTCATTCTTTCCGATTATGCCGCCGACATCACTTATCTTACTGGTTACCCAGTAATTACCGGACATTACAATGGTGTTTGTTACTTGAACGGTATTGATGCTTTCGTCAGTTTCCGTAGCAGATCCGATGACACCCTTGTTATATCCAACAAGACTTCCTACCGGACAGTTATCAAATGATCCGTCGTTATTTCCTACCGAAACTGATTTGTCAGGACTGAAGTTGTTTCTTCCTCCAGTATAATCACAGGCATTTCCGTCATTGACCGATGCCATTATCAGGCTGAGATCATTTATATAAACATTATTTATGTTACCGAAGTTCTCGCAGAACAGTCCGTATCCTTTATCTGTTTTATTTATGAACGAACCGGTTCTTAACTGAATTCCATTGATCTTATAAGTCCTTCTGTCTGAATCCGATATCGAAGTAAGTGTCGAATCCGAAGGAAGCTTATTGATCGCGGGGAAAGAAACGGTCCTGAGCGTTCCGTCACTGCCAACAGGAGAATTAAATGTAGTAGTGCCGTCATTCTTCGGATAGACCTTTACCGGGCTCGCAAACATATCCCCGCTGTGAACATACCAGTTA
This sequence comes from Ruminococcaceae bacterium AB4001, assembly GCA_000621765.1. Classification (GTDB taxonomy): domain Bacteria; phylum Bacillota; class Clostridia; order Saccharofermentanales; family Saccharofermentanaceae; genus Saccharofermentans. Next base: position 114,514 of record JHXJ01000003.1, read on the forward strand.
ATATTGCTTACAATCCTGTAGCAGTATTTTCCACCAGACATCCAACGGATATTATAGAGATGTCTGCAGTTAGTCAGTACTGCTTCACCGCTTGTATCTGACCATGTTGTTCCGCCGATATATTTTGAGTCATCCGTTGCTGCGGAATTAGTACCATATACTTTGTCACCGAAGTAAGTATTTACAACAGCACGTCCGGTTATGATGTAATCTTCATAGAGCTCATCATTGTCTTCGCCGTCTAACTTCGCACAATGCTCACGGACGAGATATGCATAGGTCATGTGATCGCCATCTTTATCTATTGAATAGAGATAAACAGGATCATTGATCGATCTTGCTGCATATGTGTCTAAAAGTCCGATTTTGTTCTTGGTTGCGCCATTACTATCTAAGTATTCCCAAGAGGAATCAGCACAAAGCGTAGCAAAAATGTTTCTTGGAGTTTTGTCACCAAACAATCTTGCCACACCATAATACAAACTATAATCAGTCGCTGAATCTATACCGCTGCCGCGGCTCATCATAGCATCCAGTGTCAGACTGTATTCATAATATCCTTCTGAAGCATCAATAGGACATCCTGTTCTGCTGTCCCCTTTAACCAATGTCTTGGTAATAGGGAAAGTCATCTCGGTTCTTGCGCCGTTATTGATCTGAACATCCGCTTTAATAAATCCGCTCACGGATTCTCTTATGATAGTGTAATTGTCATACTCTTCATAAGTTCTATATACGGTATTGTTGTATTTTACCTTTGAAAACTGTTTATCATAATCGATATAGATATGTGTCTTTGTGCTGGTACTACCTGCATCAGTGAGAGTCATATGAATACTCTCTTTATGATCAGCACGTGCGGCATATCGGTAGTTATATCCGGTCTCCGCATCTCTTTCCATATCACGGTCAGCATCAAATATTGCCCAGACTACATCCAGCGTCTCTCCGTTACGAAGATTAAAGAGGTACCCTGATGCCTGTGAATTATCCTCAGTAGGTCCTATGATATGACCCTGTAACTCGTAGGTCGGATCCCACGGGATTGAAACGGCTGAGATATTTCCCAATGTCGCGTTTTCAGAACTTCCGTCATAATAACCGACATAACTTTTCTTGGCACGGTATTCATCCGATCTGTCCGGAAGTCCATCTGCAGTCGATCCATTATTAGTACAAATGGAATCCCATCCACCTGATCTTGACGTATCAGCCAAAGCGCCGTTATAAGAAGAAGGCAGACCATTTTCTGCACTGTAAAATGCAGTTAATACATTTACGGAATAAGAAATGACACCATTATTCTTAGTTGCACAAATATCCAATTCGACAGATATTGTTGCATTGAAGACAGTCGGATTGTAGAAATAAGGCGAAAGAAGATCATACAGATATTTGTCTTCATCATGATCAGCAGTCTGTTTATTAAATGTAAGAGCTATCGTCTTATGTCTCGAGAAATTCGTATCTTTATCGTGAAGGGCAACGAGATCGGAAGCATTTTCATCAAATCCAGGGATAGCTAATACCCAAGAATCCATTGTTCCGCTTGCTGTCTTCTTTGTCAGCGCACTCTGTGCCGCCTGGTATACAGTTATCGCATTCTGACTATTCTTATCAAACTTCGCTTTTCTTACGTATGAGACAGCAGTGAAAACACCAGCTACAGCAAGGATTGCAAGAATACCAAGAACCACTATGAGCTCAACTAAAGTAAAGCCACGGGACTTCTTACCGTTGCTTCTTAAGTTGATCCGGTTGGACAAATAACGTCTCAGCATTGTTCCTCCGGGCGCTCAGCCTCAAATGACAAATTTTCATTATTTTCGTTATTCTTATTATAATTCGGAAAATGGAATATTCAAATTAAGAATGTATTAAAACGCTATTATCCAAGTATGACATATTGATGGCGGCGAGCTTCGAATTATCGAACAATTATATTCCTATTTGCTGGAAAGCTTCAGTGTAACAATGTTACATTTTTGTTCTCCCGCCTTAAACGACAAAAAAACAGCTCTAATCTGCCCCGAAAAACGGGGAAAATAATTCAAAAATGTAAACTGTAAGCAAATCTATGACTATGTTGTAACAATTTATTTTATTAAGTGTTCTTTGATTTTTTTCGTGATAAAATTATTTTAAGTTATTGCCAAAATTCCCGAGTTTATTATGTTCTGGGACTACAGCAATATTAGGAGGACTACCCCGGTGCCTGAAGAAGAACAAAAACAGGAAACTATACAAGTTGAAGGAACACAATTCTACCGTCGCAGCAAATACGCGGATGTTTTCAGGATCATTATTATCACGGTGGTCATTTTTGCGATGCTGACAGTCCTTTCTTTATGGTTCATATTAGACTCGGGCGCCAGACAGGCGTATAAGGAAGCACGTGACATACGCAAGGCTCTCCGCGCTGTAGGAACTGAATATTATGGCGAGCTTACTTCGATCTATGATCCCAATAAACCTGACGGCCTGGCAGATGGTGCTGCCGATAAGGTTGCTTTCATTTCTCAGCGCAAAGGGAAAGTTGTTTTATATGATTGGGACGAGAAAAATAACGGTCCGTTAAGTTTTGAATACACCACAGGACTTTACAGAGTCGTTTATAAAGATACCGGTATCGACAGCGGAATAACATCCGGTGTTGAAGGTGATTTTAATGTGTATTACTCCTTTGAGCTTCTGAAATACGAAGCCCAATAATGATAAAAGTATTGACGAAAGGACTCTAGCTTATGCCGGAATATAAGTATCAGGCACAGGACAGAAAAGGCAAGATCGTTAAGGGTAAGGCTGAGGCCTTCGACGAGACTGATCTGCAAAGACGTTTCCATGAGTCGGGACTTCTTCTGATCGAGGCAAAGCCCATCAAAAAGAATATTGCGTTAAAGCCTCTGAAGAAGCCCAGACTGGCTGACTTTACACGCCAACTCGGTACTCTTATCAAATCAGGTGTAACGCTTGTTAAAGCTATAGAGATCATCGCAAATGATGAATCCATTTCTGAATACGAGAGACAGCTTTATTTAAAGATTCGTGACCGTATCGTTCAGGGTGTCGCCCTCTCTATCGTAATGGAAGAACTTGAACCTGCTTTCCCTCCTCTGCTCATTTACATGTTGAGATCTGCAGAAACTTCAGGAACGCTGGATACGACTTGTCTGCGTCTTGCTGAGCAGTATACGAGCGAATCACAGCTTGAACAGACTGCCAAGAATTCACTTACGTATCCGAAGATCTTAAGTGTGCTTATCGTTATTGTTGTAGCAATACTTTTCGGATATGTTCTCCCCCAGTTTGAAGAGATCTTCTCGACACTTCCTTCCCTGCCGGTTCCTACCAGGGTTCTTATGGCTATATCTGATTTCGTAGCACATAAATGGTACATTTTGGCCATAATAATCGCTCTGGTGTTCATTTTCGGTAAAATGATCGTCAAGATACCCGCTGTAAAGCTTTTAATTGACCATTTCAAAGTCATGGGAAAATGGGGAAAACTGACAAAAGTAATTTATTCGGCAAGATTTGCACGTACAATGAGTTCGCTTTATTCTTCCGGTATCCCGCTTCACAGCTGCATCGAGATTGCCAGAAGCACTATCGGCAACAAGTATATTGAAGATCAGTTTGATGAAGTTGAGCGAAAGGTCGCTGGCGGTATGCCGTTGTCTTCTGCCCTTCTTGATGTTAACGGATTCGTATCCAAGCTCCCTGCAACCATCAAGGTCGGTGAAGAAACAGGTATGCTCGGCAATATGCTAGAGTCTGTTGCTAATGACCTGGATTTCTATTCCAAGCAGGCACTGCTGCGTCTTACCTCCTACATCGAACCTGTCATGATCGTTATTATGGCTGTCGCTGTCGGATTTATCATGATATCAATTATTCAACCAATTTATCAGTCTTATCAGACGATCGGCGCTGGATCGTAAGATACGGATTAAATGAAAGGAAATTAAACAAATGTCTGAAGTAGTATTTCTGTCGAATACCAACATCCAGATCGCATCAGGTTCTCCGGCCTCAGACGGTGTAAAAGTATCAAAACTGATCTCTTCACCACTTCCTGAAGGTGCGGTACTTAACGGCGTAGTAATGGATCAGGAGAAGCTGACCGAAGCTATCAAACTGGCATGGCAGGCAAACAAGCTTCCGAAATCGGAAGTTACTCTCATTCTTAACAGCCCCCAGTTGAGAGCTAACCGTGTTGATGCTCCGATTCTTCCCGACAAAAAGACAAACGAGTTCATCGAACGAGAGACAAAAGATTCGGAATACGGCAGATTCCAGAATCCTGTTACGGGTTGGTATATAGTCGGTAAAGACTCAAAAGCAAAGACACAGCGTATTGTTTATGAGACTGCTGAATTGGATTTCGTAAATAAATATGTGGCGATTTTCGCAAGCTGCGGATTAAAACTTAAATCTATTCACAACGGTGTCCAGCTCGCTACCGAATATTTTACCAAACAGGCTTCCGGCAAGACCATTCTCTACATGATCCTTGACGGCAAGTCACTGGTAACGATCTTCTTTGCTGAAGGAAAATATTATTACGATTCCACATCACGTGTTTTCGCACAGCCGGGCACACCGGAATTTGCACGTGAGATTTATTCATCTATCTCATCAATCAGACAGTTCATTTCTGCCCAGCATCTGAATGAAACGGTTACAGATATCCTGTTCTGCGGATTAAGTAATACACAGGTAAACCAGCTTGCCAATGATATCCTTAACATTGACAGTGCTGCGGATATCTCAGTTGCCCAGCCACCTCAGGGAACATCGATTTCCGGTGACCAGCTCCAATTCCCGTTCTTCGTTTATCCGATTGCCGGACTGCGCAGAATCGATGAGAGGATGCCGATATTAAAAAACACAAAAAATATAAAGAAAAAGAATTCTGAAGGATCCGCTCTCAAAAAGCTTGCTCTCCCCTTCATCCTGATTTTTGCAGCAGTTGTTATCGCATACGGTATCTGCTTTACGATAAAGACTACAAAGTCAGCTGAGCTTGCAGCTATTGAGAAAGACAATAACGACCCCAACATAATTGCTCAGGTTAATGAATATAACGCCATGTATGACAACATGGCCGATATGGGTAATATCCAGGGCGGTGTTGATCTTCTCAAGTCATATATTGACTCCTACCCTGTTCCGGATTCTACGATCAACACTGCTATCCTTGAGGCAGCGAAAAAACATGCTGTCAACGTGGAATTTAATTCCTACTCCGCATCATCAGGAATCTTCAACATAACTGCTTTTTCTCCGAAGGTTGAAGATATCCACCTGTTTATCGCAGACCTTATGGCTATGGATATTTTTGAGAATGTTAATTACACAGGATACGAGCTCGCAGAAGACGGAACTAACTGGCAGATAAATGTTGTATGTTCGCTTGCGGCAAGAGAACCTGCTTCAGAAGCAGTATCTGAAGAGGAGGGAAACTGATATGGCTATACAGACAAACCTTAGCAAAAAAGATAAAGCAACGATTGCCATACTGCTTTTTGCTGCAGTGATCTTCATGTTCATCTGGTTCCTGATAAGACCGGCGATAACTTCGATAAGGAATACCGATGAAAAGATAGTACAGGCTGAGCTCAAACAGAACGAAAACCATAACAAGATCATTCTATTAAGCAGTTCTGAAGCTCTATATGGTAAATGCGTAGACGATCTGAATGAATCAACAGCTGTTTTCTATGAAGTTATGGACAGTTCAGAGATCGACCAAATGTTAACTTCTTATGTCTTAAAGTCAGGTCTGTTTGCAGAAGACCTTGTTATCAACATGCCTGCCGGATCTGTTAAAGAAAGCCCATATGCTTATTCATCTTTAAATGAGCATGTCAACAATGTTTCATCTGCTGACACTTCCACAGCTACACCTACCAATGCTCCTGGCACTTCTACCATAGTTGAGGGTCTGAACGTTCCCTACAATACTGCAAAGAGCAGATGTATATCAACAGAACCTTCCGGTGTCCAGTGTGTCAATATCAAGCTCGTATGCACAGGATCACAGAAGACCTGTCAGGCATTTATTGATGATGTATGCACTAAGCCTGCTGTCCGTGTAACGGGCTTTATCTGGGGCAAAGTTGATCCGATTGAAGTTTATAATGAGGAAACCGATCGTTATGAAAAAGTGGATTCCGGGAAATATAGACTTACATTAACTTTAAATCTTTATATGACGGAAGTTGCTGATTACAGCACAGTTACTCCGGATTCCGCTGATTAACGGAGGGAAGATAAATGGCAGATAATTCAAAGATTCGTATTGGTGATCTCCTGGTTCAGGCCGGATACATCACCGAAGACCAGTTAAAAGAAGCTCTGGGAATTCAGAAGCAAACCAGCGGTAAGAGAATCGGTCAGGTCCTCATTGAAATGGGCTATGTTTCTGAAGAGCAGATGCTCCTGGCTCTTGCCAACAGACTCGATATGCAGGTTGTCGACCTCAATTCTTATGCTATCGACGTTGAGACTGTAAAGCTTATCCCCAAGCAGATGGCTGAACAGTATGTCATGCTTCCCATCGGTCAGGATAACGGTGTAGTAATCTTAGCCGTTAACGACCCTCTTAATCTTTATGCTATTGAGGACATCAGGCAGACGATCGGTATGCCGATAAGGACTGTAATCGCTCAGGAACATGTTCTTAAGAACGCGATCGACTATCAGTATGCCGGCATCAAGGCTCAGATGGCCGCAGAAAATGCAAACGCGAATACTGCCGGCATGAACATCGATGAGCTGGTCATCGATACCAGCGCAGGTGCTGACGATGCTCCTATCATCAACCTTGTTAACTCATTGCTCGATAAAGCTTTTCAGGATAACGCATCGGATATTCATATCGAACCTTTTGAATCAAATGTCGTTGTCAGAATGCGTATCGACGGTACTCTCATCGACTACATTACCCTGCAGAAAAACGTTCAGGATTCACTCGTTGCCAGAGTCAAGATCATGGGCGAGATGGATATCGCAGAAAGGCGAATTCCTCAGGATGGTCACTTCCGTGTAAGGATCCAGGGACAGATCGTTAACGTGCGTGTTAACGTCATTCCTACCGTATTCGGTGAGAAAGTAGTTATGAGACTTATCCTCTCAGCTGTTCATATCGATAACAACCAGACATTCGGTATGACACCTGATAACTATAAGAAGTTCCTGTCTATGCTTATGTCTCCTAACGGACTTATTTACATAACAGGTCCTACGGGTTCAGGTAAGTCAACAACACTTTATATGGCTCTTGAATCACTTTCGCAAAAGCCTATCAATATCAGTACCATCGAAGACCCTGTCGAGAAAAACCTGCCGCGTCTTAACCAGGTTCAGGTCCACCCTAACGCAGGACTTACGTTCGAAGTCGGTCTTAGAGCTCTCATGCGTCAGGACCCTGACGTAATCATGGTCGGTGAGACACGAGACGCCGAGACAGCTTCCATCTCCATCAGAGCAGCTGTTACAGGTCACCTCGTATTGTCCACACTCCACACCAATGACGCTGCATCTACAATCGTAAGACTCGTAGATATCGGAGCTGAGCCATACATGCTCTCTTCAGCTCTGGTAGGTGTTGTCGCACAGAGACTTATGCGTAAGGTCTGTCCTTACTGCGCCAGACCTGAACCGCTTACCGAAAGGCAGATTGAATTCGTAGGTCACGATATTCCTACAGCTAAAAAGGGTGCCGGATGCGGCCAGTGCCACGGTTCCGGATACCTCGGACGTACCGCTATTCATGAGGTTCTCGTTGTTGATAAGCATATGAGAAAACTCATTACCGCAGGCGCCGAATCCGAGGAGATGAAGGCATTTGCCATTGAACATCAGAACATGCAGACGCTGAAACAGGCAGCTATCTCACTGGTTGAGCAGGGCATTACTTCATTTGAAGAACTTGAGCGTGTTGCCTACTATGACGACTGATCCGTCTAAAGCAAAGAACAACTTAATCAAAGACCTTAAAAGCATACCGTCGCCGGTGTTTTATATATTCGCGGCGGTTGCTGTTTTTTCCGGGCTTTATGTACGCGGATTAAACTCTATTGGAATTTTTACGACACTATTCTTACTTATGCTGGTGGCTTGCGCCGCGGCTGATATCAATAAAGGAATCGTTCCTGATCTTGTCTGTATTGCCATAGCCATTTTAGGTATTGCCAATTATCTCGTAAATGAGCCTGTTTCCTTAGATACGGCAATATCTCACCTGATCGGCGTGATCATAATATCTGTTCCGATGTTGATCGTCTCACTACTGGTTAAAGGAGCCTTCGGCGGAGGCGATATCAAGCTGACTGCTGCCGCAGGTCTTTATCTTGGCTGGAAGTTTATGATCGCAGGAATAGTCGTTGCCTCATTTGCAAGCGGCCTTTATGTTATTTATCTTCTCCTTTTCAAGAAAGCCAAAATCAAATCCAAGATCAGGATCGCAGCATTCCTCGCATACGGCTTGGGAGTTGCTGCTTTGTTCGGTGAAGTTATTCTCAGACTGTTATTCAGATGGTAAAAAAGGCTCTGTAACAATGTTACAAAGCCTTTGTTTTAGCGGTTTTTAAGCTTTTATGCTCAAACTGTGAGTTCGAACGCTTTCTTTCCGGTCAGGCTGGCCGTAAGGTCATCCGGCTGGCCGAATCCGACATAAATGCTTACCTTTCCTTCAGGTAATACCCTCTCTCCTGCTTCGTTTACGACCTTGAAGCTCTCAGCTTTTACCGGGAGTTCTACCGAGCTGCTCTCGCCTGCACCAAGAGTAACTCTTGCGAATGCAACAAGTCTTGTATTTCTGACTTCATTAGCATCATCGGCCTTCATATATACCTGAATGACCTCTGTAGTAGGCAAAACACCGGTATTGCTTATGTCTGCCTTTATCGTGAGACCGTTATTCTTAGGATCTTCGCCGCTCTTTTCGACAGAAGTTATTTCCATATTTCCGTATGTTAAGCCGTAACCGAACGGATAAAGAGGTTCAGTCTCAAGATAACGGTATGTTCTGCCCTTCATTGAATAATCTTCGAATTCAGGGAGATCATTTGTATCACGATAGAAAGTAACAGGAAGCTTGCCCGAAGGATTGACCTTGCCGAAGATGATGTCACCGACTGACTGGCCGCCCCTGGCACCCGGATACCATGCCTGAAGGATAGCAGATGACTTATCAGCAAGAACACTGAGATCCATGCAGGAACCAGCCATAACTACAGTGATAAAAGGCTTTCCTGATGCAATGACCTTGTCAATGAGCTTGCGCTGTGTCTTTGGGAAAAGGAGATCCGGCTTATCGCCTGATCTGTACATATTACCCTGGTCTCCTTCTTCGCCTTCGAGTGTCTCGTTAAGGCCGATTACGAGGATAACAAGATCGGATCTCTTCATAACTGCTTCAGCCTCAGCAAGCCTGTGATATTCGCGTGAGAGCACGTCAGGCTTAGTAAGGCTAAGGTCACAGCCTTCGGAGTAGAGTATTCTCACATCGCCCTCTGCAGCGTTCCTGATGCCCTCTAAGGCCGTTATATACTCTGATGATGTTCCATAGTAGTTACCAACGAGGCAGGCTCTGGAATCAGCATTAGGACCGATTACGGAGATAACCTTTGTCTTGTTCTTATCGATAGGAAGAATACCGTCATTCTTGAGAAGAACGATACTCTCATCGGAAGCTCTCTTTGCGACTGCGATATTTTCCTTGGTCTCAACATCGAGATAAGTAAGGCCGTCAAATTCGGTCTCATCGAACATGCCGAGAATATATCTTGTGGTAAAGAGTCTTACTGCTGCTTTCCTGATCGCTTCTTCAGTGATAAGGCCCTGCTTATATGCGCTCATAAGATGGATGTATGTGCATCCGCAGTTGAGATCACAACCCTTATTAAGGGCAAGAGCTGCACTTTCTTCATTAGTCTTAGTTACCTTATGGCGCTCATGAAAGTCTCTGATCGCCCAGCAGTCGGAAACGATATGTCCTTTAAAACCCCACTTGTCACGAACTACATCCTGAAGGTAGGAATGACCGCAGCAGGGTTCGCCGTTTGTCCTGTTATAAGCACCCATTATGGATTCAACATCTGCTTCCTTAACACATGCTTCGAAAGCAGGCATGTATGTCTCATAAAGGTCTTTGTCAGAGCATTTGGCATTGAATTCGTGTCTTACCGCTTCCGGACCGGAATGAACAACGAAATGCTTCGCGCATGCTGCTGTCTTCATGTATTCACCGTCACCCTGAAGACCCTTGATAAAAGGAACGGCGAGGCTTGAAATGAGACAGGGATCCTCTCCGTATGTCTCCTGTCCTCTGCCCCACCTCGGGTCTCTGAAAAGGTTGACGTTAGGTGACCAGAAAGTAAGGCCCTTATATATGTCGCGGTCACCGTTTTCCTTGTATTCATTGTACTTGGCGCGGCCTTCCGTAGCGCAGACTTCACCAATTTCTCCGAGAAGTTCTGTATCAAAGGTTGCACCCAGACCAATTGCCTGGGGAAAGCTCGTTGCAGTACCGGCTCTGGCTACACCGTGAAGCGTCTCATTCCACCAGTTGTACTCGGGAACACCGAGTCTGTCTATCGCAGGAGAGTCGTATCTTAATTGCGAAGCCGCCTCTTCGATAGTCATCTTTGAAACTAATTCTTCAGCTCTCTTTATCGCTTTTTCTCTATCCATATCTTTACTCTCCTGTTCATTGGATTTAGTGGATTACAAAAACAATTATATTCTAATCTGACTGGTAGGATATATCTCAGTTCTTGCCTATTATTTTACAGATTTTGCTATTTTTCGCGCCATATAGGCTTGAAATTGACTATTTGAGTATATAAAATTGTAGCATTGACATTTGAGGGTGGGGATATAAATGCAATTTAACGATAATTCAGTACCTGGAAAGTATCAGCAGCCTATCGGCAGTTTTGCCGGAAGAATCGTAAGTAACGATGTCGAGGAAGTTGATTTCATTCCCGGATCCAATATGCGTATTTGGTATAACAACCGTTCTGAGGATTATCCTGTCCACAGACACAGTTGTCTTGAGATAACGATTCCGATTGAGAATTCGTATACCTATATATTCGATGACAGAACGATAATCCTTAAGGAAAAGGAGATCCTTTTCGTTCCGCCTGATATGCTCCATAAGATTTCAGGAACGTCCAGATCAGGTATCAGGTTTATCTATCTGTTCAATATCGATTTCATGAAGGGTTTCTTCGACTACGAAGAATTCGAGAAGATACTTCGCGAACCTCTCCTCATTACACCGGACACACATCCCGATGTTTATAACCTGATTCTTGAAAGGTTCATGGAGATAAACGACCTGTATTTCTTCTACTCTACTTCAGTTAAAGAAATATCGATATTCTCCAAGCTCATGGATGTATTCGGTATGCTCATGAAGAAGGACTACTCGGACAGTCTTGTAATTCCGCAGAACGACAAGCAGCGCGAAGTATATATCAAATTCAAGTCGCTCGCAGAATGGCTCGCCATGCACAGTTCTGAGAACGTATCCATGGATGAGGCAGCAACGCATGTCGGTTACTCCAAGTTCCATTTTGCAAGACTCTTCAAAGAGTATACCGGCATGACTTTTAATGACTATCAGACAACATTAAAGCTTAAGGAAGTAGAGCGACAGTTGGCTGAGACCGATCTTCAGATAAGCGACATCGCCCTATCCTGCGGCTTCAATAACCTGACTTCATTGAGCCGCTGTTTCAAAAAGCAGTACGGCTGCTCACCTTCCCAATTCAGGAACAGGATAAGAAGAGGCAAGAAGAAATAATCTCCACTCTTCCCTGAACATTACTTACAATTACAAAAGCTTCACCGGCATTTTTGCAACAGGTGAAGCTTTTATTTTGCCTTCGAAAAAGTGAACTGGAATTACACATAAAAAAACTGCGTCTTTGGGGAGGCAAATGACCAAAGACGCAGTGAACAATTTACTTTACTCAGATTGAACTGAGTGCCGTTACATGAGAGGGATAAGTCTTATGACTTGACACCGCCCAATGCAACACCCTCGACGATGAATCTTGAGAGGAAAGCATATACGACGATAAGCGGAATGACTGTAACAAAGAGTCCTAAGTAGATAGCGCCGTACTCTCTTCTATAGATATCACCATTGAGCAACTTAACCATAACCGGGATTGTCTTCTTCTCTGTTTCTGTAAGGAGAATGAGAGGCATGAAGAGGTTGTTCCAGCTTGCAACGTATCCGAAGATTGCCTGTGTAGCAATAGCGGGCTTCATGAGCGGAACTACGATCTGGTTAAAGATTCTGAATTCTCCGGCACCATCGATTCTTGCAGACTGAACGATTTCCATTGAAAGTGAAGCCTGCAGATACTGTCTCATAAAGAATACGGTCATAGGAGAAGCAATAGCAGGAACGATGAACAAGAAGAGCTTGTTTGTAAGTCCGAGCTTATAAACTATCTGTACGAAACCGATTGTTGTAACAGTACCAGGAACCATCATGATACCGACGATCATGTTGTTGAATGCATCTCTGAGCTTCCACTCATATGCGGAAATAGCATATGCGGTAAGTGAAGAGAAATAAACGTTTAAGATTGTGCTGAGAGTTGAAATGATGAATGAATTCTTGAAACCTACGAGAGGATGGAATTCCTTATTTGTAATCTCATTCCAGTTCTTGGCGAGGTTCTCAAAAGGATGAGCGGAAACCATACCAAGTGTACTCTGCTGAATCTCGAATGTGCTTCTGAACGAGTTCGTGATCATGATTACGAACGGGAACAGAGTCATGATAGCGAAGATGACCGATACGATGTAGATAACGACCTTAAGGCCAGTATCATTTCTCTTGATTGAAGATTTATTAATAGCATTATCACTCATATCAATTCACCTCACATACCTTTCTTTAAAGCCTTAAGCTCTTGCTTCCTGAGCTTCTTAAGCTTTGCTTCATCCTTATCTCTGAGGATGTAGAAGAGTATCGAAGAAAGGATAACGATTACGATGAACATGACAACGCTTGCTGCAGCAGCCTTGTTATACAGATATCTGTTATCCAAACCCTGGCTACGTACAAACATATTCAATGTCATGACCGCACCATTTGCCTTCTTCTCGCCTGCATAAAGCTGAGGAACGTCGAACATGTTGAGACCACCGATAAGTGATGTAACAAGTACGAACAAGAGGATCTGACGGATACAAGGGAGTGTGACTTTGAAGAATGTCTGTACTCTGTTTGCACCATCGATCTCAGCAGCTTCGAAGATTTCAGGGCTGATACCGATAACACCTGCAATGAGGTTAACCATCGTGTAACCATACCACTGATAGAACTGAACGAAAGCTACGATTAACTTAAGAGCAGTACCATTATTGTTAAAATCATAGGAAATAGCGAGTTTCCATGCGTTAGGATCTGAAGCTAATAAATCCTTCTTTACGCCAAATGTCTTAGCTAAGCCGAGCAAAATATCATTTACAGCTCCCTTAGGATATCCGAACAAGACGTTGAACAGGATAGCGAGAGTAGCAGCAGTGATGATGTTAGGCATGTAGAAAAGGATCTTGAATAATCCCTGACCCTTGACCTTGGATCTTCTGTCTGTGAACCAAGCAGTAAACAAAAGAGCGAAAGCCATCTGGGGAATAAAGTTAAGGGTCCAAATTGTAACCGTATTCTTGAAAGCTTTCTGGAAGTTGGCATTTGTAAGTACGGCTACGAAGTTATCAAACAAAGGCTTATTGCCGCCCTTGTCTGTAGTAAGAAGATGCGGTGACATATTACCGGCACCAGCAAGATCTGTAAATCCGATAAAGAATGTATAAAGGATCGGATAAAGTGTAAATGTCAAAAATGTGAGAATAAACGGTATCGAGAATAAATATCCGTATTTCGCGTAATTAACAAGTTTTTTGTTTCTCAGTACAGCCTCCTCTAGTTTTAAAAAGCGGCAGGGTAAATACCGATCTACCCTGCCGCCACAGCATTTAATAACTAAATACTATTAGAATGCGAACTGGCTCTGAACGTTCTCTGTGAACTGAGCGATAGCTGCATCTCTATCGATCTCGCCATTAGCATACTGAGTAGCTGCATCCTTGAAGTAGCCGTTGATGGACTCGTCATACTGAGTCATAGCCTTACCTGTAGCATTAGCGTTACCGCCGATGAATGCAGGGAAGATATTCTGACCGCCGCAGAACGGGAGAGATCCATCAGACTTATTCATAACAACGCCAGAAGCAACTGTATCCTTAGCGCCGTTACCCATCAAGTCGTTAGCCCAGAGATACTGGAGACCTGTGTCAGATGTATCAAGTGTGATCCACTCGATGATTTCAGCAACGCCTTCCTTAACCTTTGTGTCCTTGTTTGCAAGAACCCATGTGCCGCCCCAGAAGAAGCCAACCGGAGGAGTGCAGACTCTCCAGTCACCGTAAGAACCTTCACCTGCTGCTGTGCCGCCGCAGTTACCGATCATTACGTAGTTGATGAGCCAAGCAGGTCCGAAGAAGCAGAATACGTTAGAATCTGCCATATCTGCGTACCAAGCCTCAGACCAAGAACCTGTGTCATTGGAAAGACCTTCATCCTTAAGCTTCTTAGCGATGTCAAGGTAAGCTTCTCTCTCAGGAGCGATTACAACCTGGTCGCCATTGAGCCAAGCCTGTGTAGCGGACTTCTCGCAAACGTTCCACATATCATCAGCGCCGGAAACTACAACATAGCCCTTCTCCTTGAGCTTAGCTGCTGCTTCCCAGTACTTATCCCAGTTACCGGAACCTGCGCCAACGATCTTCTCGATTTCTGCCGGATCATCAGTACCGAAGACATCCTTAGCAATGGAAGCTCTGTAGATCATAGCACCACCAGTTGCCTGATAGCCAAGAGCTACGATTTCGCCATTACGAGAACCGATGTCGATTGTGTAGGGAGCGATCTGAGCTTCTTTTGTCTTAGTATCAACATCGATACCAAGATCCTTGTATGTAGCTGCATACTGGCACATATCACCCTGTGAATACTTGAGGATGAATGCAGCCTCTGCTGCGTACATATCAGGAGCGGAATCACCACCTGCTGCAAGAGCAGAGTCGATAGCTGTCTGATAAGCACCACCATCTGTAGCGATGATTGTGCACTTAACAGTGTACTTTGTACCGAAATCAGGATTGAGTTCGATGTACTTAGCTACCATGTTAGGAATCTCGTTTGTGAATGACCAGAGATTGATAACTTCTGAACCTGTACCATACTGAGGCATTGTCTCCTCTGTCTCGTCTGTAGGTGCAACCTCAGCTGTTGTTTCTGTCTCGCCACCGTTTCCGTTGTCTGCGGTTGTCTGTACAGGAGCAGTAGTCTCTGTTGTTGTACAACCAGCTGCGAGAGCTGCGACCATTGCTACTGAAAGAACACTGGCAATAACCTTTTTCATAAAGTTTCCTCCTTAGAAATTTCGTTCGGGACCTTACGGTCCTTCTACATAGTAAATATTAGTCAAAAACCAGGTGGGTTTCTCCACATTTTTTGCTACGATTTGACTATAACTATACATTTCTTGCTTTTATTGAGTAAATTGTACAATTTTTGCTTTGCGAAAGGTTAAATTGCATAAATTCATTAATACTGTGTCGCATTTTCTACAAGGCTGGCGTTCTCCATTTGTGCAATAGTTTCAATCGGAGAACATCTGAGGGCTGATATTCGAACATGAGCAAGAAGTTTGTTTATATGATATTATTTCGTATATTTATTATATAGAGATAATCAGGAGATCAATATGGCTTCTTCTTTTTTCAGTCCAAAGAGCATCGGCACACGTATTCTTACTGCCATCTGCAATCTGATAATAGTAAATTTTTTATTCCTTATAACTAGTATCCCGGTCTTCACTATCGGTGCATCCATAACAGCGCTTTACAGGATCACGATCGCCATACTTGCAGGCGATAACCCTTCCGTTATCAAAGATTACCTTCATTCTTTCAAGGACAATTTCCTCAAAGCTACAGCTTTGGAGATCATTTATGTTGTTCTCGCAGCATTCTTCGGCTTCGAGATCTACATGGTCAACACCATGATGGAAACCCAGTACTCCTGGGCGCAGTATCCCGCATATTTCTTCCTTGCGGCCATCTTCGCTTCCGCGTGCTACTCCTTCCCTCTTCTTGCCTGGTTTGAGGAATCGCTCCGTCAGCTTCTTAAGAATTCAATTCTTATCGCATTATCAAATCTCCCGGTCACTATTATGTTCATAGTGATCACGGGAGTAATTGTTTTCCTTACATATGAATTCACCGTGATACTCATGAGCGGTTTAATGTTCATAGGTATCGCGGTGATTGCTTTGTTTTATTCATTATTCCTCAAAAGGATCTTTGAAAAATTCGGAGCAAAGATTTCTTTCAAGGAAGAGGAAGAAAAGAATTAGACCGAAGCCTTTATCTTATTGTAGATTCCCTCTGCATCAAGCTGGAATTCCTTCATGAGGGCGCCAGCCGGGCCTGACTTACCGAATCTGTCATAGACACCGATCTTAGTAACCTTAACAGGATACTCTTCAGCGAGAACATCACATACTGCGCTGCCCATACCGCCGATAACGGAGTGCTCTTCTACTGTGAAGACTCTGTTTGTCTTCTTAGCGAACTCGAGGATCGTATCCTTGTCGATAGGCTTGATAGTGTGGATGTTAACGACTGCAGCGTTGATTCCGTCAGCTGCGAGCTTCTCAGCTGCGCCTAAAGCCTCAGCAACACAAACTCCGCAAGCGAAGATGACCATATCTGTGCCGTCCTTAAGTACAACAGCCTTGCCAACTTCGAACTTGTAGTCAGGATTGTCATTGATTACCGGTACTGCAGCTCTTCCGAATCTCATGTAGAAAGGTCCATCTGTCTCAGCAGCAGCCATAACAGCAGCCTTAGCTTCGACATCATCAGAAGGAACGATTACTGTCATGCCGGGGATTGTTCTCATAAGAGCGATATCCTCTAAGCACTGGTGGGAAGCACCGTCCTCACCAACTGTAATGCCTGCGTGTGTAGCGCCGATCTTAACGTTGAGGTGGGGATAACCGATAGAGTTTCTTACCTGCTCAAAGTTTCTGCCTGCAGCAAACATAGCGAAAGATGAAATGAAAGGAATCTTACCGCATGTGGAAATACCAGCTGCGATGCCTGTCATGTTTGCTTCTGCAATTCCGCAGTCGATATGACGATCCGGGAATGCCTTCTTAAATGTGGAAGTCTTTGTTGCGCCTGCAAGGTCAGCATCAAGAACAACAACGTTAGGGTTCTTCTGGCCAAGCTCTACAAGTGCGTTACCGTAACTCTCACGTGTAGCGATTTTAATTACTTCTCCCATGATCATACCTCTGCTTCGTTAATCTTTGCGATCTGCTCATCAAGCTCTTTGATAGCCTGCTCGTACTCTTCATCGTTAGGAGCCTTGCCGTGCCATCCTGCCTGATTCTCCATGTAGGAAACGCCCTTACCCTTTGTGGTCTTCATGATGATAGCCGTAGGCATTCCCTTGCATTCCTTTGCCTTTGCGAACGCATCTCTGATCTGGTCAAAATCATGACCGTCGATGCAGATTACGTTGAAGTTGAATGCTTCGAGCTTCTTGTCGATCGGATAAGGTGAGCATACATCTTCGATCTTACCGTCGATCTGAAGTCCGTTATTGTCGATGATAACTGTGAGGTTATCGATCTTCTTAGCACCTGCGAACATGAATGCTTCCCAGATCTGACCTTCCTGGATCTCACCGTCGCCTGTAAGAGCATAAACTCTGTAAGAATCGCCGTTGAGCTTAGCTGCAAGAGCCATACCGACTGCAGCGGAAACGCCCTGGCCCAATGAACCTGTGCTCATGTCAACACCGGGAGTCTCTGTCATGCAGGGGTGACCCTGGAGATAAGAACCGAGCTTACGGAGTGTTGTGAGGTCCTCAACCGGGAAATAACCTCTGTTAGCGAGTGTTGAATAAAGACCCGGAGCTGTGTGGCCCTTGGAGAGAACGAATCTGTCTCTGCCCGGATCCTTAGGATTCTTAGGATCGATATTCATCTCTTCGAAATAGAGATATGTGAACATATCTGCTGCGGAAAGTGATCCGCCCGGATGACCGGACTTAGCACTGTGAACAGCAGTAACGATGCCCTTGCGGACATTAGCTGCTGTGAGTTGAAGTTCTTTGTTAGTCATTTAAGAATACCCTTCTTCTATAGATTTATTTTCATAGGTCAGCCTGACCTACTTGAGGTCAGGCTGAACACGTATAAAACCAAACTGTATCAGTTGAACGGAGCGTTGAACGGATTTTCCTTCGGATATCTGTCGCCCTCGGGCTTGTTGTAGCCGATGTCGCAAGGGCAGATGCCGAGATATGTGAAGAGGTTGTAGAGAGCCTTTCCATAGTGACCGAATGCAACTGCACCGTGATGAGGGAAGTTCTTCTCGATAAGGAAGTATCTGTAGAATCTGCCCATTTCCTTGATAGCGAATACACCAGTACCGCCGAAGGATCTTGTAGCAACAGGGAGAACCTCACCCTCTGCTACGTAAGCTCTGATCTGTCCGTCAGATGTAGACTGCAGTCTGTAGAATGTGATGTTACCAGGCATGATGTCGCCCTCGAGTGTTCCGTTTGTAACCTCTACAGGGAGAGCACGAGCCATGATCATCTGGTTCTTCATCTCGCAGAAAGCAAGCTTCTTGGAGCATGTATTACCACAGTGGAAGCCCATGAATGTATCTGTGAACTTGTAATCGAACTTGCCCTTGATGGACTCATCATACATGTCGTGAGGTACGGAGTTGTTGATGTCGAGGAGTGTAACGATATCTTCGGAGATAACATATCCGAGGTACTCAGAGAGGCAGCCATAGATATCAACTTCGCAGGATACCGGGATACCCATACCTGTGAGACGGCTGTTTACATAGCAAGGAACGAACTTGAACTGTGTCTGGAATGCAGGCCAGCACTTACCGGCGATTGCAACATACTTCTTTGAACCCTTGTGAGCCTCAACCCAGTCAAGGAGTGTGAGCTCATACTGAGCAAGCTTCGAGAGGATCTCAGGCTTCTTGTTGCCTGCGCCGAGCTCTGCTTCCATCTCTGCAACCTTAGCGGGGATTCTCTCGTCGCCTTCATGATTCTTGAAAGCTTCGAAAAGGTCGAGCTCAGAGTTCTCTTCGATCTCAACGCCCATTCTGTACAAAGGCTCGATGGGAGCGTTGCATGCGAAGAAGTTCTGCGGACGAGGTCCGAAAGAAATGATCTTGAGGTTCTTCATAGCGTCGAGAGCACGAGCTACAGGGATGAACTCGTTGATCATGTCAGCGCACTCTTCTGCATTTCCGACAGGATACTCAGGAATGTAAGCGTTTACGCCACGGATCTTGAGGTTGTAAGAAGCATTGAGCATACCGCAGTAAGCATCGCCTCTGCCGCCAACCAGGTCATTCTGTGACTCTTCTGCAGCTGCGCAGAACATAACAGGGCCGCCCCACTGCTGAGCGAGCATTGTCTCAGAGATCTCAGGTCCGAAGTTTCCAAGGTAAACGCAAAGAGCGTTGCAGCCAGCAGCCTTGATGTCTGCCAATGCCTGCTGCATATGGATCTCAGACTCTACGATGCAGATGGGGCACTCATAGATGTCATCAGCACCATACTTCTCTGTGTAAGCCTTAACAAGAGCCTTTCTTCTGTTTACGGAAAGTGATTCCGGGAAGCAGTCACGGGATACTGCTACGATTGCGAGCTTAACGTCAGGTGCGTTAAATAATTTCTTAGACATGTTTAAATTTCCTCCATCTGTTTTTTAGTTACTTTTACTTCAATATTTGCGCCAACGAGTCCGGGGAAGTGTCCCTTTTCGCCGGGTGCATCGGGATGAGCGATAAGCCACTTATTCTTTGCTGTAAGGAGCTTATCTTCGTCGCCTGAGTTAGCCAGGCAGTCAATGTGATCTTCTTCTAAATCGAAGTTTGTTCCATAAGGGAGGATAACGCCTACCATGAAGCCGTCATTCTCGATTCCGCAGGGTGCATAGTGAAGTGTTGTAGCATAGAGCTCAACAGCTGTTCCCTTGCGGATATGGAATGCTTCGATCTTTGAAGTGTCATATGTGAAATCGTCTGTTATATCCTGCTGTGATCCCAAAAGGAGGATGCAGTCTGTAGCAGCTACGTTAACCTCAGAAGATCTGTGATACTCAACAGCGTTGAGGAGTGAGTTGTGACCTGCGCAATAGCCTGTCTCAAGCTTCAACTCACCGCCGAAAAGTCTTGATACATCGACCTTTGCGGATGCCTCTTCAAGAGATGCAACTGTAGGCTCATAAGCTACAGAATCAGCCGGGATAGCGATCTGATTGAGAGCTTCGATTACAGGTGCAAAATCGATGTTCTTAACAATTCTTCCGTACTTTTTGAAATTAGAAGATGTTGCCTCGTAAATTACCATAAACCTGCCTCCTTCATAGCGGGATAGATTTTTGAAAACTCCTTATATCTCTCGTCGTACTTAGCAACGAGCTCAGGTGTGGGAACAACGGAAACGTGCTTGGCAACTGTAGCTGCGCATGCCTCTTCTACAGAAGCGTACTCGCCGCACGCAACTGCAGCAAGGAGAGCGCCGCCCATTGCAGGGCCTTCGTCATTCTCTGTCTGTGTAAGTTCGATACCGAGAACGTTGGATACGATCGTGCACCAGAGCTTAGACTTGGCACCGCCGCCGCAGATGGAAGAACTCTTGATATCA
The DNA here is from genome assembly GCA_000621765.1 of Ruminococcaceae bacterium AB4001. Lineage (GTDB taxonomy): Bacteria > Bacillota > Clostridia > Saccharofermentanales > Saccharofermentanaceae > Saccharofermentans. The sequence goes on from JHXJ01000003.1 coordinate 135,317, forward strand.
AGACCCATCTTCTTTGCGCACTCGAAGGAATCTCTGAGAGCGAATGCAACGCCTTCCATAACTGCGAGCGTCATATCCTTACGTGTTGTATCCATAGACATGCCTACGAACATTGCGCGGCAGTCGGGATTGTTAAGAGGAGATCTCTCGCCCATGAGATAAGGCAGGAAGAATACTTTGTTTGTTCCGAGAGCCTCAAGGCCTTCCTGTTCCTTAGCGTAATCGGTCGTGCCGATGATCTCTTCCATCCACCACTTGTTGCAGGAAGCAGCGCTGAGCATGCATCCCATGAGATGGAATCCGCCGTCAGCGTGATCGAATGCGTGGAGTGAGTTAGCTTCGTCATTCTTGAATGTGCTGGAAGCGATGAAGATCGTACCAGAAGTGCCAAGTGAGATATTGCATCCGCCGTTGCCGATGATGCCCATACCGACTGCTGCAGCAGCATTATCGCCTGCACCTGCAGCAATAACGCAGTCGCTGTTGATGCCGAGCTTTTCAGCGATCTCAGGAAGGATCTTGCCGATTGCTTCATAGCTCTCGAAAACTTCAGGCAGCCACTCAGCCTTCATGTCGAGGATCTTGAGCATCTCTTCGGACCACTTTCTGTTCTCGCAGTCGAAGTAGAGCGTGCCGGAAGCATCAGATACGTCTGTAGCGAAAACGCCGGAAAGTCTGTATGCGAGATAATCCTTAGGGAGTAATACCTTCGCGATCTTTGCGAAATTCTCGGGCTCGTTCTTGTGTACCCACATTACCTTCGGAGCTGTGAAACCTGCGAAAGCAATGTTGCCTGTGTATTTGGAAAGATTAGCCTTGCCGATCTCATTGTTGAGATAATCTGTCTCGACCTGTGATCTTCCGTCGTTCCAGAGAATAGCAGGTCTTATTACCTTGCCTTCGCTGTCGAGAAGAGTAAGACCGTGCATCTGGCCGCCGAAGCTGATGCCTGCGACTTCCTTACCATCGATGCCGTCGAGGAGCTTTGCAAGACCCTTCATGGTTCCGTCGAACCAGTCTTCAGGATTCTGTTCAGACCATCCTGTCTGAGGGAAGTTTACGGGATAACTCTCAGAAACAGTTCTGATAATCTCTCCCCCGCTCTTCATAAGGAGCAGTTTAACTGCTGATGTACCGAGATCAATACCAATGTAATACATAAGAACCTCCCAGTTCGCTTAATAGTACAAATAACATACTAAATGAATAAGGTATAAAAGGCATTTACCATTTTGCAAATAATATTGCAAAAAAGTTATGCGTATTAAACAAATTCAACACTTATTGCGATTATTACAAAGAGGGCATCCTGGAAAGTACGCAACCGCAGATGCGCAGTATTTATAGGCATTTCAAGCAAATTTACATCAGCCTGCACGCCATTGGAAGCGCAAGATCAATTATACATTTTTTGCTTGCCAACACAGCAATATCTGTATAATCAGCAAGAATTGAACACTGAGGCAATATTGCATGAACACTTGCAAAAATGAAAAGAGCTGTCCCTGCGCGGAACAGCCCTTGGAAAAGCTTGAAAATATAGGTTTTTTACTTGATGTCTGCGTGATAATCCTGAAGTGCCTTGACCTCGAAGACTCTCTCCTTCGCAGCCTTGATACCCTCTGCGCATGCCTTAGCAGCAGCCATCGTTGTGATGTAAGGGATATGCTGGCGGATAGCATCCTTACGGATGTAAGAGTCATCGTGTGAAGAAGTCTTGCCTGCAGGTGTGTTGATGACGAGATCTATGTCACGGTTGAGGATCATGTCGCCGATGTTAGGTCTGCCCTCATAGAGCTTCTTGACCTTCTCTGCCTTGATACCTGCCTTATCGATCATGTCGAATGTTCCGCCTGTGGCAAAGATCTTGAAGCCGAGGTCTGAGAACATCTGGGCTACTTCAACGAGATCGACCTTGTCGAGATCTGATACGGAGAGGAGCACGCTGCCCTCGAGCGGAAGTTCTGTTTTCGTTGCTTCCTGTGCTTTGAAGCTTGCTTCACCGAAGTGGGTTGCAAGACCTAATACCTCACCTGTAGATCTCATCTCAGGTCCAAGAACAGGGTCAACTTCCTGGAACATATTGAACGGGAAGACTGCTTCCTTTACTCCGTAGTGAGGGATCACCTTATCGTGGAGTTCCGGTACGGGAGACGGTCTGCCTGTGAGGTGGCTCGTCATGATGTCCGTAGCGATCTTAACCATGTTGGTGCCTGTTACCTTGGATACGAGCGGTACCGTTCTGGATGCACGCGGGTTAGCCTCGAGCACGAATACAACACCGTCTTCGATCGCATACTGCATGTTCATGAGACCTACAACGTGCATCTCGACTGCGATCTTTCTTGTGTATTCCTTGATGGTCTCAACCAGTTCAGGAGAGAGGTTCTTGGAAGGCAGGATGCATGCGGAGTCACCGGAGTGGATTCCGGCAAGCTCGATGTGCTCCATGACTGCAGGAACATAGCAGTTGGTGCCGTCAGAGATAGCATCTGCTTCGCACTCTGTTGCGTGGTGCAGGAAACGGTCGATAAGGATCGGTCTGTCAGGTGTAACGCCGACTGCGGCATTCATGTAGACTCTCATCATCTCGTCGTCGTGAACGATCTCCATTCCTCTTCCGCCAAGAACGTAAGAAGGACGTACCATGACAGGGTAACCGATCTTATTTGCAATAGCGATAGCTTCATCAGCGTTGACAGCCATGCCGGCCTCAGGCATCGGGATGCCGAGACGGTTCATCATGGCGCGGAAGTGATCTCTGTCTTCTGCAAGGTCGATAGTCTCAGGTGTTGTACCCAGGATATTTACGCCGTTTGCCTTAAGGCTTGCTGCAAGGTTCAGAGGTGTCTGGCCGCCGAACTGTGCGATAACGCCGAGAGGCTTTTCCTTCTCATGGATAGCGAGAACATCTTCCAGTGTAAGAGGCTCGAAATAGAGCTTGTCGGAAGTATCGTAGTCTGTGGAAACCGTCTCAGGGTTGCAGTTAACGATAATGGACTCGAAGCCGAGCTTCTTGAGTGCCAATGCAGCGTGTACGCAGCAATAGTCGAATTCGATTCCCTGGCCGATTCTGTTCGGACCGCCGCCCAGGATCATGATCTTCTTGTTGTTTGAAACAGGTGACTTGTCCTCAATATGATAGGAAGAATAATAGTAAGCAGCATCCTGTGTTCCGGATACGTGTACGCCTTCCCATGCTTCCTTGATGCCGTATTCATAACGTGCACGGCGGATAAGATCTTCTGAAACGCTTAAGAGCTGTGAGAGATACTTATCGGAGAAGCCGTCGAGCTTAGCCTGACGGAGAGTCTTCTCGTCAGGGATCCGCCCTGCGTGCTTGATGAGCTCTTCCTCTTCTTCAACGAGTTCTTTCATCTGCTCGATGAACCAGTGCTTGATCTTTGTAAGCTCGTAGAGTTCTTCTACTGTTGCGCCCTTACGGAGTGCTTCATACATGATGAACTGACGCTCTGAAGAAGGCTGTGTGAGCTTAAGCATAAGCTCTTCCTTTGTAAGCTTGTTGAAATCTTTAGCAAAGCCAAGACCATATCTGTCCTTCTCCAGGGATCTGATAGCCTTCTGGAAAGCTTCCTTGTATGTCTTACCGATGCTCATTACTTCGCCTACGGCTCTCATCTGTGTGCCGAGCTTGTCCTGTGCGCCGTGGAATTTCTCGAAAGCCCATCTTGCGAACTTGATTACGACATAGTCGCCGTCCGGATAGTACTTATCAAGTGTGCCGTACTTGCCGCAGGGAATCTCATCAAGTGTGAGACCGCATGCGAGCATTGCGGATACGAGAGCGATCGGGAAACCTGTTGCCTTTGAAGCAAGAGCGGAAGATCTTGATGTTCTCGGGTTGATCTCTATAACAACGATCCTTCCTGTCTTAGGGTCATGAGCGAACTGGCAGTTGCAGCCGCCGATAACCTCGATAGCCTTAACGATTCTGTATGAATAATCCTGAAGGATATCCTGAACGTCCTGTGAGATAGTGAGCATCGGCGCGGAGCAGAAAGAGTCACCTGTGTGAACGCCGATAGGGTCAATGTTTTCGATAAAGCATACTGTAATGACGTTGTTCTTAGAGTCTCTTACAACTTCGAGCTCGAGCTCTTCCCAACCGCTGATGGACTCTTCTACGAGTACCTGGTGGATCATGGAAGCTGCAAGACCTCTCTCGACTACTGTCTTAAGCTCGTCGATGTTGTATACGAGACCGCCGCCTGCGCCGCCCATTGTGTATGCAGGTCTGATGACTACCGGGTAACCAAGATCATCAGCGATCTTGATAGCCTCTTCTACGGAATATGCTTCGTGAGATCTCGGCATCTCAATGCCCAGCGAAGTCATTGTCTCCTTGAACTCGATTCTGTCCTCGCCTCTCTCGATGGCATCGACCTGAACGCCGATTACCTGAACGCCGTACTTCTCGAGAATGCCGGCCTTGGCAAGCTCGGAGCAGAGATTGAGGCCTGACTGGCCGCCTAAGTTAGGAAGAAGAGCATCGGGGCGCTCTTTAGCGATTATCTGTTCGAGACGCTTTACGTTAAGCGGTTCGATGTAAGTCCTGTCGGCTACATCAGGGTCGGTCATTATGGTTGCAGGATTGGAATTGACCAGGACGATCTCGTAACCGAGCTTCCTTAAAGCTTTGCACGCCTGGGTTCCGGAATAGTCGAACTCGCAAGCCTGGCCGATGATGATAGGACCTGAACCGATAATAAGGATCTTTTTGATATCTTCTCTCTTTGGCATATTCGTACGCCCCCTTCTTAGTCCTAATGAAATTTACTAGACAGAATTCTAACACAGAATTGTAACATTGAGGCAACGTCTTTGCATTATTTATTTTATTGATTACAATACTTTCATGAAATTATTGAATCAGACAGAAAACACAAAGAGTTTCCGCGGTATCCCCGCTCTTTCAGGGGCACTATTATCCGTTTTTCTGCTTGCCGGCTGTTTTGATCCGGTACCCCAGCAGACCGTCTATGTCGAGACAAAAGATACCGTCGAGATAGTCTATTCCGAAAATGATGCCGGCGGCGCAGGTCTTCCTTTCGGTGTCACTTTGCAGGTAGACCCTGATGTTCTGGTCCCCTGCGAGTTCGAACGCGTAGTCGACGGCGATACGATAATAGTTCACGATCCGGAAGGAAAGCGCAGAAGAGTCCGTCTTACAGGAATCAATGCTCCCGAATCCGTTCACGAGGATGAGAGCAGGAATACCGACGAAGGCCGTGCTGCATCCGCTTTCATGAAAGATCTCATGTCTGACGTCGAGGTAGTCTACCTTGAATACGACGTTGAGGAATTCGACCAGTACGAAAGGACTCTGGCCTATGTCTGGATCGACACAGGCGATACCTACATCATGGTCAACGAGATCATGCTCGCAACAGATCACGCCGAGCCCGTCTATATCGAACCCAACCTGAAGTATGCTGATGATTTCAGGCAGTACGAAGGCTGAGTATTACTCGAATCCCTGCCTCTTCATGCGTTTGTAATCCTCATCATCGGATTCGTAATCGCTTTTAGCTGTTCCGAAAAACTGCGGATCAAATTCGGTGCTGTCAATACCTGACGGCTGAGCAGGCTGGGATTCCGGAATCTTTGCATCCGGGTACTCCGGGGTAGGATGTCCGGACCTTTCAGGCATCTCACTATCCTTTGGTTTCTTGTTAAATTTGCTGATCATCGAGATCGTAGATACCGTAAGAATGAACAACCAGGCTATACCAAATATCAGCAGCATTATGCCAAAAGATTTATCTTCCATAGAAGACGTAAGCAACGAAACAGCCGTTACCAGCATTCCGATACCTGCTACAAAGAAAGGTATCAGGAACAAAAAGGAAATGAATTGAACTGCCTTCGGTGCTTTATCGGTAGTGTAATTCCATGACTTGGAAGTTCCGCTGCTGCCTGTATATGTGCTTGCGCCTATCCCGAAAGACACTGCTTTCTGCTCCTGAACAGGCTCGGCATCAAACGGGACTTCCTCATACTCGACATCCTTATCTTTCCTATACTGATTTATTGCGCCTATTAACATCGGAGTAAAGATTCCTCCGATGATCAGAAGTGGGAAGAACGTGGAAACAAGAGCTAATATCCTTGAAGGATTTCCGGTATCAAGTTTATCCCCCGCGTTCTTAATCGCATACTGGAAGGCATCGGTAAAAGCAACGCCGGGATCGTAACCCTGTTCGAGAGCATCCTGAACCATGTTTCCAAATCGGTTGAACATCGATTCGGTAATGATCGGGTCAGTTTCATCTCCCTGGACCGCTTCCCAGGCATAATTCGGAACGGTTATCTGGCCTTCTTCAAGAAGCAGCGCGTCGCTCTTCGGGATAACGTAGAGAAATACCCAGTGCTGCTCATCACTGTAATTATTTACATAGAGATCATATGTATAAGCTTCTACATCTATCTGGCCGCTGCCCATATCATCAACATACATGGTATATATGACAGGACAGATGCCAGTGATCTCGTTATATTTTTCCAGTACTGATAATAGCGAATCATCGTTCTTGATAACGTCGATAGTGTCGTATACCGCAGGACTGTCCAGATAGCGGGGCTTGAGCTTCCTCGGTACCGATTCGGACATGCCAAGTGTGCTCATGACAACGAAGAAACCTGCAAATATGCTAAGGAATATTACCGGGAAAAGCGAAGTTTTCTGAGGCTTTGTCCTTGAATAAACATACTCATCCGCAGCACCTCCGTTACGGTGATGCTTCAGATAACGGTGAGCACCCGGAAAGTAGGTCCTGGAAATGTGATTTCCGCTGCTCCCGTGTGAACCGCCGCCGTGGAATCCTCCTCCGTGCGAGCCTCCGCCAGATGAATGTGGCATTATCTATCCCTCCCTATTGGTCACTGCTTTGGAACAACAGCGTAAAAGACCAGATCGGCTTCTGAGTTGTTTATGAGTGAATGCGAGTGGTTTTCCGGGCAATAATGACAGCACCCTTCCTTAATGGGGAATTCCTCTCCGTCATATTTCACCTTACCCTCACCTTTGAGGATAAATATCATTTCGCAGCTGCCCTCATGCATGTGGTAACCGATCGAAGCATCCGGAGGAAGCTTGCCGAGCATCATCTTGTTCACGCCGTCAGTGATCATCTTGTTATAAAAGATGCCTTCTCCGCCCTTAAAGCCGGGGTTTTCCGTCCAATCCATCTCTTCAAATTTCTTAATCATAAATATCCTCCAAATATGCTTGTTTCAGGCATTTGTAACATTGTTACACAACTAATTCAAACCCTTTTTGCCGATTTATTTGAACGTCTCGAGTGCTTCATCGATGTTTATGTCGGAGTATTCGACCTCGCAGGAGAACGCACGGGCTACATCGGCGATACCGCACCCTTTTGAGACCAGATCAGAGAGCAGATAAGTCGCTTCGGCAGCAAATCTTCCGGCTCCCTTGTACCTGTATAACAGGTAAGCGGCAAAATTCGAAAATTCCTTTTCGTAAGCCGTTATTGTTTTATCCTCATCCTCTTTGGAAACCGGCTCTTCAATTATCTTCGACAAGAGCGTGCTCCACTTGGGATCCATAACTTCCATGCCGTCAAAGATCTCTGCCCTGAGCTTTGACTCTGCCCTCTTGCCGCCGCTGATCTCTGAAAGTCTTTCAGTCAGAGGCTTTGATACATCAAAAACAGCTTTGACGTAACCCGGCAGTTCCATGAACGAACCGTCTTCAGCAATAAGCTTAAAAGGATTCTCTGCTTCAAGAGCGAGCCTGCATGCTTCTTCGCAGACAAGACCTATGCCGGCTTCAACGTGATCTTCAAACTCATTATAGAATCTCGGGTGTTCCCTGCAGATGTCACAGAGATAATCTTCGCCGTGCTTTATGATCATCTCGCAGAGATTGTCATCCCTTAAGAAAGGACAGCGTCCGTCATCCTTCAGGACAAAGCATCCGTCCTTGATCTTGGAGGATACCTCAGGATTCTCCTCAAATCTTTTAAGGGATGCGGAATCAATGCCGATGACCCATCCGGCACAGCATGTGTGAACGCACTTGTCCGCTTTACACCTGAAATTCTGACAGTAATCAGGACTGTAAGTATTCATAATAGCCTCTTCCCTTTAATTTATTCCAACGAAAATTATACCACGATTGAAAGATTATCAAATTTGATTTGCCTGAAAGCGCGTGTATAATTACCCCTGGCAGGAAGAGAACGCTTAGCGCCTGTGGCGGGTCCGGCACGATCATTTTTTACGGCTTCGCAGGCAGCCGGATCGTGTACGATCTTGTACATCCAAGTATTTACTTGGATTTAATGATTTCTCTTTCTGCTTATATTTTTGCAAGACAAAGGCCCGGAGTAATCCGGGCCTCATTGTTTTCGCTGTGATAAAAACTCTTATCAGGTCTCGTGATCGTAAGGGTGGATCGTCTCGATCGTTCCGTCTTCAGCGATGTTGAGCTTTGTGAACTTAACAGATCTCTTGTGTGAGCATCCGCCGGCTCTCTTTGCATCGTGATAGAACAGATACCATTCGCCTTCGATCTCAACAACGGAGTGATGTGTTGTCCAGCCGATAACGGGTTCCATGATCCTGCCCTTGTATGTGAAAGGACCTACGGGAGAATCACCTTCAGCATAACAGAGATAATGTGTTGTTCCTGTAGAGTATGAGAAGTAATACTTGCCGTTGAACTTGTGCATCCAGGGATCTTCGAAATATCTTCTGTCCTCATCGCCTGCCTTCAAAGGCTCGCCGTTCTCGTCGAGGATCGTGATCATCTTGGGAGCATCAACATATGCATCCATGGTAGGCTTGAATTCTGCAACGACTGCGCAAAGAGCCTTCTCGTCGCCTTCCGGACGGTGCTCATCGGGATTGAATGAACCTGACTGCCACATCTCGAGCTGGCCGCCCCAAAGTCCGCCGTTGTAGCAATAGATCTTGCCGTCGTCATCCTGGAAGACTGCGGGATCGATGCTGTAGCTGCCCTGGATAAAGTTTTCCTGGGGCTTAAAAGGTCCTACGGGAGAATCGGATTCTGCAACACCGATTCTGAAGATCTCGTTCTTATCCTTAGCCGGGAAAACGAGATAGTATTTTCCATTGAGATAGATCGCGTCAGGTGCCCAGAGCTGTCTTCCTACCCACGGAATGTCTGTCTCGCTCAAAGCTACACCGTTGTCGACACAATCACTGTCAAGTGAATCCATCGAGAGGATGTGGTAATCCTTCATGACATACTGTTCACCGTCATCATCTTCAGGGATATCAAGATCCTCGTCATGAGAAGGATAGATATAGATCTTGCCGTTGAAAACGTGGGCAGAAGGGTCTGCCGTATAGATGTTGGTAACAAGGTCTTTACGTTCGTTCTTTTTCATATGCACCTCTTGTTTGCTTCTTATATCTGTAGTTGTAACAAACAGTATAACTTATTAAGCCTTTATTTAATATCGATTTTTGAATTTATTCTAAAATTGTGTTTTTTCCTGATTTATATTCCATCAGCTTCTCCGTATAACTGCGGGCACGTCTGCGCATTATAAGGCAGTCGATGAGGACCGATATGATATAAAAAACAGCTACGATCACCGCAAGTGTTATCCAGAGAGCAGGTGTTCCTGCGCCCTCAAAGATCCCCATAAAGTAGAACATCAGGACTTCAGCCGGGATGAAGAGTATGAAAAACACAGTGAGATCTATAAGAAAACCCTTCCTGCTCATAAACCTGGTCAGGAATGAGAATACGAAACTCAATGAACCCCATGCGCACAGTGCCAAAAGCTTTAACAGGAAAAAGACAGTCACATTGCCCTGCCCTCCGATAAGCGATACCAGCACAGTACACAGTACGAGCCATGAATATGAGAACGCCAGAGCGTTCCTGAAATATGCAAGCAGTTTCTTTATATCTTCCATAGTTTTATCCGTCCAATCCGATCAGGTTCTTTAGCGCTCTGACATAACGTCTTGAGATCACAATGACCTCGCCGTTCGAAAGAGTCGCAAGAATATTGCGCGTAACTTCAGGCTTGAGCCTTGTGACCTTATTAAGGTTGACGATAACTGATTTGGAACATCTGAAGAAAGTCTTTTCATCAAGGATCTCCTCAAGTTCGTAAAGTCTCTTTTCCGTCTGAAGGATATTGCCAGATGTATAAAGGAATGTCTTCTTATCGACTGATTCGATATACAGTATCTCTTCTATGGGTACATTGTAGGTCTGGCCTTTTGAAGACGCGGTTATCCGCTCATCAAACCTGCTGATGTAACGAGCGAGTCTTTCAGTCTCGGAAGTGACTTCACGGCAGTGGATCTCCACCGCCGTGCCGGAACTTGAATCTTTGCTTATCGTGACCTTCATTCAATTACTCCCGTAATCTCCATGCTGAAGTCTATTATAGAGCATTTTCACTTCTTTGAATCACCATTCAGTTTTCTGCACTCAACAAGGAGTATGACAGACATCACGATCTGGCAGACAGTCATGAAGACACCGACGCAGATGTCGTTCGTGAAGATGGAAAGGATCATCGAACCGAATGTCGTAACAAGTGATGTGACAAAATATGTCTTGCTGTCATATACCCATGAGAAAGGCAGAAGATGTGCGCCGAAGACCATTGCGAAGAGCATGAACATCGCATCGGGTTTCTGGGAGAATGCCCACATCACGATAAGAAGATAGAGCATCTGGTTCATTGTGCAGAGAAATCCGAGTTTATTGAAAGGATTGCTGCGGTTCTTGAATATGTGAGCGCCGATGATCTTGGAGAAGATCAGGACACACGGCAGAAGAAGTCCGGTGCAATAAAATGTGTACATGTTCTTCGTCATGATATCTACAGGAAGGCATCTTACTATTGTTGCCAGGATCCAGATCACGACTGATGCCATCATGAACGGAGCGCCCTTCTTCTGCAGTATCGAAGCTTCTTTCCTCATTCCTGCGAAGTCGGATGAAATCATCTTGTTGTCTCTTACTGTTGTATCGGTTATGTTTGTCATGGTGTGTTACCTCCTTGGTTTTGAGGTCATTATATCGGCCACGGCATGGCGCTCAACGGTTCCTGGACCAAGCGGTACAAATGAGATTACCAAGGGGTAAAAAACAAATGGTTTTACTCCAAGTTTAAAAAGTTTATTATATTCTCCGGGTGCAGAAACACACGTTGTCTGTCATCACAAAACAGGGGTAAAGGATCAATAAGTGTCACTTACAGATAAGCTCTTTGAAGAAAGCAGTTGGGAAAGATTCTTCAAATATAAATCCGACTTAAGGTGCTCGAAAAGATTCACCAAAGAGCTCCGCGAATTCATAGACAAGAAAAAATATCTTGAATATGCCGGAGCAGTCAGTTCGCTCACCGGTCTTCCGCTGCCTTCAAAAGCAGTGATCAGCAAGATGAGCAGCCAGAAAAAACGCACCGTCTATAAATACCCTTATGAGTTCAACATGATACTGAAACTCTTAACCTATATGACACTTCGAAAATACGATCACATCTTCTCACCATGCCTTTATTCATTCCGTCCGGGAATCTGCGCAAAGGATGCAATCGACTCCGTATGCAGGGTCAGGAATCTTCATAAACTTTACTCATACAAGATCGACGTCAGTGACTATTTCAATTCGATACCGGTTGACAGGATATGCGCCATACTTGATGAGACGATCAAAGATGACGACAAACTCCTTAACCTCATGAAGACTCTGCTCTGTGAAGAAAGAGTCATATCCGGCGATAATATCATCACTGAAAAGAAAGGCATAATGGCCGGCACTCCGATAGCATCCTTTTACGCTAACCTGTACCTCAAAGATCTCGACGAGATGTTCAGTTCAAAAGGTATACTTTACGCAAGATATTCGGATGACATTATCGTTTTCGCAGACAACGAAAAAGACATAGAAAAATACAGGCAGATGATCCTCGATCACCTGTCATCAAAAGGCCTTGCCGTTAACCCTGACAAGGAAGCTTTCTCAAGGCCTGATGACGGCTTCTGTTTTCTCGGCATAGAGGTAAAAAACGGAGACGTGGATATCGCTCCGGCATCGGTCAAAAAACTCAAACAGAAGATGCGCCGCAAAGCACGTGCGCTGGACCGCTGGCGTCACCGCGAAGGCATTGACGGAACAAAGGCAGCCTCTGCTTTCATAAGGATATTCAACCATAAACTTCTAGAAGAAAACGAGGACTCCGATCTTACATGGAGCCTGTGGTTCTTCCCTGTCATAACGACTTCTAAGAGCCTTCACGAGATCGATCTTTACTCACAGGAACTGCTGCGTTTTCTGATAAGCGGAAAGCACAACAAATCCCGCTACGATGTGCGCTATGAAGATCTCAAGTCATTGGGATATAAGAGCCTTGTGAACGAATACTACAAGCATAATAATCTGTGATATTTTTTTATATTCCCATTCACATTAGGAGGGCAGATTATGCGTAAAACAGGCAGGCTGCCCGGTGCAGTTATGGCTGACGTTACGTCCTTTTTACCGGCCGGCTAATTGATATCCTTAAGCGGTTTCTTTCTTTGCCTTTACCATCAGGAAATAGATAACACCCGCGACTGCATAAAGCGCCATTGCCGTGACGATTATTACGGTGTAGTTGTTATTGGTCTTCTGTAAGATGATCTCCGAGAGGTTGTTACCTGTGATGCCTGCAACTGCCCATGCAGAAAGCGAAAGGCCGTGGATCTTCGAGATATTCTTCATGCCGAATCTGGACTCGAGGAGAGCAGGCAGAGTCGAGAATCCGCCGCCGTATCCGAGATTGATCACCATAAGAAGGACGATGATAACGAAACCGTTCCCGACGGCAGCACTGAGGCCGCAGAGCAATACGCAGGACAGGAAGATTATTCCGTATACTGTTGCCCTGTCCTTCATCTTATCGGACACGGTCGAGTAGCCGATGCGTCCTAACGCGTTGCACACTGCCGTGACTGAAGGAACGATGCTGACGATGGTCGCGAGGATCGCAAGACCTGCAAACTTTTCATTCAACAGCTGCTTCTCATATGTGATGAGCATCAGGCCGCAGTGAATGTTGATGTAGAAGATAAGCCAGATGCCGATGAACATCTTATCCTTGAACATGGAAGTGACCTTGAAGCTGTCATTTACGGCCTTGTCCTCAACCCAGCCTTCAGGCTTCTTCAGAAGGAGGTGTCCGGCGAACATCATGACGAAATAAATGCATCCCAATATGAGGAACATCGGAGCGATACCGAGCTTATTCTGCAGCATCTCCATGACTGGCGTGGCGATGGCTTTAGCAAGACCGAATCCCATTATCGAGATACCTGTCGCAAGACCTTTGTTATCCTTGAACCACAGCATCAGGGTCTTTACCGGAGTAAGATATCCTATGCCCAGACCGATGCCCATTATGCATCCGTAGAACAGGTAGATGAGTATCAGGGCAAGAGGACCTTTAACGTAATTTATCGTTAATCCCGTTCCTATCATTCCGGTCGTGAAACAGATCGCGGAAATGAGTGACGACCTGTGGATATTGAGTTCGACGATCTTACCCGCAAAGGCTGCGGACATACCGAGGAAGAAGATCGCAAAGCTGAATGCCCACCCTACCGAAAATGTACTCATACCGATGGCATTCGCGATAGATTCCTTGAACGTACTCCAGCAATAGACAGTACCAATTGAACAGTGTATCAACAGTGCCGGTATTGCTGCCCTGATCCATTTATTCATAGTCGTCTCCCCCGGGAATAATATGTTTAAGTTTATCATTTATAATCAGCGAAAAGTATACGGGGGCGGTATTATTTTCTGCCAAAGATTTGAGGCCGTCTTAAAGTGATCTGCATCACTTATAAGACAGCCCCAAAGCCAAACTCAATCTATTCCCGTTATTACCTTAATCGGCTATAAGCATGTTATATGCTTCGATCTTCTTGATCCTTCTCGTCTGGAGGATCGCAAGCACAAATGATACTATTGCAAGTCCCACACCGATGATGACTACTCCTGCGACCGGAATATCGAATCTGCACTTCATAAGACCGAATGCTCTCATGAATGTGGACATATAAGGATTAGCGCCATAGTAAGATCCGATCGAGAATACGATGATGGATGCGATCACTGCGGGCATGAAGCTTAATGCCGTCTGGAGCATGAGGCTTCCGGATGTGTATCCCAATGCCTTGTAGATGCCGTAGTCCTTTCTCTTGTGATAGATCAATGACTTGATCAGGAGGAAGAGGATCAGAGCGATAACGATAACGGAGATCGTTATCATCAGGATGAGCATCATTGCAGAGATAGACTTGAATGTTGTCATGCTTCCGCCGATCATCTCATAGAAGTTCATTGTGCCGACAATGTGATCACCGTAATCTTCCTTGATATCGTCCAGGATCGTTTCAAGCGTATCTGCATTTGCATTAAAGTCTTCGTCCTCATCGACCATATCGAACCAGAACCAGCCGGGGATATTATCTGTGCCGATCACATGATCTGCAGCCTCATATGTAAGCAATGCTTCGCGTCCTGCGTTATTGGTCGTCTGTATGAAACCCGTGATCAGATAGTTATATGAGTTGTCACCATAGTCCAGCTTGATCTCATCGCCGATCTCGAAGCCATATGCCTTTGCGAAAGCACCGCTTACTGCAACCTCATTATCGTGCCCAGGAAGCCTGCCCTTGTAGCAGAGGGACTTGTTGTTCATTTTCGAAGTGTCCTTAACGACATAAGAAAACAGCTTCACTTCATCGTTATAATAGAAATCCAGATTGATGATCTCTCTGACATTGGTAATGTCATTTCTGGATTCGAGATAATCGCGCATCTCATCCTTTGTCTCAAGGTCACATGCAACTACGCCTGCACAAAGCTCTGTAGTGAGGATATCAAGCTTAGGCTTTCTGCTGAAATTCTCATACATTAGAAGTGATATGATGCATGCGAAAACCATGAATCCGACTACGAAGAAAGTGATAACGTTCTGCTTCATATTGCCGAAGAATGTCTTCATTGCAAGGCTCATATTAAGGCTCATGGAAGTCTTATCGAGAGCGACATGATTCTTCTTGAAGTTGTGTGATTCGATGCCTTCACGGAGTGCAACGATCGGCTGGATCTTAGAAATCTTTCCGGAAGCAATGAGCGTAACGATCAGTGTGAAAAGAACTACATAACCGAACGGGATCAATGTTGCCATCGCGTTAAAGGATACGCTGTAAGACAGACCCATCTGACCTATCATGATCCCTGCGAACAAAGGCATGAACAGATATGAAACAAAGATTCCGATCAGGCTCGAAACACAGGCAAGGCTCATGAACCAGATTACAAGTGATGCCTTGATGTCTCTGCCGGTATAACCGATAGCCTTGAGGGCTCCTAAAGTCTTCATGTTTTCCTGAATGTAGTTGGAGATGCAGTTTGCGAGCATCATTGCAACAGCAACTACGATAAGCGATGTAAGTACCAGGATCGATACTGCAATGATAAGGCCGATGAAAGTTCTGTTGCTTACTACGCTGTCAAGAGTATCACTGAATACCTGTGCATAAGGATTGATCTTGAGGAACTCGCTTGTAGTATTGATATTAAAGTGTCCGAGATTTACTCCTTCCTTAAGGTCATAAATGATGACAATATTCTCATTTGCATCATGTGCTTCATCCCAAAGTTTCTCAAAACTCTCATCATCCAAAAGCAGCTCGAAGCAGCCTGTGTTATTGCATCCGCCATAGATACAGTCGACAAAGCCTCTGACAGTATAACTGTGCTTTTTTCCCGTATATTCGAATTCGAAAGTATCACCGGTCTCGAAACCGCCTGACGTATTGAACTGGAACGGAAGATAAATATAGTTTTCAGTAATTGAAGTATCTTCGTTAACCACTTCAAATCTGTTCATCTCTCTACTGAATGCAGAAGAATCATCTACACATACAAATCCTGTAATGACTTTACCTTCGCCGAAAGTCAGCGGGAGGTTACGGTAAGAGAGATTTCTATAGATATAGTAATCGTCAGTTTCAGATCCAATGATCTCGTCGATCTTCTCATCGGTAAAGCCGTCAACGCCACCGTATATCTGCAGGAAGCCGTCACCGGAATTAAGTCTTTCCGCGGTCTTCCTTACTGTCGGATAGCAGTCGAAAAAGATGAGGAGCGAGACACCGATAAGGCTTGTTGCTATAAGCATCAAAAGGAACAATCCAATTGACGTACCTCTGTTTTTTCTGAGGTTCGATTTTGTAAGTAATAATGCCTTGTTCATGATTACCACCCCATCTTTGCGAGGAAATCATTAAGTTTCTGGTGACGTTCCTTATCACCTGTTACATACTTTCCGAGTTTGCATTCACCTGCGATCTCACCGTCCTTAACATAAAGGATGCGGTTGCCTCTTCTTGCACTTGTGATGTCATGTGTGACCATTACGATCGACTGGCCTTTTTCATTGAACTTGGTAAGTGTATCAAGTACTGCCTTACCTGTCTGTGAGTTCAGGGCACCCGTCGGCTCATCTGCGAAAACAAGTTTCGGATCATTGATCAAAGCTCTTGCAATACCAACTCTCTGTGCTTCACCGCCTGAGATCTGCGCAGGGAACTTGCCCCATAAAGGTTCATCGATATCTACAGCCTTTAAGATCTCTCCGGCTTTCTTCGCAAGAACTTTCTTATCTCTGTAAACAAGAAGACCTGCTGCCATGATGTTATCGAGAACGCTCATTGACTCTACGAGATAAACCTGCTGGAAAACGAATCCGCAGTTGCTTCTTCTGAATATTGCAAGCTCATCAGTACTCATCTTTGTGATCTCGGTACCGTCAAAAGAAACGCTTCCCAGAGTCGGCTTATCCATGCCTGATAATGAATAGAGAAGAGTTGACTTACCGGCACCTGATGCACCCATTATGATCGTGAAATCTCCTTCGTAGATCTCAAGGTCTATATTCTTAAGAACGTGCTGCTGAATGCCGCCGTTGGAAAATGTCTTACAAAGTTTCTTGGTTTCAATTATGTTTTTCATGTCTTGCGACCTCCTTATGGCACTAGGATACTTTTTTAACCCTTAAGTGCCTTTAAGGAACTCTTAAATAGTTCTTAAATCGTTTGCTTCTTATATTTCACCAGTTCGATATTAAAAGGAGGCCATCTCAATGAAATGACCTCCGTGGATTATTATATATCAGTATTATGAACCTTTGACAGTTTATTTGACCCAGTATCCTTTGGCATCAAAGGTATAGTTCTTATCATCGATCTTTATGGTAGTATTCTTTGCATACCAGCCGGAAGAGTCACCATACCACCAGCCTTTTGAATCCTGTTTCCAGGAAGCCCTGTACTGATATGTCCATGTTCCATCTTCATTGAGCTTGTAGCCGTTACACCATTCGTTAGCAGCCATAGCACCGCTCGGCTTGAAATAATACCACTTGCCGCCGATCTGCTGCCATCCTGTCTTCATTGATCCGTTAGATGCAAAATAGTACCACACACCGCCAATCTGCTTCCATCCGGTACTCATGGCGCCGTTGCTGCCAAAGTAATACCAGACTCCATCTATCAGCTGCCAGTTCTTTCTCATCGAACCATCACTGCCGAGATAGTACCAGTATCCGCCGATCTTCTGCCATTCATTCAGCATCTTTCCATCGCTGTCCATGTAATACCAGGTACCTCTTACCTGAACCCAGCCTGTCTGCATTACACCGTCTGAACCGAAGTAGTACCAATATGTATATTTGCCTGCTGATGTAGCGTAAGTAATCTCCTTCCAACCGGTAATGATTCCTTCCTCCTTGGTGCAGTAATATGTCTTTCCATCAAGATCAACAAGGCCGTTTGCACAAGCTCCATTAGAACTGAAAATGTATTTCTTACCATCGATCGTTACGAGGCCGGTCTGCATTACACCATTAGAATCAAAGTAGAACCATTCATAATAACGGTGTCCTGAAGAAACAAAACCGATTTCCTTCCAGCCGGTGACGGGATTATTGTCTACATAATAAAACATACTTCCATCTGATATCTTGTACCAGCCTTTGATAGTTACTTTGTAATCGTTCCTGATATATCCGTCATATCCGCTTGCATTCACAAAAACAGTAACAGTTGCAGCATTATCCGGAACAACAAAATCCGGGCTGGCAGATTCCTGAATTGTCTTGGGTATGGTATAAGCACCTATTCCAATTCTTTCCTGTATGGCCCAAGTGTATGTTATCTTACTTGACGGTATCGAAGACGGAACCCCGGAGAGTGTTGCATGAAGTTTGTCACCCGCCTTAGGATCAGAGATGTTTAACGTGATTGTTCCGGTAAAAACAACCGGTGATGCGTAGCCGTTAAGCAATTGCTCTCCGGTAACGATCTCTGACTTTCCGTCGACAGACCAGATATAATTGCTGTTTGACACAGCTCTGACTGTGGCTTGATAGTACAGGTCGCTTTCTATGAAATCATCATCGATCACCAGACTTGTCCCTGTAACGGTCTTATTGATTCCTTTATCCAGCGTATACCAACTCGTCTTTGAAGCTCCTACTTGTATCTCCACGCTGTATTTGTCTGCATTCTCTACAGGATCCCATTCCAAAGTCTTTCCGTTAAATCTGGGAACAGGATTGTCCAGTCTTGGCATAACAGCCGTATAATCAATAGATATTCTATTACTTGTTATTTCTAATCCGTTACTGCGAAATGCTGTTACCTCTATTTTATAGTTTCCACTCGGACATTTAATGCTCTTATTCATTGCATCACTAAGATTTAATGACGTAGTAGTTGTTGTTTTTGTAAAATTCTGAAAATGGTCTGATGTATCAAAAGCATAAACCGTGTATTTCGCAGCACTACTCACTGCGTCCCATGACAATACGCCGTTCTCATACCGGATATTAAGGGAATCTGCCTGAATAGTTTTCGCCGGTATCAACGCGAATACCAAAGGCACTATAAGAAATACCGCAAACCATTTAGTAATATTTTTACACTGCATTTTTCTACCCTCCTCTAAAACTTCTTACAAAAGGACAAGTATATTTTATCAATCGAACCGGAGAATACTATCACCCGAAAGAACCATTTTTCTTAACAAAGATGATTACATATCAGGAAATCCCTTGTGATTTCAGATCACACGCACCTGATATAAAGTGATACTTCAAATCCTTCATCGAGATTCTTAAGACCGAGTTTCCCGTCCATCTTTTCCATAAAGTAATTCGTTAAATACAGTCCCAGTCCTGCGCCTTCCTTGCTCACGGCATTGCTGCCTCTCTTATACTTTTCCTTAAGAAGGGGAAGTTCCTCAGGCTTGACGCCGGGACCTTCGTCAGAGATCCTTATTACAAGATAATCACCTGTTATCTCAGCGCTGACGCTCATGGGTGTATTTGCATACTTATATGAGTTCATGAATATGTTGTCAAAGACCTGCTGAAGTCTTAATTTATCAACAAAAACACTGCATGAAGGGATCTCGAATTTACCCGCCTTGACCATATAATCCGAATTATGGATCAGAGGTATTATGTCAGCTGAATCGTAGGGACCCGGATTTACCGCGATCTCGGATGCATCCTGCACACTTGAAGTAAAGAGATTATCAACCAGTGCTTTTATCTGGTCTGTCTTGACATTGATAACGTTGAACATCTCCTTAGTCCGTTCTTCTTTCGTTAATTCAAAACCAACCTCAGAAGTCGACTTGATAGAAGCGACGGGCGTCTTTATATCGTGCGAAAGTTTTGCGACCATTTCATTCTTATCATCGATCGCTTTTTTCTCTGCGATACGTGCTTTCTTAAGTTCGGATCTCATAAGATCGAATGCTTCCGTAAACTCACCGAAAACATGACCTTCATCCATCATAAGCGGCATATCAAGGTTGCCCTCTGCAACTCTTGAAGCAAACGAATTAAGCTTCTTAAACGGTTTGATTATGTTTCTTCTTATATAGATATACCATGCTGCAACTATTACCATCTGCAGAATTCCGATCACTGCAAAAGTGATGACGATATTTTTCTTAACGCCTTCAAACTGCTCATCTTCGCTGTAGTCGAAAATGACCTTACCTACGATCTCATCATTGACTTTAAGATCCAGGACAAGACCTCTTGTCTTTATCGCTTCATTGATCGTTTCAGAAAGACCGTCACGTGTTTTATAAACAAGATTTCCGTCATTATCCAGAACGACATAATCAAGCTGTTTATCGTATTTGGAAATATCTCCGTAATTATCCGAGATAGAATACATGCACTCGTTAACCTTAACGGGATCTGTCTTGATATCACGTATGCTGGTGACCATGAAAAAGCACGCCAGAGCTTCAGCGATAAATGTCAGGACAAGTATCAGGATAAACGGTGCTTTCTTCATTATTCCGCTCTGGCTACGAACTTATAGCCTTCCTTCCAGACAGTGATGATATACTTCGGATCCTGAGGATCTTTTTCAATTGCCTCTCTTATTTTCCTGATGTGTACATTCAGCGTTCCGTCAGTCGTAAATCTGTCATTCCAGACGTTATCGAAGATCTCCGTTTTGGTGACGAGTCTGTTCCTGTTATTGATCAGATATTCGAGAAGCCTCCACTCGATCGACGTGATCTTCTTCTCCACACCGTCAACGAAAACAGTCTTATTGACAGAGTCAAGCTTAAGATAGCCGTCATCGTAATCTTCACTCTTTAAAGCGTCCTGCGCGTTATTCGAAAAACGCTTCAGAACGACCCTGACTTTTGCAAGCAGCACGCCCAGAGAATAAGGCTTTTCGATATAATCATCGCCTCCGATATTAAGCGCGATTATCTTATCGTCATCAGTATTTCTCGCGGATATAAACAGGATCGGAACATTAAGTGTCTGACGTATCTTTTTGCAGACTTCGAATCCGCTGCCGTCGGAAAGATTGATATCCAGGAGGACCAGTCCTGCTTCATTTTCCTTAAAGAATCCGTCTGCCTCAGAAGCAGAATAAACGGCAGCAGTCTTAACATCGAACATGTTGAAATACTCTGCGGTATTATCAGCAAGTTCTTTCTCGTCATCGATTATCAGGCAATCAAATCTCATCTTTACTCCTAAATCTTTAGAATTCTATTTCTTCCATACCGGAAGACAAATCACGGAACAGCCTTATCTCGCTTTCTTTTGCACCGAAATCCTTCAGGTCGATCGCAACGAACAGATCGCCGTCCTTATCCCTGAAATAGTACGCATTACCGGAAGGCGTCCCGTCAGAATCAGGGAATCTTTCATCAATCTCTTCCCATGAAAGGAACTGACTGATATATGCACCAAGCGTATCCACATATACCGCATCCTTATCATATTTCTCATGGACATAATCTATGACATCGTATTCTTTCGTAGCGTTCCAGTCGTCAGTCTTCGCTTCGTAAGAACCGATGAAAACATTACCTTCGGCATATACGAGCAGCTCCGGTTCGAACAGCTTCTTTGTATCGTATTTCCGGATCAGGTCGCTGTATTGTTTTACTGCTTCATATGCTGTTGCATTTGAAACTCGTGTATTGAAAATCAGCTTCGGGTACTCGCATCTGAGATCAAACTCGTTTTCGAGATCACGGATCTCAGAGGATGCTTCATCGAAAATATAGTCGAGATATTTTTTCTCAAAATCAGATGATGTCTGCTCACTGTATCCGAAAATACTGCCGTCTATATTGATCGCCATCATCCTTGAAGTGACAGTATATTCAATCCCGGTCTCTTTATCTTTCAGCGTAACGGTGTTGACCGCATCATTTCCACTGCCATGAGAATCGTATCCGATGAGTTTTGCTGATCCGTAATTCTCGTTGGCATAACTGATCAGTTTTCTTTTTGATTTTACGGAACATCCGCCGATTGCAAAAACAAAAGACATAAGCAAAAGTATTGCCAATGTCCTGTTTACCGTCATGTATCTCTTTCTCATGTGAACTCCTTATTCCCTAATATGTTCAACAAAGAAATTTTACTTCAAAAAATAAGATTATGCGAACCAATTACATGACGGCATATTTATCACATTGAGATGACGAAGACCTTGTTATATTCTTCGCCGAGATTATAACGATTGATCTCGGGCTTCTGAATAAGCTTTAACGAGAAGTTATGCATATCGCAGATCTTCGTTGAGAGCGCAAGTCCCAAGCCGGTGCCGGCTCCAGATGCTCTCGACTCATCACCTGTTACAAACGGATCAAAGATCTGTTCTGAAAGTGGTGACGGGATCTCCTTACCAGTGTCAGATACAAATATCCTTACGTCTTCTGCTGTCGAGAAATTCTCGCACTTGATGTGCACACCGATCTTAGTGCCGCTGTCATTATGACGGATTGCATTGGTAATGAGATTGGTTATTACACGTGACATCTGAACGCTGTCCACATTGACATAAAGAGGTTTTTCGGGAATATTGATCTCTATCTCATCACCTGAAGATTCAATATCCGTATAACAGAAAGCACAGCAAGAGCGTATCATTTCGCAGATATCTGTCATACTCTTCTTTATCGTGAAACCTTCACTGTCCAGTTTCACGTAATCGAGCAGAAGCGCGACGACTTCGTTCATCCTGTCAGTCTTGGTCATGATCGCTTCATGGTATTCGGATTGTTTATCCTTAGGAACGATACCGTCATTTAAGGCCTTGGCATAGCCGTAAACAGTCGTCATTGGTGTCTTCAGATCATGGACGATGTTAGAGATCATGAGGTAACGGCGTTCTTCATCTTTCCTACGCTCGATTTCCTTTTCACGCTCTAACTTCCTGATTTCTTTAGCAACGGTTATCGAGAAAACAATTCCTCCGATTATATAAGGCAGCAAAAGAATCACAATGACTATCAGGAGCGATAAGACCATTGAAATGACCACGCTCGGGTTGCTGCTTAAAACGTGGATCGTTTCTTTCGCGTCTTCAACATCATCTACGATAAATCCACGGCGAACGATCAGATCCTCAAGAAATCCGGTAACTGCTTCCGGAGATGCCTTAAACACCGGAAAGATCCAATTGACCACCCAGGTCGCGATAAGGACGAACATTATGATAAAAAATCCTTCAGCGCCGTCTACCCTTATTACCTTGTCATATTTTGTGAATACAACTAAAAACGGGATCAGATATGTATTAGTAAGAGCAACAACAACAAGCTCGACTATACTCACGATAACGAGGACAAAAAAGAATCTGGTGAGTATCAGGCCTTTGAGCTGTTTCTCACTGCTTTTCTTACCCGTTCCCATTGATCAACCTCTCTGTAACAATGTTACAATGCCTGTTTTTAGCGGTTTTCAGGCATCCAGACGATAACCTAAACCACGAAGCGTCTTGATGTATCTTGACGGATCATCATCAAGTTTTGTCCTGAGTTTGCTTATCGCAACCATGATATTATTATCAGCTACGAAGTAATCTTCACCCCAGGCATATTCATAGATCTGCTGCTTCGTGAACACCTTACCCGGGTGACGCATGAGCATTTCCATTATCTTATATTCAACGGAAGTAAGCTCCATAGACCTGCCTGATTTCAGGAGCATACATTTCTCCGTATCAAGCTCCAGATCTCCGCAGACGATCTTCTCTTTATGTTCCTCGCCGCCTCCAAGCGAATAGAAACGTCTGAGGTTTGATTTTACCCTGGCTACGACTTCCAAAGGATTAAAAGGTTTGCAGATATAATCATCGGCTCCGACATTGAGGCCAAGTATTCTCTCTGCATCAGCGGTACGGGCGGAGATGATCATAACAGGGACATTGCTGGTCTCCCTGATGTCTTTAAGAACATGGATGCCGTCTTTTCCCGGCATCATGACATCGAGCAGGATAATATCCGGACCGAACTGGCTTATTGCGCCTGAAACTTCCGTACCTGAGCCTACATCGAAAACTTCAAAACCGTCGTTTTCAAGATAAAGCCTTAAGAGATTTCTTATCTCTTTTTCATCATCTGCGATCAAAACCTTGTAACTCATAATCCTCTCCAAACCTAAAGCCGGCCGGAGGAGAACTATCCCCTCCGGCTGACCATATTATAACCTATTCCTATTCCTATCCATTTTGTTACTTAACATCGATACCATACTTGATTGACTCATAGAGAGCTGCCTCTGTTGATGCCTTGTAAGGACCTACGAAGAAGATCTCGAGCATACCCATTGTGAAGAGTGAAAGGAGATCCCAACCTATGAATGAAAGATCGAGAACGAATGTCTTCCACTTGTTTCCCTTCATGAGTTTCTTGCTCTCTGCCAATGCATCCTTATAGTTGATCATAGGATTCTCACTTACGATATAAGGTACCAGTCTGTACTCATAGCTCTTAATGATTCCGGGAATAACGAACAGTAAGCTCCAGAGCCAGATGAACAGATCTCTTAAGAAAGCTGTCTTGACGATATTCTTGTAGTGGGAATCAAATACATAAACGATGTTGCTGAGCTTTGCGGGTTCATCCAGGTTCTTTCTGAAGAACTTCCTGCATCCGTATTCAAAAGGTGTCATCAACAGATATCTGACTGCCAGAGCAAATGCAGCTATGATCAGTGAGATAATACCTACGATGATCATCAGTACAATGAACGAACCGATTGCAAATCCCACTAACTCATCATTATCATCTAAAAAGTCAGGTTCGATATTGAAATCTATGTCAGTTCCGTCAACGTCAATATTGAAATCCACATCGGTATCTACATCAGTATCTACATCACTTCCAGAATCCGTCACATTTTCGAAGATGTTTCTGGATGTAGCCGGCACAGTATATCCGCCACCGCTGGAGAATCCGTTTGAAGCTCCGACTATAGCGCTCAGGATCAATGCCACTAAGACACACTTCCAGAAATTCAGTTGAAACGCGCTCTTACCCTTTTGCTTTACACTTTTCCTTGTCCACATATTTGCGACCTCTCTTCCTATATTCTCTCGATTGGAATCCCTTATTCCTTTCTCTTACAATGCCATTCTACATATCGAACCTTAACAGCGAAATCTCCGAACCTTAACTTAAACTTAACTTGTTCTTTTGATAGAATTGTTTCAGATAGAGCAAAGTCAGGAGATCAAAAGATGGCTGAAAACATTAAGGTTATCAATGAAGTAACCATGTCTGAAACAGATGTTAAATGTCCGGGATGCGGCGCTACCGTAAAATACGATCCGGCTACGCTGAAGATGTCCTGCCCCTTCTGCGGAGCAACAAGAGAGCTGCCTCAGCCTGAAGCAGGTGCTGTCATAGAAGAACTCGATTTCAACACGGCAATCCAGAGAGCCAGCGTAAACTGGGGAACTGTAAGAAAGCTCATCGTCTGCTCAAACTGCGGCGGTCAGGCCCTTTACGATGCTTCACAGGTTTCCGGATGCTGTCCTTTCTGCGGCTCCACGAGTGTTATGCCTGCAGCCGAAAATGAGCAGATCATGGCACCGGGTGCTTTAATCCCGTTTGCCGTCGACAATGCAAAAGCTGCACGCTGTTTTTCAGATCACGTAAAGAAAGCCCGCTTTGTTCCTAAAGCAGTACGTGAAAGTAAGCTCGAAAATCTCGTCGGACTCTATCTTCCTTTCTGGACATTTGATACCGACACAGTTTCATCCTATATCGCGAGGATCGGCTTTGAGCATACTGACAGTGACGGTGATACTTACTATACTTACAAAAAATATAAGGGTGTCAGAAATCAGTTCATTGACGACATGATCGTTTATGCGACAGACAAAGTCCAGCACCCGCAGATTTCAAAGGTCCAGAATTTCTATTTCGACAAGCTTGTACC
This sequence comes from Ruminococcaceae bacterium AB4001, assembly GCA_000621765.1. Lineage (GTDB taxonomy): Bacteria > Bacillota > Clostridia > Saccharofermentanales > Saccharofermentanaceae > Saccharofermentans. The sequence goes on from JHXJ01000003.1 coordinate 161,143, forward strand.
TTATAAGCCCGAATATCTTGCAGGCTTTGTAGCTGAACGCTATACCGTCGGTCTTAATGACGGCTGGGAACGTGCGAAGATCAAGATTGCCGGAAAGTTGAAAAGCGATATCGGAGAGTATGAAAGACGTCTCCACAAAGGTGACACAGTAAAGGACGTTCAACTGTCTACTCAATACTACAACGTCAAGTTCAAATATATCCTGGCTCCGATCTATCTTGCCAGCTACACTTACAAAGGCAAAGTATTCCCGGTAGCGATCAACGGCCAGAGCGGTGTCGTTTCGTGCAATACACCGTCCTACCTGGGTAAGATAATCCTGTTTATTATACTTGGAGTTATATCTCTGCCTTTTGTCTTCTATTTCCTGGTGCTGATCTTAAGTCTCTTCTTCGCATTCTGATGCCAAAGATCAGATGCCGAGTGCTTTGGAAATGCGTCTTGTGACATAAGATTTGGTATTCCACCATCCGTCGTGATCGTAATAGAAACGCAGATAAGGAATGCCCTGAGCATGGCAGTCTTTCATGAGCTTATAAGGGTTGCTCGAATCAGAAATAACTTCAACAACAAGCTTCTTCATGCCTGCCTGACTGAATGTGAATACAGCCGCCTTGCCGTTTCTTACCATCTGTCTGTCGACCTGATAAGAAGCAAAAGCACCATTTAATACATTGTAGAAATAATCCTGATAAGGAAGACCGGAATTGAACTGGTTTTCTTCAGCGGGCATATTAGGTCCCCATGAATCGCCAGAAGGTCCTGAAATGATCTCTTCTGAACTTCCGCCTGAGATCCGGGTGCCCTGTGAAGGCGCTGATACAGGCTGAGCCTGGCCTGACTGTCCCTGGCTCTCAGCAAGATCATCAGCTAATGTCTTCATCTTGCTTAACGCGTTATCAATGTCTTTGCCGCCGTCGCCAAACAGATTGGAAAATAAACCCATACAGTGCCTCCTTTATTGCTCGAAAATTATAGAACGATACTGTAATTCTATTCGAAAGAAATTCCATAAGCAAGTTAAGGACAGGCAACAAAAAAGCACCAGTCATTTGACTGGTGCTTTGGCTCCCCGAACAGGACTTGAACCTGTGACATTTCGGTTAACAGCCGAACGCTCTACCGACTGAGCTATCGAGGAATTTAATCCGGCAGCAATCTATCTTCCCGGGCCGTTGCCAGCCAAGTATTGTCGACGCCAGTGAGCTTAACTTCTGTGTTCGGAATGGGAACAGGTGTGGCCTCACCGCAATAACCACCGGAATGGTTGAGAGTCTTATAACCTCAGGACTGCAAAGAAAACTAACTTCAAGTAAAGAAGCGAGATTAGAAGAATCCTCTCAAGAAATGTATCTTGGAAAAAAGACTTGAAATTACATAACCTTGTGTGGTCAAGTCTTCGGTCATTAGTACCGGTAAGCTGAATGGCTCTCACCACTTACACGCCCGGCCTATCAACTGGTAGTCTTCCAGTGACCTTATCAAAAGAGGGA
>JHXJ01000004.1 GCA_000621765.1 Ruminococcaceae bacterium AB4001
TTTCCTTTTGAAACATCAATTCCTACGCTGATCATGTGATATACCTCCTAAATCTGAAATTAGTAATTGTTCCAAGCCGCACTTATTACAATTCAGTTTAGTTGGTTACGCGGGAGCTGATCCCTACCTGCTTAATCGAATGCTTATAACAAGGGGTTGGCTGACAGTTTGGTTTACGGATGCAAGATCCAAAGGGCTGTACGTCAGGCCAATTACTCCCCGTATTATAAGAAAAAGTGCAACTGTCTGAGTTAATTACTCTCTAACAATTACACTTTCTATGGTACTAAAAGGGCTGTCTTTCAAGCCGGAAAGCTTTTAAGACAGCCCTGTTTAATTGATTTTCCCGAAAAAGATCAGATCTTCTGAGGCTTGATCTTCCAGATACCGCTTGCGTACTCCTTGATCGTACGGTCGGAGGAGAACTTGCCGGAGTTGCAGATGTTGACCCAGCACTTTCTAGCCCACTCGAGATTATCCTGATAATCCTTGTAGAGGCGGTCACGCTGCTTTCTGTAGTCGTCGAAGTCGCCCAATACATAGTAAGGATCGCCGGGCTGCCAGTTGGAGCCGTAGATGAGTCCGTTGAAGAGGTCGTTGAACATTCCGCTGCCCTCGTCGTTGAAAGAGCCGTCTACAAGGCGGTCTAAGCACTTCTTGAGGCCGGGGATGTTCTCGTACTGCCACTTCGGGTTGTAGTAAGCCTTTGTTGCAGCCATATCCTGTGCACGGCAGCCGAAGATGTAGATGTTGTCGTCGCCTACGCACTCTGCGATCTCGACGTTAGCACCGTCAAGTGTACCGAGAGTAACGGCACCGTTCATCATGAACTTCATGTTACCTGTACCGGAAGCCTCAAGACCTGCTGTTGAGATCTGCTCGGAAACGTCTGCTGCAGGGAACATCTTCTCGCCGACGGAAACGTTGTAGTTCTCAACGAATACGACCTTGAGTCTGTTCTTCATTGCAGGATCGGAATCGATGAGCTTAGCGATCTCATTGATGAACTTGATGATAGCCTTAGCCCTGAAGTAACCCGGAGCAGCCTTTGCAGCGAAGAGGATCGTTACCGGAGGCATGTCGAGCTTCGGATCTTCCTTGAGTCTGTCGTAGAGATTCAATGCATAGAGGGCATTGAGGAGCTGTCTCTTGTATTCGTGGAGACGCTTGATCTGTACATCGAAGCAGGAATTGGGGTTGAGCTTGATGCCCTTCGTCTTTTCGAGATACTCGGAAAGGTTCTTCTTGTTAGCCTTCTTGATGGCAATGAACTTCTTCATTACCTTATCGTCATCCTTGTACTTCTCGAGCTGCTTGAGCTGGTCGAGATCCGTAACCCACTTGTCGCTGCCCAAAAGCTCTGTGATGAGGGCTGCAAGCTCGGGATCGCAGGTACGGAGCCATCTTCTGGGAGTAACGCCGTTTGTCTTGTTGGAGAACTTCTCAGGATAGATGTTGTACCAGTCCTTGAGTGTCTCGTTCTTGAGGATGTCTGTGTGGAGAGCGGCAACGCCGTTTACGGAGTGTGAACCGTAGATAGCCATCCATGCCATGTGGATCTTGCCGTCACCTAAAGGAGACATACGGTCGATGAGCTCGGAATAGAGGCCTGCTTCGTACATCTGTGCACGGAACTGGTTGTTGATGCCCTCGATGATCTCGTAGATTCTGGGGAAGAGGAAACGGAAGATGGAGATATCCCACTTCTCGAGTGCCTCTGCCATGATCGTGTGGTTGGTGTAAGCGAATGTCTCCTTAACGATCTCCCATGCTTCTTCCCAACGGATGCCGTTCTCGTCAACGAGGAGTCTCATGAGCTCGGGGATAGCTACGACAGGGTGTGTATCGTTAAGCTGGATGGTGTTGTACTTAGCGAAATCGTGGAGATCGTCGCCGTGATACTTCTTATATCTGTAGATGATGTCCTGGAGGGAAGCGGAAACGAAGAAGTACTGCTGTCTTACACGGAGGACCTTTCCGTCGTAGGAAGTGTCGTTCGGATAGAGTACTCTCCAGATGTCCTGAACTCTGTTTCTCTCGATAACAGCATCATCAAATCTCTGTGAGTTGAAGAGGTTGAAGTTGAATTCCTGTGCAGGCTCAGCCTTCCAGAGTCTTAAGAGGTTAACGTTCTTTGTGCCGTAACCCGTGATAGGAAGGTCGCAGGGGATTGCCCAGACGTCGATGTCGGAGTAATGAACCTTAACCTTGCGGTCGTATCTGGGAAGGATGAAGGGATAGCCGTGCTCCATCCAGGAGTCAGGATACTCATTCTGGAAGCCGTTCTCGATAGCCTGTCTGAAAAGTCCGTATCTGTAAAGGATTCCGTAACCTGTGACAGGGAGATTGAGTGTGGCGCATGAATCGAGGAAGCATGCGGCGAGACGGCCAAGACCGCCGTTACCCAAAGCCGGGTCTGTTTCTTCTTCAAGAATATCGGTGATATCAAGTCCGAAAGAAGCGAGGGCATCCTTTGCCTGGTCGTAAATGCCTAAGTTTACGAGGTTGTTGAGCATGGAGCGTCCCTCAAGGAACTCTGCGGAAAAATAGTGAGCCTGACGGCCCTGATTGTACTTATGTCTTGTTGCGATCCAATTCTCCGAGATGATCTCAACGATACTCTTGGAAAGAGCTGTCCAGTAATCACGGGGTGTTGCCTGCTCGAGACTCATACCTGTCTCAGCCCTGACGTGAGACTGCATCATCTGTTCAAGCGCTTTTGCTGTAATTGTTGCCATTTGATAAGTCTTCGGAGTCTCTTTTTTCATAAGAGAAACCTACTTCCTCCTTATAATTCACGTCTGATTTTAACAGTAAAGGGGGTCAATCGCAATTTTTTGAAATAACTTCGCTCTTTTTGCCAAAAACGCTCTGAAATGCCCTTGTTTACGCGATGTTTTTGACAAGACGAATCACTTAAAACGAACATAAAAGACGGAAATTTACTGTTTTTTAACAGATATCTTGAAAACCGTTCAATAGCTGCCCCGGGTCCTTTGGGGAGCGTTTATCGAGAATTGTATTTTTGGGATTAGTATATTAAACTTCAACTGTTATGAATATTGTCTTTTATTATATCGTTGCCGTTGTGGCGGGCGTGCTCGCAGGCGCGCTTATTACATATCTTTTCGGGAAGTTTCCCGAGAAATGGCTTCAGGACTACGGCGTAACGCCGCAAGACCCTGATTACAGGCCGTCTAAGAGAATGAGACCTTTCCCGGAAGGCCTTATAGCATGCTGTTTCTGCGCTGCCAGCTACTGTGTGACAGTATTTTTCTGCCATAAGTTCTATGTAGACACGTTCAGACCGATGCATCTGGCCGTTATTTTCCTTGTGATTCCTGTCCTTTGTCTGGTAATGATGTCGGACAAGCTCAACAGGATAATCCCTGACCAGTTTACGGTCTTTATCGGCTGCTGCGGCATCTTATCGGTGCTCGCTGACGTTTTCGAGGGCTCGGTATGGTTCTCTCCTGACGTTAAATGGTGGATCCCCGTACTCAATAAAGTCATCGCATCAGTCGTCGGAGGCGGAGTTATCTGGCTTATCGGATTCTTATCGATCACTTTCCTCGGCAAAGAAGGCATGGGAATGGGCGATGTATGGCTTTTGGTCGCAACGGGTCTTATCACCGGCTGCTATGGCTTAGTTATTCTTGTATATGTCGCAATTTTCTCGGCACTGATCTTCGCTATCCCGCTCCTTTTCAGAAAGTATAAGAGGATAGCTGCAGAGAAGAAGAGGATCGCTGAGGCGGAAGACCCGAGGGCGGAAAAGCTCAAGATCCAGCGCGAAAAGGCGAAGATACACTTCGCGGAAGACCCGGATTATATGGCTTTCGGTCCGTTCCTTGCATTGGGATGCGCTGTTTTCGCGATAATGGAGCCTTTCTTCTTTGAGAAGATGTACCAGACGATCAATCTGTTCGGAGTGTATTTCTGATGGACGTGCTTCGTTCAGTTAAAGGTTTCTTCATCAACTCGTTCAAATATCCGAAGCCTTATAACTGGGGATATCCGGTATTTTTCGGCTCCTGCGGCCTTGCTCTGGCATATCTTGTCCTCAGACTGCTGTTTGCAACAGATATATTCCCGTTCTCTTCGACATCCCTGATCGGATGCGCCGTTGTCGTTCTCGTTATCGAGATGCTGGCTTTCGTCCTGCCTTCCGTGCTGATCGCAGAGAAGGGCGGGCTCTATATTACCGGCCGTTATACGGGAATAGGCGTTATGATCCTCTCATTCCTGTCGGGAGCTGCTCTTTACCTCATAAAGGCTTCTTTCCATAATCTTCTGGTAGCCGGATGGCTCAGGATCGGCGGAACCATTGTATTTCCGATGGTTTTCTATCATCTGGATGAGATTAACGGACAGACTTTATTCCTGTCACTTCTGATCGACACGATAATTCCCGCTTTCGGATTATCGCTTTTCTTCCTGGGTGCAGTCTGGCAGGGCTTCTCAGGCAATAACAAGCGCTGGGCATATGTGATAATCCCTTTGCTCATCGCTCTTTTCTCATTTGATCTTCTTGATATCGCAGGCATTATCGTTATCGGCTGGTGGCTCTGCATCTTGAGAAATAACACAGAGAACATCTACTGCCCGATACTGGCCCTTATCAGTTCAAGACTTACGGGCATCCTGGTCGAAGACATGATCAGCGAGATCGACATTACTTCAGTAAGAGTTTTCAGCGACATTCCGAGTACGGTCTACTATTCATCTGTACCGGCGCTGCTCGTGGCGATAATAATGCTCGCTTTCTTCAGAAAGGCACTGGCAGAGTTTCATTACTCATACAGCAACGATGTCTATGGTGAAGCAGATTTTCCGGATGAGAAGGACGGCGGCAAGGCAGGAAAGTTCTACAGGGGAATCAATCTGACCCTGATCATGGGCATCGCCGTATGCATCGTTATCTGGGCGCTGCTTTTCGACGGGGCAAGAATATAGAGGGATAAACAGGATGAATGACATAGAAAGATACAGAAAAGACCGTGCGTCGGTAATGTCGATGCTAAAGTTCATTCTCATGGTGGCGATAATCGTCGCTCTGGGATATGTGGGAAGGATAATTGCGGTAATACTCGTTCCGTTCCTTTTAGGCTTCCTGCTTGCAAAGACTTCAGTAATCCTCGCAAAGCCGGTTTCCGGGCTTTTCGACAAGGACCCGACTAAGATCAAAGCCGGCAAGAAGAAGTCGACACACACCAAGACGGCGCTTGTCGTATACGTTATCCTTAACATCTTCGTATGCATCGCGATAATATTCATCTGCATCGGCCTGGTCTATCAGGCGAACAGCCTCCTGATATCGATCACTGAGGCCACGAGGTCATTTAAGCCGACTGAAGTCCTGGATACCCAGATCATCAGCCGTTTCAGCGTAGAAAACGGTGGTTTCCTGACTGCGGAGATGGCTGAGTCACTGAGGGAAAACGTTGCGAACATGGGCCAGACCCTCGTTAAGAACATCCCACAACTCATAAGTTCTTCACTGTCTGCAGTATGGAAACTCGTAGGAAACCTTCCTTATGCTGTATTCTTTGTCATCAGCATCATCTTAAGCGGATTCTATTTCATCAATGACGGACCTTCTGTTCTGAAGTTCTTCGTAAAGAACACTCCGAACCGCAAATTCCGCAACAGGGTATTTACTCTCCTTAACCAGCTCGCATACATGGTCTTCCGCGTGCTCGGAGGATATCTCGTCTTATTCCTGATCACGGCCGTCGAATCGTTTATCGTTTTCTATCTGGCCGGTTTCCATGAATACGCGATCGTACTTGCGATTGTAACTGCACTGATCGATTTCCTGCCTGTTCTTGGTGTCAGTGCCACCATGATACCCATGATCATCTATCTGGTCCTGAACGGCGATTATATCTCAGCGGTAGTCATCATCGCAGGTTTTGTCGTCATGACGATCGTGCGCCGTTTCATCGAACCGCCCATCCTTGGCAAATCCATGCATATGCACCCGCTGGTCACACTGTTTGCAATGGCGGCAGGTGTCTATATCTGGGGTCCCGGCGGTTTCCTTTTAGGACCCGTTCTCGCGATCATCATCATTCAGGCGATCAAGGTTTTCGAGGTGGACAAGACTTTGGGCAAGTATCTATCCGGAGTTTTGGACCGCTTCATGAACAATAAAGATGATAAAGATAATAAGAACAACGATCCGGAAGGCTCATCCGAAAACAAGGATGAAGCCGAGTCCGTAGAGGACGATAAAAAAGAAAGCAGCAAAAGAAAGGCGCGGTCCGGTAAGAAGTAATTTGCTGTAATCTGAATAAAGAGAGGTGGCGTTTATGCGCAGATTAAGGGAATGGTTCAGCATCAGGCTCGCTAAGAATCCGGGACAGATAGTTCTCCTCTCGATACTGTTCTTTAACGTTGTATTCCTCCTGCTGTCGGCTTTCATCATAAGCCGCATGTCCCTTACCGGTACTGAGCATCTGGGTTTCCTCGAAGCCGCATATTATACGGTCACCATGATCCTCGACGCCGGCTGCGTCTCGTTCGTCGTTGAAGACATAGGCCCGGGAAATGCCGCGATAGCCATTGTCTGCCTGATAATCGTCATAATCGGCATGATCTCTTTCACGGGCGCCGTCATCGGTTACATCACCAACTACATCTCGAGTTTTATCGAATCATCGAATGCCGGCAATCACAAGCTTCAGATATCAGGACATTTCGTCATTCTTAACTGGAATTCCAGGGCATTGGAGATCGTAAACGACATGCTCTACAGCTCTTCCTGCAGGAAGATCGTCATCCTTGTCAGTTCCGGGAAAGAGGAAGTGGAAAAACAGATAGATGAGCGTCTTCATGAGACCGTGAAGCGCGAAAACATGAAGCTTGCCGAAAGCTGCAAGGACATGTCTTATTTTGCCCGCAAGATCTACTACAGAAAGAACAGGCTGAAGAACGACCTGACAATTATCGTCAGGGAAGGCGACGTATTCTCTTCAAAGCAGTTGTTCGACATCTCACTCCAGAGGGCATCCGCGGTCGCAATATTAGGTGAAGAGATAAGCGATAAGGGCTGCAGATACAATCTCAGTGAGAAGATCGAGAAGTACGCGACAGGAAACGCAATGACCATAAAGACGCTGATGCAGGTGTCCGATATTACGTCCGCTTCATTCTCCGAAGATAACCAGAGGATTATCGTTGAGGTCACGGACGACTGGACATGGGATCTCGTACAGAAGGTCATCAGGAGCAAGCAGGTAGACGGAAAGTGCAATATCGTTCCTATCAGGGTCAACCAGATCTTAGGAGAACTCATGGCGCAGTTCTCGCTCATGCCCGAGCTCAATGTCGTATATAACGAACTCCTTTCAAACAAGGGCGCGACATTCTATTCGTCCGTATCTGACAGCGATGACGAGATAGCTTTCATTAAGCAGATACTGCGTGAAAACGACAACGTCATACCGCTGACGGTAAGACATGACGAAGGCAGGAATTACCGCTATTACATGGCGCTCGATGACACGGATCCGGAGAAGAAGACCAGGAAAGAACTGTCCGGTATACCTGTCAGCATAAACAGGAATTTCTGGATCGAGAAAAAGAAGATCCTCATCCTCGGTCACAACAGCAAATGCAGGGACATCATGAACGGATTCTCGTCCTTTATCTCCGAGTGGGGATATAAGGATTCTGAAGAGAATCTTTTAAGCATCGTGGTAATAGACGACGAGAAGAGCCTTGAGAAGATGAACTACTACAAGGAATATCCGTTCGTCATAAAGACCGTTGCCGCCGAGCTTTTCGAGAAAGACCTGATATGTGATTCCATAAACGAATTCCTCGGAATGAACGAAGAAGATATAAGCGTACTTATCCTTTCAGATGACCTCGTTCCGGATGAGGAGACCGATGCAGGAATGCTCACCAACCTCGTTTACGTCCAGGACATCATCAACGACAAGGTCGAGGCAGATCCTGACTTTGATGTCGGAAGTATTGACGTCGTTGCTGAGATCAACGATCCTAAGCATCACGATGTCGTCAGCAGCTACAGCGTAAAGAACGTCGTCATCAGCAACCGTTACATCAGTAAGATGATCACGCAGATAGGCGAGAAGGATGCGATCTTCAATTTCTTCCAGGATATCCTTGTCTACGATACGGACACCGAAGGCGGGTTCGAGAGTAAAGAAGTCTATATCAAGAAGGCTAAGGACTTCTTCGGCGAACTTCCGCGTGAATGCACGGCTGCACAGCTCATAAGAGGCGTATTCGATGCAACTTACGATCCGGATGTTCCGCTCGAAAAGCAGAACGTCACCATGGTTTTAGGTTATGTCGACAGCACCGGAGAGATAATCCTCTTCGGCGGCGACCAGACGGAGATAAACGTAAAGCTTGCCCCGAAGGACAAGCTTATCGTCTTCAGTAATCACTGATATCTTTTATAAAACTACGTTTTTATCCTTGAGATCCAGAGAAGCGAAGGGTCCGGGGATAACTGCCGTGCGCTTTTCACCGAAGTAATCCGTGTCGAAGACTATGTCGTTTCCTTCAGGATCTTCAAAGCGCTGCTGGGGCTCGAAAACCTTTCCTAACGTATCAGTGTCAATTGCAGATGCCGTGAATGAACCGATCACGTCAGCGAGGTTCGTGTCGAGAACTACCTTGTCGCCGTCTTCAATGACATTAACATAGACCTCGCTCTTATCGTCCATAAGATAGTTCTTTTCCTTGCAGAAGCGGAGAGCGCCGCCAAGATATGCGTTGCCTTCGATCCATACGGGGAGCTTATCGAAATGGGCCTTGGCGATCTTCATCATGTCAGGTGTCTCGCTCTCGAGATCGAACTGCTTGATCCAGTCTTCGTAGATGGGATAGTGGTCCCAGACGTGAGTGCCGACGACTCGCTCTTCTTCTTCGATCCTGCCGCTCAGGAAGCGTGATACAAGGGTAGCCTTCGAATGCTTCTGGAAGAAGATGTTGTTATAGAATCTGTCGTCGCCGTGAAGGATGGTCATGAAGCCCATGACTTCAGTCCTGTGCGGGAAATGATACGGAGTGTAGCGCCAGTCTGTGCCTGCACCGACCGATGTGAAAGCACCGCAGATGAGGTTATGTACCATTGCGACACCCTGTGTAGCGATACGGAGCGAAACGTCAGACAGGAGGAGGTTGTTGTCGATCAGCGTAGGTCCGTGTCCGACCTCAACGAAGATATCCTCGCTTCCCATTGCGCCGTCGAGAGGAGTAGCAAATTCCGGTCTCTGGTTGTCGTGGAGGAGGTTCTGCGTGATCCTTGTTCCCTGTGCTTCCCAGTCTGTCCAGATACCCATCGTCGAATGATGGATATGGTTGCGTCTCATGATGACGTCGATAGCTGCGTGGAGCTTGATGCCTGCGACTTCGGCGCCGCCCAATTCCATCATGTTGTTGATGTGATGGATGTGGTTATCTTCGATTATGCTGAATACTGCGCCCATTCTGCCGATGATGCCGCCCTGCTCGCAGTGGTGGATGTTATTGCGGCGTACGATGTGGCTTCCGATGTTCTCCTTGAGCCATCCGTGATACTGGCCTCTGCAGACCGCGTCACGCTCCATCTGAGTGGGGCTCTTGAGCTTATGGAAAGTGAAGTAGTGGTTGTTCTCGGGATCTAAGTATTTTCCGAGACCGATGCCGGAACACTTTGCGAAATAGACTTCGTTATCTTCGATTATCCAGCCCTTTGACCAGTGAGGTCCGATCATGCCTTCCTGCCATGCAGCCGGAGGTGCCCAGTTAGTAGCTGCTTTGCAGATCTTGAAGCCCCTTACGGTAATGTAGTTTCTTCCTGTTTCTTTGGGGAAGAAGCACATTCTTCTTACGTTGATCTCGGTCATCTCTTCGTTGGGGTTAAGGCCTGAGAAGTTTGCGTAGATGACGGTTACATCGCCGTCCTGCTCTGCGTACCACTTGTACATTGCTTCCTCGGGCACCCATGAATGCGGCCAGGGCTTGGCTTCGATTACTTCTTCGACGGAAGCGGCCTCATAGAGTCTTCTGTCATTGATATATACGCAGCCGACATGCTTTTCGCGCTTTGCGAAATACCAGTCGCCGTAAACATATGTCGTATAAGGATTATATTCGGGATCGAAAATGGAATTGTCCACCTTTGCCATCCAGATATCGCCCTGGTACTGAACCCAGTTTGTTATCCTCTCTGCGCCTGTGATGGTTGCGCCCAGAGGCTCATTGCTCACATAGGTGATCCTTGCGTCTTCGGTTCCGCCGTTTGCAGGGGAAACATACTCTCTGTATACACCCGGAGCGACGTGGACTGTATCGCCGGGTTGTGCGATTGCCGCAGCTTCGGAGATGGTTCCGAAGGGGCTTTCCTTTGTGCCGTTGCCTGAGTTGTTAAGGAATTTAATGTCTACGTATAGTTCCATGGCGGTACCTCATTTCCGGGATTTGATAGAAAAATTATAGAGCATCGATATGTCAAAAGTATATGAGAGGATGGGTAAAAATATCGTATTTACAATATCAGCTGTTGACATCGTTCCGGCAGGGTGGTATATTTACCACGACAGGCGTAGTACGACAGTAGTAGCAACGGCAATCGTAGCAACGATAATCGTAGCAACGACTATCGTAACAAAACCGAAAGGAGATAGATTCATGGCAGAGATTAGCAGCGATGTCATAAGAGGCTATAACGACATAATCATCTTGTATTTGCTTCTTAATGACCCGTCTTACGGATATGAGATCTCAAAGCAGATCAGGCTGATGTCCGAAGACAAGTACATCATCAAAGAGACCACGCTCTACTCAGCGTTCACGAGAATGGAGAAGAACGGATTCATCGAATCATTTGTAGATGAAGATCTCGCAGGCGGAAAGAAGAGGACGTACTACCGCATCACCGCAGCCGGCAGGGAGCATTACCGCGCCAAGTGTGAAGAGTGGACACTCACTAAAGAAGTTATCGAAAAGTTTATTGCTGATGAGGGGGCAAACGTATGAATGCTATAAGAAATTATTTGGACAATATGTTCCGCAATCTTCCCAACACGGAAGAAGTCAGGAGAGCAAAGTCAGAGCTCCTTCAGATGATGGAAGATAAGTATGAGGAGCTGATAGCTGAAGGCAAGACCGAAAACGAGGCAGTCGGAATCGTTATCTCGGAGTTCGGTAATCTCGATGAACTCGCAGAGTCTTTGGGAATCTCTGAGGCAGTCAGCGAAAATCCGGACGAGAACAAGCCCATGCTTTCAATGGAGAGAGTCAAGGAATACCTGGCGATGAACAGCGAGAGATCGATCCTTATGCCGCTCGGTGTCGCACTCTGCATCTTCAGCGTAGCTTTCAACATTCTTGCCGACATGAACAATACAGTAAATCTTGAAGCACTCGGCGTAATCGCAATGTTCCTCGCGATATCGGCAGCTGTTGTACTGTTCGTCTTTTCGGGCATCAAGAGGAAAAACTTTGCTGAGGTTGCACGCAAGGAATGCTCACTGAGCATTGAGGGTGCTGAATATGTAAGAGCAGAGCGCAAGAGCTTTAAGTCAAGCTATGGTCTGCTGTCATCAATCGGTATCGGCCTCTGCATCCTGAGCATCGTAAACCCGATCGTTATCGGAAGCATTCCTTATGTAAATGACAATTTCGGTGCAGTCCTGTTCTTCCTGTTCATTGCACTCGGAGTATTCCTTATCATATCTTCAAATTCAAGAATGAACGGTTATGATAAGCTTTTGGAGCTCAACGAAGCAGGCAGGATGAGCGAGGAATTCGTTCCGAAGTCAGACAGAAAAGTAAATAAGGCGCCTATCATCATCTGCGCTATTGCTGTACTTGCAGTTGCTATCATCGTAGGCGGAATCAGCGCTACTAAAGCGATCTTCAAGGGATTATCATTCTTCCCCGTTATCAGCATAGACGGAAACGATTTTACGGGCGAAACACTGGAAACAACATATTCGCTGGCCGGAAAGGAAGCCGAGTATGGAGATATCAAGTCGGTTAAGCTCGATCTCGATGCTTGCTCAGTCGATTTTAAGGTTAAGGAAGGCAGCGGCCTTATCAGCCTGGAATACAGCGGAGCTAAGAAGCTTGAGCCTGAAGTTTCATTCGAAAACGGAAAGCTCGTTCTTACACAGAAGATTTCCGGTGCGAACTTCAACTTCGGAGTAAATACCGTAAATGCACCTAAGCTCGTTATCACACTCGGAACAGATGTTGATCTCGAGAATCTTGAGATGAAGATCGACGCAGGCGACGTACACCTTAATGATGTTAAGGCTGACTACTTCTTCGGCGAATTTGATGCAGGCAACATCTCAATCGACGGCTGCACAATGCGCAAGGCTGAGATCGAAGCAGATGCCGGAAACATCCAGATCGATAATACCGGCTCCAAGATCCTGAAGATCAAGGCAGACGCAGGAAACATCGTTATCAACGATACGACATTCGAAGACATCGAGGTCAATACAGACTTCGGTAATGTCCAGATCGATGACATCGAGAACCTCAATGATTACGATATCGACTGCAAGATCGACGCAGGCATTGTCAAGATCGACGGAGATGCTGAAGGCAGAAAATACACTTCGAACGGTAACGGTGCCGGCTCCATCAAGGTCAATGTTGATGCCGGTAACATCGAGTTAAACTGAGACACCTGTCAAACGGTCAGGTATATCTCACAAAGGAGGCCACACAGATGATCGATGCAAACACGGTTCAGGATCTCTGCCAAAAGGCGATAGACATGAGATCTGAAAGTTATGCTCCATATTCGGATTTCCTTGTAGGCAGCGCGATCCTAACGGACGACGGTAAGATCTTTACCGGCTGCAACATAGAGAACAGCGCATTCGGCCCCTCCATATGCGCTGAGCGGACTGCGATAGTCAAAGCTGTAAGCGAAGGCCACAGGGATTTTGCTGCCATAGCGATAGCCGGCGGAAAGAGAGACGGCGAACTGCAGTATTGCGCACCATGCGGCGTATGCCGACAGGTGATGAGAGAATTCTGCAAACCTTCCTTCAAGATATACCTGGCCAAAAGTGCCGCAGATTATCAGGAATTTACTTTAGCCGATCTCTTACCGGAGAGCTTCGGACCGGAAAACCTGGAATAACTCGGAGGATACGGATATGACCCCGAGCGTAGCATTTGGAAGCGTTTTCGGGGGCGCCCGCAGATTACCGCCGAAAATGAAGAATACAGATATAGAGAATAAGGATAGATAAGGATAAGCAGCCGGGCGCATTTGTCCGGCTGCTTATTAAATGGTAAAGATCATGGAAAAAGCATTGAGATTAACAGGAAGAATATTACTTGGAATCGTCTGGGTTACTGCAGTACTGCTGCTCGCTTCATTTGTAAATAACAAGACCCGTTCGGTCCTTGAAAAGAAGTATCTTGATAACCAGATCTACGGTCAGAAGGTTGAAGTGGACGGGGCTGATATGAGCGTTTATGTGGCTGGCGAAGGTGAGCATACATTAGTTTTCATGGCAGGAGCAGGAGATCCTGCTCCGATCCTCGGTTACAAGAGCTTTATAGACCGTTTCGAAAAGGATTATAAAGTTGTTGTCATCGAGAAATTCGGATACGGTTACAGCGATGAGACTGACGGACCAAGAGATGTCGGGACGAGAGTAAGACAGGACAGGGAAGCCCTTAAGGCAGCAGGAGTTGAAGGACCTTACGTATTGTGCCCTCACTCTTATTCCGGTCTGGAAACAGTATATTGGGCACAGTCTTTCCCCGATGAAGTGGAAGCAATCATCGGACTCGATATGGCTGTTCCCGCTTCATACGATATGTACGATGAAGAAAGCATCAGATCCCAGGCTCCGTCGTATTTCTGGAACAGAGTGGGAAGAGAAGCCGGGATCGTGAGACTCATAGCTGTAAACTCGATCCCTGACGGATATTCGGATGATGAAGTCAACAGCTATATGGCTCTTGTATGCACGAGATACTGTAATAAGACTGTTGAACGCGAAGGAAATTACCTTATTTCCGACCGCACATTGATCGAGAGTAAGAAGATGCCTGATGTTCCGACACTTCTCATAATATCCGACGGAACTATCGCAGACGGCTGGATTGATTTAACGAATGCGTATGCTTCCTCGATTAGTGATGTAACGACAGTGCAGCTCAACTGCGGTCACAGCGTATACCGCTATGAACCCGATAAATGCGGGAACGCCATGAGGGAATTCCTCAACGGATTGGAGAAATAAAAATGCAGTTAAGAACTTTTGAATAAAGTTTAAATATTAAGGCTTTGAACAGACCTTAGGGTCTGATTGATGATAAAATTTTTAAAGGTTTGAAGATAGTTTCAAAGGGCTGTCAGATGGAGCAGAAAGTGGCGCCCCAGGGAGATCGGAAAGCCTTAACCGGAGGGGTTAAAAAGTGACCGCTTATTATGAAATTCTATTTGGTTTATCGGTGCTTCTGACACTGATCTATATCGCGATCTGGCACAAACATTTTGACGTGCACATCTCGCTCATCTTTACGATCATTCCGATCGTAAATCTTGCCTATGCCATGCTGGCCCATTCGAGAAATCTTGAGTCGGCACTCGTTGCGGTGAAGATCACGTATATTGGCGGATGCTTTCTCACGCTTTTTATTACCCAGAGTATCCTGAGCCTTTGCCGCATCAATGTTAAGAGGTGGCAGAGCGTTCTCATGACCGTCTTCTGTCTCGGCATATACTCTTTTGTCCTGTCTGTCGGCAACGCTCCTTATTTCTATAAAACAGTAAGCTTTGAGATCGACAGGGGAATGGGCAGACTCAATAAGACATATGGTGCTGCGCATACTCTTACTTATGTAGTAATCACCGTTTTCCTGGCTATCAGCATCTCTGCGATGATTTACAGCCTCACGAAGAAAAAGGATGTTTCCAACAAGACGATCCTGCTCCTGGCTTTCCCGATGACGGTATCTTTCATAAGCTATTTTGCAAGAAAGTTCCTGCCGGACGGTATAGACGCGATGCCGCTCTCTTATGTTTTCGCGCAGATCATGTATCTCATAATCGTACACAGACTGTGTCTTTACGACATCACTGATCTCGGAGTCGATTCACTCGTTAATAAGGGAGACACGGGATTCATGTCCTTCGACTTCGATGACAAATACTTAGGCTCCAATGAAAGCGCGCAGAAGGTATTCCCGGTCCTCAAGAATATCCAGGTCGATACGTATCCCGGTAAGATCGAGACCGTCAGGAATACCATCTTCAAGTGGCTTGAAGAGTTTAAAAGAGACGAGACAAAAGATCACTTTTACTATGAAGTTGATGACAAAATATATCTCATTACGATCCGTTATCTGTACGACGGAAAACACAGGAGAGGATACCAGTTTTTCGTTACCGACGACACTGATTCAAGAAAATACATGAAGCTCCTTTCCAACTATAACGAACAGCTTTCGGGTGAGGTAGAAGAGAAAACGGAAAACATCGTAAAGATGCATAACGCGCTCATCTTAGGCATGGCAACCATGGTTGAAAGCCGCGACAACTCGACTGGCGGTCACATCAGGCGTACGAGTGACGTAGTCAGGATCCTTATTGATGAGATAAAGGCAGATGCAGCTTCCGACAAGAAGAACATCCTGATGCTGTTCGGCAGGGAAGGCCTGACAGATGAATTCTGCGAAAACCTGATCAAGGCAGCTCCGATGCACGACTTGGGCAAGATCGCGGTCGACGACGCCATCTTGAGAAAGCCCGGCAAGTTCGAGCCTTGGGAATTCGAGAAGATGAAGGCTCATGCGGCAGAGGGCGCGCGCATAGTCGATTCGATCCTTGAAGGCAGCGAAAATGAGGCTTTCCACAAACTGGCCGTCAACGTTGCGCATTACCACCATGAGAGATGGGACGGCTCCGGTTACCCTGAGGGCCTTAAGGGAGAAGAGATCCCGATCGAAGCGCGCATCATGGCGATCGCGGACGTATACGATGCTCTGGTAAGTAAACGTGTCTATAAGGAAATGTTCTCGTTTGAAGATGCCGACAGGATCATTATGGAGAGCATGGGAAAGCATTTCGACAAAAGACTCGAATGCTACTACGTTGCAGCAAGACCGAAGCTCGAAGAGTACTACCGCAAAAATATGGAATGACGCACCAGGTTCCGGCTTTGGTTTTCGCTTCATGAAATAATGTGATATGTTTAATTTATTAAGTATTTCCTTTATTGTCAGGGAGGGATATTCACATGCCGGGCGAAAAGAATTTCAGTCTGCTTTTCCCGAGAGGAACCAAAGTAAACTACAAAAGATTGGATGAAGCTTCATTCCACGATCTGGGTCTTGATGTAATCTGCAAAGGTGTCACTTCAGAGCCCAAAGAGCAGGTGGTAATCTCGGAGATCCTCTCCAATCTTACTTCAGATCCCGATGTGACGAATTACAGGCAGGAAGTCTTTGAAGACTTAAAAGGCCTGCCGGATGTCAGGGCTAAGCTGGTCGAACTTTTCGACAAGATCGAGTTCAACAAGAATTTCGGCACTCTCAAGAAATCCAAGGACGAGGTCGAAGGTCTCTGGTACCTGATGCACCGCCTGAACCAGTACCGCGATTACATCACATGCGTTGATGCACTCAAGGACTGCCTGAGCGATGAGAGGATCAGGTCGAGGGGCCTTAAGGACTTTAAGGCGTACATCGATGAAGTCTATTCCGACGCCCATTTCCATGAGCTCAAGAAAGATCTCGAGAAGGTCACCAAGGATGCTTCAGAGATCCAGAGTGTCACGATAGGCATTAACGTCAACTCCAGGCTCGAAGCGGTCAGCATGGGTCTGATCTCAGTCAACAACAAGCCCTTTAAGAAGTCCAATATCGTAAGCAATATCGCCGAGAGCCTGTCTTCCGGCGATAAGATAAATAACGGAAACGAGTGGGACGGCGACATGCATTACCGTCAGGTCGATGCTTCAAAGGACGGCGGAATTGTTGCCCAGTTTGAAGGTCTCGCCAAATTCCAGGCAGCATCTACGAGCGGCAATTTCCTGATAAGAAACCAGACGATCTCTTCTATCGTTTCAGGAGACGGTGTCTCGAGCTCGACTTTCTATCTCGATAACATCCTCAACAAGATGCTGGATACCTTGGCCAAGAATCTTAGAAGAACGCTCGATAAATATTCAGACATGGCGATCGGAATAATAGCCGACATGATCCCTGAATTCGTTTACTACATAAGGTTTGCCGAGTTCATGGCAAAGCTTGAGAAGAAGGGCTTCAAACTCAGTAAGGCAACAGCTTTTGCTGACAGTGAAGTTGCAATGAAAGCAAGAGGCTTCTATAACTTCAAGCTTGCATTAAACCTTTCCGATTCTAAAGAACTGGTCCTCAACGATCTCGACTTCGACAGTGATCACAGGATCTATATCCTGACCGGTGCAAACAGAGGAGGAAAGACAACATCCACACAGGGCATAGGCCTTCTGTTTGCGCTTGCACAGGGCGGCGTTTTCGTGCCTGCCGATTCATTTGAATTTGCTCCGGCAGACTGCATTTACACGCACTTCCCGGCTGACGAGGACAAGACAATGGATCTTGGCCGTCTGGGCGAAGAGTGCGTCAGGTTCAAGGATATATATTCTTCATGCACGGATAGCAGCCTCGTGCTCATGAACGAGACGTTCTCGACAACTTCATTTGAAGAGGGATACTACATCGCATGCGATTCCGTTAAGGCCCTCTTAACCAAGAACGTCAGGACCATCTATAACACCCACATGCATAAGCTGGGCATAGACTGCGCCGAGCTTTCCGCAGGTCTTCCTGCAAAGGCTGCATCGCTCATAGTAAAGAGTGACGGCGGCAACCGTTCGTTCAAGCTTGAAGTCGCTCCGCCGGAAGGGTCCTCCTATGCGGCTGATATCGCAAAGAAATACGGCGTAACTTATGAGATGCTGACGGGCAAGGGCGACGCATGAACATCATTGACATAACAACCGTTGACGATTCATCGATAAGCATCTATGTATCCTGCTCAGAGCCCCAGCTGCGCCATTACAGGGATCCTGACGGAGGGATCTTCATCGCGGAGAGCTGCAAGGTAATAGGCCGCGCTTTAGACGGCGGGATGAAACCTGAATCGATCCTTGTAAGCAGTGCCGTTTTCGAGAAGGAAGAGGTCTCAGCACTTCTGGCACGTGTAGGGGATGTCCCCGTTTACCGCGCGCCTTCGGACGTCATGGAAAAGATAACGGGTTATCACCTTACAGGCGGTATACTCTGCTCAATGACAAGGCCTGAACTGCCTTCATTACAGTCAGTTCTGCCTGATGCTTCAAAAGAGCGTTCACGTATCGCAGTCCTCGAGAACATCGTAAATCCGACCAATGTCGGAGCTGTCTTCAGGAGTGCCGCGGCTTTTAATGTCGATGCGGTCATCCTGACGGAAGGCACGTGCGATCCCTTGGAAAGAAGGGCAATGAGAGTAAGCATGGGTACCGTTTTCCAGATCCCGTGGACATTCATAGGCAAAGAGGATGTGTGTGGTACTCTAAGGGCTGCCGGCTATAAGACTGCTGCCATGGCGCTCGTCGAGGACCACGTAACTCTCGAAGCACCGGAACTGAAGACCGAACCGCGCCTTGCCATCCTTATCGGCAATGAAGGAAACGGGCTTACTGATGAGACTATAAACAGCGCGGATTATAAGGTAATAATACCGATGTCACATGAGGTTGATTCGCTGAATGCGGCCGCTGCAAGCGCTGTGGCTTTCTGGGAACTTGCCGGACGCACCTGATAATTCCAGGACGGCATCTCCCTCAATACTACAGGTTCACCGAAAGATTCCGAGGATGCTGGAAAGACACAGAATGATCTTCCCCAGTATCAGGTAATCGCTGACGGAGAGACTCTCACATACACAGCTTATTACAAGCTCCGTTCAGACAGCCCGATCGAGATCGTATTCAGGGATTTCATGTCACAGGTTGTTTTCGTAGACGTAGTTTACGACATCCCCCGGTAATCACCCGTAAATAACGGATAATCAGCATACAGGGGCTGTCGCAAAAAGAAATGCGGCGGCCCCTGACTTATTGCAAAAGAATGAGTTGTCCCAAGACACCATCTTTATTTGTAAAGCTTGTCTCATGACAGGCGGGTTTATGGGAAACCTTGCCCTAATCCCATATTTTCATGATTTAAGGATAAATGCAGAGCTGCTCGCCGAAAAAGTGCCGCTCAGCGCATTATTCATTTCTGCGACACCTTCTGTTTTTTGGACAAATCGCCTCTAAATATTAAATATATTTATCTGTCAAATGTGCTATACTTTTGCCGGCAAAAACGAATGAGGTGAAAAAGATGGCCCTGCCCAAAGATCCGTTCATGCTTTTGAGTTATATCAACACCCAGCTTCGGGATAACTTTTCGAGTCTGAAGGAGCTTTCCTTGTCGCTCGGTGAGGACGAAGGAGCAATAAAGGATACTCTTGCGTCAGCAGGTTTCGTCTACGATGAGAGCCTCAACAGGTTTGTCACCAAAGAATAAACACACAAAGGAGACTAATATGAAACGCAGACCAGTAGTACTTATGGTCCTTGACGGATTCGGACTTTCCGACACCAAGGAGTACAACGCTATCGCAATGGCAAACACTCCCGTTATCGACAAGCTCATGGCTGAGTGCCCTTATGTTAAGGGCTTCGCATCCGGACTTGCAGTCGGACTTCCTGACGGACAGATGGGCAACTCCGAAGTAGGACACATGAACATCGGTTCCGGAAGAATCATCTACCAGGACCTTACACTTATCACAAAGTATATCGAAGACGGTGTCTTCTTTAAGAACGAGGATCTCCTCCGCGCGATCAACAACTGCAAAGAGAACAATTCCGACCTCCACGTCTGGGGACTTCTTTCTGACGGCGGCGTTCACTCACACAACACACATCTCTATGCGATCCTCGAACTCTGCAAGAGAGAAGGATTCGACAGAGTTTACGTTCATCCTTTCTTCGACGGCCGTGACACACCTCCGGCATCCGGTAAGGATTATCTCCAGGCATTGGTAGACAAGATGGCTGAGATCGGCGTAGGTAAGGTTGCTTCAATGTCCGGCCGTTACTATGCAATGGACAGAGACAACAACTGGGACAGAATCCAGACAGCTTACGATTCACTCGTATTAGGTGAAGGCGTTAAGGCAACAGATCCCGTTGCTGCTATGCAGGCTTCTTATGACGGCGGCGTAACAGACGAGTTCGTTCTTCCTACAGTCATCGTTGACGAAGAGGGCAAACCTGTTTCAGTTGTTAAGCCTAACGACTCCATCATCTTCTTCAACTTCCGTCCTGACCGTGCAAGAGAGATCACAAAGGCTTTCTGCTATTCCGATGAGGACATCGCAGCACAGCCCGGTGATGCTTCCGATACAAAGTGCATCAAATACTTGAAGAGAGCTAACGGCTTCATGCCTCTCACATATGTATGCTTCAAGGATTACGATGAGCTCATCCCTAACAAGTTCGTTGCTTTCAAGAAGGAAGAGATCAAGAACACTCTTGGTGAATACCTCGCAGCAAACGGCTTAAAGCAGCTCCGTATCGCTGAGACAGAGAAGTACGCTCACGTTACATTCTTCTTCAACGGCGGTATCGAAGAGCCCAACAAGGATGAGGACCGTACACTCGTTCCTTCTCCTGCAGTTGCTACATATGACCTTAAGCCTGAGATGAGCGCTCCCGAAGTTTCCGAGAAGCTCGACGCAGCTATCTGCTCAGACAAGTACGATGTAGTTATCATCAACTTCGCTAACCCTGACATGGTCGGTCATACAGGCGTTCTCGAGGCAGCTATCACAGCAGTTGAGAGAGTTGACGCTTGCGTAGGCGGCGCTGTAGAAGCAGTTAAGAAGATGAACGGCGTCCTCTTCATCTGCGCTGATCACGGCAACGCTGAGCAGATGATGAACCTCGAGACAATGCAGCCTCACACTGCACACACTACAAATCCCGTTCCGTTCATCCTCTACAACTACGATCCCGAGTACACACTCCGTGAGGGCGGCCGCCTCTGCGACATCGCTCCTACACTTCTTGAGATCATGGGACTTCCTCAGCCTGCTGAGATGACAGGCAAGTCACTTCTTATTAAGAAGTAATTCTATTTGAATTAAAGTGAAATTTCTGCCGGCAGGTGCTTTGGTGCTTGCCGGCAGTTTTATTTTGGAAGGAATATGCTGGCGCACCAGGCTGGCACCAAGCCTCACTCCGGTACCAGCTGAAGATCTTTATTCAGCGCAGCATTCAGATGGCCATGCACCAAGTCGAAAAACATTCCGCGGGGAAGCAGAAATAATTAACTTAAGCTTTCTTAAACGGCAGTGTGATCTTATCTGAGCCAAGGAGCTTTTTCGCGTCTTCGTCCTTGACGGGAGCTGTAACTGTTATTACTCCGAAGTTATCTATCTTGCCTGTCATGGTGTCCGTGGCGGACTTGAACGTGACGGTGTCGTCGTTGAGGGAATAGGTTCCTGAGCTCTCGAGGGCTGAGGTGTCGATCGTCTCAAGGGTGCTCGTGACCTGGCTTAAGATCTGCGCTCTCATGTCGGCGTAGTTCTTGTAGCCGGCGAGCTTGGCGAGCGTATCGAGGGCAACGGATGATGTGGTGCCCAATGTGTTCATCAGGATCTTGTCTATGTTTGTCTCGACAAAGGCCTTGATGCTGCCGACGAAAGCGTCGCGGTCGATCGTAACTTCGTAGTTGCCTTTCTTCAGCTCGAGGGTGGCGTTGATATAGATCCTGCCTTCAAGATCTGAGGGCATGTTTACATTGAATTCCTTGGTGATGTAAGCGATGAACTTGTCGGTGATGTCAACTGTTGCAGTGTATGTGCCGTCGATCGATTTGAGGGTTACCGAGAAGTCTTTGTACTTGAGGAATTCAGCATACTCGGGTGAGTCGAGATTTGTGATGTACCAGTTGGGGCCGTTCCTTACGAAAGCCGCATGGAATGTATAGGTAACGGGAGCGCATTCCTGAACAGCAGTAGAGATGTCATCGATCTTCTTGAATTCCTTGCCGGCGATCTGTTCGTAGTCAGGCATCGTGATGCTGATATCGATGCTGCCGGACTGGCCTTCGATGACGAGGCTTGATTCATCGACTTCATAAGTCATTGAAGCGAGTACGGCGTCACGGAATACCTTGTCTTCTTCGGAAGGAGTGTTTCCATAGTCGAAGAGGTCAGCGACGTATTCCGGAATGTCGATCATGTCGGGCGTTTTTACCGATGCTGCCACGTTGACTGAAAGCGAAGGATCGTCCTTGGTTACGGATTCGGCGACCGCTTTGGCATTTGCAATAAGCGTCCCTTTTGCGATAGGGGGCATCGGAGCTGTGAAGAACGACAGGAGGTCCTGGAAGCCT
Organism: Ruminococcaceae bacterium AB4001; assembly: GCA_000621765.1. Lineage (GTDB taxonomy): Bacteria > Bacillota > Clostridia > Saccharofermentanales > Saccharofermentanaceae > Saccharofermentans. Next base: position 22,423 of record JHXJ01000004.1, read on the forward strand.
TCGTCATCGAAATTGGTTACATACCATACTTTATCGATCTCGGTGAATTCTACCGTGATGTCTATGGTCCTGGTCGCACATTTATCGATCGCATCGCAGAGGGCATTGATGTCTTTGTAGTCGCCGTCCATGAGGGTAGTCTGGTCTGCGATCGTAAATGACATGTCGACGGAAGCGTCGGTCTTGCTGACCTCTACGGAACTGCCGTCAACTTCGATCACAAGGGAATCCATCATGTGGGCGAAGTAGTACTTCGATTCTTCGCTGTAGCTGTCTACTTTGAAGTACTGCTTTATCTGCTGCTTGTATTCGCGCTCCAGGCCGTCGGTCTTCTTGAGGATCTCTGATGAATCACCGAATCTTAACGCGTCGCCGAACTCTGTCGCGGCAGTGATTACCTTATTCTTCTTGAAAAATGAGCATGAACATACAGCAGGGATCAGGACGAAGAGCAGTAAAGCTGCCGTCATTGTTTTCGCGAAAGTTTTGTTCATGATGCATGTCCCTCATTTTCGAAATAATCTACTTAATATATTCCTACAATAACTGACCCCGAAGTGTTGCGTCAAGGTTAAAATACTGTAAATCTTGGGCATGAAGGGCGCTGCGGGGCGTCGGCGTCATTGAATTTTGGTGCGGACTTTTGTAAAATTTTGTTTAGAAACTTTAGCGTTTTCCGGCCGCGGAAAAGAAAGGATGGAATACCTTATGGAAAAGAAGAGATTGATCACCAGGAGTGACTTCGACGGACTTGTATGCGCTATGCTGCTTAAGGAATTAGACATTATTGGTGACATCAAGTTTGTTCACCCTAAGGATGTTCAGGATGGAAAAGTTGATATCACCGAGAATGATATTACGACGAATCTTCCTTTCGATCCGAGAGTAGGACTCGCTTTTGACCACCATGAGAGTGAGCTCATCAGAACTGACCATGAGGCTTTCGGCGACAAGTATATCTGCATCTGCGAAAAGTCTGCAGCAAGAGTAGTTTATAACTACTACGGCGGCGCCAATACTTTCAAGACGGTCACAGAGGAGATCATGGTCGCAGTAGATAAGGGCGACTCAGCTGACTTCACGGTTGATGAGATCCTCAATCCGACAGGCTGGGTACTCATGAATTTCATCATGGATGCAAGAACCGGTCTTGGCCGTTTCCATGATTTCAGGATCTCTAACTACCAGCTCATGATGGAACTCATTGATTACTGCACGAACCACACGATCGAAGAAGTGCTCGCACTTCCTGACGTTAAGGAGCGTACGGAGCTTTATTTCGAGCAGCAGGAACTCTTCAAGAAGCAGCTCGAAGAGAACGTTAAGATCCATGACAAGGTTGCAGTCCTTGACTTAAGACCTCTCGAGACGATCTATGCAGGCAACAGATTCATGATCTACGCTATGTGGCCTGAGGTAGAGATGAGTGTTCACGTAGCTTGGGGCTTCAAGAAGCAGAACACGGCTGTCATGATCGGTAAGTCCATCGTAAACAAGAACGGTACCACCGATATCGGCGAACTCTGCCTTGCATACGGCGGCGGCGGACATACCAACGCAGGTACCTGCCAGCTTGCTAACGACGAAGTCGATGCAGCGCTTCCTGACATCATCGCAAGACTCAATGAACACGAGTAATACGACAGTTTAACAGATTAGAACTCTATAAAGTCTGGTTTTCGGGATCCGAAGGCCAGACTTAATAATGTAAGGCAAGGAGAAAAACAGGTTATGAAGATGAGAAGGGTGATCGCTTCAATACTCTGTGTCGCGCTCGCAGCTGGCGCTGCAGGATGTGATGACATGGGAGGTTCGAAAAGGAACATGGCCGTTATCGATAATCTGCTGGAAGAGTATGTTGAGGCGTTAAATGCTTTCAGTGCGGACAGAGTCCTTGATCTCACGGACTGGGACAGCGACGACAAGGAATACGTGGAGACTGAAGAGCTTCTCAGCCCAAATACCTACAGAAGAGATTACGGTGAAAAGGCCGTGGATATCTGCAAGGGAATGGCTTCGACAATCACTCTGGACTATGAGAGCGATGACCTTGAATTCAAGGACGGAAAGGCTTCTCTGAAAGTCACGTACACGATCGCCGACTGGGACAGGATCTACATCGACGCGAGATATAACGTTGACGATGCTATCAGCAATATCGGAGATGCGAAGGATAAGCTCACTGTCAAAGGCAGGCTTGGTTTCGCGCTGACTGACGGCGGGTGGAAGATATCGAGGATAACGGAACTTGGCGAAGTTTTCAGATTTACGGGCTCGTTCGAAAACGTGTTTATGGAGCCCGATCCGATCGACATAGAACCTACAACCACTTCGCCGACGGAACCTGATATCGTGGAGACATCTTCTTCAAGGATATATGCGGAAGCGATCGATTCTTATATCTGGGAACTCACACAGAAGAAGGACGGGATAAAGAAGATCGAGAACGTGTTCTTTATCGATGCTGCAGGCATCTACGACATCGACGGTGACGGCATTCCGGAGATCTACTATATCACGGAGCATACGCCTGATTACAGCGGTATGTTTGTCATCGGTTCTTATAACGATTTTTCCGGAGAAGTGTTTGAACTGGTCAGCATTCCCGACATCATCTACCAGGCGCAGGGCGGAGGATTTTATATCATCTATGCTACCGACAAGGAACTGGTCCTCACATATTCACACGGGGAAGAGGCTCTTTATCACGTTGAGTCTGAAGTTTATTCTCTCGAGACATGGACGCACTTAGTCCACTACAGACGTGACGTTTACTATGAATATAATCCCTATACTGATACTGAAGTGTATACTTATGAGTACTTTATGAATGACGATGTCCAGATATCTCCGGAGGAGTACAACAAGGTCTTCAACGATCTTGTTGGCAGGACGAACGTCGTTATCGACAGCAACTATACTCCGCTGACGGAAGATGTTGAAAGTCCGCTTGCAGTAAAGCCCAAGGTCGGTATGCTCGGTTACGACAGAACGCTTGAGTATCTGAATTCATTAAAGTGATCAGCATCAGATAAATAAGGAGAATGTTATGAAGTCTGTAAAAGGAATATCTTTGATTTTGACTGCAGCTGTTACATTGGGGTGCGCAGGCTGCGTGAAAGATCCCAAAGCAGGAGAGAATGCGCCTGAGGAAATAGATAAGGTCATCTCGTCTTATACGGAAAGCCTCAATGATTTTGATGCCAAAGGCATAATCAGCCTTACCGATTGGGAAGATGACGATAAGGATTACGGCACGGTCAAGGCGCTCATCGATGAGAATTTCTATAAGAAAACCGCGGGATCCGATGCTTTGGAAATATATAAATATATAGCTTCGACCGTCACGATCGACTATGACGAAGAGGACTTAAATATCACTGATAAGAGTGCTTCGGTCAAGGTCACATATAAGATTGCTGACTGGAAGGAGGTTTTCGCCGAGCCGTCAGAAAGCTATGAAGATGCTCTCGAAAGCCTTAAGAACCAGAAGTCCACATTGGAGGTAAGCAGTAAGATCTCATTCGTGTTAAAAGGCGGCGAGTGGAAGATCACGAAGCTCCCGGATATCGGAGAAGTATTTGCCTTTGTTTATTCACTGCCCGTATTATTTGAACCAAACCCTACGGGCATAGTACCGACCGATACAGAACCTGCACCTTCGTGGACGCTCGGAACCGATTTTACAGACAGTTATGAGAGCGCCATTGCGGCTTATACCGAAGTGCTGAAAGAGAACGGTGACTCGATAAGTTCATTCGAGTCCGCGTTCAATACCGACAAGTCAGTTGGCCTTTATGACATCAACGGCGACGGTCTCCCGGAGCTTTATTTCCTTAAGATGTCGGTCGACAATGAAGTCGTCCAGGTGGCTGATCTCTGCTTCTATTCTTATTTTGAATATGCAGGCGAAGCGATGGAAGTCGCCCATGTTCCGAGCGTTGTATACAATGCTGCAGGCGGCGGAGAATACATTCTTTTCGGTACGGACAAAGAGCTCCTTATCGTTACGTTCGGAGGCGAGGAATCCCTTTACAGGCTCAACATCAATGTTTTCGATTTCCTCTGGAACCCCACCGGAAGCTACACTGAAGAGATCCGCAACGATTACGTCGGTGAGGATTTTGTTGAGACACGCAACTACTTCGAAGGTAATACGGAGATAAGCAAAGACAGCTACGAATCCATAATAAAGGATTACGTAGACAGGACAGAGATCGTTGCAGCATGTGATTATATCTTCACGGCAGACGATATCTTCGCCCCTCTCCAGTTAAAGCCGGGCGCGCAGATGATGAATTATGTCTCCGCGTTGGATTATCTTAAGATCCTGCAATGATGAACGTGTTGTAAACGCAGGGGCCGATATCTTTACTATGAAGGCAGATTCTTGATAAAATATATGAAAATATGAAATCGGAGGACGTCTGTCATGGATGCTTTATTATTTGCTAAGGCAGCTAGGGAAGAGAAGGACGCTATGCTCGAGACATATCTCAGCAGTGCAGATACCCCTGCCGGTGAACAGATAGCAAAACTCAAGGCTGCAGGCGCCAGCGATGAGCTCTTGAAGGAAGTTTTCGACTCGGTGCTTACAGACTGCTTTTATAACATCCTTTTGGGAATCGACGGACAGATGCCGATCGGTTCATTGGGAGAGAGAAGTTACAGACTCCTTGCTCCGGACAGCACGGTAATCTCAAATGCGAGCGGAACTCTTGCCGAGGCTGCATACGAAGCTTTCTACGGCGAAGAGGGCTGACCGGTCTGACAATTAAATGAAACTTTAAAGGCTGCTCTTAAGGGCAGCCTTTATGTTGAAAACTTATTTGAACCTGATTGCTTAACATTACACCGGAGTCCAGACGAACCAGACGAAGAGGTAACCCGTGAGCACTGCGGTGAGTGTGAACGGCACGCCGATCTTCATGAAGTCGCCGAAGCTGACTTCGTAGCCTTCTTTCCGGAGCATGCCTACGCCGGCTATGTTGGCTGATGCTCCGATGGGGGTGAGGTTACCGCCTAAGGTAGCGCCGACCAGAAGTCCGAAGTAGAGGAAGTGCGGTTCGACGTTCATTGCGGCAGCGACGCCTGCAAGAAGCGGGAGCATTGTCGCAACGTAAGGGATGTTATCGATGAATGCGGAGATGATGACAGAACCCCATACAACGATCGTGAAGAGAAGGAATCTGTTGTTGCCGCCGACACCTGCTATAAGGTTCGCGAGATCGTCGATGAGACCGACTTCCTTGATCGATGCGATGACCACGAAAAGTCCCAGAAGGAGGAGCATCGTATCGTAGTCCATTGCCTTGAGCGAGTGGACCATGCCCTTTGTGGACTTCTGCTTGATGAGTTCCCAGACGATCGTGAGGATACCGCATGCCATGCAGATGATTCCGTTTGTGGTCGGCGGGGTGTTGGGGATGAAGGATGCGATGATGAGGAGCACGACATGTCCGAGCATTGTGATAGTGGGGACATAGTCTGTGACCTTGGTGTGCTCGTCGCTTGAGACGGGCTGGCGGTTCTTGCGGAAGAGGATCATCATGATCGGGATCGTAAGGAGCGCGCCGAATTCAACTGCGAAGAACATTCCGAGACGTCCGTTCATCCAGAAGAAGTCGTTGAAGTTCATGTTGTCAGCTGCAGCGAGCATGATGGAAGTCGTGTCGCCGACGAGTGTTGCGGCACCCTGAAGATTGGATGAGACCGCAATCGAGATGATCATGGGAACAGGGCTGATCTTAAGCTTTTTGCAGATCGCAAGACCTACCGGAGCGACCATAAGGACTGTAGCGACGTTGTCGATGAATGCTGAGATGATGCCTGAGAAAAGTGACATGATGATCGTTACCCACATGACGTTGGGTGACAGACGGAGCAGGGCTTCAGCTATCCTGTTCGGCATCTTGGATTCGATGAAATAGTCGACGATTACCATCGTACCGAAGATCATCATGAGGACGTTCCAGTCGATGGCAGGAAGCACGTTGCTAAGCGGGAGCACCTGGCCAATGAGCATTATGGCTGCCGCAGCAAGTGCGACTATCGCACGCCTCTTGGGCAGGATTATCATGAGCAGGTACATCACTACAAAAACTGCGATGGCAAAAATCTTCATTATCTGTTTCCTTGTTTCGTTTTATTTTCGGTCAGTCTGCTGGCGCGGAAAACTATCTTCTGCTGGATCGTATAACTCAGGAAGAAGAGGAGCGTGTCCACGACAGCTTTGACAAATGTCGTTGTCTCAAGATGGAATATGAAAGCTATAAGGCTTACAAGACCTGCGCTTATGCTCATCTGTATTACCGCGAGCAGCGCATATTTGATGAGCGATGAGCCCCTTGAGGCACGGCTCTTAAAGACGAATTTGTAGTTTATGAGATAGTTGTAGACTGCCGATATCACGCGCGCGCAGACTGTAGCGGTAAAGACGACCTCGCTGATGTCGGAGATCGAAGAAGCTGATGCGGCGAAGAGGTTTGCCAGCCCGATGCTGAACAGGTGATAGAGCAGTATGTCTAATACAAAAGACGAGAGCGAAGCGAAGATGAACTTGAAGAACTTCTGCAAGAGTATCCAGTAGATCCTTAAGGAATCCCTTACGGGTTTGAAGTGGGTCTGATGGTTCTCTTTGGATTCATAGACCGTCTTGATCGGAACTTCGATGAGGTTGTATTTGCCGGCGCACTCCAAGAGCATTCGTGTCTCGAATTCAAATCTCTCGCCCTTGCAGTCGATCAGTTCTTTCATGAACTCGCGGGAAATGCCTCTTAATCCTGACTGTGTGTCATTGATCCTCATGCCGGCGACATATGAAAAGACTTTTATCGTGATGGTGTTTCCGAACCAGCTCTTCCAGGGGATATCCTCTTTTTTAAACTGGCGGACACCTAAGATGAGCGAATCAGGAGATGCCCTGAAAGCATCGATTATCGAGTTGATGCAGTCGGGAGTATGCTGGCCGTCCGAATCTGCGGTAACGCAGCCTGTTGCTTCCGGCATGTTTTCGATGATGTATGAGAAAGCTGTCTTAAGAGCGCGGCCCTTGCCTCTGTTCGGATGGTATGAGATGAGCTTTCCGCCGCGTTTTGTGATGATGGATTCAGCCTCTTTGAAGATGGGATCGTACTTCCCGTCAGAACCGTCATTTACGATAATGACAGGCCCCATCTCTCTGCTGTCAAAATCATTAAGCAGAGCAATAAGCCTGTCGTCAGGCTCATAGGAAGGTATCACTATCGGAACGTTTGCCGGCTTAATAGTCTCATCTGTTTTCATAGTGATTATTTTAGCATAAACCTTCAGGCTGACTTGGGTTTGTACAGGATCTTGAGAAGTATCGGTGCGAGGATGGAACTTGCGAGGATCATGAGGATGACCGCCGTGAAATAGTCGGAGGGAATGAGTCCCGCGTTAAGACCTTTCTGTGCAGTGATGAGCGCGACTTCGCCACGAGTCATCATGCCGATTCCGATCTTGAGTGAATCGTTCCAGTTGAATCTGCAGAGTTTTGCGCTCGTGCCGCATCCGATGATCTTTGATATGAGTGCCACGAAAACGAAGGCAACGGAGAAGATGAGGAACGTCGGGTTGAAGTTCTCGAAAGAGACTTTAAGTCCGATGCTCGCAAAGAAGATGGGCGCGAAGACCATGTAAGAACTGACGTCGACTTTACGTTCAACGTACTTGACGTCGTGGAGGTTGCAGAGGACAACGCCTGCGACGTACGCGCCTGTGATATCTGCGATTCCGAAATATCTTTCAGCGACATAAGCCATGAAAAGGCAGTAGCAGAGGGCTGCGATCGGGATCCTTCTCGTATGCTCATATCTTGCGTCGAGCCATTTGAATGCCTTGTAAACAACGAAGCCGGAGATGATGGCGATCGCGAAGAACATGATGGCTTTGAGCATCGTGCTCCATACGGAAGTGCCTGTTCCCTTGGCGCTTAAGACGAATGTGAGGACGATGATTACGATTACATCGTCGATGATGGCGGCGCTTACGATAGTCGTACCGACCGTGCTGCTGAGCTTTCCTAATTCCTTAAGTGCGGCAACAGTGATGCTGACGGATGTAGCAGCCATGATGGTGCCGATGAAAAGACCTTTGATGAACTGCTCGGAACCGATCGGGCCGAATCCGTAGAAGCTCATGAAAAGAACAGCGCCGAGAACCAGAGGTGCAAAGACGCCGGCGCATGCAATGGCAGTAGCCTTAAGGCCTGTTGCCTTGAGCTTTTTCATGTCCGTGGTAAGACCTGCTTCGAACATGAGCATGATGACGCCGATCTCGGCCATCTTATTGATGAAGTCAGACTGGTTTACAAGACCAATGACAGCAGGGCCCAGAAGAAGGCCTGCAATGATCTCACCTACTACTTCAGGAGCATGTATTTTACGGGCGACGATACCGAAAGCCTTTGCGGCAAACAGGATCAGTGCAACATCAATGATGAATCTAAGACTTTCCAAAGTTATTACTTCCAATCGCGATATAAGGGGCTTTTAACCCTGCCGAATTCCACCGCACCTAGTTATATCACGCGGAAAATTAAAAGACAGACTGCATATTATACAAACTTATTCTTTTAATAAGGTGTTTAACGCGTAAAAATGATATTATAAAGTGTTATTTTATGACCTGACGCCGGTCAGGCTCTCGGAGGCATTTGATGAAACAACTTGAATATCCTTATGATGCCGATTATATCCTTCGCAAGAAGAAGGCTATCAGAAGGGAACTCCTCGCAAGAGAGGGGATTCAGTATATAGATAAGAAGATCGCCATTTTAGGCGGTTCTACGACCAGCGACATCAAGCTGATCTTAGAGCTCTTTCTTTTGAATTACGGCATCAGGCCGGAATTCTATGAGTCAGAGTACAACAAGTATTTCGAGGATGCGGTATTCGGCAATCCGGAGCTCGACGACTTTAAACCGGATCTTGTTTTCGTGCACACAACGACAAGAAACATCGCAAGATTCCCTGCTGTCACGGATACGCCCGAGCAGATAGATGCGCTGATCGATGAGACGATGGGCAGATTCGGGCAGATCTGGCAGGCACTGTCGGAGCGCTTCAAGTGCACCGTAATACAGAATAACTTCGAGCAGCCGTATTTCAGACTTCTCGGAAACAGCGACTTTACCAATATCCACGGAAGACTGAACTTCATAAACAGACTGAATGACAGGTTCTGCGCTTATGCCCAGACACATCAGAATTTCTTCATCAACGACATCAACTATGTCTCCGCTGTCTACGGCATCAAGAAGTGGGCAGATCCGGGTGACTGGTACAGATATAAGTACGCGCTGAGCGTTTCTGCTATCCCTGATTTTGCATTCAATCTCGCGCACATAATCAAGGCCGTATACGGCAGGAACAAGAAGGCGTTCGCTCTTGATATGGACAACACCCTCTGGGGCGGCATCGTAGGTGACGACGGTCCCGAGAACATCAAGATCGGACATGAGGATGCCGAGTCGGAACTCTTCACGGAATTCCAGCAGTACATAAAGGCCCACAAGGATCTGGGCATCCTTCTTACCGTCGCTTCAAAGAACGACGAAGAGAATGCTCTGGCAGGACTTGCAAGACCTGACTCGACCTTAAAGCAGGATGACTTCATCATCATTAAGGCTAACTGGGAGAACAAGGACCGCAACATCGCGAATATAGCTCAGGAACTGAACATCGGTTCAGACAGCTTTGTTTTCGTCGATGATAATCCGGTCGAAAGGACCCTCGTCGAAGAGCAGATCGCAGGCATATCCGTACCCGCAGTCGGCGCTCCCGAGACGTATATCGACACCATAGATTCCAACGGATTCTTTGAGGTCACAGGCATCTCTGAAGAAGACATCAAGCGTGGCGGAATGTATAAGGCGAACATGGAGCGTGCGAAGGCATCCGCTTCTTTCGACAACTACGACGATTATCTGAAGTCTCTCGACATGAAGGCTGAGATCAAGCCTTTTGCACCCGTATACATGGCAAGGATCGCTGAGCTTACGAACAAGAGCAACCAGTTCAACTTAACGACAAAGAGATGCTCCCAGGCTGAGATCGAGAATTTCGCATCTGACCCTTCCTACATCACTCTGTACGGAAGACTCGAAGACAAGTTCGGCGACAACGGAGTCGTTGCAGTCACATTCGGCCACGCTGAAGGCGACACGTTCTACATCGACCTCTGGCTCATGAGCTGCAGGGTCTTAAAGCGCGGTATGGAATTTGCAATGATGGATGAGCTCATAGCAGAGGCAAAATCACGAAATATCACAAAGATCAAAGGCTATTATTATCCGACAGCAAAGAATAAAATAGTCAGAGATTTTTACGAGCTTCAGGGATTTACGAAAATAAGCGAGGCTGAAGACGGCGCGACCGAGTGGATACTCGATCTTAATGAACCACACAAGAGCGGTAACGTCGCCATCAAGGTCAACTGAGATAAGGTCCTCGCAAAAGGAGATTTGGGAAATGACAAGAGAAGAGATTTACGACAAGCTTAACGAAGTGTTCCAGGATGTTTTCGATGACGAGGACATTACAGTTAACGATTCCACGGTCGCAGCTGATGTTGACGGTTGGGATTCATTAGAGCACATCAACCTTATCGTAGCCGTTGAAAGGTGCTTCGGCATCAAGTTCACGATGGGTGAGACGACAGGTCTTAAGAACGTCGGTGAGATGGTAGACAGGATCATTGCCCACCTCGGCTAAAGGTTAATAAATGTCATTAGTATCCGCACTTTTCCTGGCATTCGTTGCAGCAGTCTTACTGCTCTACTATGTGCTGCCCAAGTCCGTAAGACTCTGGGTGGTATTGGCAGCGAGCCTTGCATTTGCGGGATTTCTGGGTTTCTACACATTGCTTTTCGTCCTCGTGTCTGGAGTCCTCTGTTATGTCGGAGGCCTTCTTGCCGGCCCTTCGAAAAGCAACGCCCTGCGCAATGTCGCAACCGTAGTTACGGTCGTAATCAACATCGCGCTATTGTGCTGCATCAAGTACTACAATGTGCTTGGCCTTGCCGCTGAAAGACTGAATCTCCTTTTCGGCGCTACGGAAACGGCCAACACATTCTTCCTCTACGCAGTCCCTGTCGGAATGTCATTCTATGTGCTTCAGACATCAGGCTACATCCTGGACTGCAGATGGGAAAAGATCGCACCCGAGAAGAACTTCTTCAAGGTCTTACTGTTCTCAACATACTTCCCGCAGCTTATGTCGGGACCTATGAATACTTATGCAAACCTTTCCGCAGAGTTTGAAAAGGCCAAGTCGGTCAGGTTCTCTTTTGAGAGGATCTGCGACGGCGCGGTAAGAGTAGCATGGGGATTTTTCAAGAAACTGGTAATCGCCGAGCGCGCTGCAATGCCCGTAAATCTTATCTTTGCAGACCATCAGACGTTCACGGGTCTTTATGTTCCGATCGGCGTTTTCTTCTTCGCGATCCAGCTCTATACAGACTTCTCCGGATGCATGGACGTCGTCATCGGCGTATCCCACATGCTCGGCATCGAACTTCCCGAAAACTTCAACTGCCCGTTCTTCTCAAAGACCGTCAAGGAATACTGGAGAAGATGGCACATCACTCTTGGCGGATGGCTCCGTGATTACCTCATGTATCCTCTCCTCAAGAGCGAGCCGCTCATCAAGCTCGGCGACTGGTCCAAGGCAAAGTTCGGCAAGAAGAACGGCAAGAAAGTTCCGACATATGTCGCTCTCTTCGTCCTCTGGTTTGCAGTCGGTTACTGGCACGGCGGCCTTTGGAATTACGTCATCGGCTCAGGAATCCTGCACTTCATCTATATCGTCCTCGGCATGATCTTCGAGCCTGCGTTCAAGAACATCAGACCGAAGATCGGCGCAGACAAGCTCTACTTCAGGATCTTCCAGTCCGTCCGCACATTCATCCTGATGCTCTCGGGCTTCGTGTTCTTCAGATCCGCGACCGTCATGGACGCAGTTGACATGTATGCTGCGATCTTCCGCAGGGGCGGTGCTGCTCTTAACTGGGCGAACTTCTCTGCTTCAGGTCTCAATCTGTCGAATCTCATCGTGCTCATAATAGCTGTCCTGCTCGTTGCGGCAGTCGACGCTTACAAATATGTACCAAGCGAAGATGACCAGCCCAAGTCAATGATCGCCTTCTTAAGAAGCAAGGGGATCGTCGTTCTCTGGGCAGCATTTATGGTATTGCTTATTGCAACTTTGGTTTTCGGAATGTATGGTTTAGGCTACGATTCCGGTTCATTCATATACGCTAGAATCTGACGGAGGAATTACTTATGAACATTGTTTGTCTCGACATGGAAGGCGTTCTGGTCCCTGAGATCTGGATCGAGTTTTCAAAGAAGACCGGCATCCCGGAGCTTACACGCACGACCAGGGATGAGCCCGATTACGACAAGCTTATGCACTGGAGACTCGGCATCTTAAGAGAGCACGGCCTTGGCCTCAAGGAAATCCAGGATGTTATCGCCCAGATCGATCCCTTGCCCGGTGCAAAGGAATTTTTGGACGAGCTCAGAAAGGATATGCAGGTCATCATCATAAGTGACACGTTCACACAGTTCGCTATGCCTCTCATGAAGAAGCTTGGCTATCCCGCGCTTTTCTGCAACTCACTTATCGTAGGTGAGGACGGCATGATCGAAGACTTTAAGATGAGGATCGAGAATTCAAAGCTTTCCACTGTTAAGGCTCTGCAGTCCATTGGTTTTGATACTATCGCTTCCGGCGACTCTTACAACGATCTCGACATGATCAAGGCATCCAAGGCAGGCTTCCTTTTTAAGAGCACCGAAAAGATCATCGCCGACAACCCGGACATTCCGGCATTCGAAGAATTCGACGAGCTCCTCGCTGCTATCAAGGCTGTTCCGGATTCAAACTGAGAGTATTTTTCAGTTAGTAGCTTTTTCTGAATCTTCCACGGGTTTTGTACATCCCGTGGGAGATTTTTTATTGCAGGTGATCTTTCGGCATGACTGGCAGGCGGGGAGCATTTGAGCTGCCTTCAGGGCATAAACTTACACTACACGGGGTGAAAACAGGGCATGTAGTGTAAGAAAAAGGCATTTTTATACACTACACGGGGGTAAAAAAGCCAATGTAGTGTAAGAATTACCGGCTAATTTACTTGTACGCCTTCGGAAGATTCCAGCCGTAGTGTGCTGCGCAGTATCTGATCACGCAGACGAAGAAAAAACCTGAGAGCATGGCTGCTTCTGCCGAGCCGCTCAGGATATAGATGATGTAGACGATTGCAGCTCCGACGATGGAGGCGCATGCGTAGATGTGCTTTACGAAAATGTATGGCATCTCGAGTGAGAGCGCGTCTCTTAAGACACCGCCGCCGACACCCGTGACCACACCGAGGAAGATAACGAGGAATGCGTTGTTTGCGTGAGGTCCCAAAAGGCCCGTATGTACGCCGTCTGCAGTGAAAGCGGCAAGGCCGATCGTGTCGAACCAGAAGAAAACTTTCTCGTAGATGGCGCGCGTCTTGTCGGAAACTTCGCGCTTTTTCTTGTGCTGCCACCAGACGAAAATGAATGTGATGTTGGCCGTGACGGCTGCAATGATTACGAACAGAGGGTTCTTGAAAGCCGTCGGAGGTGTTGAGCCCGTGATGAGATCTCTTATGATTCCGCCGCCCGTAGCTGTCAGAAGGGCGAGAATATTGACACCGAAGATATCCATTTTCTTGCGGATACCTGCCATGGCACCGGACACCGCGAAAGCCACGGTGCCAATGATGTCTGTTATCAGTATGAAGAGTTCGGTATCCATAGATGCAATTATATATGTTTTCGTGCGGAATAATAGTTGATATTGAAGTTTGGTTTTCGAAAAGCGGAGTGAATTTGACAGTTTAAAGCCTTGTAAATAAAATAATACAATCTATATAAGCGGAGGCGTTTTTGCATGGCTGCGATTACTGATTGCGAACATCTCGTGCAGTACTATGAGACGGATCAGATGGGCGTTACCCATCACTCTAACTACATCAGATGGTTTGAAGAGGCGAGGACAAAGCTCTTTGAAGAGATCGGTCTGGGCTATAAGGGCATGGAAGAGATGGGAATCATCAGCCCTGTCGTAGGACTCACAGCCAAGTATAAGACGATGGCAAAGTATTGCGATACGGTAGTCATACGCGCTGAGATCACAAGATACACAGGCGTAAGGTTTGATATCAAGTACACCGTTTTCGATAAGGAAACGGAGCAGGTAAGATGCACCGGAACAAGCGAGCATTGCTTCATCAGCCGCGAGGGAAAGGTCCTTTCACTGCAGAGGACAAATCCTGAGGCACACGAGAGATTCGACATGCTCGTTAACGGAAAGGAAGGTTGATCTATGGCAGACATCATCATCGTTGGAGCAGGTCCGGCAGGACTTTCGGCAGCCATCTACGCAAGAAGGGCAGGAATGGATACGGTTCTTTATGAAGCCGAGATGTATGGCGGCCAGATCGTCAACACTCCCGAGATCGAGAACTATCCGGCGATCGCAAAGATCTCCGGCTTCGATTTTGCAAATGACCTTTATAACCAGGCAATAAATCTCGGCGCAGTTCTTGAATTCGACAAAGTTGCTTCAGTCGCGAAAACAGATTCAGGCTTCGAAGTAACTCTTGATTCAGGCAAGACAAATACCGCGAAGGCAGTTATCCTCGCAGTAGGCGCATCCAACCGTCACCTTGGTATCGCAAGGGAGGACGAGCTTCTCGGAAAGGGAATCTCCTATTGCGCCACATGCGACGGAGCTTTCTATAGAGGTAAGACAGTTGCAGTCAACGGCGGCGGAAATACTGCAGTTGAAGACGCAATCTATCTTGCAGGCATCGTAGACAAGGTATATCTTATACACCGCAGAAACGAATTCAGGGCTGACGAAGTTCTCGTTAATGCAGCGAAAGCGCTTCCTAACCTTGAGATCGTAACACCTTATACGATAGAGAGCCTTTTGGGCGAACCCAAGCTTTCAGGTCTGGAACTCGTTAATAAGGAAGACGGCAGCAAGAAGACGATCGATGTTGACGGACTTTTCGTTGCGATCGGCCAGGAGCCTAAGACAGCTGATTTCAAGGACCTTGTAACTCTGCAGGGCGGCTATATCGAAGCAGGAGAGAACTGCAAGACAAATGTCGAAGGAATCTTTGCAGCAGGCGATGCGAGAGTCAAGAAGGTAAGACAACTTACGACAGCCTGTGCAGACGGTGCAGTTGCAGCTTTGGCAGCGATCGACTACATCAAGCTCGGTGTCTGATAAACGGATAACAATTAGTTGGAGGAATATATGTACAGAAATGTTTTTGATGTGCTTGAAGAGAGAGGTTACTTCTCACAGGCAACACACAGAGATGAGATTTACGAGTTACTGAGCAAGCCCGGTGTTTCTTTCTATATCGGATTCGACCCTACGGCTGACTCACTTCACGTAGGCCACTTCGTTCAGATGATGGTTATGAGCCACATGCAGAAGGCCGGCCACAGACCGATCGCTCTCATGGGCGGCGGTACCGGTATGATCGGCGATCCTTCCGGACGTACTGACATGCGTCAGATGATGACAGTCGAGACCATCGATCACAACGTCGAGTGCTTCAAGAAGCAGATGGGCAAGGTTGTTGATTTCTCAGACGGCAAGGCTCTCATCGTCAACAACGCTGACTGGCTCAGAAATCTTAACTACATTGAGTTCTTAAGAGAGGTCGGCGCTCACTTCTCAGTAAACAAGATGCTTACTGCCGAGTGCTATAAGCAGCGTCTCGAAAAGGGACTCTCATTCCTTGAATTCAACTATATGCTCATGCAGGGCTACGATTTCTATTACCTTCACGAGAAGTACGGCTGTGACCTTGAGTTCGGCGGTGACGACCAGTGGTCCAATATCCTCGCAGGCATGGAGCTTGTACGCCGTAAGAAGGGCGATTCCGTTTACGGTCTCACGTTCACACTCCTTACAAACAGCGAAGGCAAGAAGATGGGTAAGACAGCAAAGGGTGCTGTATGGCTTGATCCTGAGAAGACACCTGTCTTCGACTTCTACCAGTACTGGAGAAACGTTGATGACGCTGACGTTATCAAGTGCATGAAGCTCCTTACATTCCTCGAGATGGATGAGATCAACGAGTATGCAAAGCTTACTGATGCTGCAATCAATGAAGCTAAGAAGAGACTCGCTTACGAAGTTACAAAGATCATTCACGGCGAAGAAGCTGCTGAGATCGCGAAGAAGACAGCAGAGGATATCTTCGAGAACGCCGGAAGATCTGAAGACATGAAGACTACAGAGATCACCAATGATGAGCTCAATGCCGGCATGCAGATTGCTGACGCGCTCGTTAAGGCCGGCCTTATGAAGTCCAAGGGCGAAGCAAGAAGAATGATCCAGCAGAAGGGCGTTTACCTCAATGACGCAGCTGTTGAGGACCAGTTCTATGAGCTCAAGGAAGCAGACTTTGATGCCAACGGCGAGGCTATCGTACGTAAGGGCAAGAAGAATTACCACAGATTGAAGCTCGTCTGATCTTTTATCTTAACTGACATTTCCAAAGGCTGTCTCAATTGCTGGGGCAGCCTTTTTTGACATCAATAAACTGATAGATGGCAACTGTCCCAATAATGGTATTTACAAACATATGTTCGGGGTGATAGAATGGCGGCACCATTAAAGCAAGGGGGTGGCTGCAGGATGTCAGACCGGGGCTTGAGATATACATATGACGGGACTTTTGAAGGGTATCTGTGTGCGGTGCTTGCCGCCTTAAGGTCAGGCAGGGTCCCCGCATCGATCACTGACCGCAGGACAATTACCGATCCTACGGATACGATCGATGTCGCTACGAGTTTTAAGGATGCGCAGTATCTTTATTCAATGATCTCTGCCAGGAGCAGTGCGGAAGTCCAGCAGATGACGGCAGATTACTTCCTGACTGACAGCATCGGACTTGAGATCAATCTTTATAAGATGATCTTCTGCTCGCTCAAGTATGGCGCGGGGATTGCGGAAGATTATTCAAGCGAACTGATGAACGGAATACAGATGGCGATAAGGGATCTTTACAGGGAAGCCCAGTCGACATTAAAAGACCTGGATTTTTATCTTGGGGAAGATGCGGCCTGTGCCATGATCAATCCGAGGAATTCCGTGCTGCCGCTTATACGGAAGTCCGTCCTTAAACGCCGTGATATCAATGACATTCTTTTATTCGACAAGCGGCACGATCTTCTTCTTGAACGGTATTCAGACCATGACATGCTCCTGGACATTTCAGGTTTTCCGAAGCCGGAACTGAGAAATCCCAAAGAAGCATATGAATGCCTGTGGCCGTTTGTAAGAGACCGGAGATTTGACGTGAGGATGATCCCCGGACAAAAGAAAAGCGGCTCTGCGATAGAGCCGCTCTGGTTAATAGCTTCTTAGTATCAGTAATTACTTCTTTTCTTCTGAAGTAGATCTGATCGCCTTTCTCATGATCTTTCCGTTGAATGTCTTAGGAAGCTCATCAACGAACTCGACTACTCTCGGGTACTTGTAAGGAGCTGTCTTTTTCTTAACGTAGTTCTGGATCTCTTTCTTGAGTTCTTCAGTTCTCTCAGTGCCCTTAACGAGTGTGATGGTTGCCTTTACTACGATGCCTCTTACGCCCTGAGGATCAGGTACGCCCGTAACTGCGCACTCAAGAACATAAGGGAGCTCCATGATGACGTTCTCGATCTCGAAGGGTCCGATACGGTATCCGGAAGACTTGATGACATCGTCTGTACGGCCGACATACCAGATGTAGCCGTCCTCATCTGCCCATGCTGTGTCGCCTGTGTGGTACCAGCCGTCGTGCCAAGCTTCGTTAGTAAGCTCAGGTGCAAGGTAGTACTGGAGGAAGAGTCCCTTCGGATGGTAGTTCTGTGTGTTGATGCAGATCTCGCCTGTCTCGCCGGGCTTGCATACGTTGCCGTCGGGATCAAGGATCTTAACGTCGTAGAGCGGATTGGGCTTACCCATTGAACCGATACGGAGCTTGGATCCGACAAGGTTTGCGATAGCGAGTGTGGTCTCTGTCTGGCCGAAGCCTTCCATGAGACGGATGCCTGTTGCTGCCATGAAGCGGTTGAATACCTCAGGGTTCAGAGCTTCACCTGCGGTAACTGCATACTTAAGTGAAGACAGATCGTACTTGGACAGGTCTTCTTTGATGAAGAATCTGAACATTGTCGGAGGTGCGCAGAATGTAGTGATGTTGTACTTAGCAAACATAGGGAGGATCTCTTCAGCCTTGAAACGGTCGAAGTCGAATGTGAAGACAGGTGCTTCGCAGAGCCACTGGCCATAGAGCTTGCCCCAGAGTGCCTTACCCCAGCCTGTGTCGGAGATGGAGAAGTGGAGTCCGTTAGGATCGACGTTCTGCCAGTACTTGGCTGTCGGGATGTGGCCGATCGCATACATGTATGAGTGCAGAGCCATCTTAGGATAGCCTGTTGTGCCGGATGTGAAGAACATTACCATCGGATCGTATCCGCATGCGTAATCTGCAGGACGCTCGAAAACATCAGAGCAGTTCTTGAACTCCTCGTTGAAGTCGTGCCAGCCGGGTCTTGAACCGTTGCAGAGGATGAGTGTCTCAACGCCGCAGACCTTTGCTGCCTTCTCGCACTCGTCTGCAGCATCGTCATCTGCCGTGCAGAATACTGCCTTAACGCCAGCTGCGTTGAAACGGTATTCGTAGTCGTGGTCACGGAGAAGGTGGGTAGCAGGGATAGCTACGGCGCCGAGCTTTTCGAGGCCCATCATGGCGAACCAGAACTGGTAGTGACGCTTAAGTACGAGGACTACCTTGTCACCCTTGCCGATGCCAAGAGACTTGAAGTAATTGGCGGTCATGTTGGAATATTTCTTGATGTCGCCGAAGGTGAATCTTCTTTCTGTTACGCAGTCCTTTGCGACCCAGAGCATAGCGAGCTTGTTGGGATCCTTGTCAGCGATGACATCTACGCAGTCGAATGCGAAGTTGAACTTCTTGCATGCCGGAACGTTGACGTCAACGTCGACCATTGTGCCGTTCTCGTCAAGAACGCCGTTCAGATACTTTGCATATACCGGATCTTTGAGGTTGGCGGCATCAACGTTGGTAACGTTGTCTGTGCGCATCTCCTCTGAGTTGTAAGGAGTGGTGTAGTTCTCGCCCTTGCCCCATGCCTCAGGGTTCAGGATGATTGCATAGAATACGCAGTCCTCACCGCCTAAAGCAAATTCACCGTGAGGCTGTGTGGAGTCGAAGTAGATGCAGTCGCCTTCGTGGAGTACTTCGGAGGAGTCGCCGATGATTACTTTCAGGGTACCCTTAACGACGATGTTCATCTCCTGGTAGTTATGTGAAACGAGGTGATACGGAGGATTCAGAGCCTCTTCGGAATAAGGGACTACGACACGGAAGGGCTCGCAGAGCTTGTTCTTGAATCTTGAAGCAAGACGCTGGTACTTATAGCCTGTACGTCTTGTGATAGGGCTGCCCTGGCCGTTTCTTGTTACCGCATATTCGGTGAGGGCAGGGGAAGAACCTTCCATGATGTCGGAGATCTCAACGCCTGCGAGGTTTGCGAATTTATAAATGAAAGTGAAGTTGAAGTCCTGGGTGCCTTCCTCGAACTTGAGATATTCTTCGGTGGAAATATCAAGCTTGGAAGCTACTTCTTCGGGGGTCATTCCCATGTCCAGTCTTAGGCCGTGAACACGAGATGCTACTTCTGAGAGTTTTAACTCTACGCTTTCGTTGTTTGTTGACATGCTCTTTCTCCTTTTCTGTCAATCTGTCTTTTGTCTTTCTTTGTCGGAGCAAAAAAAATGCCCCAACATCCTACTTGGACATTGAGACGAATATAATCCGCGGTACCACTCAACTTGCTGACCTGTTACGGCAGCCACTTTACGAAGTCTAACAACTCCTTTGCTTTAACGCAGCATCACGGGCACTGTCTACTTAGGATCGCTCCTGTTCGGAATGCCGGCTCGGAAGGGATAGCTTGTGCAATTATCGTCATGTGCCTCTCAGCAAATAGCACTTCTCTGTATTGAACGAGTCTTCGCTGCTTTCTTCGTCACAGCCTTTAGTGATATTAAATTGTATACATTCCGGAAACCGAAATGTGCCATAAGGATAAACTTGCGAAACATAAATGTCAACAATTATTTTCGATTTGTTTTTGCACATAATAATTTGAAAGTGTAAAATGTTTTATAGTGGATACCTATATCTAATAGGCAACTGCATACGCATTATCAAGGAGAGAATGTATGTCGATCAAGTATCTTGTTTCGGGCGCTGAAGGCGCACTTGGAAAGACAGTTATAAGTATGCTTCTCCAGCGCGGAGAAAAAGTAAGGATCCTCTTGAGCGAACTTTCCGATACCAGAATGTACAGGAACAATCCCAATATTGAGATCTGTTATGGTATTTCGACAGATAAGGATTCAATGAGAGAGTTTTTTGAACTCGATGATCCAAGATCATCCGTTCTCTTCCACACTGATGAGTATGTATCACTTTCCGATGCGACAAATCTCACGATGAGAAGAGTTAATGTCATCGGCGCTGAGAATATTGTTGATATGTGTCTCAAGCGTAAGATCGGAAAACTGGTCTACCTGAGTTCCGCATATGCTTTGAACCCGGAAGTCAAGGGTGAGGACATTACGATCCACTTCGACCGTAACAAGGTTCCTGGCGAATACGCAAAGTCAAAGGCAGAGGCTGCGGCATATGTCATGGAGAAGGTTGCGCTCAACAGACTGAACGCGGTTATGGTACTTCCTACCTTCATCATCGGCCCCGGCTATTCTGAAGACTATGAGATCAATAAGGTCCTTAACAGTTACCTTAATAACGGAACGATCCCTCCGAAGGAAGGCGGACGCGCTTTCGTCGACGTAAGAGACGTTGCAAATGCGATGCTCACTTTGGCTGATAAGGGCGAGCCCGGTGCCGGCTATATCGTTGCAGGCGACTACAAGACCAGCGGCGAGTTCTTTAAGGACGTTAATGAGATCAGCGGCATCGATGCGCCTGTCAAGACAGCATCAAAGCTCGTCATGAGCAAGTCACTTGCAAAGCTCGTTGATTTCTACTACAAGATTACACACAAGGAGAATCCGAGAGAAGCTTATACACTGTTCAGTGATAATCCGGACGCACGCTTCGAACCCGACAGCAACGGCATCCTTCCCGAGAACACGATCAGCTTCAAGGATTCACTTAACGATACGATCAAGGGTGCGCAGCATGGCGGTATCCAGGCTGCAGCAGCGGTTTCTCCCAAGAGCGAAAAGAAGTCTTCCGACGGACCGCAGAGCAAATCCGAGAAGAAGTCTTCCGCTGAAGCAATGGAAGCAAGACTTAAGCAGACTCAGAATGTTGCTTCCAAGGGCAGCGCTGCATCTGCAACTCCCGTAGAAGCACCTTCCAAGCCTGCTCATACAAGACCTGCAACAGCTGCCGCAATGGCTGCTGCCGCTGCTAAGGAAGCTGCTGCAAAAGAAGAGGAAGCAAAGGAAGCAGCTGTCAAGGAAGAGGCTGAAGCTGAGAACAAGTCCATTGCTCCCATGTCTTCATTAAAGGAACCCGAACCCGAGCACAGTGAAGAAGATGAGCCCAAGCTCAACAGCGAGACAACATTCAGATTCGGCGGCACATCTTCACCTTCGAAGTTCGGTAATATCCAGTCTCAGAATTCCGCACCCGCGAAGTCGATCATTCCGCCTATGAACGGCGCGGCTTCCGCACCTGCTGCACCTGCAGCTCCCAAGGCTGAACCTGCTAAGTCGATAATTCCCAATAAGGAACCTGCTAAGACAGAAGCACCTAAGCCTGCTTCATCCGGATTCCCGAGAGCAGCTGCAACACCTTCTTCCGGTTTCCCCAGAGCTGCAGCTACACCTTCATCAGGTTTCCCGAGAGCTGCTGCTACTCCTTCTTCAGGATTCCCTAAGGCTGCATCAACACCCGCAGCTGAGAAGGCAAAGGCAGACGCAGCTAAGGCCGGTGCTTCATCCGGATTCCCGAGAGCTGCCGCTACACCTTCTTCAGGTTTCCCTAGAGCAGCTGCAACACCTTCTTCAGCACCTGCAAATTCCGCATTTAAGCCTGCACAGTCAGAAGCTCCGAGCCCTTTCAAGGCAGCTAAGCCTGCTGAAAGCGCAGCGCCTGCTGCTCAGGCACCTGCAAACTCTGCATTCAAGCCTGCACAGTCAGAAGCTCCGAGGCCTTTCAAGGCAGCTAAGCCTGCAGAACCCGCTGCACAGGCACCTGCAAACTCTGCATTCAAGCCTGCACAGTCAGAAGCTCCGAGCCCGTTCAAGTCGGCAGAACCGAGTCCGTTTAAGGCGGCTCAGCCTGCAGCATCCGCAGCACCTGCTGCACCTGCAAACTCTGCATTCAAGCCTGCACAGTCAGAAGCTCCGAGCCCTTTCAAGTCAACAGAACCGAGTCCGTTTAAGTCGGCTCAGCCTGCTGCACCCGCAGCATCTGCTGCTCCTGTAGCAAAGGATCCTATTGACCAGTTAGATGATCTTGAAGCAGAGATCGAAGCATTCAATCCCGGTTCAGGTCCTGTGGTTCCTCCGGGAATCTTCGCACCTCCGCCGAAGCCGGGGCAGAACTGATCGATGGTAATATCAGATAAGAAAATTATTCTAGCAAGCGCGTCTCCAAGGAGGCGCGAATTGCTGTCTTTGGTTACAGCAGATTTCGAGATAAGGACAGCTGACGTCGATGAACGTTCGGCTGAGATCGAGATGGAAAACAAGGGCGTTCCTGCATTAAGGGTCAGCGAGCACCTGGCTGAGTTAAAGGCAGGCGCGGTGTTCGATCTGCTTTCCGATAAGGAAAAGGAAGATTGCATCGTTATCGGTGCGGACACTTCGGTCATATTGGATGACGTCATATACGGTAAGCCTGTTGACCGTGAAGATGCCGTGAGGATGCTGTTTTCGATGTCGGGAAGAACGCATGTCGTAGCAACCGGAGTCGCTCTTTTCGCGAATGGTTCACGAAGGGTTTTCACGGAAGAAACGAGTGTCGAATTCAACCCTTTGGACGACTACCAGAAAGAACTCATATACGCTTATTGTGACAGCGGATCGCCCTACGATAAGGCCGGGGCATACGGCATCCAGGATAAGGGTGCACTTCTGATAAAACGGATCGACGGAGACTATTCAAACGTCGTCGGTTTGCCCGTCGCAAGGCTGGCACGCGAGATTGCAAACATGGTACAATATCCTTTGGAGTAAGAATAGATTAAAGGAGGAAAGACTCATGTTTGGGATAGGGTTGAATAGTCTCATCAAGATTGGATTCAGAGTAAGCGATCACATCCTGAAGCAGCAGGAGATAGAGCGCTCGAGGACTTCCGCCGAGAATGCAAGAAGACAGGCTGAAGCATCACGAGAGAAAGCTATGGAAGAAGCGGCAAGACACAAGAGGGCGCTGCTCGAAGACGAGATAGCCCGCAACAGTGTCGCTGTCGAGTGTCCTAACTGCGGTTCGACAGGTAACCGTATAAGAAGAAATTCTACGGGATTCTGCCAGTTCTGCGGAACGGCAATTCAGATCAGCAGCAGCGGTACCGCGGTAATAGCTGACCCGATCGAAAGAGACAGGGCTCTTGCTGCAGAAGAAATACGTCGAAAGAGCGGGGCAACGGGAAATGTCTAAGAAGGCCAAGGGCAGCGGAAACGTCGGAAGTATAATTGCGCTAATTGGAATATATGCGCTTATCTACTTCGTATGTTCGGCAATGTTTATCGGATTATTCCATACCGGAATACTGAAGAACATGGAAGTCCTCATGTACAGGGGACTTGCGTTCATCATAGCGACAGGCGTTATCGCTGCGGTCGTAATGGGCATCGTAAGAAAGTTCTGGGGTTTCATAACCGTAAGAGACATCATAATGATGTTCGTGATCTTTTGCTGCGTGAACACGGTTCTGTTCGTGCTCGTTCCTGTTACCGTTGAGCGTTCCGTATCGGTATTTATGTTAAGTTACATGGAGGAAAATTCAGAGCAGACTTTCACTCAGGAAAGCGTCGGCGAGATATTTACCTCAAAGTACGTAAACGATTACGGCGCATTCGAAAAGCGTTTCAACGAGCAGGTCGAGACAGGTACCATCGTCCAGAATCCTGACGGTACATACTCCATCACACCGAGAGGTGAGTTTATCGTCGAGGCGTTCAGGACTGTCGCCGAGTGGTTCGATACCGACAGGCGTCTGGTATATCCGAACGAGAACTAGCATTAGAACGATCTTGATCTTTCAGGGGCCGGCTTCATAAAAAGAGCCGGCCTTTTATATTGCTTTTGATTTTTTGTGCACTGGCATCTGATTCTGATGAATGATAAAAATATATCGAAAATCAATAAAAAATTATTGCATTTCAGAGAATGCCGTGCTACTATAACATCACATGGGGAGGTAGAAAAATGAAAGACATTAACAAGATCAAACTGATTACTGTTACGGGAGCTGTTATCCTGTCACTTGGTTTTTCGGGCTGCTCAATGCTGGCAAATCTTGTCACCAGGGCACCGGACCTTCAGGCTAATTCAGAGTCAGTTAAGATGTACGAAAAGGACAGCATCGACATGATGTTAATCGACGTAGCGGGAAAGACTTATGCGCCTTACGGCATTCCCGGAAGCACTATTTCAAACGAGTCTTTAAGAGAGTGCTTAGGATACGTTGATGACGATAAGAACACAAGGATATATTCGCTCTCTGAGGATCCTTATGACAATTATCTTCTGATAAAGAACGTAAACGGGTTCATGGATCAGCCTGTCATCTGGAGGAATTTTTCAACATACGGGGAAGACATATTCACGCCTGATTACATTGAGTCTCTCGAATACGAGGAATGGGGAAGTTCCGGCGGTTATCCGGAGATGAAGGAATTTAAGATCGATGTTGAATGCGATGCAGATGATATAAGGGAACTTATGAGGGATTATAAGATCAACGGCAATGACAGCGGAACAGGCGGCGTTAAGAACACAGATCTCTCACCGTTCGAAAAAGGGGAGATACTTAACCTTGGCGTGCCGGAGTACAGCCTGTATGAGAAGTTCGATATGGATGAACCTTTTGAGCTTGAGGTCGTGTTCGTTGTTACGACTACAAACGGCGATACGGTAGAAGTCGATGGCGGGTTTGAAGGTACGGTTAAGCTTGGTGAAGGAATTCAGATGACGATTACAGGAAACGCGGAAGAAGGTTATACTATCAGGTGAGGTGATACTATGGATGCGGCGATCTTTATTGGGGCAATACTGATAATAGGAATCATATTTGCGTTCGCGAATAAGATGTGGGTGCTCGGAGGGTTCCTGTGTTTCTTATTGCTTCTGGGGATCCTGGGGGTCGCTTATATGGGGGTTTTCATATCACAGTTTAAATAATCGCTTTAATGGGGGCTGTCGGATTTACCGGCAGCCTTCTTTTTCGCATGTCGAAAACGGAACATAAAAAGACGGATACTGAATATACAATTTATATTTGACACAATATAATTTTATCAAATACAAACGAAGGGAGACCACAGTTATGTCGATCTACGATTATTCAGTACCCACACCCAAGGGAGAGGAGATCTCTCTTAAAGAATATGAAGGCAAGGTAATCCTCATTGTTAACACGGCAACCGGCTGCGGCTTTACTCCGCACTATAAGCCGATCGAGCAGATGTATGAAGACCTCCACGACAAGGGCTTTGAAGTTATCGATGTTCCCTGCAACCAGTTCGCAGGCCAGGCTCCTGAATCAGACGAGGAGATCCATGAGTTCTGCCAGCTCAAATATAAGACCCAGTTCCCGCAGATGAAGAAGTCTGACGTAAACGGCGAGAACGCACTTCCTCTGTTTAAGTTTCTCAAGTCACAGAAGGGATTTGAAGGATTCGGCAAGGGCCCCAAGGCATTGGCGATGAATACAATGCTCAAAAAGATCGACAAGGATTACAAGAATAATCCCGAGATCAAGTGGAACTTTACGAAGTTCGTAGTAGACAGGAGCGGCAATGTCGTTGCAAGATTCGAACCAACTGCTGACATGAAGGAAGTCAGGCAGTTCATTGAAAGTCTTATCTGACAGAGGTGAACCCGGATGAAGACAGATGAATCGATGAAGCTTGATTCACAGCTTTGCTTTCCGCTCTATGCAGCATCGAGAAAGATCGTGAACCTGTATACACCGGTATTAAAACCGCTGGGGATCACATATACCCAGTACATTATGTTCCTTGTGCTCTGGGAAAAGGACGGTATTACAGTGGGAGATCTTTGCAGGAGATTAAAGCTTGATACCGGAACCGTCACGCCGATGCTCAAGAATACAGAGAAACAGGGACTTATCAAAAGGACCAGAAGCGAAGAGGATGAGCGCGTGGTCGTCATATCACTGACGGAAGAAGGGAAGGCTCTCTACAAGAAGGTGAGGAAGGTGCCGGAACAGATAGGCACTTGTGTGAAACTCAGTAAAGACGAAGCCATTACGTTATATAAGATCTTATATAAGCTCATTGAAGAATGATTGATTCCCGACCAGGATAAATAGAAAACGGGGGCCGCATTGCGCGAGCCCCCGCTTTTGTCATTGGCCTGATTAACAGTTATCCAATCCACCAACCGCTTGCATCAAATTTATAAAGTTTGCCGTCGATCTTTAATGTCTCGTTCTTTGCATACCAGCCGTGATCATCACCATACCACCACTTGCTGCCGGACTGTCTCCAAGTTGCCTTGTAAGGATATGTCCATGAGCCGTTAGCGTTGAGCCAGTATCCCTGACACCACTCGTTCTGAGCCATCTCGCCGTTGGACTTTAAGAAGTACCATACACCGTCGATCTGCTTCCAGCCGGTAACCATTGCGCCGTTGCCCTTTTCGAGGTAATACCACTTGCCATCAATCTCTTTCCAGCCGTCCTGCATGAGATAGTTTTCAAAGTAGTACCACTTGCCGCCTATCTGCTTCCAGCCTGATTTGACGACATCACCTGACGGATTAGCATAGTACCATAATGATCCGGTAATGTGGATCCAACCGGTCTTCATTATGCCTTCATCATCGAAGAAGTAGAAATTACCGTTTTCCGAAACGAATGTGGTACATAAATTACCACTTGAAAGGCGATAGGACCATTTGCCGTCGGAATTCTGTTCCCAACCGAGATATGTCTGATAGTACTCGTAACGGTTTGCTTCACCCTCTGCGTCGTGGTGGATCATAACATCACCGTCTGAGCAGTGAACGGTTACTTTATCAAGGTGAAGGGTCTCACCGATAACTTCTCCATCACTGGCTAGTTCCGAGACCAATCCATACCACTGGGAACGTGTGCCTGCGAAATTGATTGTCTTGAGGGCAGAATTTTTGAATGCATTCATTCCAATGTATTGGACGGATGCAGGAATCGAGATGCTCTTAAGCGCAACGCAGTCTCTGAATGCATTGTATTCGATCGCTGTAACGCCATCGGGAATATTAACATCATATAAGCTGGCGTTATCATAGAATGCGTCTTCAGGTATTACTTTCGTTCCCTCTTCAAAAGTTACTCTGCCAACACTGGAGTGAGAAAAATCGTAAGTAATCTTATCGCTGTTACCGTAACATGCAGGAATAGTTACCGAATTCGGTCCCTGATAATTACCGGCATTAATATAGACATAACTAGCGCTTACATTGTAAAGCGAGACCGTAGGGAAAGTATTTACCTTTCTGTCGGTCATATCGATTGTGACATTCTTTTCCGCATTGTTGCTGAGACTTATTTTCTTAATGTTCGGAGCGTAGTTGTTGATGTTGAGTTTCTTGCAGTTGCCGGAAACATTGATAGTCTCAAGACTGTACATTCCGGTTGAGAAATCCGAATATGTGTATGCCGGTTGAGAAGTAGTATCTCCGCCGGAGATATACATAGTAGTTATATCATTCCAAAGAGTAGACTTCCAATCCTTTGACGGGTTAGGATAGGTATGGTTCGTTTTCTTCAGGTATAAGATGCCATTATCGTTATAATTCCATGAGAAAACTGCATTGTCTTGTGATGATGTGAGTTCGCCTGAGTCGGTATCAGCCATAACAACTCCATAAGAAGAAACTGCGAGGCTTAACGCTAACAGGGACGAAAGTATTGCTTTGCTTTTCATAGTGCCCTCCCATTTTTATAAGATAAGGTAATTTTACCAAGTCAGGGAAAAATGACTATCACCCAAAAGTACCATTTTTTGTAACTTTTCAAAAAGGGAGACGGGCATGAAAAACGGGAGCCTTTTTGGAAGCTCCCGCTGATTTTCATAAGGAAATATATTAAAAGTATTATTAGATCCTTCCGAATCCGACGGCCTTTCTGACGAGTTCGTACTTCTCTTTTGCGATCTCGTTTGTATAATCGCGGCCGGCATCCAGAATGTCGTTGATGATGCCGCTGTTAAGAACTTCGTTGTACTTATCCTGGAAAGGAATGACCTTCTCGACAACTGCGTCTGCAACGCCCTTCTTGAGGTCGCCGTAGCCGCCGCCTTCGAATTTCGCAACTGCATCTTCGATCGTGCAGCCTGTGAATACGGAATAGATGGTAAGAAGGTTCGATACACCGGGCTTCTCATCTTCGTCGAACCTGATGATGCCGTCAGAGTCAGTAACTGCAGACATGATCTTCTTTCTGATCGTCTTCTCGGGATCTGCGAGGAAGACTGAAGCCTTCGGGTTATCTGTTGATTTGCTCATCTTCTGTGTAGGTGTCTGAAGGTCACGGATCTTAGCGCCGATCGTAGGAATGAGCGGCTCAGGGATCTTGAAGAGCTCGCCGTAACGGTTGTTGAACCTTATTGCGAGGTTTCTTGCGAGCTCAACGTGCTGCTTCTGGTCGATTCCTGTAGGAACGTACTTGGGATCGTAGAGCAGGATATCAGCTGCCATGAGGTCAGGATATGTTACAAGACCTTCTGTGAAAGCTTCGTGAAGAGCTGACTTTGCCTTGAACTGGTGCATTCTGGTGAGATCGCCGTGAGGTGTATGGCACTCGAATATCCAGGACAGATTTGCGTGGTAAAGGTTCTCAGACTGAATGTAGATGTGCATGTTGGGAAGGTTGGGATCTACGCCGCATGCGATGTACATTGCGATGGCGTTGATGATGTTCCTGTGAAGGGCATCAGGATCCTGGGGAACCGTAATTGCATGCATATCAGGGACGAAGAGTAATGTCTCATAATCCTTCTGATAGTTTACGACCTGCGAGATGCCGCCTGCGTAATTACCGATAGTAAGCGAACCGCTGGGCTGAAGGCCCGTAAGTAATCTGTCCATAAGTAACCTCCGTTGTCATTTAAGACGACTAATCTTATCACGATATAATATAATTTACAAAGAAGAGGAGGAAGGAAGATTGCTTTATATTCTCACGGCCCTTAAATGCGAAGCTTCGGCACTCACCGGTCTGCCCGGCGAGATCCTGGTTACCGGCGCGGGGCAGAGAGCAAATCAATTCCTTTCAAAATTCGAATTAAAGCCCGATGACTTTGTCCTCAATGCCGGCATATGTGCAGGTTTGGATAAGCGCAAGGGGTATCTCATCAACCGGGTCATTTCAGAAGAGACCGGCAGGAGATTTTATCCGGATATCCTTTTCGAATCAGGCGCAAGCGAGATGCCGCTTACGACATCTGCAGGAATAGTGACCGAAGTCGGAGAAGGCATGCTCTACGATATGGAAGCTGCCCTGATATGCGAAAAGGTCTTAAAGGTCATTCCGCCTTCTAATCTCGCGATATACAAAGTGGTATCTGACAGCGGCGACTCTTTCCCGAAAGCAAATGAAGTTACGGGCCTCATGAGGGAGCATAGGGATGTGATCGCAAAGATCGCTTCTCTGTTGTGTGAGGAGGGCTGCGAAAAGGAATACGGATTCCTTCCCGAAAATATCTGCGATGAATTAAGGCTTAC
This sequence comes from Ruminococcaceae bacterium AB4001, assembly GCA_000621765.1. Classification (GTDB taxonomy): domain Bacteria; phylum Bacillota; class Clostridia; order Saccharofermentanales; family Saccharofermentanaceae; genus Saccharofermentans. The sequence goes on from JHXJ01000004.1 coordinate 52,454, forward strand.
CCAGTACATGAGGAACGAACTCATGGACATTGAGCATTACTGCGCCGTATCCGGAAAAGAAGAGGAGCTGAAGAGAATTCTCGCAAAGATGCGCGAAGAAGGCAGGATCCCTGCCAGCAGTAAGAAAGCCGGAAGGGAGGTGCTCGATGAGATTTACTCATATCTACGTTGAGGAAAGAGCAAAGAGTTATCCCCTTACGCAGGAGATCCTGGGAAAAGTTACTGATGCGAACGTGATCACGATTGGTCACTACAAGGATGTTTTCGACAGAAAGAGACAGGACGCGGTAAGGCAGAGAGAACACCGCGCGCTGATAGTGGCAGTCAGGGAAGGCAATAGGATCTTTAAGGGCGCTCCGGTCTGCCAGTCGTTTGGACAGAAGAACTTCTATTATTCGAGCTCTATGATGAACTGTCCTTTCGACTGTGAGTACTGCTATCTGAGAGGAATGTATCCTTCAAGTTATATTGTCGTCTTCGTTAATCTCGATGACTACAGAAAAGATATAGAGGAAAAACTCGGTGAAGGTCCAATGTATGTCTGCGCATCCTACGATACCGACCTGATCGCTTTGAACGGACTTACGGGACACGCTGATTTCTGGAAGGATATGGCTTTGAAGCATGACGACCTGCTTGTCGAATTAAGGACCAAATCAGCACCGGAGATAAAGGAAAACATATCGAACGTCATCTATGCTTTCACTCTGTCACCCGAAGAGATAGTGAGCCGCTATGAAAGAAATACCGCTCCGGTAAAGAGCAGGATAAGGGCGGCATATGAAGCTGCCAGAAGCGGCGCGGGTGTGAGGCTGTGCTTTGATCCCATGATAAAGATTCCCGGATGGAAGGATGCTTACGCCGGGCTTGTCGAAGAGGTGGCATCCCGGATCGATCTTTACCGGCTTACTGATGTAAGCGTCGGAACGTTCAGGATATCGTCGGGCTATCTTCAGAAGATGAGGAAAGCTTATCCTGATTCTGAGATCGCATGGTATCCTTATCACATAATAGACGGCGTTGCCCAATACGATCCTGATTCTGACCGCGAGATGCAGGAATACCTGTGCGGTTTTCTGGAAAAATACATGAAACGGGAGAGGATTTTCACATGGAATTAAAGACTGCGATAGTTACAGGCGCATCTTCCGGAATCGGTCTTGCGATAGCAAAGATGCTCTCGGAACAGGGCTATAAGGTTTACGGAATAGGCAGGATCTTTCCCGAAGGATGCGATTTCTTCGAGCAGAGGATGTCGCTGGACATAAGGGATACCGACATACTTCTTTCCAAGGTTTCAGAGATCGGCCGGGTCGACATTCTGGTCAATGCGGCAGGCAGTGCATACTACGGACTTGCCGAGTTCAATACTCCCGAACAGATCAAAGAGATGTGCAGGACAGATCTTGAAGCTCCCATGATCCTTACTTCGGCGCTTATCCCGAAGCTGAAAGATACGAAGGGAATCGTGATCAACATCGCTTCTGTCACTTCGACGAGGATCAATACCCACGGCGCTGCTTATGGCGCTCTTAAGGCGGGCCTTAGAAGTTACGGGAGAAGTCTTTTCGAGGAAGTGAGAAAGACGGGAGTACGTGTCGTAACCGTCTGTCCGGACCTTACTCTGGGAACGAAGCTCTACAGGAATGCCGATTTCAAACCGTCTGAAGATGACGGATGCTATCTGCTTCCCGAAGATGTCGCAGAGTGCGTAAAGGATATAATTACCACCCGTGTGGGCGCGGCCGTTACCGAGGTCGAAGTAAGGCCACAGTTCAACAGGATCGAGAAGAAAAAGTAAGAGGCGCAGGTTCTCTTCAAAATTGAAAAGGATTTCTGATTAATATATTATCTTCTTTATGGATACTTCGAAAACGCAGAGCAAACTTTATTCCTTCTACAAGGCAGTGGTCACGGTCCCTGCGTTTGGAGCGTGCTTTTATCTCCTGATAGTCTGCTTTGCGGCAACATTCAGACTGATCTCTGACATCGGAAGTGTCCGCGTTTTATTCCTTAATCCTTTACTTATTCTATTGGTTGGCATGGCCGCGATTTTTGCGGCAGGTGTTTATTTTGTAAAGTCGCCCAAAGCGATGAATGCCGCACTTAAGTTTGACGATAAGGATGTCCACGATAGAGCAGTTAAGATCTTAAAGATCGTTATCTTTGCAGAGTGCCTGATCTTTACAGTCGGCATCAACAGGATGGGCCAGAATGTTGACCAGCTGTCGGTGCAGGAGGCGGCATACGGCTATTCGTGGAGTGAGACTGAGACGTTTACAGCTCCCGGCTATCTCGGTATTTATCCCAATAATGTCGGAATGTCCGTTGCTCTTTATCTTTTGAGCCTTGTTGCCGGACACTATAATAACCTGATAATAATGCTCATCTATTCGCTCCTCGTTCCGTCGATCTATTCGGATCTCGCGGAGATCGGAGGGAAGTTCGGAATGTCAAAGAAGTCCCGGGTGCTTGTCATGGCAGCTGCGGTCCTTTTCCTTCCTCTCCAGGCGAAGGCCATGATAATCTACGGTGATATCCCCGGTCTCTTTTTGGCCGTAAGGGCTATGAAGTATGCTGCTGACATTGCAGCACGCAAACCGAAATTGAAAGAGATACTGGTCGTCACTGCTTTCCCGGCTATCGCCTGTGTCCTGAAAAATAACTTCCTCATTTTCTCGATCGCCATAACGGTCTATCTGGCAGCAGAGCTCCTCCGCCAGAAGAGATATAAGGAGCTTTATATCCCTGCGGCAGTAATCGGTGCAACGGTGGTCATCAATCCCCTGATCAATCTAATCGTGGGAGCGGCCGCCGGCAAGGCGGTATCTTCAGGAGCATCCAAGTGGTCCTGGATCGCAATGGGAATGCAGGAAGAGGCAGGAATGTATAACGGCTACAATGCTTTTTCTTATGCAGAGGCAGGATTTGACGCGAATGCCCAGTCTGTAGTTGCGAAGGAGAGCATCGCCCGGAGCATTAACGGCTTTATGGCCGAACCCAATTATGCGATAGGTTTCTATACCAGAAAGGTGCTTATTCAGTGGTCGGATCCGACTCACTGCGCCTTCGAATTCCACAGCAGGAACGTCTATAAGGACGGAGATGCGTCTCCTCTGATGTGGCTTCTTGCAAGTCCTGTGCTAATCAGCGCTGCGGCATCGGTCCTCAAACTGTTCCAGCTCCTTATCTTCTTCGGCAGTACGGTTTTCGCAGTAAAGAGCGGAAGCAAAAAAGCCGGATCGCCCGCACTGCTCCTTTTCCTTACCTTTATCGGAGGATATGTCTTCCATCTCATCTGGGAAGCGGCTCCGTTCTACACTTTGTCTTACATGACCATCCTGATCCCCGTGGGAATCGCGGGACTTACCGGAACCATTAAGAAGCTCTCAGGCTTAAAGGCGAAAGAACTTGCAAAGATGCAGTTTAAGGCCGGCCCGGGCGTCGTATATTTTATCTTCGGCGTACTGGTATTCCTTTTCGCTGCGGCAGGACTTGGCACGGTGAGGACCCAGCTCGTTGACGGTCGCGCCGAATACAAGGCTTATTTCAGCGAAACTCTCGGAAGGTCAAGAAACCCTATAGAGCCGGGCATCTACTATCTGAAACCCGCAGCTGAAGGCGCGGAAGATATCGGAGGCGTCAAGGTCGAGCTTACTAAATATGCCGGCAAGTACAGGATGAGGATCGTCATGGATGAAGCTGGCGATGACCTCTTCCTCACGGCCAAAGACGGTGAGATAGTCGTCGACTGGTTCTCTTACGATGAGTCACAGGTTTTTACCGTCCTGAAGAATAAGAACGGTACTTACTCGATCTGCAGGGGAGAAGACAGGGCCATGGCCTGGGATTCCGAAAACAAGAAGATGAACTCGGATGAATTTGCAAATTATCTGTTCGGATTCGATTCCGAAGTATACGAGGAATTCATTTCCGAAAATCCCGGCTTCACCTGGAATCTCGAACCTGCGTTTTAATGACAAAATCCATCCGCAAATATTACATTTTTCGCCGCCGGGAGGAGGCTCCCGGACCCTTAAAATGCCTGAATGCCGTATGGTTGTCAAGTTTTTCTGCTTTTTATTACAATCAGATTACAGGCACAATATATTGGGTTTGGCTGTTGACACGACCACAACATATAGGTAATCTTTAAGAGCGCCTCGAAAGAGAAGAGACGCATTCGCACCTATTTTTCAATTCAAAAGCGAGGTATTGGGACATGATCATCGGCGGACTTCAGAAGCTCACTCTTTTGGATTTCCCCGGAACGGTCGCCTGTACGGTCTTTACCGTCGGATGCAACCTGAGATGCCCCTTCTGCCACAACCCGACACTGGTTTTTAATCCCCCGGAAAGTGAAAGGATCAGCGAAGACGAGCTTTTCGCATTCCTCAACAAGAGAAAAGGGATTTTGGACGGAGTTGCGATCACGGGCGGAGAACCGCTTCTGCATTCTGACATCGGTGAGTTTATCGCAAAGATCAAAGCGCTGGGTTACAAGGTAAAACTTGATACCAACGGCACATTTCCGGACAGGCTCGAGAAGATCCTGGCTGAAGGGAATGTCGATTATGTGGCGATGGACCTTAAGAACACCTTTGACAGATATGCGGAGACAGTCGGAATCAGGGACTTTGATGTCGAACTCATAAAAAGGAGCATCAGCCTGATCCGGAACAGCGGAGTCGACCATGAATTCCGCACGACGGTTGTATCACCTCTGCACGATGCCGGCGATTTCGGTCTGATAGCGAAGCAGATCGAAGGAGCGGATAAGTACTTTCTGCAGAACTTCGTAGATTCAGGAGATCTGCTGAACGGTGAAGGGCTGACCGAGCTGCCGCGCGAAGAATTGGAAAAGGCTTTGGACAATGCGAAGAAAATAATACCGCAATCGAAGATACGCGGAGAGAGCTGAGGAGAGGAACATGTATCAAATTATCAAAAGAGACGGCAAAGTCGTAGACTTTGACCTGAGCAAAATCTCGGGAGCCATTGAGAAGGCTTTCATCGCACAGAAGAGAGAATACAACAAGCAGATCATCGACATGCTTGCCCTGAACGCTGTTTCAGACTGCGAGAAGAAGACAGTTGACGGCAAGGTAGACGTCGAAGCTATCCAGGACAGCGTCGAAGTTACGCTCCAGAAGATGGGTTACGATGATGTAGCTAAGGCTTACATCCTTTATCGTGCACAGCGCGAAAAGATCCGTAACATGAACTCAGCTCTCTTAAACTATAAGAACCTCGTTGACAGTTACGTTAAGGTTGAAGACTGGCGTGTTAAGGAAAACTCCACAGTTACTTATTCCGTAGGCGGTCTCATCCTCTCCAACTCCGGCGCGATCACAGCAAACTACTGGCTTTCTGAGATCTACGACAAAGAGATCGCAGATGCCCACAGAAATGCTGATATCCATATCCATGACCTCTCCATGCTCACAGGTTACTGCGCAGGCTGGTCATTAAAGCAGCTCATCCAGGAAGGCTTGGGCGGCATCCCTAACAAGATCACATCCGCACCTGCAAAGCACCTCTCCACACTTTGCAACCAGATGGTGAACTTCCTCGGCATCATGCAGAATGAGTGGGCTGGCGCTCAGGCATTCTCTTCGTTCGATACATATCTCGCCCCTTTCGTTAAGGTCGACCACCTTAGCTACAAGCAGGTAAAGCAGGACATCCAGTCCTTCATCTATGGCGTTAACACACCTTCAAGATGGGGTACACAGAGCCCGTTTACAAACATCACACTCGACTGGACAGTTCCGAACGACCTCGCAGAGCAGAACTGCATCGTCGGCGGCAAGGAAATGGACTTCAAGTACAAGGATTGTAAGGCCGAGATGGACATGGTCAACAGAGCTTTCATCGAAATCATGATCGAAGGCGATGCTAACGGCCGCGGCTTCCAGTATCCTATCCCGACATATTCCATCACAAGAGATTTCGACTGGTCTGAGACAGAGAACAACAAGCTTCTTTTCGAGATGACAGCAAAGTACGGTATCCCTTACTTCTCCAACTACATCAACTCCGACATGGAGCCTTCCGATGTACGTTCAATGTGCTGCCGTCTGCGTCTTGACCTTCGTGAACTCCGTAAGAAGTCCGGCGGTTTCTTCGGAAGCGGCGAGTCAACAGGTTCTGTCGGCGTTGTTACGATCAACATTCCCCGTATCGCTTATCTTGCTACAGATGAGAATGACTTCTACAAGCAGCTCGACCACCTTATGGATGTTGCTGCAAGATCTCTCAAGATCAAGAGGAACATGATCACAAAGCTCCTCGAAGAAGGTCTCTATCCTTATACAAAGCACTACCTCGGAACCTTCAACAACCACTTCTCCACGATCGGTCTTGTCGGTATGAACGAGGCATGCCTCAACGCTAAGTGGCTCAGAAAGGATCTCACACACGAGGAATCACAGAAGTTCACAGCTGACGTACTCAACCACATGAGAGAGAAGCTCTCCGACTATCAGGAGAAGTACGGCGACCTCTATAACCTCGAGGCTACACCTGCAGAGTCTACTGCTTACCGTCTTGCTAAGCACGACAAGGCACAGTATCCCGACATCATCACAGCTAACGATGCATCCGGCGTCTGGTATTACACAAACAGCTCACACCTGCCCGTTGGCTACACAGCAGACATCTTTGATGCTCTCGACGTTCAGGATAACCTCCAGACTCTCTACACATCAGGTACTGTATTCCATGCTTTCCTGGGCGAGCGTCTCCCTGACTGGAAGGCTGCTGCTTCCCTCGTAAGAAAGATCGCAGAGAATTACAGACTGCCTTACTACACGATGTCTCCTACATACTCCATCTGCTCAGTTCACGGATACCTCCCCGGCGAAGTTAAAGCCTGCCCTGAGTGCGGCGGCCCGACCGAAACATACAGCCGTATCACAGGTTACTATCGTCCGGTTAAGAACTGGAACGACGGTAAGCTCCAGGAGTTCAAGGACAGAAAGACATACAACCCATGTGAGTCTTCAATGAAGCCCAGAACTGCAACAGTTACGATCAGCGCTGAACCCAAGGAGCTTCCCGAGCTTAAGCCTGTTGTCGAAGGCGCAACGATCTCAAAGCCGATGCTCTTCACGACACACACATGCGCAAAGTGCAAGGCTGTAAAGGCTATGTTTGATGAGCAGCACTTCGACTATGAGCTCATCTATGCTGATGACGATCCGGAGCTCGCAAAGAAGTTCGAGATCGTAAACGTTCCCGTTCTCGCAATTCCCGATGCTGACGGCCAGGGCGTTACGAAGTATACGGACATCGGACCGATCAGACAGTATATGAACGACTGCAAGGGAATTAAGGCCTAAGCCACTGTTTAAAAACTAAAATTGCAACGGGCCGGCTCTTACGAAGTGATTCGTTAAGGGCCGGTCCTTTATTATCTTTTAATTACTTTTGAAAAATTCATCAAGAAAAACAGAGAAAGAGTAGTAGAATACGGATATTAACTTGATAGGGTGTTTCTGTATGGAAGACAATTCTTTTTCGTTTGAACACAAGGAAAAAAGAGACCAGAGCATTGCAATTATGCCCGTGATCAACATCAAATCACTAGAGGAAGCTATAGAACTTGAGAGAGTCGACTACGAGACTTTCCTGGAAGAAATAAGAATGTAATTCTTATACTTTCATTCCAAAAGCTTTTCTTACGAACCTGATCCTGGATAAAAGACAACCCAGGGTGATATTAAAAACCAACTTTACCGCTATCAACAGAATAAGACCGGGAACTCCTGTCAGATTGGGGAACAGATGCCCGAGGCGTATGTCAAGGGCAAGGAGGTCCTGCTCTACCGTATGGACGCATACGATGAAGATGCTGTTTTCGCCGATGTAGGACAGAAGCTTTGATGTATGCTTCAGATACTTGTCGATCAGGTACGATATTGCAAAAACCGCAATGCAGGCGCATACGCTCCCGAAGATGTCGGTGATGCCTCTGCCGAAATCGCAGATAACCATCCAGTAGGTCTTGAAATCCACCATGAAAGAGATCCAGACCGCGAATGCGATCAGGATGAAGAACAGTTTGCTCTCTTTGTTAAGCTCCTTGGCTGCGTCCTTGCTCTTTGAGAACAGATAGCCGAGATACACATAAAGAGTGCCGCAGAGGCCAGCCTGGAAGCTGAGCGGCAGCCAGATAATGAAACTGGAGAAGTATCCGATCGCGAAAAGAGTGACTACGGCGAGCATGCGGATGACGGGCTTTGTCTTAAGGAGGAGCTTTAAGATGAGCCCCGAAAAGAACGTCGCCCAGAGGAACCAAATAGGGCCGACAGATGAGATGAAGAATGGTTCGTACCAGTTGTAGCCGGCTCCGTATACGCCTGCGTAAAGCCATAGCCAGCCCTGTTCCATGGGATTGCCCTTGGATATGACGGCGCCGAAGACAGCGATGATGATCAAAGCCACGCAAGTAATGAGATAGGGGACGATGAGGGTTTTAAACCTGCGCTTGATGAACTGGCGGAGAGGGGCTTTCTCGTTGATGAAATAGCCGGTGATCAGGAAGAAGAGCGGGACGTTGAACGTGTAGACCACTCTGTGGATTTCCGGTACGCTAAGATGCCCGAGTATGATGGCAATGATGCCTATACAGCGGGCAATATCAATAAAACGTGTTCTGGAACGATTAGTCAAAACAGCTGTTTCCATTCCGGTCTTCTCTTGGTTTGAATTTGTGTAGAAATTTTAGCATAGACAAAAATTCTTTACCATTATCACCGAATGCACAATCGGGCAAAGCGAAAAGTATGCAAATCCCAACTTCAAAATCAGTAGTTATCTTTTTATATTAGAAGAAAAGCGGCTGCGGCTGCGAAAACGGAGGTCTCATATGCTTAAGGATTTTGTGAAGGCGGTAAAGCCCGAAGACGAAGAGTTTGCACAGAGATTGGAAGAAGAGCGCGGTAAGCTTTTCGCGTCGCAGATGAAGATAAAGGAAGCCGGACTCCCGGTAATGGTCATTTTCGAGGGCTGGGGAGCAGCAGGCAAAGGCAGCGTATTGGGAAAGATAATCAAGAATATCGATCCGAGATTTTTCCGCGTCAAGACTTTCCCGAAGCCTTCAAAGGAAGACTTAAGATATCCGTTCCTTTACAGGTACATGAAAGAGATCCCTGAAAAGGGCAAGTTCGCTTTCTTCGATACGTACTGGATGGAAGAGATCACTGACGAGAGGATGGAAGATCTCCTGGACGATAAGGAATATGAGGAGCGCATCGATTCGATCAACAGGACAGAGCGTTCGCTTGTTGATAACGGATACCTGGTAATGAAATTCTTCTTCCAGATCGGCAAGAAGGAGCAGAAGGAGCGTCTCGAAAAGCTCCTCGATGACAAGGATACGAAGTGGCGCGTTGATAAGGGCGACCTCTATGAGAATAAGCACTACGATGAGGCACTCGAGGTTTACGACCAGTACCTGAAGGATACAAACAACCCGACGGCTCCGTGGTACATCATCGACAGTAAGGATAAGAAGTTCGCCGAGCTCCAGGTCCTTGAATTCCTGAACCAGGGGATCGAGACGGCATTGAAGAACAGGAATCTGGCAGCTCCGATCCTGCAGAATGTGTTCCCTCTGAAGAAGACGCCGCTTCTTAAAGAAGTGGAACTCAAAGGCAAGGAACTCACTGAAGAAGAGTATCAGGAAAAGCTCGATGAACTGCAGGATGAATTAAGGGATCTGCATAACAAGCTCTACAGGAAAAAGATTCCTGTAATAATCGCATATGAAGGCTGGGATGCTGCAGGCAAGGGCGGCAACATCAAGCGTATAACCGGAGCGCTCGATCCGAGAGGATATGAGGTGCTCCCGATCGCGAGCCCTGAGCCGCACGAGAAGGCAAGACACTTCCTGTGGAGATTCTGGACAAGGCTTCCGAGGACGGGTCACGTCGCTATCTTCGACCGCACATGGTACGGCAGAGTTATGGTCGAGCGCATTGAGGGATTCTGCAGCGAGAACGACTGGCAGCGAGCCTATAACGAGATCAATGAGTTTGAGAAAGAACTCACGGATTGGGGCGCAGTCGTCATCAAGTTCTGGGTACAGATCGACAAAAAGACGCAGCTTAAGAGATTTAAGGAGCGTCAGGCAAATCCCGAAAAGCAGTGGAAGATCACTGACGAGGACTGGCGCAACCGCGAGAAGTGGGATAAGTACGAATCCGCTATCGACGAGATGATAAAGAAGACGTCGACGGAATTCGCTCCGTGGTACATCCTGGAGTCTGTAGATAAGAAATATGCGCGCATCAAGGCTCTGGAGATCGTGATCGAACGCATTAAGGAAGCCTGCGACAAGGACTGATAGGGGCCCAAATACCCGATAAAGTCAAACGAAAGTGCCGAAATAGAGCGTTTTTTGTAGAAATTGCCATGGGCAATCTCTTTATTACCATGCTAAAATAAATCTTGTAGTATATACCATAATTCGTTTTTTACAAATAGTTTTTCGTGATTTTTATAAAAATTTTTGACTTACTTTATGGATCAATTCAGAAAGGGAGGTTTAGATGGGCTTTAAAATAGGTGACAACATCGTTTATGCGGGCAGCGGCGTCTGCCAGATAGACGACATCAAGGATATCAGTTTTTTCAAAGAGAAACCGCAGAAATATTATGTTCTCAAACCTCTCTTTGTGACCAGATCCCAGTATGTCTACGTGCCTCTCAATAACGAGGCGCAGGTCAGCAGGATCAGGCCCGTCGCTTCAAAGAAGGAAGCCATCGCTCTGATAGATAAGCTCCCCATAGATAACTGCAGCTGGATCGAAGACCGCAATGAACGCAAGGTTACTTTCAATGACATCATCGTCAACGGAAGCAGGGAAGATATCGTAGGCCTCATCTATCTCATCAACAGACATGCCGAGAAGCTCGCGAAGGAAGGCAAGCATCTGAATGCCCAGGATGAGCGCGCCCTCACCGATGCAAGGAACAGGATGAACAACGAGATCGCTGTTGCGCTCAACATGGAACCTGACGGAGTCATCGAGCTCATCCACGAGAAGACCGGTCTTGAAGATTTCGCGTAAAACCTATTTAGTCAGTATTAGTTATTGCAATATGCAAGAAGGTGTGATTTAATAACCGCAGTTTTGAATTAAGGAGAATCCTTATGAAGACTGCGGTTTTCTTTTATGCGTATAACTATTACTACTACTTTAGGGAGAAGAACTAAAGCGGCTTTTGCTAGCGCCAAAGAAACCAAAGATATGATTTGATTTGAATAACGCTGCAGGGTACGCGAAGAAGCCCCGCAGCGTTTTTTATTCAAGTTGAATCAGGTGAAAAATAGGGATATCCAAAACCCTTAGAAGGAGATAAAGAACATGATCGCAGTATTGAAGAACACGGCAACAAAGGAACAGATCGCAAGCCTCATCTCTTGGTTTGAGGACAAAGGATTAAAGGTCAACGAATCAAAGGGTGAGTTCTGCACGGTATTGGGTCTCATCGGCGATACATCGACAGTTGATATCGACATGCTCCAGGGCCTTGATATCATCGAGAAAGTTACGAGAGTATCTGAGACATTCAAGAAGGCAAACAGAAAGTTCCATCCCGAGGATACAGTAGTCGACGTAAGCGGCGTTAAGATCGGCGGCGGAAATTTTGCGATCATCGCAGGACCCTGTTCTGTAGAGAGTGAAGAGCAGATCATGAGCTGTGCGAGAGCAGTAAAGGCAGCAGGCGCAACTATCCTTCGTGGCGGCGCATTCAAGCCGAGAACATCTCCTTACGATTTCCAGGGACTTCATGAAGAGGGAATAAGACTTCTTCTCGAAGCTAAGAAGGAAACGGGACTTCCTATCTGCTCTGAGATCATGAGCCCTGAGCAGCTCCCTGTTTTCGAGGAAGTCGATTTCCTTCAGGTCGGCGCGCGCAACATGCAGAACTTCGACCTTCTTAAGGCGCTCGGTAAGACAGGAAAGCCGATCCTTTTGAAGAGAGGACTTTCAGCTACGATCAAGGAGCTTCTGATGAGCGCCGAGTACATCATGAGCGAAGGCAACCCGAACGTAATCCTCTGCGAGAGAGGTATCAGAACATACGAGACATACACGAGAAATACTTTCGACGTAAGCGCGATCTCAGTATTGAAGCAGATCACACACCTGCCGGTCGTAGGTGACCCTTCACATGCGACAGGTAAGTCAAATCTCATCAAGCCGATGTCGATGGCAGCTGTCGTTTCCGGCGCGGATGCTCTCGAGATCGAAGTCCATACCTGCCCTGAAAAGGCGCTCTCCGACGCGGCACAGCAGCTCACTCCTGCACAGTTCGGAGAAGTTATGGAAGCGATCGCTAAGGCAAGAAGCATTCTGTAATCAATTGACGCTGATTTATGTCAGCGTCTTTTTTATATCAGTTCGAAAAGGAAGTACATTCAAAATGAAGATAACAGTCGGTGTAGTAGGTTTGGGTCTTATCGGTGCCTCTTTCGCAAAGGCATATAAAGAGAATGAGAGCGAAGCTGTAGTCTATGGCTGGAACCGTACAAAGAGCATCACCCAGATGGCGAAGATGCAGGGCATAATCGACGATGAACTTACAGATGAGAATCTCGGAAAGTGCGACCTGGTCATACTGTCTTTGTATCCTGAAGCTACTATCAACTGGATGGAAGAACACAGGAAGCACTTCAACAAGGAAGGCATGGTAATTGACGCATGCGGCACCAAGAGATACGTTTGCGAGAATGCTTTCAGGATCGCTGAGGAAGAAGGATTCCTGTTTGTAGGCTGCCACCCGATGGCAGGCACCAAATTCTCAGGCATGACACATGCGAGAGGAGACATGTTCTTCGGCGCTCCTATGGTCGTTGTTCCGCCGGTATTTGACGACATGTTCCTGCTCGACAGGGTAAAGGATCTTCTCTCAGCATGCGGATTCGGAAGCTTCCATCTTTCCCACGCCGATGAGCACGACAAGATGATCGCCTTCACTTCACAGATGGCGCATCTCGTATCGAACGCTTATATCAAGAGCCCTTCGGCAAGAAACCACAAGGGCTTTTCAGCCGGTTCATATAAGGACATGACAAGAGTCGCTTGGCTCAATCCGACGATGTGGACACAGCTTTTCCTGGAGAACAAAGATAATCTAATTTTTGAGATCGACCATCTTCAGGAAGAACTTGAAAAATACAAGAAAGCACTGGTTGAGGACGATTTCGACGGGCTCCGCGACCTGCTCGATGAAGGCAGGAAGATCAAAGAGGAGGTCGACGGCATATGAGAACTGTCCGCGTAAACGCAGCGTCCAAAAGTTACGATGTGATTATCTGCAGGAATGCTGTCGATGTGCTGCCTTATGAGGTCCAAAAGGTCTGTCCCGGAGCATTAAAGGTCCTGATCGTATCGGAGAGTAACGTCGCTCCGCTTTATCTGGATCTTGTAAAATCGAAGCTCAAAATAAACGGCTATGAGATCATCAGCCATGTTTTCGAAGCGGGCGAACAGAATAAGGGCATCAATGAGATCGCCGCTATGTGGAATAAGATGGCTGAGGCCGGATTTACGAGAACTGACTTCGTCATAGGCCTTGGCGGCGGCGTAACGACTGATATGGCGGGCTTTGCGGCTTCGACATTCCTTAGGGGAATCAAGGTGATCCAGCTCCCGACGTCGCTCCTTGCGATGGTCGATGCATCAGTCGGCGGTAAGACAGGCATCGACATTCCGATGGGCAAGAACCAGGTCGGAGCTTTCTGGCAGCCGTCACTTGTCTTGGAAGACATCTCATTTTTGAAGACACTTCCTGACGAAGTATTCACGGAAGGCATGGGCGAAGTTACCAAGCATGCTTTCATAATGGATCCTGAGCTTCTTGAAAAACTCGAGAAAGCAAATGGAGATATCAGATCTGACGAGGCTCTTCTTGAAGAGATCGTATATATGAACGTTGCCGACAAGGCGAGCGTTGTAGGCGAAGATGAGAACGATAACGGCAGACGCCAGACATTGAACTTCGGACACACCGTAGGTCACGTAATAGAGCGCGACAGCGGCTTTACCAAACCGCACGGCATATGTGTGGCAAAGGGCATGGGCATCATGATCGATGCATGTGTAAGAGCGGGAACACTGGATACTTCCGATGCTGAGAGGATGAAGAATCTCCTTAAGCTCTATAAGCTCCCGGTAACGGATGACATAACGCCCGAAGCCATCGTCGAAGGTGCCATGAACGACAAGAAAAAACGCGGTGACACTTTATCGGTTATACTTGTTAATAAGATCGGAAAAGCCGAGATCCGCAAGATGAATAAAGAGGAGTTCCTGAAGTTTTTGAGCGTATGAAAATCTTAGTAAAAGACCTTAATCTGGATATCAGAGCGCCGCGTTCAAAGTCGGTATATCACAGGGAACTCATCGTTAACTTCATTCTTGGCGCGCGCGGCGCGTTCCTTGAAGAAGCAGAAGACGATAACGACGACATCAGGGCTACAAAGTCCTGCCTGCGCGAGCTCGAAAAAACTGATTCCGGCACGCTCATCCTCAACTGCAATGAGAGCGGATCAACGCTCCGTTTCATGATCCCCGTGGCGCTCGCGGTTAAGTCTGATGCGGTCGAAAAGCTTATCTTCAAAACACGTGGAAGACTTATCGAAAGACCGATAAAAGAACTCGCTGACTGCCTTGCGCCTTTTGGCGTTTCCATCACCAAAAACATTGAAGCAAACGAGATCACAGTCACGGGAAATATAGAGCCCGGTAAATATGTTATCGACGGCAGTGTTTCCTCGCAGTACATATCAGGCCTTCTCATGGCTCTTGCAAAGTTTGGTGAAGAATCTACAGTTGAAGTTACAGGCGGAGTCGCATCCGTCCACTACATTGAACTCACCGTTGCTTCACTTGCAAAATACGGTATCAGCATCGTAAGAGAAGGTGACACATTCACAGTGCCCGCATTGGTTAACGCAGCGGTTCCCGACGGAAACTTTGAAGTTGAAGGCGACTGGAGCAACGGAGCATTCCTCGCATGCCTCGGCAGTCTGATACATGGGGGCTCTGCTAAGATAACAGGCCTTAACATGGATTCAGTCCAGGGCGACATGGCGATAATGAAGTTCCTGAATCTTGCAGGTATTTCTTATCTTGTTGAAGACGGAACTGTCTTTGTCCAGGACAGCCATATCAATCCCGTCAGACAGACCATCGAGATGGAATGCGGCGACATTCCCGATATCGTTCCTTATATGGCTGTTACCGGAGCTTTCCGCGCATACAAAACAGTTTTGAAGGGAATTAAAAGACTCCGCATTAAGGAGTCTGACAGGGCGAAGGCGGTCACGGAAATGTTATCTGCGATCGGCGGAAAAGTAACACTCGAAGAAGACATTATTACGATAGAATATATAGATAAGGTTCCTGACAAGATATCTCTTACTTCGTCAGGCGATCACAGGATGGCGATGGCGGCAGTCCTTTGCGCGGCGGCCACCGGCAAAGAGATCGAACTTGATGACATTGACTGTCTGAATAAATCTTTTCCTGAATTCAGGAAAGTACTTTTGAAGGAGATGACCTGCTGATGAGTACAAGCAGCACATATCAGGGTGACGCCCTCGACATAATGATCTACGGCGAGTCCCACAGTGAGGCTATCGGAGTTTATATAAACGGCCTGCCGGAAGATGTTGTACCGGACAGTGCCAAGACAGCTGCCTTCATGGCAAGACGTGCGCCCGGCAAAAACGCCTGGTCCACGCCCAGAAAAGAACCGGATGAAGTTATTTTCGAGCGCAACGGCGCGATGCTTCACGGATATATCATCAATACAAATACAAAACCCAAGGACTATGCTTCAATAATCAACTGCCCGAGGCCGTCACATGCCGACTATGCGGCAAAGCTTCTCTATGGCGATGAGGCTTCGAAGTCCGGCGGCGGAATCTTCTCGGGACGCATGACCGCGCCTCTGTGCATCGCCGGCTCTATCGCTCTTCAGGAGCTTGCGAAAAGGGGAGTGCAGATCTTCGCGCACCTTAAGAAAGTCGGAGGCATATCTGATGACAGTTATTTCGGTCACGGAGTAAATGACGAGGGCTTCAGAGCTGCTCTCATGCAGGTTGCCGATAAGGAGTTTCCTGTCGTCGACGATGAGAAGGGCGAGCTCATGAAAGCCAAGATCGAAGAAGCTCGCATGGACGGCGACTCTGTCGGAGGCGTTATCGAGTGCGTGATCTACGGATATCCGGAAGGTATCGGAGGTCCGATCTTCGACGGCATCGAAGCAAAGCTCGCACAGATACTTTACGCGATCCCGGCTGTAAAAGGCGTTGAATTCGGAAACGGATTTGAAGGTTCCGACCTTAGGGGTTCCGAGAATAACGATGCTTTTATGTTCGATGAGAACGGCAATCTTACTTTAAAGACTAACCACAGCGGCGGCATTCAGGGAGGCATCAGCTTAGGCGATGTCGCGCCCATTGTTTTCGACGTCGCGATGAAGCCCACGCCGTCCATCTCCAAATCTCAGGAGACGGTCGACATGGCAGCACATAAGAATACCACGATCAGCATTGAGGGCAGACACGATCCCTGCGTCGCACCGCGCGCGGTCCCGGTCGTTGAAGCCGCAGCAGCTATCGCACTCTACGATCTTTTACTTGTATCAATTTAACGGAGGAAAAGCCCATGAGCGAGAGACCTGACCTGAATGAACTCAGAAAGAAACTGGATGAGATCGACAACGGCATTCTGGATCTTTTCGAAGAAAGGATCGCGACATGCAGACAGATTGGCAACGTCAAAAGGGAAAACGGCGTTGATGTCTATGTTCCTTCAAGGGAAGAAGAGAAGCTCAAACTCGTCGAAGAGCTCGCCGGTTTTGAGAGCAGACCTTATGTAAGGGACCTCTTCAAGACCCTGATGGACCTCTCCAAAGTTCATCAGAACAAGCCTGCTTTCGGCGTTCTGGGCAGAACTCTTGCTCACACATATTCACCTGAGATCCACAGTCTTTTCGATACGACTTATTCGTATTCCGTGATCGAGCGCGAGCCCGATGAATTGGAGAGCCTTTTCAAGAGCGGCGTTTTCAAGGGCTTTAACGTTACGATCCCTTACAAGAAAGACGCATGCGCTATGTGTGACGAATTGGATGACGCATCGAAGACGACAGGAAGCGTCAACACCGTTGTTTTCGAAGACGGCAAGGTAAAGGGATGGAACACTGATTACTTCGGATTCATCTACATGCTCACAAGAAAGGGCATTTCAGTTAAGGACAAGAAGGTCCTGGTGCTCGGCACGGGCGGCGCCGCATCCGCAGTTTTCTATGCTCTCAAGACTTTGGGCGCTTCTGAAGTATATGCGTGCGATCTTGAGACCGACATCAACTATTCCAATGTTTACGACAGGGCAGGCGATGCACAGGTCATTGTCAACTGCACGCCTGTCGGAATGTATCCGAAGGTAGACAATTCACTTCTCGACCTCACGAAGTTCTCCTCGCTCGAAGCATGTGCTGACGTTGTATACAATCCTTCAAGGACCAGGTTCCTGCAGGAAGCTGAAGGCCTTGGCCTTAAGACATGCGGCGGTCTTGCGATGCTCGTAGCCCAGGCTTACAAGTCATCACGAATTTTCGCAGGAGACATCGAAGGCGCTTCGGTATTGGGCGACCCTGATAAGGAGATTCCTGACGAAGCAAAGGAGAAGATCGAGAACGTCATCAGAATTCTCGAAAACCGCATGCTCAACATCACTCTCATCGGCATGCCCGGTTCCGGCAAATCGCTTCTTGCAAGAAACATCGCAGCAGTCACCGGCCGTACTTTGGTCGACCTTGACATCGCATTTGCTGAGAAGTTCGGACAGACTCCTGCAGAAGTCCTAAGCGGTCCGGGCGAAGAAGTTTTCCGCGAGATGGAGTGCGAGATCGCAGCAGAATTCCTGCCCAAGAGCGGACTTGTCATTTCCTGCGGCGGCGGAATCGTAACCCGCGACGTCAACAAGTTCTATGTCCGCTGCAACTCCAACGTCTTCTATCTTGAGCGCCCTCTGACAGCTTTGTCCGAGAAGAACAGACCTATCTCACAGCTCCACGGCGTCGAGAAACTCTACTCACAGCGCAAAGACAAGTATGAGACCTGGTGCGATTACAAAGTCTCTTACGACAGGTTCGAAGTCAAACAGGACTTCTACGACCAGGCTACATCCGACATCCTTGCAAAGCTGGTGTGACATATGAAGATACTGGTTCTTAACGGTCCCAACCTGAACATGCTCGGAATAAGAGAGCCCGACATCTACGGCGCATCGACATACGATGACCTGATCTCGCTCATCACTTCCCATTGCGAAAACAAGGGCATTGAGGTTAAGTGCCTTCAGAGTAATCACGAGGGCGACCTGGTCGACTACATCCAGCAGGCCTTTTTCGACAAGGTCGACGGCATAGTAATCAACCCGGGCGCGTACACCCACACATCCGTCGCTCTCCTTGACGCCCTCAAGGCAGTGAAGATCCCCGCGGTTGAAGTCCACATCTCAAAAGTCAACGAGCGTGAGGCTTTCCGCCAGATCTCCTATGTCTCGTACTATTGCTCGAAAACGATAACGGGAAAGGGCTTTGACGGATACATCGAAGCTATAGATTTTCTGGCCGGCGCCGCTTCCTGACGGAAGGCCCGGCTTTATTATTTAAGCAATGCCGGCCTTAATGTGATATTATTTTGTCTGTTAAGCAATACTCTTTGGAGGATAATATTATGCCGAGTTTTTGTCCTAACTGCGGAAGTCCCGTAAGAGAAGGTACTTCATTCTGCTCCAAGTGCGGAACGAAATTGAATGCGGGAACAGAGCCCGCAGCTCCTGAAATGCCTATTGAACCTGCTGCTCCTGCAGCACCTGTAGCCGCTGCGCCCGTTGTAGCTGCACCTGTTGCTCCCGCAGCTCCTGTTGCAGCGCCTGTAGTTCCGGCAGCAGCACCTGTTGCAGCTGAACCTGCACCGGTGGTTCCTGCCGCTCCTGTTGCCGCAGAACCCGTTGCCCCTGCTGTACCCGTAGCCGCAGAACCTGTAGTTCCGGCTGTTGAACCGGCACCTGCTAATGTGCCTGTTGCAGAGGCGGCACCTGCTAATATTCCGGCAGCCCAGCCCGTACCCGTTGTTGGTGCTGAGCCCGTACCTCCGGTTGCACCCGTAGGTGTTCCCCCGGTTGAAGCTGCACCTCAGGCAGCATCTGTATCTGCAGCACCTGCTAATGATCCCCAGAATCTGTCTCCGATAAAGATCGAATCTGTACCTTTTCAGGCTCCTTCCGGAGCACTGCCCACTCCTGCTGTTCAGGCTGAAAAGCCCAAGAGCAAGATCAAGCCCGGTGTCCTGGCTGTGCTGATAGCTGCCGGCGTGGTCATGCTTGCAGGCGTCGGAGTAGGTTTTGCCTTACTTTACAGCCATCTCTGGGGCGGCACCATTCTCGAGCGCATCGAGAAGAAGGATGCTGTTGAAACCGGCAAGAAATATACGATCTACGATGAGGATTTCAACGATTACATCGTCCTTGCAAAGTGGTGGGACTACAATGACACAATGGATAAGCCCGGTGTCTACAGCAAGGATACTGAGGTCATGGCTTTCTCCATCGAAGTCAACGAAGATGCACAAGATGAGATCTACTACGCTTATTACTACAGCAAGGATAAGGAATTCGACAGCGATGACCTTAAGAAGCCCGTCTACTCAGACAAGATCACTCCTGTAGAATACAGTGACGGCCGTGCTTTCTATGATGTCGATAACTCGAAGAAGATCCAGAAGGGTTATTACGCAGTCATCATCGCATCTGACAGCAGCCTGAAGCATCCTTATATCGTTGCATATGCTGAAGTAAGGTAAGCTTCAAATCATTAACTTGGAATTAGGACTGACTTCCTGCCATGCGGGGAGTCAGTTTTTTTAGGCACCATTTCAGCACCAGGTGAGAGGCGCATGCAGTTTGAAGTTGGAGATTGTTTCATGACAGATTCCGACACGACCCGCTTTTCGAGCGGACCGCAAAAGAAACGGACCGACTCAACTGAGACGGCCCGCGAAAAACACTTTTCAATAATCGCTTAAGGATGAGGATATCCGAGAGCGTCGAGGAAGTCGTTGACTTCTTTTTCGATAGAAAGATCGTAATCGCTTGCGATGGCAACTATGACGGTATCGCCTAAGAGGTAGATCGCATCGTGATAAGGTGTGTATGTGTTTGCGTTCTTATCGTCATATCTTCCATCGATGAGGATGTATGCGGTAGTGTCGTTTACTTCGTGGCTGCTGATGCCTGAGAAGTCCTTGTTGTCGAAAATGTGATCGTAGTCGTCGTAATAGTAGTCGAACAGAGCTTTTGCGGTCTCTTCGTCGACGCAGCGTGTGAAGCTGTACTGGTTGTCCTTTTCGGAAGTTGCATCGAGATTGACGATTACTTCGAAATCCGCGTCATCGCCCTTGAATGAGAAACTGGTATCTGCCATTACGGAGATATCAGAATTATCAACGCCGATAGCCTCTAATGCATCGAGGAAATCCTTATCTTCGACTTCCTTAAGTGTTGACATATCGACTTTGGGTTCGTGTGTTATGCCTGCGCAGCCTGTGAAAAGAGTTGCGGCAGCGAGCAGTGAAGCGAGTGCTGTTGTGAGTTTTGAAGTCTTCATTGAGCTATCCCTTTCCTATATTTATTCAAAACAAAGAGAACTATAACATAAAAAGGCTTCAATTCAAAACACAAAGGATGGCTTGTGCTATAATCTATCGGCATAAGTAAATGTCGAAAAGGAGATCACAGATGAAGATTTCGGGATGTGGGAAGAAATTGCTTGTATCAGGGATAGTACTGGCTGTTGTTCTTTCGGGAACCGCATGCTCGAAGAAACTGCATCCAGGACCCGAAGTAACAGAATCAAGTGTCCAGCAGACGATCGATCCGCTGTCCTTTGAAGCTGTGGATGCAAAACTCAGAGATTATACTTTCGGGCTTAATGAATATATGAAAGATCACCAGGATGAAAAAATGTCCAAGAACCTGACCGGAAGAACGCCCAACGGTGTTGGCGCCGAATGCACATATACGGTTACTCCGGACGGGAAGTATGAGGCTCTCCAGATGCAGAAGAAGTTATCAAACGGTGTGCAGGTGGATGAGTACTTCAACATGGGTGATTCTATGTTCATTGCAAGAACGACTGTATACGACGACGGAAATTTCGATCCCGTTGATAAGTATTACATCATCGACGGCGTTATCTATAAGGTCGACGGATCTGCAAAGACAGTGACAAGGGTCGTAGCACTGGATGAAGAGGCAGCAGCTGCCAAGAAGACAGAGCTTGATCTGTATTACACGTTCGAGGAGATAAGGGCCATTTATGCCTGATGGTGAGAATCCTGCTGAGAATTCCGGACAAAACGGGTACACTATGGGGGAGGGCGTCAGAGACGGTCTCCCTATAGGACTCGGCTATCTGTCCGTATCTTTTTCATTCGGTATCCTTGCCGCCTCCAAAGGGCTTTCCGCGCTCCAGGCAGCACTGATCTCGATCACCAACATCACTTCGGCAGGTCAGGTGGCAGGTCTCGGAATAATGGTCGCGTCAGGCGGCATCATCGCCATGATCATTTCGCAGATCGTTATCAATCTCCGCTATTCGCTGATGAGCATCGCGCTTTCCCAGAAAGCCGATAAGACGATGACTCCGCTCTTAAGGATGCTGCTTGCATACGGAATAACGGATGAGATCTTCGGTGTCGCAGTCAGCAAGAAATACGAATTCGGCGCGAGATACTTTTTCGGGCTTACCATATTACCGGTTATAGGCTGGGTGTCCGGCACGGTGATAGGAGCCGCCCTGGGCCAGGTCTTCCCGGATTTCCTGACCAATGCCCTCGCGATAGGTATCTACGGCATGTTCGTATCTATCGTCGTACCCAAAGCCAAGCACAACAAGGTCATTTTGAGCGCAGCGCTTTTGTCCTGCATTCTGTCCAGTATACTTTTCTATGTGCCTGTCCTGTCTGAACATATCACGCAGGGCTTTGCGATAATCATTGCCGCGATAACTGCAGCAATTGTATGTGTTTTCGCGGGAAAGAAGCTTGAAGGGAAGGCTGGAACCGTCTTTGCCATTGCGGCAGGATGCGTGCTGGCAGCGGTCATGGCCATCTTAGCGCCGTCTTATGTCATGCCTGAGGCAGAGAGTGTCGCAGCTGATACCGCAGGCTGCTCGCTCGACAACAGAGTATTCATTCCGCTCCTTATCGTGATGGCAGTTACGACATATCTCGTGCGCATGATCCCTTTTACCCTGTTCAGGAAAAAGCTCGAAAATGTTCACGTCAAAGCTTTCTTCGAATACATACCGTACACGGTACTCTCGGCTATGACATTCCCCGCGATCCTTTATTCCACGGGTTCTTTTATCACTGCACTGTTGGGATTTGCCGTAGCGATGATCCTGGGTCTGTTCGAGCGTTCGCTGATCATTGTCGCGGTCGGCGCGTGCCTTGCGTCACTGGCCGCCGGCGTTGTGATGATGTATATCTGAAAAAAATAAAGACCTTGGAAAACTAAGAGTTAACCAAGGTCTTTTGCTGTGGAGCCCCCATCCGGATTTGAACCGGAGACCTCATCCTTACCATGGATGCGCTCTACCTGCTGAGCTATAGGGGCAAGTTAAAGCCTATGAAGTATAACACAGTAATACTGCGTTGACAATAAATCTTCTCTTTAAAGATGCCTCGAAATGTTGACAAAGGTACCCAAAGATTATACAATCATTGAGCATTTTCCTTAAGCGAAAGGAAATACGGAGAAGTCGCCTAGCCTGGTCGAGGGCGCACGACTGGAAATCGTGTAAACCCCAAAAGGGTTTCGAGAGTTCGAATCTCTCCTTCTCCGCCAAAAATGCAAAGGGCGTCGTAAAAAGTCAATAAATACAGGGTTTGCAAGGTTTCTTGGGATTCTTGAGATCGCAACTTACCACTAACTTACCACTATTTACGACAAGACTAGAAGATGTGCCCAATGTTCAGCGATCGGATTTCAATCTGGTCGCTGTTTTCTTTTCGCAGATTTTTCCGGCTTATTTCGTCAGGAAATGTTGCTTGGACACAGGCCTGCTTTGTGGATAACGGAGCAGCAAGCAACGCGTTTGTGTACACAAACACAGAAAATGCTTGTCAGGGATGTCCCTGAGACCCATTTAAAAGCCCGAGATTGCTCTCGGGCTTGGATTAGATAATTCAGGATATAACCTACAATCGTATCATCCCGACAAACTTGAATTTGTTAAATTGATATCCACCAGCACACACCATATTTATCAATAATGGTGGCACAACATTTACTCCATAGAAGTTCTCCGATAGGTTCGATAATTACACCCCCATCGCTCAAAACTTGAAAAGCATTATAAACAGCTTCTTCTGTTCCCATTTCAAAAACGTTAAAGGTCATAGTTTCCCACTTGTATTTATGTACTACATCTATATCACAAGGATTTTTCGCGAACCCCTCAACTAACAATGAATTATATCACCCATGATTCTCCTAGCAACCCTCTTATAAAACTCTTATTTCGATCTTATTTACAATCATTCGCCATCATCCGGTATCTTGGGAAGTACAGGATCACTGGCTGTGATTATATCCTCTTCAACAAATCTTATTACGTCTATCTCAATAGGCTCATATATCTCTTTCATATTGCAATCCCCCTTATTTAAAGATCTCAGCATAATCGTATATTGCTGTAACAAGATCACACAGTTCTTCTGTACAGATTTCGGGGTATTGATCTTTCTGTCTCATGACATTGCGGACATAGCTCATAGCGCTGATCTTAACCTGATAGTTGTCGCTCGCCGGATCGAAAACAACAGTATACTGTGTCTCAAGATTGCCTGCACCAATATTTGTTATCTCTACATAATACTCATTGCGATTATCAACTGTATTGCCGGACAAAACAGGGGTAAGTGTTTTGTCTCCAACCTTGATTACATGATCCTGTATTGCGTCAGTGGCTGTAAAATACACTCTGATCGCAGTCTTTGAATCAAGAACAAGTGAGTACCCTGTAATCTTGATCGAGTTGCTGGTATTTGTCTTTACAACCTTAAATGCATCAAGAGCATCAGCAGAAGGATTCGAAAGATCATTTATATATCCGTCTGTCGGGAGTGCAGTACCGTTCTTCCACTTGCACGCATATGCACAATACGTATAAGTTGCCCGGATCGGAGCTTTGTTAGTGATACCATCATAGTTCATGGCATCAATCAGGTATCTGTTTACGCTATAAGTCATGATTCCATTCTCATATTTAGAACCGACAGCATTATACAGATCTAACGTTACATTATCAGAGTCAACGATCTTAAGCGTAATGTCACTATCTGCCTGTATCGCATTAACTCTGTATGTAAGTTTATACTCATCTCCATCCTTAGGAGCATCACTCAGCAATACTTCCTGTTCGCCCTTAGGGCCGTTCAATACTGCTTTTGCACCGGATTCAACGGTTTCTGCAGGAACAGTAAAATAAAAGTTCAATCCAAGCTCATCGCCTAATGTAACATTCGTTCCTGTAACGGTGTTTCTCGTAAATTCCTCTCCATTTTGGGGCACAAAGACCGCCGTGACTGTTACGTTACTCGCAGGCATTTTAAACTTGTTATTCGCATTTATGGCAATTCCTTCCGGCTCAATCTGCCATTCCTTGAATATGTATCCTTCATTGGCTGTCGCAGTCAGTGTGATCGTGTTTCCTGTTTTTGGAGTGCCACTGTAGGTAACAGTTCCTCTTTCGTCGTTATTTGAAAGAACGGTGAGATTGTATGTATTGGCTTTAAAAACTGCTGTATAGATTTTGTGATCGACTTGCGTAGGCTGATATGGGTTTTCCGTCGGCCATACTGTTCCAATCGGTGTTGTACTGTATTCATCGTCAGCATATTCCCAATGGTCAAAAGTATAACCCGCATTCGCCGTTGCTGTAAAAGCGCCGTTTTCATATACGACGCTTCCCGCACCTGAAGGAGAGACTTTTAGCGAAAGATCCATCCAGTTTGCAGAAACCATGATATCCTCTGTAATTCCAGTCAGGATTGATCCAGCCATTTTGTTCGTGCCGTATGTAGCGCCTTCATTTTCCCACGTGACTGTCCAGTCCTTGAACGTATAACCATCCGGTGCGGTAAAACCGCAGGATGGAAGGGTGTATCCCTCGGATGCAAAGAATGTATCGCTGTCCATCGTACCAGAGCCACCGTTGGCCTCGAAATTCACTTCGCAAAGCTTATCAAAAACCGCACAAATCTCCACATCCCCTTCCGGCATGGTGAACTGATTGTTTTCTATAGTCACATTCCCGGAAACAATTTGCCATTCCTTGAATTGGTAACCTGCGTTTGCAGCGACATCGAGTGTTACAGTTTCCCCCGCTCGAGCCATGGAGCATGAAGAGGACACCGTACCATTAGCATTGCTTGAAACGGTAATATCATAGCCAATTTTCAGTGTCATTAGGATTTGTCCGTTTATATCCTTGATTTTTTCGCTCTCATGTGTCCAAAAACCAGCATTCCATTGAAGATAGCCCATATAAACGCCGGCATTAGCTGAACTCAAACTGGCTGAATTGACAATGACCGCCATAGTGTTGCTATAACTGTCTGATCGAAAGGTAAAACTGGCCCACCTATTTCCCTCAGAGGCTTCGGGGTCTTTGTTTACTTTAAATGGGATAGTGTATGATCCATCGGTTAAAGTGCCTTCCTGGAAAAAAATTTGTATGTCCTCCACGTTTTCAGTTTTTTCTGCAGAAACAGTAAATGGAATTTGTGAGTGTACGGCACTGGGAGATAACTCAACTGATGTAGGTTGCAAGCTTATAGTATTCTCCGGGATATTATTGTCTGCATAAACCCGCATACTACTTACGGGCAGCATAGTCATTATTAAAATGAAGGATAGGAACGATCCCAATATCTTTTTCGTTGCTTTCATACTAAAACATTTTCTCCCTCTAAGTTTTCTATCAAAAATCTAAGGGTGCCCCTCAACAGTGATTATAACATGCCCAGTAAAGAAATATTGATTTTATTAGGGTTTCCGCCTTGAACGGAGCCCTTTTTTGTGTGAGCATCGAAAAATGTAATATTACATTTTCGAAATTTTCGCAAAAAGCGGGGGGCCAAAATGGGGGTCAATGTCCAGTAATAGTGAAGGGAACATTTTGACACATTTTTCTACAGAAAGACCACATAATTTTGACCTCTCCCATTTCTAGTTAATGAAGGGGTATGTAACCTTCATCGAACTTTGACAACTGAATAAACTCCCGCAAAAGCCGAAGGCATTCACAAGGTTTCAGGGGCTCCCCTGACAAGCTGTTTTTGTCTTTGTGCGTACAAAGACGTTGCTTGCTGCTCCGTTATCCATTTTGCAGGCAGCACCCGACCGAGACCTCAAGCATCGCATGAACCCGACGCTTTACATTCCCGATAACAGGGGAAATTTGATTTAAGGAGGTCATCTTATGACTGACACAGATAATTTTATGGCTCCCCCAAAAGGAGAACAGGTCAAAGCGGTTTCGGGTTCAACCAACAGGAAGGAAGTGCCCATCTCCGATAAGGCTCTCCTTACTCTGGAAGAGGCGGCGGTGTACTTCAACATCGGAATGCAGAAACTCCGTGAGCTTACGGGTGATGATCACTGTCCCTATGTCTTATGGAACGGCAGTAAGAGACTCATCAAGCGTAAACCGTTTGAAGAGTACCTGTTCAGACAGTTTTCGGTCTGATACTGGTTTTTCCTTCAAGAAAGGTGTTCCCGGGTTTATAATGAATCCGGGACATCTTCTGGGAAACTAACGGAGGTTCATAGAAGATGAAGAATAAAAGATATACCCAAAACAAAACTAAACTAAGGAACGGAGAGTATCAAAGAAGCAACAAGACTTTTCAGTACAGTTGGTACGACAAAAGCGGCAAACGGCATTATCTATATGCCAAGACCCTTCCCGAGCTGAGGAAGAAAGAGGAAGAACTCTTAAGAGACACCTTAGACGGTATTGACTATACAAAGCTCAATGCCACCATAAACTCGTATTTCGAGCTGTGGAAGAAGGTTAAGACCGGTATAAGGGAAACAACCTTTGCCTCTTACGTCAGGTATTACAAGCGATATGTAGAGCCTGAATTCGGTAAGATGAAACTGAGGGATGTAACTTACAGCAGCATCGTAATGTTCCTCAAGGACACGGCAACTAAGCGCAACCTGAGCTTTGGAAGCATAAGAAACATCAAGGTAGTTCTCTCAATGGTCATTGATGTAGCAGTCAAAGATGATGTTCTAAAGGGCAATCCCTGCAGAGGAGTCCTAAGAGAGTTCCAGAGAGAGTATGAGAAAGACACCAAAGAGGTTCGGGCTCTTACCCTCAAAGAACAGAAGACCTTTGAGTCCTTCTTAGCCAAGCCAGGCAAATACCACAGATACTATCCTGTATTTACAGTGATGTTATGGACAGGTATGAGAGTCGGCGAAGTACTGGGATTAAGGTGGGAAGATATAGATTTCGAGAATAACGAGATCAATATCAACCATACGCTCCTGTACTACGACAAGGGAAAAGGTGACGGAAGTGATTACAAGATCAATCCGCCAAAGACCAAGAACAGCAAGCGTACCGTACCAATGCTACCGGTAGTCAGAGAAGCTCTGCAAAAGGAAAAAGAGTTTCAGGACCTTTTCGGGATCAAGTGCGAATCAGTTATAGATGGTTATACAGACTTTGTATTCCTCAACAGCAAGGGACATGTCTGGCACCACAAGAAACTGAACTACAAGCTCACAAAGATCTGCGAAGCAATAAATGCGGAGATGCAAGGAACAGGGGATGAGTTCCCCCACGTACACAACCACATGCTCAGGCACACATTCGCTACAAGGATGAGGGAAGCAGGAGCAGATATGAAAGCAGTATCCGACATGATGGGCCACGAAGGCATCCTGATAACACTAAAAACCTATACAGATGCTTCGCGCGAGTTCAAGAACAGAGAGATTGCAGTCCTCAAGGATTATTACGAGACCGCAATCTAAGGGAAACCGAGCTTACCACTAAACTTACCACTAATTACGGCAGTTTCAGGCAGATTTTTAACACATCACAAAAACGGCAGAATCGCTTGAAAGCCCTATAACAGAGGCACTTATAGAGAGTTGGGCAGTATTACAAAGCATAAAAGATTACTGCTCTCCTTCTCCGCCAGAAGAAACCCCGTAAACATTGCGTTTGCGGGGTTTTGCTTTTTTATTATCGACAATAAACCGGCAATGTGCGAAGAGAAACTGCGTGTTTCCGGAAGTAATCCGTTGCCGTCACTTAAACTTCACTATGGCTTTGAACGTTCCTTCTTCAGATACGAGTTCGAGTTTATAGCCAAGGATATTGAGATTATTCTCTGCAATGGCCAGACCAAGCCCCGAACCCTTGCCGCCTCTGGAATCTTCACCCTTTACAAAAGGCTTTTTCAGCGAGTTGACGTCATCGTAAGTCTTATCGGTCTTATTGATGATCAGCAGATTTTCGGGATCTGTCCTGATATCCACAACACCGTCTTTGTCGCCATACCTCTCACAGTTCGAAAGAAGATTATCTATTGCCTGCTTAAGAAGTTTCCGGTCAGTTGTAAGCTTCAGATCGCCGCTTATCTCAGTTTTAAGTCCGGGGAACGCTTCAAGGCTTTCTTTTACCAGTTCTGCGACACTCAGTTCTTCTTTTACAATATCGATCTTGCCGGTTTCGCTTCGTGAGAAAGACAGGATGTCACCGATCATGTGATCCATCGCGTTAACTTTCTCGTTTATGTTCTTAGAGTATTCACGGACTTTTGAAGGGTCATCCGCATATTCTTCCATGTTTTCCGCATATCCCATAATTGCAGCCAAAGGAGTTTTCAGATCGTGAGCCATAGCTTCAGTCGTCTTGGTCCTGTATTCAAAGATCTTCCAGACGGCCTTTTCATCATAGTATCTGACAGTTGCAAGAATAAGAGCTGTGAGGAGAGATGCCAGCAATGCACCGATAATTATCAGTGAGCTTGAAATAGGAGCAAGCTCGAAAACCGTCCGGTCTATATATTCACTATATCCGATCAGCCATGCTTTATCCTGTATTTCTCCTCTTGCAAGATAATCGTCATATTCTTCCGGGAACAGATAATAAGGATTTCCGTCTTCGTCTGGTATGCAGTATTCGCAGATATCTTCCGATGAGAGTTCTGTGTCTAATCTGGCTCCTATCATTGTCATCCAGTATGAGAAACCGCAATAATCGCTCCATTCCTGATACTCATATCCTTTAGTATCTGAAGGAGTGCAGTCCACGTAAGACAGATCTTCTTCTGTGATTTCGTTTTTGTAAGCGCTGTAATCTGTGATCATTACAACGCCCGGAATGAAAGTACGGTCCTCATTATTGACGTATACAGTATTGAAATTATATCCATAATCAAAAGGCATTAAGCCCAAAGAGTAGTGGAGGTATTCATACTCGTATTTATAATAATCCTCACCCAGCTCTTTTAGATCTTTGCCGGTCGTATTTTCCAGATACTCATACAAAGGAGCTAAATACGCGGTATCTTCTATATGATATGTATTAGCAGTTGATTTGGGTGTATCGGGTTTTTCGCAGAAAAAGGCAAAATAATCATCTGCAGTTAATGTTTCACCGCCTATTCGGACTTCGATATAAGTACGATCCAAGCTTTCGTATAAGGCGATGAACATCTTCAGTTCTTCCATCAGCTCTCTATATTCTTCTGATGCGGGATCGGTCTCGCTCAGTTCCATGACTGTATCTAAGATCTTCTGGTTGTAACTTGATGCTTCCCCATGTTCTCTGTCCTTTACGTAATTGCCAAGCAGGGTAAATCCATATACGGCAAATAAGGAAAAGACCACAGCCATAATAATGAATCTCTCAAGAAAGATCCGTCCGAATTTAGGTTCGGTTATCGACTTTTTCCTAACGCGTTTCTTCATGCATGTTTCCTCCGATCACGAGATCTTGTAACCGCCGCCGATTACAGTCCTGACCGCTTCTCCGGAAGATCCGAGAGCTTTTCTTAACTTCTTGATGTGGGTATCTACGACTCTGTCCGAGCCGTCAAAACCATAACCCCACACAAGGTCCAAAAGCCTGTCCCTTCCGAGGACGATCCCCTTGTTCTCCATGAGAACCTTCAGGAGGAAATATTCTTTGGGGGCGAGCGTTATTTTGCGTCCGCCGGCTTCGACTTCCATTTTCAACGGATAGAGCTTTATGTCACCGCACTCGAGCACGAGTTCTTTGTGAAGGTCTGCTTCGGTTCTGCTCAGAAGAGCCAGGCACTTGGCATATAACACCTTGAGCGAGAAAGGCTTCACCATATATTCATCGGCGCCGATCTCGTAACCTTTCAGGATGTTGTCTTCATTTCCGAGTGCCGTCAGAAACACAATAGGGCACTGGCTTTTGCCGCGCAGAGCTTTGCAGACTTCAAATCCGTTCGCACCGGGAAGCATGATGTCCAAGATCGCGATGTCGTACTTATTTTCGCTGATGAGGCTTAGTGCACGATTGCCGTCAGGAGCAGCGTCGACTTCAAAAGACCCCTTGCCTTT
The DNA here is from genome assembly GCA_000621765.1 of Ruminococcaceae bacterium AB4001. Taxonomy (GTDB): domain Bacteria; phylum Bacillota; class Clostridia; order Saccharofermentanales; family Saccharofermentanaceae; genus Saccharofermentans. The sequence goes on from JHXJ01000004.1 coordinate 83,173, forward strand.
GAAAAAAACAGCGACAAGATTAAGCAGTTCTTCGTTGTCTTCAACTATCAAGATCCTGACCATCAGAATTTCCTCCTTGGGAAAACTCTACATTGCGCATGTGTCCTTTGTATGTCCTTGCGAAAAGAATTTTTCCGTATAAGTTTTTGGAATAATTATATATTGAAAATATAACTTGTCCTATTAACTGAACTATCGCGAGAGAATATTCGTTCACTGGTAAATACGACTAAACCATTGTTTGATAGTCATCATCTTTGCAATATAATTGTGTCGGGGAGGATAGTGATCATGTATTTTGAAAACGCGTACTTTGTTATAGGTACTTCATATGCCGGAAAGTCCACGATGGTAAAGGAACTTGCAAAGAAGCATAACGGAATTGCCTGTGAAGAAAACTACCACGACAATTATCAGGGTGAGCTGGACAAGAGCGAGTTCCCGTGCCTGACGTATACCAGGGATCTGGAAGACTGGCACGAGTTCATCAGACGGTCGCCGCAGGAATATAAAGACTGGATAGACGGTGCAAGAAGGGAGTGCGAGATCATCGAGCTCCGGATGCTGCCTGATATCTGCAGCCAGGGAAAGCCGGTATTTGTTGATACCAATATCTCTATCGGGACTTTACGTGAGATAGCTCCCATTGAGCATACGATAGTTTTGCTTTCCGATCCTGAGATCCCGGTCAGGAGATTTTTCGACAGGCCGGATCCCGAAAAGCAGTTCCTGTACAGGATGATCATGGAAGAACCCGATCCCGAAAAGGCAATGGAGAATTACCGTAAGGGCCTTGAGCTGATCAACTCACAAAAATCATACGATGAGTTCCTGCATTCCGGGTTTAACGTGATCTTAAGAGATGAAAACATGACCATCGGGCAGACGCTTGCACTGGTCGAGAAAGCACTTGGTCTGTGAACTTAAAAACCATATACCGCATTTGACAGGGAGAATCTGAAGATTGATTAAAGCATGTATTTTCGATATGTTCGAGACCCTGGTTACGTACTTTACCGGGAGAGTTTATTTCAGTGATAATTTCGCTTCTGAGATGGGGCTTCCGGTCAAGGAATACAGGGAGGTCTGGCGCGGGACGGACAATGACAGGACTACCGGTAAGATAACGCTTGAAGAAGGAGCGGAATACGCTTTGAAGGTAATGGGATGCTATACGCCTGAGGCTGTTGAACTTCTTATGAGGAAAAGACATGAGAGCATGACCGACACTTTCAATGCAACGCCGGATGAGACCTATTTCCTTTTGTCAGAGCTGAAGAAGCGCGGGATCAAGATAGGACTTATCAGTAACTGCTATTCGGATGAGCGAGACATGATCAGGAAAACGGATCTGATGCCGTATTTCGATTCCGTAAAACTCTCATATGAGCAGGGTCTTAAAAAGCCTGATCTCAAGCTGTATTTCGACATAGCCGAAGAGCTTGGCGCAAAGCCTGAAGAATGCTTTTATGTCGGCGACGGTGGATCGAATGAACTGCAGGCTGCTGCAAACGCTGGCATGACAGCCGTACAGGCGAACTGGTTCAGAGATCTTGCTTACGATCCGCACATTCCATGCGGCATCTATCCGGAATTCCTCCAGGCAGACACGCAGGCTGATGTGCTTAAGTTTATTGATGAAAAGGGCGCTTAAGAGTTGCTGGAAGCTTTGTAACTGACCAGCCGTTCTATATGCCGGCGGTTTGTCTCATCATCGTCAATTCCTTCCGGACCGAAAACGAGAAAGCCTCCTCCGCGTCTGATATCGGAGGCATCCATTATGCCCCGTAAATAGACCTGTGCGATGTGGTTCGCGCAAACGCGGCAGTCGTAAAGATCCCTGAGACAATCGGCTTTGTTTATATCCATGTCGCTGATCTTTCTTACCTTGAGAAGAAACATATGGCAGATGCGCGCAACGTTCTTGCGTGTGATCTGACGGTCCTTATGTATCTCGTCTTCAGCTTCCAGCCAGCCGTCTTTTCTTCCGCGCCCGAAGATGCCTTCGGTATCTATGCCTGAGGCTTTGCACAATTCTGAGATGAACTCTTCTGTCGTCATGTTTCAGGACTGATCCTTAAGATCTTACAATCGCATCCGTCCAAAGTGCCGCAGCTGAATGAGCGTTCATCAGTTACTGTCTCATCGCCGGTAAGAAGATCCTTTATCCTATACTGCGAAGCGCCGGCAAATTTATCAGGGTCTGCCATCTTGCTTTTTAACGCACCGGTCAACATATCGACGGCTATCGATATTTCGTCGTTCCTTGTTTCAGTATCGATATTGAAGAAGCCGAGAGCCATGTCGCCGTTTGCAAGAGGCTTGGCGAGCACATCGATACGCTTGTTGTCACGGATGTATTCTTTGTCCGGGTTGGCTGAACCGGTGGTCGTAAAGATCCTTTTTGCCTGGACCCCGAGCGGATCCTGGTTAAGCGCGATCAGTTCTTTATTTGTGATTATGTTGTAGACCGCATCTCCTTTTTCGACCCTGCGGAGATCCATTCCGAGCATGAGGGGAGAGTTCATCATGCACCACATTGCCATGTGGGATCTGCACATCGTCTCGTCGATGCCGTCCATTCCGATGACGAGCATGTCGGGATCGTTCCAGCCTTTTCCGGGGCCTGCAAACTCATCCATTATGACTGCCTTGTTATACTGCGAGGTGATCGAAGTGGTGTAATCGCCTTCCCATGCCGCAGTTCCGTGATTGCCGTCGGAACCTACCTGGAAGGTGATGTCGTTTAAGATCCTCCACGAATCGCCGACCTTGTGTCCCCAGTCCTGAGGCTGGGTCTTTCCCCATTCACAGATCGAGAAGACGATGTCACGGCTGCCTGCCTTTTCGAGTTCCCTGCGTATCTTCGTATAAGAATCCAGGGTGTTTTCCTGTCTTCTGTGATTCATGAGGCGGAAAGTATTCCTGCCGGCTTTTAGTTCTACAGTGATAGGAGTTGATACTTCGAAATCAACGGGACTCTTGGTAGGAGGGAGAAGACCGTCGAAAAATATTCTGTCATCAACTGCGCACTGGAGCCACTGGCCGATGCCTTCTTCTTCACCAGTCGCGTAAGTTATAAAGATTTCTTTTGTTCCGCTTTCCGATACTTCGATATCGAAAACGAGTTCGCTGCTCTGAAGTCCTGTAGGAGAAAAGTCCGGCGCCGTTCCGTCGAAGGTGCCGATGAAGGTCACATATCCGTCCTTTACGGCTGCCCTTGTTCCCGTTATCAGAGCGTCTTTTGCCTCGTAGACCCTGCCGTCTGTCTCTATGCTTTTGATGTTGGGCGCATATGAATACTTGGCATTTGTAGGATCGGCGAAGGTCGCGTTGTCCCACATGTAGTAGCAGTTATCGACCTTGATATAGTCGATCTCCCAATTGATGTAATCTTTGCAGTCGGTCTCTTCATAGCCGTAGATACCGACCTCAGCGCCTGAGCAGAGCTTCGTGCCGATGTCGTTATACATGCCGAATCTTAATCCCTGCGAATGCACGAGATCAGCCATTGCCTTAAAGCCTGACGGGAACTTTATTTCATCAGATATAAGATGTCCTTCGATCCTTTCAGGATGGTAACATCCGTCATCAAGGACCACGTAAAGATAACCGCTCTTATCTAATTCGAGCTCTTTGATCTTAGCGATCATGGCTTTGGTCAGTTCTTCCGTGTTGCCGCTGCCGAAAGCGTTCCAGCTGTTCCAGCCCATGGCGGGGAGGCGCTGCTTTTTTGCGAACAGACCGCCGTCTTTAAATGAGTCGAATCTGAGATTGCTGTCGGTAATTGGAGAAGGTCCGTTCATGTGATTGCCTCCGGATAAGATGATCTCAAAGACGATTATAACAACAGTTTGTTTGCCCTCCAAGAAAAGGTAGTAAGATAAGGCGCGCCGGCAGGTAAAAGTTAGTATAATAAGCACGAAATAAATATATAACGCAAAGAGTGGACTTATGGGGAAAAGGAATTACTTTTGGGATTTTTGGAAGTTCATCGCTGCCATAGGCGTAATCATGGTGCATGCGCCTTTCGCCGGTGACTTGGGAAAGGTCATGACCTGTGTCGGCACATGGGGTGTCGGATATTTTGCACTGATAAGCGGTTACGCATGCTATGGCGAGAGTAAGCTCATGAGCCGCAAGATCCTAAAGCGGTTCATCAGAAACGGCATAATCACGCTGGTGATGGTCGGCCTCTATCTCGCATTCAGTTATTACATGATGCGTATAGAACATCGTGATATACTCTGGAAGCTCGAGCTTAAGAAACCGGTCACGTACTTAAAGATGATATTCGCCGGCGACTTCGAATTCTTCTATGGGTCTGCGCTGTGGTATTTGGTGGGCCTGCTTTACAGTTACATCATCTTCTATTTCCTGGTGCGCTTTAATCTTAAGAAGGTCATCTATGTGATGCTTCCTGTATTCATCATCCTGAGGATAGTCGTCGATTCATACGTCAATTCATTTAATGCGAACTGGCACTGGAGCGGCAATGCGCTCGTAGGTGTCCTGCCCATGATGCTCATCGGATATGTGCTTGCTGACCAAAAGGAAAAGATCCTGAAGATACCGACATGGGTATTGATCCTGGGCGCTGTAATAACTGCTGCAGCGATGTTCGTCCTCGTGTGCGTAAAGGTCGGAAAACTGGACATCTCACAGCCCTTCAAGATGCTCTGCGGCTCATTCGTTTTCGCGATCGGAATGAAGAAACCCGGCTGGTATGTCATCAAGCCGCTCGCATTCCTCGGCAGGGAAGACTCGCTATACATCTATCTGTTCCACTTCATGATCCTCGTGCTCCTGGCAGGTTACATGTACAGCCAGCCTGTCTCCGGAAAGACCGTAGAGTGGCAGCTGCCGATAGCAGTCATCATCGCATCGGTCATCTTTGCGAGGATCCTGTCCATGATCATCAGTCTTATAAAACTGCTCTTTAAGAAGATCTTCCCGAAAAAGACTGCAGGGCAAAATGCCTGATGAACTGCATATAAATATGCAAGTTTTTGGCTTGAATTGGATGTTGAAGGGTGTTAGCATTTTCCCGGGAAATTTCAAGCAAGGACTAAATAGATGGGATATTTATATGAGACACATCTTCACACATGTGAAGCAAGCGCATGCGGAAGAGTGCACGGCGAAGATTACATTCCATACCTGATCGGGAAAGGCTTCAGCGGCCTTATTGTCACGGACCACTTTTTTAACGGCAACACCTGTGTGCCTGAAGAGCTTCCGTGGAAAGAGAGGGTGGAGATCTACGCTTCAGGATATGAACGCGCGTTAAAAGCAGCTGAAGGAACAGACTTCAATGTCATGTTCGGCGTGGAGTTCAATTTCTGGAAAGATGAATATCTCCTCTACGGAGTCGATAAGGACTGGCTGCTTGCTAACGAATGCATAATGGACATGACCAGGAAGGAACTCCTGGCAGCAGTCCACAAGGCAGGCGGAGTCATGATACAGGCACATCCTTTCAGGGAAAGGGATTACCTGTCAGATATCAAGCTCGCTCCGTCGGCATGTGACGGCGTCGAAGTCTACAATGCGGCTAACAAACCGAACATGAATGCGCTCGGATTTGAATACTGCACCAAGTTGGGGCTTCCGATGACCGCAGGTTCCGACATTCATTTCTTCTACGAAGGTGACATGGGCGGTATGCTTTTCGAGAACAAGCTGAATTCGGTAATGGACTACGCCAATGCTATCAGGGAGAGGAAGGGCATTCCCGTAAGGCTCTCAAGCGACGGCACGATAACTCCGGTTGCCGAGATAAGGGAGCAGACCGTATCGACGGAATTGCCGACGTTACCGGTCCTTTATCCCGAGGGTAATTAAGTGATACAATAATATGAGGCAGGCTTTTTAAGTTTTTTACTCAGGACAATTATATGGAACATAAACTTACAGCGATCATCATTACTTCTGTGGCATCAGTGCTTCTCGTAGCGCTGTTTGCCGTAGTAATCATTCTGGACCGTACTTCAGTGAAAACAGTCGCCGAGACGATGCCGAGCAGCAGTGCTACTGAGACTGCTGAAAGCTCCGAGAGCGAACCTTCCGAAACATCTGCTACGGAGACTACAAAGGAAACATCCAAGGCTACGACCACGACAACTACCGAGTCCTCAGAGACGACAGAAGAGTCGACGACAGCTACTACAGCTGCTCCCAAGAGAACAAATCCTACAAGAGCAACTGAGGCAACGACTACTACGACTGCTACCGAATCATCAGCTGAGAATACTGACGAGACTTCCGAATCCACCGACGAAAATAGCGGTGGCGATAACGGCGGTGACAACGGCAGCGGCGATAACAACGGCGGCGACAACAACGGTGGTGACAACGGCGGCGATAATGGCGGCGACAATGGCGGCGACAACGGCCAGGGTTCAGGCGAAGGCGGAGAAGGCGGCAACGGCGGCGATAACGGCAGCGGTGAAGGCGGTTCCGGCGATGACAATGGTCAGGGCGGCGAAGGAGATAACAATAACAACTGGTTTGCTCAGTAATCCTGATTAAACTGATAAACTAAAAACGGATGGCCCGGTTAGAAGCCATCCGTTTTTCTTTTCTCATTAAGTTTAATATCAGTTTGCTCTGTACTTTAATTCGGGATGCTTATCGTAAAAAGCTTTTTTGTCCTCGTACATCTTCTCGTCTGCGATGTGCATGGCGGTGCGGATGTCACCGTCTCCGGATACCGTTGAAGTTCCGACTGCGAAGTGAACATTATCCCTTTCAGCCTGTTCTTCAAGTCTTTGTAGTTTGGGAGCGAGCATCTGCTCATCCACGCCGGATAAGAGGATAAGGAATTCATCTCCGCCGGCACGGAAAACGTCAGCGTCGGTGAAAATACTGCAGAGTACATTTGCCGCTGTCTTGAGGAGTTTGTCGCCTTCGAGGTGACCGTTTTTATCGTTTACGCGCTTTAATCCGTTCAGGTCAGCAAAGATGACGGAATAAGGAGCCTTGAGATTTGACTTCCCGCCGACGATATCATCGATGGTATTGTTCATAGCGTTACGGTTCTTTACGCCCGTAAGCATATCGATCGAGCTCAGCTTTTCGAGTTTATTAAGAAGCTGGTAGTTTGCGATCTCGGAAGCGATAAAGTATGTCGTCAGCTCAAGAGTCTCTTTGATCTTGACCGTCTCTTCCTCATTGAAGTTGAAAGCCCACAGGTAACCTATGGTGTTTCCGTTATTATCGAGCGGGAACAGTACGATGTTATTGATACCGGCGCCCGTGAGGGAATTGTACCAGACGGGATTAACCGATTCGAGCCATTCTTTGTCCTGCTGGTTCTTGATGATGATGCATGTGCTTCCGCCTATCGTTGCAGGCCATGTCTCTGCGATGGAATAAAAGTCATTCTGGATATAATAGTCTATTGACTTGATCGAGCTTCCCGGCTTAATGGATTCGCTGAATTTTGAGCATTCACGTGCTTCCTTATCCACCAGAAGAATGCAGCAATGATCGGATTCACATATTCCTCTGATGTCAGCGATGACATCGTTCATTGTCTCGCGGATATTCTCGGAACCGCGGAGCTTGATGCAGGTCTGGAGTACCGCGGAAGCAGTATCAGCGGAAAGACTAGCCATCTTCTCGGAATCAGCCTTGGGTGCAACCTCATAAGCGTACAGACAATATCCGGTGCCTTCTTTGTCAGAATCCAAAGGCAGCAGGATCAGGTTGAGCCAGAGGTTCATGTAGTGAAGATTTATGTATGTATGGAGAGGCTGGCCGAGGAGCGCGCTGCGGTAGCAGAAGTCCTCGAAATTCTTGTCCTGCGGGAAGTAGTCCTCATAAGGAGATCCGGGGATAAACTCGCGGTGGATGGTGGCGATCATGTCATCGCAGTGAGCCTGGTTGCCGGCAACTATGCGGATGTTTCCATAACGGTCATCAGGAAGTCTGTCTACTGACATGATGCAGGCTTTGCACTTATAACCTGAAAGCAGCTTTTCGAAATCCATAGTAATGCCTCATATTTAAAATTTTATGTGTGTAGATTAGCACAGATACAGGCGTATTTGTTAGAAAAAAGGCAAACTATACGTATTTATAATAATGTGTTCACGCTTATGCTATAATCTGCCTCATGAATCTTCTAAAGAAAAAGTCTTTTTTGTTTGGTGCTTTATTCCTCTTACTGCTTGGCGGGGCAACCCTGTATGTGCTTCACCGTGAGCTTAGCGGGCAGGATATCGTGGGAACGATCAGGAACGCCGATATCAGATGGGTGCTGGCAGCGGTCGCCGCAATGATACTTTACGCGATAGCAGACGGCATCAATATCCGCCGCTGTTTAAAACTCGCAGGCTACGAGATCAGTTTCGCCCAGATGATGAAGTATTCATTCGCAGGCTTTTTCTTCAGTTCGATAACGCCTTCTTCCACAGGCGGCCAGCCCGGCCAGCTCTACTTCATGGCAAAGGACAAGCTCAAGGTATCGCACAGCGCTTTTACATTGCTCTGCGCTCTTTTGAGTTTCCAGTGCGCTGCCGTAGTTTTGGGCGTGCTCGGCGTACTGTTTTCGAATGGGGATGTCTTTAAGCTTCAGGGAAAATTCGCATATGTTTTCCCGATCGGTTTTGCCCTTAACCTGATAATAATCCTGTTCCTTTTCTGCGTGCTCTTCACGAGAAAGATCGCAGGTTTCTTCATAGGGATTGGTCTTTGGTTCCTGAAGATAAAGGGAATGAAACCTGGCGAAAGATTCGGATTCTTACGTTCATTTGCCGCATACCGCAAGGCAGCAGGCCTTATGAAAAAGAACAAGTCGGTCTTCTTCAAGATGCTTGTAGTCTCATTCATTCAGATAATTCTCTTCTATTCCGTCACATTCTTCTGCGCACGCGCCATCGGCTGCGACTCGCTTGACTGGTTTACCGTCTTAAGGATCCAGTCATCACTTTTCATCTCCGTATCATCACTCCCGCTTCCGGGAGCTGCAGGAGTTACCGAATACGGATATGCGCTCTTTTACGACGGATTCATTCCGACTGAGCTTCTCGGAAGCGCAATGCTCCTTTCAAGATTCTGCAGCTTTGTACTTCCGCTCGTGGCAAGCGGTCTGGGACTCGTTCTGTTGTCGGTAGGAAAGAAGAAAAAGTAATCCTGTTCCGCCAGATCAATTGAACCCGAAATGTTTTCTGGCGATCTTATAAGCCAGGCGGTAAAGCGGATAGCTGAGCCAGCGGGGGAGCTTTCTGAGAGCTCTCATCGGATGGCGGTAGAAAGGTCGGCTCATTATCCAGTTGTAGTATTCGGGGCGCTTATCGCGGATCTCGTCCAGGAAAGATTCCATCTGCTGTGCATCCTCTTTGGTGCCTAAGCGGAGAAGGAAAGATACAGTCGCAAGAGTTACGATCTCCGTGTAGTAATAGAGGTAATCTTTTTTCGCCTGATTGGTAATCGTATCTACTTCAAGCTGGTAGAGCATTAAGCGGTTGACGCGCAGCTGCTGGTCCATTCTGCTGAGCATTACCTTCTCGTTGACGGACTGGTCTTCGCGTCCGATGAAGTAACGGTAAAGATCGACGTCCAGATAATACATCTTCTCGACGTGGATCATGGGATAGCATACAAAGAGGTGGTCTACGTAAAAGGTGTGCTTCGGGAGATCCATGCCGCTGTTTCTCGCGAGCTCTGTGCGGAAAGTTGCCGAATGCATCAGAAGGTATGAACCCGTGGCGAATTTACCGACTTCATCCCAGCCGAATAATCTGCCGGTGGGGAGGTTCTTGCGGTAGTCTATTGCGCAGCTCCTGCCTTCGTTTACTTTCTCATATACATAGTTTGTGATGACGAGATCTGCGGCCTTATCGGGTTCGGTCATCTGTCCGAGGACTTCCATAAGTTTGAGGAGAGAGTCTTTTTCGAGCCAGTCATCTGAGTCAAGAACGCGAAAATATAGACCTGTCGCATTCTTAAGTCCGGTCATGACTGCATCGCCGTGACCGCCGTTTTCCTTATTGATGAGACGGACGGTATCCGGATACTTATTCTCGTATTCAAGTGCGATCTTATCGGTGTCATCAGTGGAGCCGTCGTTGACGACAAGTATTTCTACTTTGTCTTTTCCAGGCAGCAGGCTTTCTATTGCCCTGCCAACATAATCCTGCGAATTAAAGCAGGGTATTGCCACTGTAAGTAACTTTTGCATTGCGAAAAAAAGAACCTTTCCTCAATAGACCGTTAGACATTATATCACCTGACATCTAAATATAATATTTAATTTTTCTGAGTATATTAAGAGAAAAGGAATAATTTGATTTCAGGTCAATCTGGTCAGAATCCGAGCTGTTTCAGTTCCTTTACGACATTGATATAAAAGATGGTGATATCGCTGACTTCATTGGAAGCAGAAGGCGCACGTGAGGTGAATCTCCTGCGTCTGTAATCCACTACGTCGGCATGGGAAATGCCGCGGCGTGATGAAGAAGTTATTACGCCTTTGAAGTTTGCCCAGCGTGATGAATCCACGGATACCATTCCGTCATTTGCTCCGTCGAACCTGCTGACGACAGGGAAGGTGATGCAGAAGACGGGATCTGAGAATGCACTGTTGCATTTAAACGCGTAACTCTGGCAATAGACATTTCCGGGCGCCGGGTTGTCCAAGTTGAACTGCTCGGCGGTTTTCGTTGTCAGGATGTCGAAGCACTTGTAGCAGTCAGGATCCTTGTCACCTAAGATCTTCATCCAGATGTCGGTGCCTGTGGCGGCAGTCTTAACCATCCATTTCGGAGCCTTCATTAAAAAGTCGATGGTATGTGAACCATGGTGGGGAGTGTCTATGGTGGTGATCGATGCGATCTTGTCGCCATAACCGTGGTTAACAAGATATTTGGCTTCGAGCCCGCCCTTGGAATGTGCGAGGATATTTACTTTCTCAGCACCCGTGACCCGCAGTGCCTCATCAAGGCTTGCGGCGATCTTATCAGCGTTGTCTTCTATGGAACCGACGGAATCCTGATTGCCGAAGAAGATACTGGCACCCAGTGATGCCAGAGTCTTAGGGACTCTGCCCCAATAGCACAGGTACTTTCTGTCACGGAATCCCATCCCGTGCACCATCAGAAGCGGATATTTCAGTTTGCATTCGTCACACATTGTCTGATCTTCCCCTATACGCAAGATGCGTTCTATAAGGGGAGTATATCGCGGTATTATACAATGTTCAATACTGAATTTTGTTTAAGAGCGCTTTCCCTCAATATTGCCACAACCGGAAGACTTCCTGCGCCAAAGCTTCAGCGCGACGAAAGCGATGACAAGGCCTATTGCAGTTACCGCAAGGCTTATGACCAGCATGAAGTGGGGACCCTTGATATCAAGGAGCCTGCCGCAGACAAGGCTTGAAAAAACGCCGCCCAGAGTAATAGAGCAGTTGATATAAGCCTGGCCCTTTACCTGGTCGAGTCTTGCCATGGTCTGGTTTACGAAATATGCACCGGCAGGGCTGAAGACCGCATAGGCGAACATCTGCATTGCCTGGCTGATATAAACGACGACCATGTTTGGCGCTACGAGCATAAGAAGGGTCTTAATAAGAAATGCCGTGCCGGAGATAAGAAGGAGATTCTTTACGGAGATCTTTTTCATTATCTTGTCGATCAGGGCCATCGTCGGGAGCTCTAATAAGGCTGCGATAAAAACGGCCGTTCCCATCTGTGCTTCCGTGCCGCCTAAGGGCGTTATTATCTGGATCATGTAGTCGTTGATCGCATTGTGCGCGAAGAAAAAGCATACTGCGCCGAGAACGAAGAGCATGAAATCCGGGTAAGTCTTTATGAAATTGAAAAGGTTGTTATGGGCTACTTCTCCTGAAGGTGCGGCTTCAGTCTTAACCGCGGGTTTCTTAAAGAAGAACAGTACGATCAGTGCGATCGAAAGGAAGATGATGTCCAGGATCATCAGGATGCTGACGCCGAACTTCCCGATAGCCATTCCCGTGAAGACTGAAGTGACGGCAAAGCCTGCAGAACCAAGGCCTCTCGCAAGACCGTAATAGATGTGGCATCCAGCCGCTTCATATTCGAAATACATAGCCGTTATGATCGGCTGGTAGACCATCTGCACCATGTAGATAAGCGCAAAAATGATGAATATCACGACGATTCCGCTCTTTATGAGCAGGAGCAGGACTGATCCGATCAGGAGCAGTGCCGTGGATGCCATGGAGACATTGCGGTTGGTAAGTTTTCCCTGCTTGTCGATCAGTCCGGCGACAAAAGGCTGGAAAATGACCGAGAGGATGTTTGCGAGGGCAAGGGTGATGCCTATCAGGGTGTTGGAGAAACCCTTTTCGAGCAGGAAAACCGAAGCATAAGCATGTATTCCGCTGTATACGGCAAAATACGTAGCGTTGATTATTATGTATCTCAGAGTCCAGAATTGCTTTTTGCCAGACATAAAAACCATCCATTTCTTAAATAGCCGGATAATGCTAACATAATTGAGCTGAAGATAATATATCAGGGAGTGACAGATGATTTATATAAGAAACATTGTTGATCTTATGACCAATCCGATATTGGATATTCTTATGTTCTTTGTAGGACTGACTGTTTCTTCCCTGATAAGCACGCTCCTGCAGCTCATCCTGGTCAAGCCGTTCAAATGTAAGATGAACTATGTCGAAGTTTTCGGATTCAGATATGTCAGGCTCGATACCGGCAAGTGGGAATACCGTGGACACAGGGTAAAGGCCGGTTTTCAGGCTGAGACACTCATAGATCTGAAGGCATTTCCGGAAGGAAATTATGGCGCAGCCATGGCTTATGAGAACGGGCTTATCGTGACTACTACGGTCCTGCACATGATCATATCCATAGTCATTTTCGCAGTATGCCTGCACGGAGGATACTTTATCGGACCTGAGTTCCTGGCAGCTATCGTTTTCCTTACCGGATTATGGACTCTGATCTGCGCAGGTGTCAGGAGCGGTGTCGCCATTGCAGTTCTTGTAAAGAGCAATTCAAAGAATACGCTTGGCGGATATTCGGTACGCGCAAGAAACATGCTCAGAGCCAATATCCCGTTCGAGAATATAGATCTGAAATCAGTCAGGGAACTGAATTTCCCTAAGGTGTGGGATTCGGAAAAGATTACTTATTTCCCGCTCTATTTTGCATATCTTGATGCCACAGGAAAGACTGAACTCATGCCTGAAGCAGTAAACGATATTGAAGCGGTATTAAAGCCGCTTGACCGTTCTGCACCGGCCTTGATCACCATGTTTTATCTTGTCTACTATTACTCGTATTACAATATGGTCCCTGCCAAGGCAAAAGAATACTATCACAGGATAGGGGATAACATTTCAAAGGATATGGATTCCGATTCCATGTGCGTTAAAGGCTTTTACGAGCTTAACTGCTTCGGAAATGTTGAGAAAGCCAAAGAGTTCGCGGCATCAGCCGTTGCCAAATTAGACGACATGAAATCACCGCCCGAGCGTGAATATTGGAAAAAGAACATCGCAAAGCTGAATAATTCCATCAATTATTTCCGCGGATGACTGAAAACTCCGTCATTCAGACAGATAAGTGGTACTTTGCGGAAGAATTCTGATAGACATATTTATATTCAAGTAATAACATACCCGAGTTTGCGTTTTGTAAATATCTCTTTTTTAGTTAATTAACATAGCGTTGTTACGGGTGTTACATTTCTACGCGACAATGAAATTGTAGTAATCTGCCTTCTTAAGCCTGCCCTATCTATGCAGGAAAGGACATAACGTGCTGGAATTTTTGACGGGATTTCTGTTTTACGGAATCGTAGAATTCGTATATTGGTATCCGGCCCTCATGGCAATGATGTGGGTCTTAGGATCGCTCATATTCTATTTCAACAACGAAAGACGTGAAGCGCTTCCGCTTAAAGAGACGCCCATGGTCTCGATCCTTATGCCTGCGCATAACGAGAGTGACATCCTGTATAACGTCGTCAAGGAAATGACGGAATTAAACTACCCCAACTACGAATTGATAATGATAAATGACGGCAGCTCCGATGACACCGGCGAGGTTCTTAAGAACATCGTAAGGATGTACGAAAATGTCAGAGTTATCGACCTTAAGAAGAACTGCGGAAAGGCAAATGCCCTCTATCTCGGCACCATCGCTGCCAAAGGCGAGATACTCGTCGGAGTTGATGCCGACTCATATCTTGATAAGAACGCTTTAAGATATCTCGTTTCCCACTTTATCAACAAGAGAAACGGCGAACGTGTCGGCGCCGTAACAGGCAATCCCCGCGTACGCAACAGGGGAACACTTCTTGGAAAACTGCAGCTCTGCGAATACGCGAGCATCATATCCCTCATAAAGCGCACGCAGCGTATCCTGGGAAAGGTCATGACCGTATCCGGCGTTTGCGTTGCCTACAGGAAAAAGGCTCTGCTCGAGTGCGGATTCTGGGACCGTGACATGATGACCGAAGATATCGCTGTCACATGGAAGCTCGAAAAGAATTTCTGGGATGTCCGTTACGAACCCAGGGCTCTGTGCTGGATGCTCGTGCCTGAGACGATCAAGGGCCTCTGGCGTCAGAGAAAACGCTGGGCAGAAGGCGGTCTGGAAGTCATATTCCGCCACGGCGACATCTTCAAGAGCTGGAAGAGAAGGAGAATGTTCCCGATCTATCTCGAGCAGGTCTGCTCATTCTTCTGGTCGGTATGCTGGCTGATCCTGACACTGATCCTTCTTATCCTTGAGTTCCAGGGAAAGACCGTATTTACCGAATACATATGGAAGAGCCAGTTCCTGTCCTTTGTCTGCCTGTTCCAGTTTGTCGTAGCCATCTGGCTTGAATCCCATTACGACAAGCAGATATTAAAGAGTTCCTGGTCAGTTATCTGGTACCCGCTGATCTATTGGTACGTTAACGTGTTCATTACTCTTGCAGCGCTTTTCAAGGCGATACTGCCGAAGAAGAAACTCGCTACATGGAAGTCGCCCGACAGAGGCATCACGGCATCTGCCGCGCCTGAAGAAGAGATAGATCCCGATAAGTTTGCGCCGAAATGGGAGACTCCACAGGTCACATACCAGGATATCAGGGTGAGCCGGCTGATGCAGGCTTTCTCTGCTGATCCCGCAAATGAGGACGGCACATCTGCACTTGTCGAAGGAACTCTCGAAAACCCCATCGTCAACAGCAATTCAAAAGAACATATCGAAGACAAGATAACTCAAAAGCCTGTTAAGAAGATCATCGAGATCATTCTTACCGTCATCGCGTGGGCCTATATCGTCATTTACTGGGCTTTCATGATCTTCGGAATCATCAGGGACCGCATGGGCAAGCCTGTATTTGAATTCTGGATCTATAACCACGATACGATCAGGCAGACTGAGCATTTCTTTGTTGTTCTCTTCATAGGAGCGCTTGCTGAGACTGCGATCCTTATCCTGTGGAAGGAATATAACAAGATCCGCTTCGGCAGAAAGCAGAGAAGAAAGTTCAAAGGTGATGTTACGGAAGAGGAGATCGATGAATATTTCGGGCTTTCTGACGAACTCCGCGAGGCTATGCATCACCACAAATACATCATCCTTCACGAGAACCCGATCCCGGACGGAATAGGCCAGGGAAGGAAAGGCAAGCGCGGAGTAAACGATAATTACCGCAAGCACTGATTTGGTTTTATCGAGAATATATAGACGCGTATCTATGCATTGATTTCGGTTCTTTGTAATATAAGCAAAAATTCCTTTGATATTTGCGCAAATGCTTTGACAACTCAATGCTTCACCAATATTATTAGGTGTGTATTTTTAGAGGTAATTGTGTATTTTTTCAGAGCCGTTCGGAGGCGTTGATTATATGGCAGATGTAGATGTTTGGGCATCCTTGATAGGTCTTTGCTCGGGAATGGCACTGTTCCTGTACAGCATTAAGATCACCAGCGGAAGCTTACAGACTATTGCCGGAGAAAAATTAAAGAATGTTCTGGCCAAACTCACGGGAAACAGAATAATGGGCGTTGCCGTCGGTGCGGGTATTACTGCACTGATCCAGTCATCAACAGCTACATCGGTAATGGCAGTCGGCTTTGTTAATGCCGGACTCATGAACCTTTACCAGGCTTTGTGGGTAATAATGGGTGCCAATATCGGTACGAACATCACGGCACAGCTCATCGCATTTGATGTCGGAGCCTTTGCTCCCATCGTTGCTCTCCTCGGTACATTCTTCTGCCTTCTTACCAAAGATAAAAAGTTAAGAAGCATCGGCGAAGCCGTTGCCGGACTGGGATTCATTTTCGTGGCTATGTCCCTGATGAAGGAGTCGATGGCTCCTTTGAGCGAGATGGATATCGTTAAGGAGATATTCTCATCCATCAACAATCCTTTTGTAGGAATAATCGTAGGCATCATTTTCGTAATCATCATACAGAGTTCCGCAGCCGGCGTAGGTGTCCTTCAGGCCATGGCGATGTCGGCATCCGGAGCCCAGCTCATTTCTCTCGATCAGGCGATGTTCATCATCTTCGGACTTAACATCGGTACATGTGTAACTGCGGTCTTCGCTTCGATCGGCGGTTCCAGAAACGCAACAAGAGCCGGTATGCTCCACATGATGTTCAACGTTATCGGAACGGCGATCTTCACAGTTGCCTACTATGTACTGCCTGTCGCTAAATGGGTAAGCGCGCTTTCACCTAACGATGTGGCAAGACAGTTCGCAAACATGCACCTTGTATTCAATCTCGCTTCAACCATCATCCTGCTTCCTTTCGGAAAACTTATCGTTAAGCTTGTTAAGCTCATGGTTCCGGATAAGGGCGGCGATAAGGACGGCGTCCAGTATCTTAAGTATCTCAACCCGAACATGATCAGCTCCAAGAGCCAGGTGGGTACAGAGGTCCTTATAAGGGCGCTTTGCAATGAGACCAGCAGAATGCTCGTAATGGCCGGAAACAACGTCCAGATGAGTATCGAAGCCGTTCTCGAAAACAACGAGAAGAAGCAGCAGACGATATATGAGACAGAAGAGTATGTCGATTATCTGAATAAGGAGATCTCCTACTATATCTCGCACGCTCTGGTATTTGAAATGTCGGAGAAAGAAGCCGTTGCCATGAGCGCACTGTTCAAGATAACGGGAAATATCGAGCGTATGGGCGATCACGCAATAAATATCTCCGGATATGCTGAACTTCTCGAGAAAAAAGGCCTGAAGCTTTCCGAAAAGGCAAGAGCAGAAGTCAGCCAGATGGTAAAGACTACCAGTGATGCATATAATCTCCTGCTCGGAAGCAAGCCGGGTTCAGTTCATATCAGAATGGCCCAGATGGAACAGAAGATCGACGACCTGACCGACGACTACAGAGAGCATCAGCTCGAGAGACTTAAGTCCGGTACATGTTCCGGCGATGCGTGCGTTATCTACTCGGAGATGCTTACGGACTTCGAGCGTCTTGGTGACCACATGCTTAACATCGCTGAAGCTGCTGCAGAATCAAATCTCATTACGCTTAAGGTACCTGAAGAACCTATGACTGAAGAGAAGCCGGAAAGAAAGAAGAAGGCTGCACCTGCAGAGGCAAAGGCCTGATATTCCGTATAGAAGCATATGAGTGAAACAGCCGAAAACATAGTGAATGTGGTTCTTTTCGAGCCCGAGATACCTCAAAACACAGGAAACATCATGCGTACCTGCGTGGCTGCAGGAGCTGTTCTTCACATAATCGGCCCTGTCGGGTTTGACATAGAGAACCCTGAATTCAGAAGGGCTTCGACTAATCACATAACATGGGCTGATTACACGCTCTACGATTCCTGGAAGGATTTCACCGAAAAGAATGACGGAGAGTATTTCTTTATGACCCGTTACGGGAAAGTTCCTCCGTCGGATATTGATTTTGCTGAAGCTTCGGGAAAAGGAAAGATCTTCCTTATATTCGGCAAGGAGAGCACGGGCATTCCCGGCGAGATACTGAGGGCAAACCTCGACAGATGCTTCAGGATCCCGATGAATGCTGACTGCAGATGCCTGAATCTTTCCAATGCGTGCGCCATAGCGATCTATGAAGTTTTAAGGCAGCTCGGGTATCCCGGCCTTTCGATGACCGAGGAACAAAAGGGAGCGGACTTCATAGAGCAGAATTATTCTTACGACGAGACATTAAGAAAAAAGGGCGGACGCAAAACTTAAGTCCCGCTTTACTTCGATAAATTACATCTTCAAAATTTCCGACAAAATTACCGCTGGCAGTACATTTGGCGGCAATTTTGATCTTCCAATCAAAAAGGCTGTCGCAGGATATGCGGCAGCCTTCTGGAATTTAATCTTTATATGCTGATCAGCCGAACTCGTATGTGCAGGCGTCGATGAGAAGAACTCCGCTGACATAACCGTTTTCTGTAGTAACGAAATCACCGGTGATATAGTAATTATCGTTGGTATTGTTGCTGTTGCTGTTGTTATTATTCGAATAGGATGTGTTGTAGAGATCAGCTTCTTCCATAGCTGATTCCCATGCTTCGTCCCATACATCGCCAACTTCGTTTGCAACGGGCATCCAGAAGAATGTGAGGATGAGAGCGCATGCAGCTGTACCAAGTATCGACAGGATAAGACCTGCAACGGCTTTTCCTTTTCCGGCACCATTCTTTTTGCAAACGCCGACAATGGAGAAGATCAGACCCATAAGTCCCAAAATGAACGGGAAGTACGGGATCCAGCAGAAGCAAAGCGTAAGGATGCCGAATATAAGACCTGCGATTGCAGAACCGTTGCTGCGCTTTCCGGAACCCTTTATGGGAGTGACCTGCTGGTAAACAGGCTGAACCTGCTGTGCATAAACGGGCTGCTGATAAGCCGGCTGTACAGGAACCTGCTGCTGATACATAGGCTGAACAGGCTGCTGATATAAAGGCTGAACAGGTGTAGGCTGTGCCGGCTGCTGGTACATAGGCTGTACCGGCTGGGCAGGTGCCTGCTGAACGGGTGTTGCGACGCGAGCCTGTGCTCCGCAGTTAGAGCAGAATGACTGGCCGTCAGGTATGAAAGATCCACATGATTCACAATACATATCTATCCCTCCCTTATTACAATACTTTCTTCAAGAAAGACTGGAGACGCTCATTCTGAGGATGATCAAAGATCCCTTCAGGAGTGTTCTCTTCAATGATTCTACCACAATCCATAAATATGACACGAGTGGCGACCTCTCTTGCAAATCCCATCTCGTGAGTAACACATACCATTGTCATTCCTGCCTTGGCAAGGACTTTCATAACGTCGAGAACTTCGCCGACCATCTCCGGATCGAGCGCGCTTGTAGGCTCATCGAAAAGCATGACCTGCGGATCCATGGCGAGAGCCCTTACGATGGCGATTCTCTGCTTCTGTCCGCCGGAGAGCTGTGACGGATATGCCGAAGCCCTGTCCTTCAATCCGACTCTTTCCAATAACTCCATCGCTTTCTTCTCCGCCTCTTCTTTGGAAAGTCCGTGAAGCTTCATGGGCGCGATCGTCATGTTGCGGAGGATCGTGAGGTGAGGGAAGAGGTTGAAGTGCTGGAATACCATTCCCATATCCTGTCTGAGCTTATTGATGTCAGTCGAGGGGGAAGTGATGTCCGTTCCTTCAAAAGTTATCGTTCCCGAAGTCGGACGCTCCAAAAGATTAAGAGATCTGAGGAAAGTAGACTTACCGGAACCGGAAGGGCCGATTACAACGACGACTTCGCCTTTTTTGATATCGGTGGTAACGCCGTCTAAAGCTTTGACCTCTCCGTCGTTATAGTGTTTTTTGAGATCCGTTACGGATATGATTACGTTATTATCAGCGCTCACTGTTCTTGAGCCTCCTTTCGAGCAACGATACAAGCCAGCTGAAGAACATGACGATCACGAGATAGATGACCGCGACCGCGATAAGAGGCATGAACGCGGAATACGTTCTGGATCTTATGATGTCTCCGCCTTTTGTCAGCTCCTGAAGTCCGACATAACCTGAAACTGAAGTCTCTTTGATGAGGACGATAAACTCGTTAGCGAGTGCAGGAAGTACAGTCTTGAACGCCTGCGGGATGATGATGAAAGCCATTGTCCTTACATAGCCGAAACCCAATGAACGGCCTGCTTCGAACTGGCCCTTGTCGACGCTCATGATGCCGCCCCTGATGATCTCGGCAACGTAAGCGCCGGAATTGATTCCGAATGCGAGTACTGCAACGAGGATCTTGTTGTTGGATGAAGCGAAAATAACGAAGTAGATTATCATGAGCTGTACTACGACAGGTGTTCCTCTGATCACTGTGAGGTAGACGCCGCAGAGCTTATAGAAAAAGAACAGAATGGCTTTGCCAAATCCACCTTTAAGTTCTTCTTTTAGTGTGTCATAAGAAGACCTGACAAGTGCGACGATGACGCCTAAAACGATACCCAGAAGGACAGCAAAGAAAGTAACTTCAAATGTAACGCCAAGACCTTTGACGATATACATATAACGCTTGTCGGTGATGAAGTTGTTTTCGAAGTCTAAATAGAATGCGCTTCCAAAGAAAGCTGTACGGAGATTTTCCATCCATGAAGGCATGGAATTCATAGGCATAAACAGCAATAAGTAAGCAATGAAAACTGCCACTGCGATTACGCCGATCACGATAAGAGCATTTCTTATCTTGGTTTTGTTAGTCTTTTTTCCGCTCATTTGTTGTTCCTCTGATTTTAGGTGTCGACCCATAAAAAAGCATCTTTAATTATAAATAATAAAAGAGCGGAAATACAGACCATATTTCCGCTCTTTATTGTTGTTTCCGAATCAGTTATCGAAAATTATTTGTTAGCTGCTGCAACGAATGCCTTAGCAGGCTCATTGTCGATAACTACTGCATCGATCTTGCCGGACTGGAGTGCGATGACTGCATCGTTACCCTTTGCAAAACGCTCGATCCTGTCTTCACCGATCTCATCTGTCATGTAGATGTCGCCTGTTGTACCTGTCTGAACACCAACCTTGTAGCTGCCCTCAAGGAGCTTATCTACATCAGTGATCTCAGAACCGTCAAGAACGATTACGGACTGAACGCCTGTAGCATAAGGTGTAGAGAAGTTAACGGACTTAAGTCTGTCTTCTGTAACTGTCATGCCTGCGCATCCGATGTCATACTTACCGGCCTGAACACCTGCGATGATGGAATCGAACTCAACGTCCTCGATAACGAGCTCAAGACCGAGCTTGTCAGCTACTGCCTTAGCGATCTCAGGGTCGATACCTACGACGTTGTCTCCCTCATAGTACTCATAAGGAGGGAAGAAAGCGTTCGTAGCCATGATGAGCTTGCCAGCTTCGATAGTAGTAAATTCAGGATAATCTGAAGTTACGGAATCTTTCTTCTCTACTGTAGCACCGCTGGGGATGTGCTTCTCGATGATTGCGGGAATTGTGCCGTCTTCTGTGAGCTCAGCGAGAGCCTGGTCGATAGCATTCTTAAGTCCCTCGTTCTCCTTGTTGATCGCCATAGCATAATCTTCGATAGCATAAGGTGTATCAAGGATCTTAAGGTTCTTCTTGGATGAACCTGCTGCGCAGGAAGCGGATCCGAGCAAAAGTGCTGCGGAGAGGATTCCAGCTGCGATTTTCTTGAATGTCTTCATAACAATTTCTCCTTTTTACCGCGTCGCGGTTAAGCAATTTGGAATAATGGTATCTTACGACAGGTCCTGTTAAATCGTAAATGAACAAAAGTCCGAAAAATAATTGCCCGTAAATATATTTTTAAGTAAAATATCTAAAGAACAATTGAAAGGACGCTGATAATCGATGAAAAGGGTGTTGATTCTCGGTTGTAATGAAGTCACTAAGCGTTTACTCATAGAACTTTGTAATAACAAGACTTATGCGTCCGATATTTGCCTGGCTTCACGCCGCAAAGAGGACTGTAACGAGCTTAGGGCCCTTGCGTTGAGCATGGGTGTCCGTGTAACCACTTCCGGTATCGATTTAAGTAATGTCGAGGGCGCCATGATGATGGTCAGGATCTTCGCGCCTGATCTCATCGTTAATCTCCTGCCTCCGGATCTGGCACTTGAAGCGATGAGCATGGCTTGCAAGGCAAAGGCTGATTATATTGACGGAGCGCTGTTCGGTGTTCCGGATATTCCTTCCTCGACATCACTACTTTCCAAGCAGTTTAAGATGTTCGGAGAATTCCAGAATAACCGTAAGACCGCAGTCTGCGGCGCAGGATTTGTTCCCGGTGCCGTCAACGCGATAATCAGACGCGCGTCCATGAATGATTTCAAGAAGATCGACAAAGTAGACATAGTTGCTGTTTCCGGCGAGAAGAAAGCTTCCAAGAGTGGTGAGAAGACTGAGATCGACGATACAATTTATTCCGAAGATGTTAAGGCTCCTGCAGAGGCTGCGAAAACGGGAACTTCATCTAAGAAAGTCTTCTATATTGAGGATGGAAAGGTCATTGAAGTTGATCCTATGACTATTGAGGCTAAATCGTCTGCCGGCACTACGGTATATCTCGAGTCCAGCCCCATTATCACTGACCTGCTCAAAGAGATTCCTGATCTTACAAACCTGAGATATTTCAAGCTCGGCAAAAAGCCTACAAAAGAGCATGTTCCGTCCCAGGAAAAACTTGATTTCCTCAAGGAGTTCGGCCTTTTGTCTGACAAGCCCGTCAAGGTCGGCAATGTGGAAGTTGCACCGGTTGACCTTATGGCAGCCATTCTTCCGAAGATGGGTAATGCCGGATCTTCTGAGAGTGCTGACGTTAAGCAGACAGGCACTGCCTCTTATGAGATCTACATTTCCGGTAAGAGCAAAAAAGACGGAAGTGATATCACAAAGTCTTATATCGTCAAAGGTGACAACGATAAATCGTACGAGAAATACAATGTAAGCGCATTTGAAGAAATGAAGGGATCTGCCATGATCGCCGCAGTTAAGCTCATGTGCCACGACAAATGGAAGAAGCCGGGTGTATTTACGCCGGCTGCATTTGAGTGTGAAACATACTATAACGCGTTCAAGGCAGAAGGAATTACTGTTACGGAAGGCGAAGGGAAGCCGTTCTGAGACAGTTCAAGCCGCAACGGCTTTTAACTGATGAGGAGAAATAGGATGCCAAAAGAGAGCGTTTGGGAAAAGATGCAGATCAATGACATACTTGTCATTGATACTATCCGCAGATACAGTTCGGAGACAATCTACTTTAAGGACAAGGATTCCAAGTTCATCTGGAACAATTTTGAGCATGCAAGACAGCTTGGCGTCGAGACTCCTGACGAGCTTATCGGCAAGACTGATTTTGACTTCTTCCCGCCGGAATTTGCTGAAAAGGCCAGAGCGGCAGAAATCGAGATAATGGAAACGGGAGTACCGCATCTCAATATCCTTGAAGAGCTTCCCCTTGATGAAGATAACATCAATTACTACTATGCTTCCAAATATCCTTTGTACGATAAGAGTGGGCAGATTATAGGAACATGGGGTATCAGCAGAAATGTTACCGAGCAGAAGAGACTGGAGAAAGAACTCGAGTTTTCCGTTCATAAGATGGAGCGTCTTGCCCGTGTTGATGACTTAAGCGGACTTTATAACAGGCGTTATTTCTATGAGACACTAGAGAAATATGCCAGCCTTTATGAAAAGAGAAAAGACGGAAGTACATTTGCGCTTCTCGTTATCGACGTAGATGATATGACTCACATCAATGACCAGTATGGCCAGCCTAACGGAGATCTCGTCCTGAAGAGCGTAGCCGAGTTCTGTGTTGCCAACGTCAGAACGGAAGATACATGTTTCCGTACAGGCGGTGATGAATTCGCGATCGTGCTTCTCGATATCGATAAGATCACTGCAGTCGGAATGGCAAAGAAGCTGGTTGAGCAGATCACCGGCGAGCCTATCCTGCTTAACGGCAAGAGAGAGAAGATCACGATATCAGCAGGCCTTGCAGTATTCGATGCAGGTGAACCGGATCTCTCCGATCTGTTATCCAGAGCAGAGCGCAAACTCAACAAGTCCAAGAGGGAAGGAAAGAATAAGGTATCCTTCTGACAATCGCGAAAACCTAATGACGTTTGAGGCCGGGATATATCCCGGCCTTGCTCATTTCAGTGAGGTGTGTGGAGAACAAATGCTGAGCAAGACCGGGCATTCCCTTTACGGAGAAAAAGCGGATTATAGGATGAGCTGTCTTTGGTCGGGACTTAAGCAGCACCCTTATCCTTCAAATGGTATTGACGAGCGGCAGAACTCATCTGTGAACGGTGAGCTGCCGTTGCCGGTGTGTTTATGCGCTTGATCGGTGTTACGCGAACAGCGGAATGTCTTACCGCTCTGGAGACAGGAGCAGATACGGCGGGTTTTCCGGCTCTTGCAGGTGCTGCTGCAGAAGCTGCCTCATCTTCGTAGTCTCTCCAGTATTCAATGGTGGAAACAGCGGCCTTTATGGTGACGAGAATGAAAAACAGGAATACAAGCATATCAAATGGTGACATAGATCAAACCCTCCAAAACGTTCAAATGTTCTTCTTGGAGGTACTATATCACGGTTAAGTTCGATTAAAAGGACTGAAAACGATTTTAGACCAAAAAACGAACAAAATTTTCGACTTATCAGCTTCCCAGCTTTGATGCTCCTATCCTGGAAGCTCCGTTACTGATCATCTCTTTTGCGGCTTCTTCCGTACGGATGCCGCCTGCAGCCTTTATCCTGACTTCAGGATCAACGTTCTTTTTCATGAGAACAATGTCTTCGACTTTGGCTCCGGCGCTGCCAAAACCTGTGGAAGTCTTTATGAAATCAGCCTTTGCCCCGCTGACTATCCTGCAGAGGCGTACCTTTTCTTCTTCTGTCAGGTCACAAGTCTCAATGATAACCTTTAAGATCGCGCCCTTTGAGTGAACTGCTTCGGCTATCAGGCGGATCTCATCTGAGACCTCGTCATATCTTCCGGATTTGACGAAGTTGATGTTGATTACCATGTCTATCTCGGAAGCTCCGTTGTCGCATGCTTCCTCTGCCTCATATATCTTTGCGCCAGTCGTCTGATAGCCGTTGGGGAAGCCTATTACGGTGCAGACGGCTACTCTTCCTGCAGAGTAACGCACAGCGTCTTTGATAAAGCAGGGCGGGATGCATACGGATGCTGTTCCCAGAGATGCCGCACGGTCGATGAGATCTTTAATGTCGTCTGTCGTAGCGACTGTCTTGAGGTTTGTCAGATCGACGTAGCTCATGATGTTGTCAGGATCAGGCGAGTTCGTATCTGCTGCAGGGCAGAAATCCCTTTGGTACTTTCTGGACATCAGGGATGTGAGGACGATACCGGCGATGTTGTTAAAGCCAGTGAGTTCACCCATATTGCAGGGGATCTCATATCCGCTGCCGTAGATAAGAAGCGGGATGCATTCTCTTGAATGGTCGGTTGATACTGTTGAAGGATCGCAGCCATGGTCAGCTGTGATGATGAGAAGGTCATCTTTTCCGAGCTTTTCGAGAATTGTTCCCAAAGCATCGTCAAATTCATGCATTGCCGTGGCATAGCCTTCGATGTCGTTCCTGTGTCCGTACTTCATGTCGAAGTCGACGAGATTAACGAAGCAGAGGCCGTTAAAGTCCCTGTCCATCATCTCGATGGTCTTGTTTATGCCGTCTGTGTTGCCTTTTGTGGGGTTGGATTCCGTAAGGCCTCTTCCTGCGAACAGATCGTAGATCTTGCCTATGGAGATGACGTCGTAGCCTTCGCTCTTAAGAAGGTCGAGCATTGTCGATGAAGGTGCGGGAAGTGAGAAATCGTGACGGTTGGCGGTCCTTGTGAAGTTTCCGGGTTCACCGACGAAAGGTCTTGCGATGACTCTTCCGACGGCATCGTCACCGCTCATGACTTCACGTGCCTTTTTGCAGATGTCATAGAGTTCTTCAAGAGGGATCACTTCCTCGTGAGCTGCTATCTGGAGGACGCTGTCAGCTGAAGTATAGATGATGGGATTTCCGGTCTTGATATGTTCTTCACCGTAATCTCTTATTACGTCAGTTCCGCTGTACGGTTTGTTGCAGAGATACTTTTTGCCGGTTGCCTCTTCAAGCCTTTTCATTACATCTTCCGGGAATCCGTCAGGGTATGTCGGCTGGGCTTTGTCGGATATGATGCCTGCTATCTCCCAGTGACCTATTGTGGAATCTTTTCCCGCAGAGACCTCTCTGACTCTGGCGTAAGCACCGATGGGTGAGGGGAGGGCGCCATTTGTTTTCTTATATTCTGTTATTCTCGGATCAGTTTCGCCGTCGATCGAGAAGAGTCCCATTTTCGCGAGATTGGTGAAAGGCTCATTCGAGTATGAAAGGACTGCGGCGAGAGTATTGCTGCCTTCGTCATTGAACTTTGCGGCATCCGGAGCGCCGCCTATTCCGAAGCTGTCAAGGACTATAAGAAAAACACGTTTTGCCATATTTATATCTCCCATCTTACGAATGAGTATTCTGATTATGATTAGATTATTATTTATTATAATGCATGTTGGCCAAATCACAGTACACGAAAGGATATCCTGATACCATTATCGGTTTATCTGTGATATAGTTGGCGGGATATATTGAAATGAGCAGGAAAAATGAGAGAAGAAATAACATTTGCAGATCTTGACCTGTCCCCTGAGGTGATGGGAGCTTTGAAAAAGATGGGCGTTAAGAGACCCACGACGATCCAGCAGAAAGCGATTCCGCTTATGATGGATAATGCCAGCGTGATCGCGAAAGCTCCGACAGGTACGGGAAAGACATTTGCGTTCGGCATTCCGATACTGGAGTACCTCAACCTGGATTCCAAGAAGGTCCAGGCACTCATACTCTGCCCGACAAGAGAACTTGCTCTTCAGATCACGTCCGAACTTAAAGGCCTTGCAAAGTATATAAAAGGCTTTAGGATCGCCGCTCTTATCGGAGGCCAGAGCATGCGCCTCCAGGAAGAGAAGATACAGAAGAAACCCCAGGTAATAGTTGCAACTCCCGGCCGTCTTATCGACATGGCAGGCAGGAAGATGGTCGATATTTCCGATATCTATACACTTGTTCTTGATGAAGCTGACGAGATGCTTAAGATGGGCTTTATCAATGACATCAGGAAAGTAATGGCCATGACTCCCGGTGACAAGCAGATCGCGCTTTTCTCGGCAACGATGCCCAGAGAGATACAGAACATCACATGGGAATTCATGTCTGATGCGGCCGAGATCGACGTCATGCCCAAAGCCGAAGACCATCCCGACATCGACCAGTATATCGTCGAGTGTCCCGAAAAAGACAAGCTCACGGCGATCATCAGGATCATGGCAAAAGAAGACCTCAGGAAGACTATAGTTTTCTGCAATACCAAGGTCACTACATCAAAGATCGGCGCCCAGCTGACAGCAGCCGGAGTTTCCGCAAAGATCCTTCACGGAGACATAAGCCAGAGCGTGCGCAATAAGGTAATGGACCAGTACAGGGCAGATAAGTTCGATGTCTTAGTTGCTACTGACGTCGTTGCGAGAGGCATTGACGTCGATGATATAGAAGCGATATTCAATTACGATATCCCTAAGGAGAATGAGCTTTACCTTCACAGGATCGGAAGAACCGCGCGTGCGGGAAAATCAGGAAAAGCATTCTCTCTTGTCGCTTATCTTGACCGTCCGAGGATGGAAGAGATAATCAGATATACGAAGATCGATCCCAAGCCTTACGAACTCTGAGCTCAGCCGTTTTGGACCTTTTTAGGTTTCTTGATGATTCCTTTGTAAGCCGCAGGCGTGAGGAATACGATGATGGGCATCAGCTCAAGTCTTCCGGCGATCATATCAAAGATAAATACCCACTTCGAAATATTTGAGAAGAAACTGTAGTTCTGCGTCGGTCCGACCATGGAAAGACCAGGACCGATATTGTTGAGCGTTGCAGTTACCGAAGTAAAGATGGTTACAAGGTCATGCCCCTCAAACGCGACAATGAACATCGAACCTACGAAGATGAGCAGATAGATGAAGAAGTAGAGAGCAACGGAATGCACTACATCTCCGTCGATGGTCTTACCGTCCAGGTGTACTTTCCTGACTGTCTTAGGATGAATGTAAGATTCGATCTCTCTCTTGATAGTCTTGAACATGATCTGGAAACGGGAAACCTTAATACCTCCGCCCGTTGAACCTGCGCATGCACCGATGAACATTACGGTAACGAGAAGGAATTTTGCGATAGAAGGCCAGAGATCAAAGTCCGTTGTGGCAAATCCTGTTGTCGTGATCGCCGTGGCAACCTGGAACAGTGACTGTCTTAATGATTCTTCAAAACTTCCGTACATTCCGTATACCGAGAAGCAGATTATCGCAGTAAC
Source organism: Ruminococcaceae bacterium AB4001 (assembly GCA_000621765.1). GTDB lineage: Bacteria > Bacillota > Clostridia > Saccharofermentanales > Saccharofermentanaceae > Saccharofermentans. The sequence goes on from JHXJ01000004.1 coordinate 111,555, forward strand.
AAAAGCGATTATTCCCAGATAAACCTTAACCTCGCTCATCTTGAATGCCTTGCCGGGCTGTCTTGTCGTGAGCAGATAGTAGAAGTTGAAGTTGGCGCCGAACATGATCATGAAGACCGCTACGATCCAGTGAATGTGCGGAGCGTAGGAAGCGAAGCTGTCATTTCTGATACCGAAGCCTCCGGTACCTGCCGTTCCGAATGCCGAACAGATACTGTCAAACAAAGGCATTCCGCAGAAAAAAAGGACCAGGACTTCCAACACTGTAAGAGCAATATAGATATAATAGAGCATCTTGGCGGTAGATCTGACTCTCGGTACGATCTTGCCAACCGTAGGACCGGGGCTTTCCGCTCTCATGAGGTTCATATTGGAGCCGCCTGCCATAGGGACTACAGCGAGAAGGAATACGAGAACTCCCATACCGCCGATCCAGTGCGTCAGGGAACGCCACATAAGGGAGGTGTGGGAAAGCGCTTCGACATTTGTAAGGATGCTCGCACCCGTTGTGGTGAATCCGGAAGCGGTCTCAAATACAGCGTCTGTGAAAGAGGGGATCTCTTTCGTGAGCATGAAAGGAATACACCCGCATACGCTTAAGACTATCCATGAAAGAGCTGTAGCGACACAGCCGTCTTTGATGAAGATAGTCATGTTTTTCGGTTTTTTAAAAGAGACAAGGAACCCGATAGCAACATACAATGCAGCGAGTGCGGCATATATGACGACCTGGCTTTCCCCGTAGATGAGTCCGCAGACGATGGGCAGGACCATAAGCACTCCCTCGATCAGGAGGACCTTGCCCAGGATGTAAACAAGCATCTTTATGTTCATCTTAAGATATCGGTCAGAGCCGTAAATCCTTTATTCTTTGTTACGATCATGACGGTATCGCCGACTTCGATTGAATCGTTACCGGTAGGGATTATGATCCTTCCGGACTTGTTGATGAACGATACGAGCGTATGCGGTTTAAGCTTTAAGTCCTTGAGCTTTTTGCCCGTAACGTTGGACTCTTCCATGACCTTAAACTCGATTGCTTCTGCACGCTCATCGAAAAGATGGTACATAACTTCGATGTTGCTGCCGATGGTGGCCTGTCTTGCACGTGCGTATGTAATGATCGCTTCGGCCGTTATCTGCTTGGGGTAGATAACGCTTCCGAGATCCAGTCTGTTGATGACGTCAGTGAAACTGATCTTATTGATCTTGGTAACTGACTTTATGCCCTTGGATATCTGTCTTGCGAACAGGGCAAGCATGATGTTCTCTTCATCAATACCCGTGAGAGCTACTACGGAATCGACATCCCTGATGCCGGACTCTTCAAGGAGAGCTTCATTGATTCCGTCACCGTTGATGATGGTAGCCTTGGGGAGGAGTTCGCTGAGCTCGTCACAGCGCTGTGCGTCTTTCTCGATGATCTTTACATCGATGCCTGTCTTGATGAGCTGGTCTGCAAGATAGTAAGCGGATTTACCGCCGCCGATGATTATCGTGCTCCTTACGGACTTTGTGTTGAATCCGATGGACTTAAGGAATGTGTGACATACTTTTCTGGTTGCCACGAAGGAGATGATGTCACCTGCGGAAAGCTCAAATGAACCGTTAGGGATCGTAACGTCGTCGCCGCGCTCTACGCCTACGATGAGAAGATCATTGGTGTAATTGCTTCCTAAGTATGCGACGGTCTTTCCGTCAAGGACATTTCCTTCCGGAATCTTGATCTTTACGATCTCGGCTGTTCCGTGTGCAAATGAATTGATGAGGATCGCTGCAGGGAGGAACAGGATACGTGCTGCTTCGACGGCAGCTTCGTATTCAGGGTTGATGATCATCTCAAGGCTCAGCTTTGAGCGGAGATAAGGGATCTCCTTGCCGTAGTCAGGGTTTCTGACACGTGCGATCGTTGCAAGCTTTTTGTTGAACTGCTTGGCGATCGTGCAGCAAAGGAGGTTGAGCTCGTCTGATTCGGTGACCGCGATAAAGAGGTCAGCCGAAGCGACACCGGCTTCTTCAAGTACCTCATGGCTTGCGCCGTTACCGATGATGCCCATACAGTCGCAGAGATTTGCGAGCTCAGTAAGGCGTTCCAGATTCTTGTCGATAATGACAATATCGTGGCCTTCCTCGGCAAGCCTGTTTACAAGGGTATCGCCGACTTTGCCGGCACCTACAACGATGATCTTCAGTCCTCTTTTAGCCATAAGTCAAATCCCAAATAATTCTTTGATAGCGTCCTTCTTTACTTCTGCACCGATGACAACGATCTTACCCGTTACATCGGAGGCGCCGGTCCTTACCTCAGCTTCTTCAGGTACGAAGTCGAAGTGGATCCAAGTGCCGTCTTCTCCGGCAACGATACCCTTTGAACGGAGGATCATGCCGTACTTTTCCGTGTCGTTCAATGCCTTGAGGGCATTCTCGATTGCTTCCTTGGTGAACTTCTTTGAAGTCTCGAATCCGATGGAATCGAAAACCTCATCTGCGTGATGGTCGTGATGGTGGTGATGCTCATGTTCGTGTTCATGTCCATGCTCATCATGATCGTCGTCGTCATGGTCATGATGGTGGTGATGCTCATGTTCATCATGATCGTCATCGTGGTCATGGTCGTGATGATGGTGATGCTCGTGCCCGTCGTGATCGTCATCATCGTCGTCGTCATCGTGGTGATGATGTCTGCACTCTTCGCAATCACAGTCCTCACCGTGCTCGTGATGGTGGTGGGCGTGCTCAAGCTCGTGCTGTTCTGCCTCAAGAAGGGCAGCTGCCATATCTGCAGCCGTAAGGGGTTCTTCAATAGCCTTGAGGATCTGAACGCCGGAGAGGTCATCCCAGGGAGTCGTAATGATCTGTGAGTGATCGTTGATCTCACGGATAAGGGCGATAGCCTGATCGAGCTTTTCCTGTGAGATGTTGCCGGTACGGCTGAGGATAATGGTTCCTGCGTACTTGATCTGGTTCTCATAGAACTCCTTGAAGTTCTTAAGATAGATCCTGCACTTGGATGCGTCGATAACAGTAACTGTTCCGCAGATCTCTGTGCCTTCAACGCGCTTTACAGCTGCGACTACGTCGGAAAGCTTGCCTACGCCGGAAGGTTCGATAAGGATCCTGTCGGGAGAGAAGCGGTCGATGACGTCTTTTAAAGCTGTGCCAAAGTCGCCGACAAGGCTGCAGCAGATGCAGCCGGAATTCATCTCGGTGATGTTGATGCCAGATTCTTTAAGGAATCCGCCGTCGATACCGATCTGTCCGAACTCGTTCTCAATGAGTACGAGCTTAGCGCCGTTATAGCCGTCGGAAATAAGTTTCTTGATCAGTGTAGTTTTGCCTGCTCCTAAAAATCCGGAGAAGATGTCTACTTTCGTCATTGTAAGATTACCTCTTTTCTATATCCGTCAATTAAAATATATAACATCGTTGTCGGGCTTACTTGTTAAAGCGTATGTCTCAACAGTAAGGCAGGGTACATTGACCTTGCCGCCCTGACCGTCGTCGTCTTCGAAATACCTGATGGTTCCTGTTACCTTAAGCCACTGGCCGGCAGGGAATCCTGACTTGCACTCGTAGAAGCAGAGAATACCCATCATCTGGATGTCTGCAGCGCAGCATGTATAAGCCTGTCTCTGAAGCACGAAAGCGCGTCCTCTGAATTCACGGAGGATAACTGCTTCACCGATAAGGCTGATCCTCTTGCCGTTGTAACGCTTCATGTTGTCCATAGCATCCGTGTAGAAAAGACCGAAATCTTCTGCCGCGATATGGCAGGGATCCTTGCTGAGATCGAAGGGAAGATGGTCCTCGATGCGGATTATCTTGTTGTCTTTTCCGAGGAAGTTGATGCTCATGCCGGGGTTGACCGCTTTTACGGATCCTCTGAGCTTGGGGATGTTATCCTTCTCTTCGTCAACCCTGTTGAATATTACCGTATCGCCATATCTGAAATAGTCGGCGAAGAAAGTCTGCATATTCTTGAAATATTCGCCGTAAGTGGAAGCGTCAATAACGACTACTGCCGCAGCCAGAGCCCAGCGCTCAGGCACGTCGACCTTCTCGAAAAACTCGGCAGGGGAAACGGAACCGTTCCATTCGATGAAAATGACACCGGGCTTGTATTTTGCCTCGATATCGAAGGTCAAGTCCCTGGTTACGTCATCCGTATCGCAGTTTATGATCACAGGGTTCGCGCCCTCGTAATTTTCCTGTACGTACTCTTCTTCACCTTCTTCGGTGTTGATAACAACAATATTGCGGTTCTTGAAGTTATCTCCGCCGATCCATGAGCAGATCACTGAAGTCTTTCCGCTGTCCAAAAAACCGGTAAAAAAGTAGACCAGACAATCATCCATAAATATTCACCTCTTTTAACAGATAATATTTTGTCCCTGATTTGTTATTATTTCAAGCAAGAAAAGATATAAAATCTATAATTATCATTTTTAGAGCAGGAGTATCAATGAAATCGGTCAAGATCGGTGACATAAAGATAGAGAACCCGATATGTTTAAGCCCTATGGCCGGTTTTTCGAGCCTGCCGTTCAGGATCATCTGCAACGGAATGGGGGCGGGATACTGTCCGACGGAACTCGTGAGCGCAAGATCGATCAGATACAACGGAATAGGCAAAAGCCTCCGTTATATGAGGATCTCGCCCGAAGAAGAGAAGATCACCGCGATCCAGCTTTTCGGGAGCGAGCCGGAAGACTTCGAGGCGGCAATAGACACGATAATGGCGACTCCGGTCCTTAATGAGGTCACGATAATTGACATTAATATGGGCTGCCCTGTGCCGAAGGTCGTAAAGACAGGTTCGGGAAGCGCCCTCATGGAAGACCCCAAGAAGGCATCCGATATAGTAAAAGCCTGTAAAAAGGCGGTTTCAGGGTTATCAAGAAATGTTCCCGTCACGGTAAAGACGAGGACGGGTTTTGATGCCGCAGACAAGGGAAAGCCCGATTTTGCAAAAGCTCTTGCAGACGCCGGATGCGACATGATCTGTGTCCATGGCAGGACCAGACCCCAGATGTATCACGGCGAGAGCTCAAATGAAGCCATAGCGCTGATGAGGGAAGCCGTAAGGGAATATGACATTCCGTTCTTTGCCAATGGCGATATCTGTGATATTGATTCGGCAAGGAAGATCATTGAACAGACCGGCTGTGACGGCATCATGATCGGCCGCGCCGCACGGGGAAATCCGTGGATCTTTGAACAGATAACCGCCGGACTTGCGGGATCAGAGGTTCAGAAGTATCCTGATGCGGATGAACGCAAACATATGCTCCTCAGGGAGCTGGAAGGAAGACTTAAGTATCTTCCGGAAGATGTGGCAGTAAGGGAATTTAGAAGCGTGATGCCCTTTTATCTTAAGGGGCTGGATGGTGCTGCGGCATTGAAAGTAAAGCTTTGCAGCGCCACGAAAACAGAAGAAGTAAAGGAGATATTGGATCTTGCCTGATATTGTAATGACGATTTTGGCTGTTATTGCCGGAGCCCTTGTGTGCTTTAACGGATACAAACTCTTCAGGCTCAGCCTTGGAATCGCCGGCGGTGTTGCCGGTTTTGTGATCGGAAGATTTTTTGTAGATTTCACGGGTCAGATGGGGCTGGAATGGAATGACACGGTAAAAACCGCCGTTATCATAGCACTGACGGTAATACTGGCCATACTTGCATTTACCCTTTATATGAAGGCTTTGATAGCCATAACGACTATTATTTGCGCATTCTGGTTCTACGATGACTTCAATTTCATTTTTGAGAGGGTCGAAAACAGCGCGCTCAGGATAGTGTTTACCTTTGGCGCAGGCCTGATCGCAGGCGCTCTGATAGGAGTTATAGTCTACTTTGCCCAGAAATGGACGATAAGCATATTTACGGCATTTGTCGGCGCACGGATCATTTCGGGCGTTCTGGCACCTATGCTGTGGTCGGCTTTGTCATCCGGAGCTTATGCCGGGGTTTTTGAACATGGCGTGCTTGGCGAAGATATCGGAATGAGCCTTTCAGTGGTGCGTCTGGTCATGCTTATCGCATTCTGCACGGCCGGATTTATAATACAGTTGAAAACATCCAAAAAATAACAAAAAAATAGTTTGACCAAAAAGGCTATGCTTGTTAAAATTTGGCTGGATACATATTTAAGATATCGTATCCGGAATAATTAATTACGACAACTTTCTTAATCTATCCCTTATTCCATGTCGAGGGCTTTCCGATTTAACGGGAAGCCCTCGGCGTGTTATAGGGATTTTTTGTTCAAACAGCCTTACATTGAAATATCATCTTTTCTTGACTATGCTTTTCTCTATCGGGGAAGTGGTTTATAAGAGAAGAAAGGCATTGGCTATAAATGGTTACTATTATGATAATCTCTCAGTCAGCTGGTACGCAAAGAAATGCTCCATAAAGATCGATGGAAAAGTCTATAACTTTGACGCTTCAGGTTACTGCACGAATCCGTAAGTCTGTTAAAAATTTTGAATGAAGATCGGCTCAGGTGAATGTCCGCCTGAGCCGATTAATATGTTTACTAGAGAAAATATTGCCGGTATCAATTTACCTTGTTTATGGGGTTTCCGTCTATGAATGCCTGAAGGTTGTCTGCAGCTGCATCGATCAGACGCAGTCTGGTCTCAACGGGCGTCCATGCTATATGGGGAGTGATGACGCAGTTAGGTGCGCCGAGCAGAGGATTAGTCTCCAGCATCGGTTCGATGCATACGACATCTGCGCCGTAACCGCCAAGAAGACCGCTGTCCAAAGCATTTCTGACGGCTGTTTCATTGATGACGGGGCCTCTGGCACAATTGATGAGGATTGCTCCTTTTTTGAAGAGTTTCAGGGATTCTTCGTTGATGATCTCCCTGGTATCATCCGTGAGAGGGCAGTGGAGGGATACGACATCCGCACCTGAAAGTCCGTTTGCCAGATCGAGGCATCTTACCTGAACGCCGTTGACGTCGGCTGTATTACCGAAAAGCTCATTGTTATGAGGTGTTGCAGTTACTGACATGCCGAACGCGGAGGCCATCTGGGCGACCTTTTCGCCAATCTTTCCAAGACCGATTATATGGAGTGTCTTACCGGCAAGTTCGGTCAAAGGCGCTTTGAAATAGCAGAACTGCTTTGATCTGCACCAGTCGCCGTTCATTACGGAAGCGGTGTGAAGTCCGACGAGGTTGGTGAGTTCCAAAAGCAGTGCCATGGTCATCTGCGCCGTGGCATATGTCGCGTATTCCGGTACATTTGTTACGGTAACACCGTGTGCTCTTGCGGCCTCGAGATCGACGACATTGTATCCTGTCGCGAGGACACCGATATATTTGAGGTCAGGAAGGCTGTCAAAGACTTCCCTGCTGAAGACTGTTTTGTTTGTGATGGCACATTCTGCACCCTGCATTCTGGGGATGAGTTCATCTGGTGACGTGTAATCGTAAGCTATGACTTCTCCGAGCTTTTCGAGTTTCCCCCACGTAATGTCTCCCGGATTAGCTGCCGATCCGTCAAGGATAACTATCTTCATATAAACACCCTCCCGATGAATTTGAACTATTTTAGCATTGAATCACGTTGAAAAGTGGTAATGTTATAACAGAATAACAGTAAAGGCGGTCTGTGCTTATGTATGTCATCTGTTACGGCAAATCCCAAAAAGCGTTAACGACGGGGCAGAAACTGATCGATGAGATCGGCGGAAGATATGTCACGGGTACCGAACTTATGACGGGAAGTTTTGTCGTAGCTGAAGGCGAGACCTGCTGTGCGATCGTGATGCTGCTCCCTTTGGATCTGGCGGTAAAATCCATGGAAGAGGTAATAACCGATAAGACCAGGGGACTTCCTGTCATTGCCGTATCACCCGAAGGAAGATATGCGGCAGTAATAAGACGCGGAAGCGATGTTTTCGAGAAGGGGACAGACGAGGTCTATAAGGCGGTCGTGGAAGCATTGGGACCGTTCTGCTTTTCGGGCTTCGAAGGTAAGGCCGGGATCACTGATGATCTCTCCGGATTTGTAAGCCGCTATGACATGCAGGTTAATAACCAGGCGCTTCTGGAGAAGATTAATGCTGAGATCGCTGCAGGCGGAAAGGTTGATGTTTATACGGATCTTCCCATAGTTTACGCAGATCCCGTAATCGATCCGATGATCTATTCGCTTCACAGCTATCCATACGATATGCGTGATGATTTCATCAGACAGTACAAGGCTGCAAAAGCGGGGAAGACCGCTCCGGCCGTCTTTATCACATGCACATATCTGGGCGAAGAGGAAGACGAGAATAACCTTATCCTTGTCCCTAAGATCCTAAGTCTCGGAATCGAGATAAAGGTCAAGACAGATCCCGATTATTGCCGTACTGCTATCAGGAAGTCACTTGAAAACCACCGCCTGAATCCTGCTTCGGTCGATGTGGTCGCAGCTTCTTATACCGCCAGGGATAGCGAGATAATCAAGGGAATAGCTGAAGAACTCGGCGCAGGAGTCGTTGCCTATGAAGCCGAGAAGATCGCAAAGGCGCAGGCTCCGATGGAGATGTCTTTCAGGCCGGAGCGGAAGAATGATACGGCGACAGCGCTGGCTTTCCTTGCAGGCTCAAAGGGCTCGATCGTCGTAAGAAGATCGACTTCTGCCAAGGGACTGGTATTCTCAGCTGCGATCAGGAGAGACAACATCATTTTGCCGTAACAGAGGCAATTTGGGATATAATTATAATGTTAGGCTTTTGTAAGCCCGGCACTCGGAAAGAGTCAGGCATTAAGGATTAGATTAAACTTTGGAGGTATGCAGATGAAAAAGATCGAAGGAAACAAGCTCGTGGCATTGTTGCTTTCAGCCGGCATGGTAACGGCTTTGCTTGCCGCTTGTACCATTAATACAGATGAATTGGGTGAGGGAATAAGCGATCTCGGAAACGCTTTTACGGTTCAGACTGAAAAGCCTACTGAGACAGAGATGACCGTGACAGAGGCTACGGAAACTTCTGCTGAAACAACACCGGAAGAGACTGAGGCCCCCACTCCTACGGCAACTCCGACGGCAACACCTTCGCCTACGCCGATGCCCCAGCGCGTAGATTTCTCCGATTATACTGAGGTCGATCTTACAGACGGATTTACCGTAACTTTGGAAGATTTCAGCGAGAGCGTACACGCTCAGAAGGGTGACGAACTCCTCGGAACATTCGAAGGAAACAGACTTGTTGTCACAGAAGCATCTAACGAGACAGTTATGGGCGCGATCAATCTGATCGTTGACGGATTCTATAAGGAAGCCGAGGGTGCTTTCAGCAGAGTTGCAGCAAAGGCTGAATCCGTTTACAACCTTACAGGCGTCGTTGAATCCACATATGCCGTAAATGTCAGCTTTGAATACACAACAAACGGCCGAGTACTCTCGGTTCTCATGAGATATGACGTAACCGGTGTTGAAGAAGATAAGTCCACGGTTATCGACTTCGCAAGCTTTGATATGCTCTCAGGCCAGTATGTAACATCCGCTTCTGTCACAAAGGATCCCACCGGACTTGAGAACGCTCTTAAGGCTGCTCTTGAGGCAGACATCAAGGCAAAGGCTGCCGTAACGACAACGGTTCCCGTTACTACCGTAACAACAGAGGAGACAACTGAAACTACGGAAGAAACAGCTCCCAAGGTTCCCGGCGCAGCTGATTTTGAGAAATTCTACATCGGTGCCGGCACAACAGTAGGTGATCCCAACCAGGGAATAATCTCTTATGTGACCTTATTCGGAATCGTTGACGGTGAAGTATACAGTGCGAAGGTTGATGTCAGCACTTATGCTGGTTATCTTAACCGTTATGGTGCATCTGTCCTGATCGTTTGATCTGAAATAATCTTCGAATTGCACAATAATTCCTCACTTTTTTAGAAATGTTGCACAGATTGCGATTGAAGTTCTGTGTGATGTGTTATAAAATGCACGTTTGTATAATATTAAAAATAATTGTGTGAGGAGAATAGGATGAAGACGAATAAGCTGCTGGCTTTGTTGATGTCATCAGTCATGGTCATTGGCACCATTACAGCTTGTGACAAGCCGGGTGTGGATCCCACAGCGCCTACTGATGCAACAACGTCAGAAACAACACAGACTACAGAACCGACAGTTACGGAGACGACTGTAGAACCGCCGGATATCGACGGCTACTATGAGAGAACGGTTTCCGAAGTTAAAGATGAAGATGACGGAAAGATCATGATCTACGGCCACAATTCCGAGTTCATCGGACTTGCCGAGAAGTATGCAGGCATTACTTCCAACGATTACGATTTTATCGAGATCTCCAACAACGACGGTTCTTACACGGAGAAGCTTGACGCAGTTCTCTCCGACGGTAACGAAGCTCCCGATATCTTTACCTGCGATGAAGCATACGCAAGAAAGTATATGGCTTCCGACAACACTATCGCCATTAATGATCTGGGCATCGATTATTCCGAGCTTACCAATATGTTCGACTATACGCTCAGATTCGCATGCGACGATGACAATGTAATCAAGGGCCTTGCCTGGAAGGCTTGCCCCTGCGGTGTTTTCTATGAGAGATCACTTGCAGAAGAGTATCTCGGAACATCTGATCCGAATGAGCTCGCTGCTTCATTTGCCACATGGGATGCAGTACTTGCTTCCGCTAGAACTGTCAACACAGCTTCTGAGGGTGCGGTAAAGCTTCTTCCCGGATATACCGAGACATACAGGGCTTACTTAAGCAACCGTGAGACAGGCTGGATCATGGACGGCAGTTTTAATGTCGATACCCAGCTTGAGAGTTTCTTCGATTATGCCAAGACTCTCTACGATGAGGATCTCACATTCCGTGCAGAGCAGTGGTCAGGCGACTGGGAAGATGACATGTCCAACAGAACGGTAATCTCTTACTGGGGTTCCCTGCAGTATGCAAAGTATGAGCTTGCCCTCAATCCCGGCGAAGGAACAGCAGTCAATCCCACGGCAGGTGACTGGGGTGTTACCACAGCTCCCGTAAGCTTCTATAGCGGCGGATCCTGGGTAATGGCATCCAAGTATTGCGATAAGAAGGCTACTTCCGCAGATATCGTAAGAGCAGTCTGCATCAATGAGGATAACCTCAAGGATATGGTCACTAACGGTGAGTTCGTAAACAACGTTAAGCTCATGACTTCTGCTGCAGCAGATGACAAGTTCGCTCTCGAGTGGCTCGGCGGCCAGAACCCGTATCCGGTACTTCTCGATGCGGCTACAAAGGCTGATGCTTCGCTCGCCGTAGCTGATGAAGACGCATACAACAATGCGTTTAACGCCGTAGTCGGAGCTTACTGCGAAGGTTCTTTCGAGACCGTTAAGGAAGCGAAGGAGGCTTTGGAAGACCAGCTCAGTGAGAAGGGTCTAATCGGATAAGATCCTTTCCGGAAGAATGAAAAATAAGGACTGTCACGGGATATGCCTGTGGCAGTCCTTTTCGTATGATTGCTCATAATGAGTCTCGGTTTACAGGCGGGGGAATGAACCGTGACACGATGCGCCGGGAACTATCCTTATATGGATATCCGAAGTAAGTATGGGTTTCGATGTGGAAAAGTCTGACCTGAAAATGCCCGCGGCAGGAGTTCGAAAACGTATGCAAGAAAAGTAACATAATACATAAATTGTTTATATTCATTATATTTTAAAGGCTTTGGGGATAGTGTAAAATAAGTGGGTCTTTCAATACTATTTTCCACGGAGGCAAAAACATGAAATTCGGGCATTTCGACGACTCAAGAAAAGAATATGTCATTAACACCCCTAAAACACCTTATCCCTGGATCAATTACCTGGGCAATCAGGGTTTCTTCTCACTGATCTCAAACACAGCTGGCGGCTACAGCTTCTACATGGATGCAAGGCTCAGAAGAATTACCCGTTACCGCTATAATAACGTCCCTCTTGATATGGGCGGCCGTTATTTCTACATTAACGACAATGGCGTTGTCTGGAATCCCGGATGGTCTCCTGTAAAGACTGATCTTGATGAATATGAGTGCCGTCATGGTATGGGTTACACCATCATCGAAGGTAAGAAGAACGGCCTCAAGGCTGAAGTTACATTCTTTGTTCCCCAGAATTACGATGGAGAAGTCCAGCAGGTAGTTCTCACGAATGAGAGCTCTGAGGCAAAGGATTTTGCTATCTTCTCAATGGCTGAGTGGTGCCTTTGGGACGCACAGGATGACTGCACAAACTTCCAGAGAAACTTCTCTACAGGCCGTGTTGAGATCGAAGGTTCAACGATCTATCACGTAACAGAATACAGAGACAGACGTAATCACTACGCTTTCTATACAGTAAATGACGAGATCGACGGTTATGATACAGACCGTGATGCATTCCTTGGAAGCATCTACAACGGCTGGGATAACCCGGAGACAGTAAAGGCAGGCAAGGCTTCCAATTCCTTCGCAGACGGCTGGTCTCCCATCGCATCACATTATAAGAAGGTCACTCTTGCACCCGGCGAGAGCAAGACATTGATCTACATCTTAGGCTATGCAGAAAATCCGCAGGACAAGAAGTTCGCTTCCGAGAAGCCTGCTAACCTCCTTACAAGAGAGGCTTGGGTCCTCAACAAGGAGAAGGCATATGCCATGATCGACAAGTACAACACACCTGAAAAGGTTGCTGCAGGACTTGAAGAACTCCGCACAACATGGGAGAACCTCCTCAGCATTTATAAGGTTGATACACCTGATGAAAAGGTTAACCGCATGGTCAACATCTGGAACCAGTATCAGTGCATGGTTACATTCAACCTTTCACGTTCAGCTTCTTACTTCGAGTCAGGCATCGGCCGTGGAATGGGATTCAGAGATTCCAACCAGGATATCCTTGGCTTCGTTCACCAGATCCCGGACCGTGCAAGAGCAAGACTCATCGACATCGCTTCTACACAGCTTTCAGACGGCGGATGCTATCACCAGTATCAGCCTCTTACCAAGAAGGGTAATGCTGACATCGGCGGCGACTTCTCAGACGACCCGCTCTGGATGATCATGTCCGTTGCAGCTTATATCAAGGAAACAGGCGACTGGGGCATCCTTGACGCTGACGTTCCTTTCGATGACGATCCGGAAGGCAAGCACACAATGCTCGAGCACCTCAACGTTTCCTTCTATCACATCGTAAACAACTTAGGACCTCACGGACTGCCTCTTGCAATGCGTGCAGACTGGAATGACTGTATCAACCTCTCATGCTTCTCTGACACACCCGGTGAGTCTTTCCAGACATACACCAACCCCAAGTTCAAGGCAGAGGGCGGTTACTCCAAGATCGCTGAGTCCGTATTCGTCGCAGCACTCTTCACATACACAGGTCCTGCTTATGTCGGTATCTTAGAGCACCTCGGAAAGACTGAGGAAGCTGCTAAGGCTCAGGCAGAGATCGACAAGATGAAGAAGAACACCATGGAATCCGCATTTGACGGTGAGTGGTTCCTCAGAGCTTACGACGCTAACGGCGAGAAGATGGGTTCAAAGGAATGCGAAGAAGGTAAGATCTTCATCGAACCCCAGGGCTTCGCAGTTATGTCCGAGATCGGTAAGGACGTCGGAGCAGACATCAAGACTCTCGACTCCATCGACAAGTATCTCAACTGCGAGTTCGGTCTCGTTCTCAACAATCCTGCTTTCACAAAGTACTACATCCAGTACGGTGAGATCTCCACATATCCGGGCGGATACAAGGAGAACGCAGGTATCTTCACACACAACAACGCATGGATCATCTGCGCTGAAGCTTATGCCGGAAGAGGAGAGAAGGCTTTCGAGTACTACTCAAAGATCGCTCCTGCTTTCACAGAAGAGACATCAGATATCCATAAGACAGAACCTTACGTTTACGGTCAGATGATCGGCGGTAAGGATGCTAAGAACTTCGGTCAGGGCAAGAACTCCTGGCTCACCGGTACAGCTGCATGGAACATGGTTGCCATCTCCCAGTACATCCTCGGCATAAAGCCTGAGTTCGACGGCCTGAGAGTAGATCCTTCCATTCCTTCGGCATGGGACGGTTTCAAGGTTGAGCGTAAGTTCAGAGGCGACATCTACGAGATCGAGATCAAGAATCCTGATCACGTATGCAAGGGTGTCAAGAAGCTTACGATCGACGGAAACGAGATTGAAGGTTGCATCGTTCCTGTAGCAGGTGACGGCAAGGTTCATAAGGTTGAGGTAGTTCTGGGCTAAGCGCTTATACCTTAATCTGGTTTTAGTCAGTTTAAGCAAGACCCCGTGGTTGATGATCGACCGTGGGGTTACTTGCTGAATTAAAGAGATAAAAAACAAATCAAATTCTCATGGAGGATCAACATGGGCTATTTCGGCGAAAAGGCTAGAGGAGAAAGACTCCCTGCAAAAGAACTTCTGATCGACAAGTTCGGAGATACGATCGTAACAGGCGGTATTTCCGCCCAGTATGTGCGTTTCGGAAAAGCTCCCGTCGTTATCGGTATCTCGGGGCTTAAGTTCGACTGCATGGCAGTTAATATGCTGTCTTCTGATGACGTTATTTTCGAGGCATTCTCGAAAATGACCGATGACGGTTCGAGCATTCTTCTTATCAAGAATGAGGACGGTATCAAGGACCTTATCGAGAGAGACGGTATCGTAAAAGATGCCGGATTTGGCACTGAGGTATTGGACAGATGCGCTGAGATCATCAGCGGTACCGAATCCTGGGGCGGCAAGCTTGCTACGAACGGCGAGCTTATGTGCGATCCTTCCACACCTTCTCCCGGACCTCACTACTACACGAATATGCTCATCGGTAACAGGATAGGATTCGATTTCCCGCTTCAGTCTACGCCGAAGAGTGCTGTAGACCGTCTGGGCGGCGGCTCCTTCAGATCCCACGCCGATACACAGGTTCTCGCTACAAGATGGGACTATCTGCCTGAAGAGAACGGTTTCCCGGCAAACAGACAGTTCTATATCGTTGAGAACGGCAAGCAGATCTTCTGGTCAGGCGCTGCAATTGCAGACGGTCTCAAGAAGATCCGCACGATCCACTCACAGAACAGGACGATCATCACATATGAGCTCGAAAACGGCCTCAAGATCAAGAGAACTATCTTCATCGTTCCCCAGAGAGAAGGCCTTCCTGTAGCTGTCGAAGCACAGCTTATCGACATCGAGAATACTTCTGCTGAAGACAGGAACCTCAGAGTTGTTGTTACCGGCATGTTCGGTACACACGAGACACACGCTCTTTCTGAAGACGTTATTTTCTCGACAGTAGTCGCAGAGTCAAATGTCTTCTTTAACGAGGATAACGAGATCCGCGCCATCAGCTTCGATCCTAACCCGAAGTGGACAAAGAACGAGATCAGATTCAATTCCACTGTCGTTCATACTGAAGACGGCGATTTCTTCCCCGACCAGTACAGCGCAAGATATGCTGATTTCGTAGGTTCCGGAAGCCTCGAAAAGCCTGAGTTCATCTATCCTCTGTCTTCCAAGCCTTCCAGAAAGGGACCCGGTTTCTTTGCAACATCTACACCTTTCACGATCAAGGCAGACGGCGCAGTCCGCGTTGACAGCGTAACATGCCTTTCTTCTGACTGCGTAAACGATAAGTTCGTACCCGATGAGACTCCCGCAAAGGAAGTTGAAGCTGTCGCTGATTACATCATCGACCGCAACAACCTTACAAAAGATCTCCAGGACGTCATCAGCTTCACAGAGAAGTATGCGGGATACATGAAGATCCAGCATGAGGATAAGAACTTTGAGGCTTACGTAAACAATAACCTCCCGTTCCAGGTCTTTTATCAGACATTCGTCTCAAGATCTCTGGACTGGACACAGAAGGGTTACCGTGAGATCGGCTTCAGAGAGATCCAGGACATCTTCGCTTCCATGTACTATTTCGCAGGCATGGGAAGAACGGACTTCGTAAAGGAAATGCTCGCCGGATGGATCGAGAACGTTTACGAAGACGGTTATACAAACCACAATTTCTATTGGATCGGAAAAGAGCCGGGCTGGTGGTCTGATGACGGACTCTGGCTCCTGCAGGCTCTGGACAGATACCTTGGCCTCACAGGCGATTACGCATTCCTCGACGAGGAGTTCGTTATGGCCGGAACAAAGGCAACAAAGACTGATGCCGGCGTTAAGAGAAAGCTCAAGGATACGATCAAGGCAATAATCAACTACAGCGGCAGGATCTCCATCGGAAAGCACGGCATTCCTCTTATCGACCGCGCTGACTGGAACGACTGCTTAAGAGTCGATCCCGACTGTATCTCCGGAAAGGATAAGATTGCCAAGTACAGAGAGCAGATCGCCAAGGACGGCAAGGGCTTCGGCGAAGAGCCTTTCGAGTCCGAATATTCAGAATCTGTAATGAACGGATTCCTTTTGAAGGTTGCAGTTGACTGCGCTGAGACCATGTTCAGGAACATTGGCGACGGCGCTGCAGCAGAAGACATGAAGGCATTGTCAGATAAGCTCGCGGCAACACTCCGCGAGAACTGCTGGAAGGGCGACTTCTACGCAAGAGTCCTCTTCAACAGATCCGATAAGCCCGAGATCAAGTATCTTGGCGCTTCCGGTGACGGCTTAGGTGTCGAAGAAGGACATCCCGGCGCATACTTCCTCAACAGCTTCTCATGGTCACTCCTGGCAGGAGTTGCTTCGGAGGAAGAGATCTCCACGATGCTCGATTCTCTCGACAAGTATCTGAAGACACCTTACGGTTTCAGACTCTGCTCGACAGTAGACTATCCGAAGATCGCACCTAAGATCGACGTTGCCCTCTACTATCCGGGCGACCGTGAGAACGGCGGCGTATTCAAGCACGCCAACATGATGGCATGCTCAGCTATGCTCAAGGCTGCAAAGAACGTTGAAGACAAGGAACTTGCTTCGAGATTAAGCGATACCGCTTACTGGATCATCGACAAGATCCTGCCTTACATCACAATGAAGTCACCCTTCGTTACATGCGGCAACCCGAGATGGTGCACACAGTACAATAACAGCGAGTCAGGCGAGAACATCGGACCTACATTGTCCGGCACCTCAACATGGCTCCTCTTATCGCTCTTCCAGTGCTTCGGCGTTGAGTTCACGAGCGAAGGCCTGAGAGTCGAACCGATCCTCAGAAAATCTGACACGAAGCTCGACGTTAAGGTATCGATCTCCGGTACGGTTTATGATATCCATATCAATAAGCCCGAAGGCTTTAACCGTGCCAAGGAAGGCATCAAGGTCAGGCTCGACGGAAGCGATGTTGAAGGAACGCTCCTTCCTGTCGCAACCGATGGCAAGACACATGAAGTAGAGATCAATTTCTGATAGCGGATAACAGGAGGAGAGAAATGCCCTTTTCGAGCGTGTTTTTATCTGAGATCGTAAAGCAGTACAACCTTGAGGTTGTTTACGATTCAGGCGACATCGAATCAAGAAGGATATGCGTTGCGGACGTAACCAGACCGGGTCTGCAGCTTGCTGGATATTACGATCACTTCGGACCTGACAGAATTCAGGTAATCGGAAACATGGAGCATGCTTATCTCGACAACCTCTCTCCCGAAGAGAGGGCAAAGTCGGTATCAGCTCTTTTTGAGAAGAATATCCCTGCGCTTATCGTTACCCGTGACCACAAGGTCCATAAGGAGATCCTTGAAGCGGCAAGACAGTATCAGACGCCCGTTTTAAGGACTTCACAGGCAACTTCGGATTTCTCTTCGGAGCTCGTAAAGTACCTGAAGATGGAGCTCGCTCCGCGTGTTTCGATGCATGGCGTTCTGGTCGAAGTTAACGGTGAAGGTATCCTCATCCTCGGTGAGTCCGGCGTAGGTAAGTCCGAGACCGCTCTCGAGATAGTTAAGAGAGGTCACAGACTCATTGCCGACGACCAGATAGAGATCCGCAAGGTTTCCGAGACAACGCTTCTCGGACGCGCTCCTGATGTAATCAAGCACCTTATCGAGATCCGCGGCATCGGTATTCTTGACGTAAAGGAACTCTACGGTGTATCAGCCGTTAAGCCCCAGGAGAATATCGACTTCGTAATCAATCTCGAGCTCTGGGATGAGAAGAAGACCTATGACAGACTGGGTCTTAACGAAGAAACAACCGATATCCTCGGAATAAAAGTCCCTTCAGTTACGATCCCTGTAGGCCCCGGACGTAACCTCGCGATAATCGTCGAGGCTGCGGCTATCAACTACAGAGTCAAGAAGATGGGCTACAATGCGGCTCAGGATCTTGTATCCAGAGTCTTTCCCGGAAAGTCATTAGATGGCTGATCTTAAGATCGTACAAAACGTCCCGCTTGCGGGATATTCAACATTCAGATGCGGAGGTCCTGCAAGATATTTTGCAGAACCTTCTGATTCTGATGAAGTTGCCGCACTGTTTAAGTGGGCAGAAGAAAATAACCTGGACGTCTTTGTGCTCGGCAATGGTTCAAACTGCCTGATCTCCGATAAGGGATTTGACGGTCTTGTTATCAGGATCGCGAAAAACATGAGCACGCTCACATCCCGTGAATCAGGTGACGGAAAAGTCATTATCACTGCCGGAGCAGGCCTTCCTTATGCGAGATTCGGCGCATATTGCGTTGAGTTATCACTGACTGGCGCAGAGTTTGCCTGTGGTATCCCCGGTTCATGCGGAGGCGCGGTATTCATGAATGCCGGAGCCTACGGCGGAGAGACTAAAGATTTCATTTCTTCCGTCACGTACTGGGACGGTTCATCCGTCAAAAAGATAGACGGCGATCAATGTGAATTCGGTTACAGGACGAGTCTTTTCGAGAAGCTCAATGCTGAAGGAAAGACTGCAGTAATATTGGAGTTTGAGGCAGTCCTTTCAAAAGGCAATAAAGATGAGATAACTTCTCTTGTTGATGAATTGCGCGTAAAGAGGACAGCAAGCCAGCCTTTGGATGTGCCTTCTGCAGGTTCCACATTTAAGAGACCGGAAGGGTACTTCGCTGCAAAGCTCATTGAAGAAGCAGGGCTTAAGGGATTTGCCCTTGACGATTCGGGCGCACAGGTTTCGCCGAAGCACGCAGGATTTGTCGTTAATAACGGAGGAAAGGCAAAAGCTTCCGATGTTATGAGACTAATAGATTATGTGGTGGAAAAAGTTTTCGAGAACTCAGGCGTAAGGCTTGAGAAAGAAGTAAGACTCGTGGGTGATTTTGGGGGTTAATTGATGGAGATTCTGTTTTTGACAGGAATGAGCGGAGCAGGAAAGAGTGCCGCAGTAAGATATCTTGAAGACTGCGGATATTTCTGCATGGATAATGTTCCGCCTTATGTTCTTCCTGACCTGGTCAGGAGCTTTTACAGGGGCAGGAGCGGTGAAGGTTTCAGCACGCCCAAGCTCGCTTTCGTCGTGGATGTCAGATCACAGGAATACCTTGACGGTTTCGACGAAGCGCTTGCACTGATCGATGAGGAAGTCGGATGCCCTTATAAGGTAATTTTCCTTGAGGCTTCCGATACGGTACTCATCAGCAGATACCAGCAGACAAGAAGAAAGCATCCTCTCGCTAAGAAGAAGGGTTCTCTTACCCAGGCGCTTGCAGCAGAGAGAAAGATGCTTGAAAACATTAGAGAGATCGCGACCGTCGTTATCGACACATCGCTTCTGACAGATACGGAACTGTGCAACGCTATAGGCGAGATCATCAAGAACGAAGACAGCCAGAGCATCCTTGTCGTAGTCGAATCGTTCGGATATAAATACGGAATTCCCGTCGACTGCGATTACGTTTTCGACGTAAGGTTCCTACCGAATCCTTACTATCTGCCGCAGCTCCGCAACTATACGGGTAAAGACCCGGCGATAGAGAAATACCTTGAAGGTTTCAGGGAAACGGATGAGTTTAACTATATGACAGCTGAACTTCTTTCTTTTGTAATTCCTTATTATGAGAAAGAGGGAAAGGGAAGCGTCCATATCGGTATAGGCTGCACGGGCGGAAGACACAGATCCGTATACTGCACGGAGACTGTAGCGAAGAAGCTCGCTGAGCGCGGGATCAAGTGCATAATCTCCCACAGGGACATCGATAAGGAACCTCACAGATATACGAAGAAGGCGGAAGATTCCTGATGGAAGACAGTTTTTCTGTCCGGGTAAAACTTGAGACGGTGACAAATGCCGTTAAAAAGCCTGTCCAGAGACAGACTGCTCTCTGCGGTCTGATGTTAAGCCAGGGAGATCCTGACCTTATCGGACAGTCCCAGCAGGTAAAGATACCCGCAGGGCTTTCGGAATCAGTCGTCTATCTTTTCGAACTCGAAAAAGTCAATTGTTCCTATTCAAATGGAAAGATAATTATAAAAGATGCTTCATCTTCAGTCCTTCCGGGACGCTGTGCTGAATTGCGCACTGCGGCTCTTGAAAAAGCATTGACTACCGAAGATGCCCGCCGCCTTTTGCGCGGAGCATTCTGGGGGACGGGATACTGCTCGGATCCTTCAAAGAGCTACAGGATCGAGTTCCTGGTCCAGAGCGAAAAGAATGCAGAGTTGATATCTGCGGCGCTCGACGCGCTGTCGATCAGGCATATCACCGCGAACCGTAAAAATGCGATTGCCCTGTACTTCAAGAATGGGGACGATGTCTCTGATTTTCTAAGTTATATAGGCAGTCCTTCCATGATGATGGAATTCGAGAATATCCGTGCCGTAAAAGACGTCAACGGCAAGGTTTTCAGGGCATTGAACTGCGATGAGGGAAACAACAAGAGGCAGGCTGATGCAGCGGCTGCGAGAAATGAACTCATCGTCAAGGTCATGGAATCAGGACTTGCGAGCAAGCTTTCTCCGGAACTTCGTGAGGCAGCCAAAGCTCATCTGGAAAACCCGGGTGCTTCACTGGCGGAACTCGGAGCCATGATGGATCCGCCGATCGGCAAATCAGGCATGAGACACCGCCTGGATAAGATCGCCGAATTTGCAAAAAGTCTACAATAAACCCTCTGTTATGCGGCCATTTCTTGTGTTTTGAGCGTCTTAATCAGGCGTTTGGTTTGAGATAAAATTACAGCCGTGTTACAATATGCGTTAACTTTTTTATGAAAGGAACAATGAGAGGGGAATATGAAACGCTCTGATCAATACATCGGAACGGATAACAGTTATTATAAGCCGTCACGTGATCCTAATGACGGTACTATGACGCTCGTTGTTGTCATTACTCTTCTCTTCGTATGCCTTACGGGTGTTCTTGCTGCAGTCTACTTTAAGAAGGTTACGGCAAAAGAGACGCTGGCAAATATCGATACTACGGACCAGTCCGGATATATCTCGGTAGCTTCGCCCACGCCGTCTCCCATCCCGCCCATGACTGACTATCAGAATCCGATCCTTTATCCCGGTCTTGCCGGTATCCATATCGATCCTGAACTTGCAGTTGTTCCGGAGTGTGATCCCTCATCACGTAAGATCAACCAGACGATCACTGTCGGAGGAAACATAGTCGACGGTGAATATGTAAGGGAGAAGTCCATCTACATGACAGATCCGGTTTTCTACGGATCGATCCCGGGTATCTTCACGTTCAGGGGAAACAATTTCAGAAACTGCGCTTCATTCGGCTATACAAACCTCTACAGGGGAGCACTGACCCAGAGATGGGAGTTTGCCGGAGTAGGCAAGAAACTTGCTTCGACCATGAACTTCGAGTGGTCAGGCGTAAGGTGGACGGGCCAGCCCCTCGTTGCAGAATGGCCTGCAGATGTAAGGCGCAACATGAACATGTATGACAGTGCCAAGCAGCAGCTTTCGCTTACGGAAGTCATCGTTGCGGCTTTGGACGGAAAAGTATATTTCTTCAATCTTCAGAACGGTGAGCAGACAAGAGATCCGATCAATGTCGGAGCATCCGTAAAGGGTACGCCCGCGCTCGACCCGAGAGGATATCCTCTTCTCTATGTCGGACAGACCGACAATAACGGCGGCAACATCTTCGGAATGTATATCTATTCGCTCATTGACGGCGCACTGCTCTATTCCTACGACGGTTCTGATGACGGCGCATACAGGAGCAACTGGAATGCGTTCGATTCCTCGCCTATCGTAAGCGGTGAAACGGATACTCTGATCTGGCCCTGCGAGAACGGCATTATCTACACGTTTGACCTTAATACCGAATACAATCCTGCCAGCGGAACCGTTCAGATCTCACCGGCTGTTACCGGATACAGATACATATTTGAAGACAACGTCGGTTCCCACATGGGAGTCGAGAGCTCCATTGCGGTATACGGTAACTACGGATACTTTGTTGATAATACGATGAATCTGTGCTGCCTGGATCTCAATACACTTCAGATGGTCTGGACCAAGGTCCTTGGCGATGATTCGGATGTCACTCCCGTGATCAGCGAGGAGGGCGGAGTGCCGTATGTATATGTCGGCACGGAAGTCGACAATCAGGGCGGAACCGGAGAATACTGCGGAGCCGCATACATATACAAGGTCAACGGACTTACGGGTGAGACCGTATGGCAGTCTTCCGAGCCCTGCTATACGTACAACGGCGAGTCTTCGGATTCTGACCAGAGCGGCGGATGCTTCGGAAATCCCATCATCGGAAAGGGTTCTATTTCCAATCTTGTTATTTTTTCATTTAGTATGACAAACGGGCTGGCGAGCGGTAATAAAGTTGTTGCATTTGACAAGGACTTGGGTACCGTTGTTTGGGAATATAATATGAACATCTATTCGTACAGTTCACCTGTTGATTTCTACGATTCTGAGGGGAACGCTTACATCGTCATCTGTGACTCTATCGGACAGATCCACATGATAAGAGCGGATTCGGGTATCAAGGACGAGGATAGAAGAATTACATACATCCAGACCAGAAGGAATCTCGGCAAGTCAAACGAGACCGCTTCCGGTATCTGTATTGAAGCTTCTCCGATCGTTTATGAAGGTATGCTGGTCGTAGGAACAACATCAGGAAGTATTTTCGGTGTTGCAGTAGAGTAAGGAGCAATAATGGATTTTTCGAAGGCATACGGAGCTATTACTTTGTTGGAGGTCGAGATCAGGACCTTTTCAAACGAGGGATATGCGGTGAAGTATGACTTTGAGCGCAAGGTGATCTCCTGGCGTGACAACTACATGTGGAACAATAATTTCACGAGATCCATCAACGAAGACAAATTAAAGCTCATTGAAGAGAAGCTTCCCGCATCAGGAATGCTCGAGTGGATGCACGGCTATAACATGGGACTTACCGATGAGTACGGCGACAAGACCATTATCCCCGGTGAATGGAAGATCGAAGTCGAATTCAAGGATAAGACAAGAATGAAGGCCGGTGCTGAACAGCATTTCCCTAAGAAGTGGAAGAATCTACGAATGTTGATCGAGCAGACTACAGGTTGCAGTTTCGTCCTGAGATGAGCTGTAACATAAGGATTGGGGACGGGAGCAGGTAAGAGACCTGCCTTTTTTATTTTATAAGATAAGGTTAATTTTCCTTTGTAGTCGCATTTGCCGTTATGTGATAAAATTCTTTAATATGCCCGGGAATTGCTTTTCCGGGGACGGATGGAAAAGGAGTATCTGATTTGGATTATCTGGAAGGACTTTTGCTCGGAAGACTTTGGAGCGATACCGATTACGAGAACCGTAAGCATTTCGGTTTGTTCGTTCTGTATGGTCTTCTCGTTGACGCGATAATCCTTTATATCTACATTCTCGGCAAAGGCCTTTTGGGCTTCGGCGTCATCGGACCTATTCACATTGCCGTATTTACGCTTCTGTTCCTTGCCAATCCGTTTATCTGTTTCAGATATTACCGAATGCCCTGGTGGGGCAAGATATTGATATTACTTGAGAAGATTTTCAAATCATATCTGATCGTCAGTTATACGGTAAGCCTTCTCCTTCCGAGACTTTCGGTACAGGTTGACGATCTTCAGGATTTCCTCATTGCATATCTCAACAGTACGCTTGAGACATATACCGAGAAGTTCCAGGCAAGCGCGGGTTCTTTCTCTACGGTATTGGGAGTTCTGGCAGGCGGTGTTCACGTCGTAGGCATGGTCCTTTTATATGCTTTGGCTGCAATCGTGATCCCGAGCCTGATCTATCTGGCAGTAAAGCTGGTCCAGTTCGCATGGGATTGGCTCGTAAACCTGCTCATCATCAAGAGGTTCTTTCCTCAGAGAAAATAAAATTGGTCTAAAGGAGACAGTATGGCAGAGCTTAGAGACAGGATCGACATTACAGTTGAAGAGCTCGAGGAATCCCTCGGCGCCGTAAGACTTCCGCGTTTTATCGAAGAATCAGAAAAAGGATTTGTCGACAGGATCGATGCGATCTGCGACGAGATCTTTGCTGACGTCAACAAAAGAGCCATATTCGTTTCCGGTCCGACTTCATCCGGCAAGACGACTTTCACGTTAAGGCTTTCAAACAGGATCAACAGCAGAGGACGCAAAGCAGTCCATCTGTCGCTCGATGATTACTACAACATCAAGGATCTGAAGTGTGACCGTGAGGGAAGACCGGATTTTGAGACCATCGATGCACTGGATGTAGACAGGATCCAGCATGATATAAAGGCACTCCTCAATGGAGAGACAGTCATTCCTCCGTTCTTTGATTTTACGGTAAGAGTACAGAGGGAAGGCGACCCTGCAAATGCGATCTGTCTGGGTGATGACGGAATACTCGTGGTCGAAGGTCTTCACGGCCTCTCTCCGAGGATCTCAGGCGAATGCCCTTCCGAAAAGTGTTCCAAGGTCTTTATCATGCCTTACGGCAATGTCTACAATGACTCCAAGCTCATGGACAGCAATGAGATCAGGCTCCTTCGAAGGATCATAAGAGACTACCGCCACAGAAGCGCGCATGCTCTTGCCACGATCGATTACTGGCCGATGATCCAGAAGTCCGAAGAAAAATATTATGAGGAATACCTTACCGCTGCCGACTATCACGTCAATTCATTCCTTGCGTATGAATCGCTCATAGTAGCTCCCATGGCAATGCGGGATATCCAGGAAGCAATGGATGAGGCGCTCAACGGTTCCATCGAACCCAGCGTCTTTATGGAGAAATCTCCTACGGGTAAATCCTTTGCAGACCTTTCTGCAGCGCTTGTAAAAGCCAATAAACTGATGGGGCATCTGGGAAAGATCCCGGTCATCAGCCCCGAACAGGTGCCGGCTGAATCTATTCTTAATGAATTCATTGCCGCGCACTGATCTTCAAGAATAAAGGAGGCATATTATGCCTATCAGAATAGCAGACAATCTTCCGGCAAGGCACATCCTTGAGCAGGAAAGAATTTTCGTTATGGAGGAAAACAGGGCCCTATCCCAGGATATAAGACCTATCAAGATCCTGATCCTCAATCTCATGCCCGACAAATCCACGACGGAGACACAGCTCTTAAGAGCCCTGTCCAATTCACCGATCCAGGTAGATGTCGAGCTGTTGTTTTCCAAGACGCACCAGTCGAAGAATAAGAATACATCTGTAGAACACCTTCTTAAGTTTTACAAGACTTTCGATGAGATCAAAGAAGAATTCTTCGACGGCATGATAATTACAGGTGCTCCGATCGAGAAACTCCCGTTCGAAGAGGTCGATTACTGGCCCGAACTGGTTGAGATAATGGAATGGAGCAAGACACATGTCTATTCGACGCTTCACTTATGCTGGGGTGCTTTTGCAGGACTCTATTACCATTACGGAATCCCTAAGATCGTATTGGATAAGAAGGTTTTCGGCGTGTTCGAGCACTCAATGACATGGAGCAGACCGGTCAAGCTTTTCAGGGGTTTTGACGATATCTTCTATGTTCCTCATTCAAGATATACGGAAGTCAGACGCGAAGACGTTGAGAAGAGAGCTGACTTAAGGATCCTTTCAGAATCCGAAGAGTGCGGTATCTATGCAATCTCGGATCTTCACGGAAGACAGTTCTTCATCACGGGCCACTCGGAGTATGACAGGGATACCCTGGACAGGGAATACAGGAGAGACCTTGCTGCAGGACTTAACGACGTCGATCTTCCGAAGAACTACTACATAGATGATGACCCCGAGAAGGGACCGCTTCTCAAGTGGAGGTCTTCGGCTACCCTCATGTATACGAACTGGCTCAACTACTACGTATACCAGGAGACACCGTTCGACATCAATACAATCAAGATGATCCGCAACGAGGATCTTGTACCGAACAGGGACCTGGAGAAAAATGGCTGATATCGTTAGGCTTGAAAGAGATCTTATCGCAGGGTTTGAACCCCAAAGACCTGAAGAAGGGCACAAGAATACTTTCGGCACGGCACTGATCTGCGCCGGCTCGGAATTCATGACGGGTGCGGCCGTAATGGCCACGGGTTCTGCTCTGAGATCCGGCGCGGGTCTCGTAAAGGTCTTTTCCGAAGAAAAGACGCTTGATGCGGTAAGGTTTTCGGAACCGTGCGCCATGCTCGAGTTAAGACCCGACAACACTGCAGCACTTCTCAGAAAAGCAAAAGGACTCTGCAGCAGGATATCGTCCGTTCTTATAGGTTCTGGAATCCCCCAGGATTACAAGGATATGGAAGCACTGACCGAAGTGTTCCTTAAAGACGCGCCAAGAGTCGTTCTGGACGCAGGCGCCCTCTCCGGCACACCTGACGTCATGGCCAGGACAAAAGAAAGGCTTAAAGAGAGGACCCTGCCCGCGGTTATAACTCCACATGTCGGTGAGTTCGCGAGAATTTTGAGAATCGCGGCTCCTGAAGTTGAAGAAAACGCAGAGGAGCTGTCGCTTTCTTTCTCGCGCGAAAACAATGTCGTTACGGTATTGAAGAGCAGCAGGACACTGATCGCCACACCTGACGGAAAGCTTTTTGTAAATGATGTTCCGAACAGCGGACTTTCAAAAGGCGGTTCGGGTGACGTGCTGGCAGGTCTTTTGACAGGATTACTTGCCCAGGGCATGGAACCTTATGAGGCGGCATGCTCTGCGGTATTCATCCACTCCCGTGCAGGCAAAGCAGTAGCAGAAAGAATGGGAGTAAGGACGATGCTTCCGACGGATGTCATCTCCGGATTTGAGGCTGGCTTTAAAGAAGCAGGATGGTTAAGATAAGCATATGACTGAAGATTCATTTGGTACGAACAGTATTTTCGACAGATCCTGTGTTGAGATAGATCTCGACGCCCTTAAACATAATTTCGAAGAGATAAAGAAGGCAACCACTCCCGGAACGGGAATACTGGCTGTCGTAAAGGCTGATGCATACGGTCACGGCGCACTGGAGATCGCTAAAACTCTGATCGACAGCGGTGCAGCAGGGCTCTGCCTCGCGACCATCGACGAAGCCGTTGAACTCCGCAAGCACGGAATAGAAGTTCCCATGATGACCTTAGGCTTTACTGATCCTTCAAGGTTTGCCGACGCGGTAAGATTCGATGTTGAGCAGGCGGTCTATTCCTATGACATCGCAAAGGCTCTGTCCGATGAGGCTGTCAGGAAGGGCAAGAAGATCAGGGTCCATATTAAGCTCGATACCGGAATGGGCAGGATCGGTTTTAAGACCGACGGAAGCGAGACTGACGAGATAGTCCGCGCATGCACACTGCCCGGAATTGAGCCTTACGGCGTTTTCTCGCATTTCGCCGTAGCTGATACTGACGACGATGAATACACCAGACTCCAGTATGAGAGATTCCTTTCCGAGATCGAAGAGCTCGGTAAGAAGGGCATACGTTTTACAAAGAGACACATCTGCAACAGTGCCGGAATCTTAAGATTCCCAGAGATGCATCTCGACATGGTAAGGGCAGGAATAATCCTTTATGGCCTGATGCCGCCGGGATGCCCGAAGCCTGTTGTCGATATCGATCTTAAGCCTGTCATGAACTGGTATGCCAAGGTAATCCATGTAAAGACGGTCCCTGCAGGAACGACGATCAGTTACGGCAGACATTTTACGGCAGAGCGCGAGACAGAGGTCACGACAGTCGGTATCGGTTATGCCGACGGCCTGTCCAGGAGACTCTCCAACGGATTTGAACTCGTCATCGGAGGTAAGAAGTGCCCGATAATCGGCAATATCTGCATGGATATGTGCATGGTAGATACGACTGATCTCGATGTAAGGCCGCAGATCGGTGACAGGGTTACCGTTTTCGGCAGTTCCAGATCGGCTGACGAACTTGCGGAGGCTTTGGGGACCATCAATTACGAGATCACATGTGATGTCGGAAAGCGTGTCCGGAGACTTTACGTAGGGGGCTGAGATCCTCTGTTATCCCGATATTGAGATTCTCGGTGAAAAAAGCGCAGATATGCGCTATAATACATACGCTTTATTTATTAGTATCAAGGAGAATGTCAATTAATGGGCACTTTGAAAGACAGTTGGAAGACACCGGATATCAAGAAGAAACTGCTTTTTACCTTTCTTATCGTATCTGTTTTAAGTCTTCTCACGATCATTCCGATACCCGGACTCAATCATCAGGCAGCAACAGGTATTATCCGCGAATGGGGAAGCACGGGTACGCTTCTTAACATCCTTTCGTGCGGAGCTCTTTCAAACGCAGCAATAACAAGCCTTGGCATTTATCCTTTCCTGGTCGCATCGATAATCATGCAGATCGTCACCCTCGCAGTTCCGAAGCTCAGGAACCTTGCCCAGATGGGAGAAGAGGGAACAAAGCTCGTTACAAAATATACAAAGATCGCTGCAGTTGCCATGGCAGCCGTTTTCGCAGCTCTTTACTGCGTAGGCATTAGAGGCGCCGTTACCACAAGGATCAACTTCTGGGTCGGCATCGTTCTCTGCGGTCTGTCTGTTGCAATCGGAAGCGCTTTCTGCGGATGGTGTGTAGAACTCCTTAACACCAAGGGCTTAGGCGACGGACTTACGATAATCATCCTCACAGGCATCATCCACAATATTCCGCGTGATGTAGTCATGCTCTATTTCGAATTTGAGGACGGCGGCGTTTATCTCTCGCTCCTCCTTATGATCATCGGAATCCTGTTCCTTATCGGAATGCTGTTCCTCGTTCTCCTCGTCAACATGGGCGAGAAGAAGCTCAGGATCATCTTCTCCAAGAGAACCGTAGGCATGAAGCAGTACGGAATGCAGAATCAGGTACTGCCCCTCAAGGTCGCACAGGCAGGGATCACACCCATCATCTATTCGCTTACTTTCATCCTTCTCATTCCGTCCATCCTTACGATGATCGCTCCGGAATCTGAAAGCATTTGGTTTGTCGGCGCAAAGAATTTCCCTACGAGCTTAGGATTCATCCCGCTGTTCTTAGTCCTGCTCGTTGGTTTTACTTATATTTTCACGATCATGCAGTTCAATCCCTTCGATGTCTCCTCCCAGATAAAGCAGAACGGCGGATATATCCAGGGAATCAAACCCGGAAAGCCCACAGCACAGTATCTCATGAATGTATTCAACAATCTGAACTTTGCTGACAGCGCTTTCCTCGTATTCCTCTGCGTAATCCCTATGTTCCTGAACCTGATCCCGTCTTTGAACGGTATCGCATTCGGCGGCGTAGGACTCGCACTCGTAGGCGGCGGTTTTATCGAGATGAAGACTTTGCTCGACAATGCTCTTAAGGCTGAGGAAGAAAAGCTTAAGCAGTCAGGCAAAGATAAGAAGCGTAAGAACTACATCAAAAAATAAGGAGGCTGTTTTATGAATCTGATTATTCTTGGTGCTCCCGGTTCCGGAAAAGGAACATCAGCTACAGTATTAAGAGAGAAGTTTTCTCTCGCTCATATTTCAACAGGCGATCTCTTCAGATATAACATCAAGGAGAATACTCCTCTGGGAATCGAAGCCAAGTCCTATATCGACAAGGGCGCTCTCGTTCCCGATGACGTTACTATCAGAATGGTTGAGGACCGCCTGAGCAATCCCGACTGCGAGAAGGGCTATATCCTTGACGGATTCCCGAGAAACATCGCGCAGGCTGAAGCTCTTGATAAGATGCTTGAAGCAAAGGGTTCAAAGATCGATGCAGTAGTATATGTAAAGTGTGATGACGAGATCATCATGGACAGAGTTACTACAAGACGTGTATGTGAGAAGTGCGGCGCAAGCTTCAACGTTAAGTACATGCCTACAAAGGTTGAAGGCATCTGCGATGTCTGCGGCGGAAACGTCATCCAGAGATCTGATGATAATCCTGAAACAGTAGCAAAGAGACTTGAAACATATAGAGTAAACACACAGCCTCTTATTGATTTTTATGACGCCCGCGGAATAATCGTCGAGGGCAACAACAATGTAGATTCTGAGACCTGCATCGCTTCCATCGAAGCAGGACTTAAGGATCTCGGACTCTGATTAGAAAAAGGTAACGTAAATGGTAGAGATCCTTACCAGTGAAGAATTTGAGAAGATGAAGGCAGCGGGAAAGATTCTCCAGCATGTCTTCAAGGCATGCAGAGATGAGATCAGACCCGGCATCTCCACTCATGATGTTGATAAGCTTTGCTACGACATTATCAGAAGTTATGATGCAATCCCGTCTTTTTTGAACTACGGCCAGCCCCCGTTCCCCGGAACGATCTGTGCTTCCGTCAACGATGAGGTCGTTCACGGAATTCCCAGAAAGACCAGGATCCTGCAGGAGGGTGATATAATCTCCGTTGATGTCGGTGCGATCCTTGACGGATATCAGTCTGACGCATGCAGGACTTATATGGTCGGTGAAGTGGCAGCTCCGGTAAAGGCTCTTGTCGAGCGCACCGAGGAGGCTTTCTGGAAAGGTCTTGAATTTGCAAAGGTCGGCATGAGAACAGGTGACATCGGTCATGCAGTTCAGGAATACTGTGAAGGATTCGGCTACGGCGTCGTAAGAGAACTTACCGGTCACGGAATAGGAACAACGATGCATCAGGATCCGGACGTTCCGAACTACGGAAGACCCGGTCACGGATATAAACTTAAAAAAGGTATGGCAATTTGCATCGAACCGATGATAACATTAGGTTCACGCGAGATTGAGCAGCTGGACGACCACTGGACGATAGTCACACAGGACGGAAAGCCTGCCAGCCACTATGAGAACACGATACTGATTACGGATGAGGGTCCGTATCTTACAACTTATGACTATGAGGAGGGTTATTAATGGCGAAGGAAGATGTTATTGAAGTACTGGGAGTAGTTGATGAGGCATTGCCCAACGCAATGTTCAAGGTAAAGCTCGACAGCGGACACATTGTTCTTGCTCATTTGTCAGGAAAGCTTAGACAGAATTACATCAAGATTCTTCCGGGCGACAAAGTAACAATGGAGATCTCGCCTTATGATCTTTCCCGCGGAAGGATTACATGGAGAGGTGAAAAGAAGCCGAAACCGTGATAGTTTTTTAATATATTGGCCTGTTATAAATATTTATATAAATATATAATCAGAAACTAACTGCGAAGGCACAGTTATCTTTTCGATAATTGTGCCTTTGTTATGGAAAGGAACATTCACTTATGGAAGACGAGAAGAAAGCAACAAAAGAAGAGAAGAAGACTGAGGAAAAGAAGTCTTTCCTGAACGAGTCAACTCTTGAGATCATCACTGTAATCCTTCTGGGTATTACAGCACTGCTTACAGCATGGGCAAGCTATGTAGGTTCCATCCACGGCGGCAACCAGGCTACAAACTATGCTACAAGTAACAATCTCTCCAGCGACGGTAACTCAATGTACAATTCCGCAGTCCAGACAATGACACAGGACATGGATTCATGGAATACCATCATGAACTATGAGATTGAGATCCTTTATGCGGACGAGACAAATGATTCCAAGGCTCTTGAAGCAAGTGTCTGGAAGCTCCAGTGGTTCTGCCAGGACAACCTGACTGAGGACATGGCTGCAATTATCGGATACGATCAGGAAGCTTTCAACGACGGCGTTAATGATACTGAAGATATACTTAACTGGCTCTGCGATGAAAGCGGCAAAGCACTGACTTCACCTTTTACGGATGAGGCGTTCGTTGACTCTTATTTTGCAGATGCTTATGCAAAGCTCGATGAAGCAGAGCAGGTAATCGAACAGGGCAGACAGGATAATGCCAACGGCGACAAGTTCTCGCTCGTAACGGTTATCTACAGCGTTGCACTCTTCCTGCTTGGTATCGTAGGCGTATTCAAGAGCCAGACAAACAAGAAGATCGTTCTTGCCATAAGCCTTGTCTGCCTTATCTTCGCAGTCATCTTCATGGTAACGATACCTCTTCCTGCATCAGGCGGAATCTTCGGTTAAAATATACTTATCTAATATAAGTACTCACAGGAGCTGCTTTTGGGGCAGCTCCTGTTATTGAATAAAAGACGCTTTCCGTCCCCGGAACGGAAGATGAACAGGGTGCGGAAAGACTGAAAATTTCTTGTTGAAATCATTTTCGATTCTGCTATAATTGTTTAGCATGCGCTCAAAAGGCGCCTGTATTTGTTGTGGAAAAATATCAGCAACAGGAGGTACTGAAAATGAAAGTACGACCGTCAGTTAAGCCGATGTGCGAAAAGTGCAAGATCATTCGCCGCAACGGCAAGGTAATGGTCATCTGTTCTGACCCTAAGCATAAGCAGAGACAGGGTTAAGACATTTGACGGGTCTTCAAACAGTACGGAATTAGCCCCGTACGCCATATAAAGAAGACCGCGGGATAATAGCTCCTTCCCGCACAAGTACTACTTAAGAAGAAATAATCATATTTACTCACCGTTACCGAGAGGGCGGCTGCTCCCTAACCCGGAGTTCCTTGACTTACGCGTGTCAAATAGAGATTAAAACTACTTTATCCAATACGGAGGTACACTAAATGGCTCGTATAGCCGGCGTAGATTTACCGAATGACAAGAGAATTGAAATTGCTCTTACGTACATTTACGGAATCGGAAAGACAAGTGCAGATGAGATTATTGCCAACACAGGCATCAATCCCGACACACGCGTTAAGGATTTGACAGAGGACGAGGTTGCGAAGATCCGTGACCAGATCGAAAACAATTACAAAGTAGAGGGTGACCTTAAGAGAGAAGTACAGTCCAACATCAAGAGACTTACAGATATCGGTTGCCTTCGTGGACGTCGCCACAGACTGGGACTCCCTGTAAGAGGCCAGCGTACAAAGACTAATGCTCGTACACGTAAGGGTCCGAAGCATACAGTTGCTGGTAAGAAGAAGTAAGGTGAGGTAAGTCAAAATGGCACAGAAAAAAAGCTTAAGACCCAGAAGAAGTGAGCGTAAGAACGTCGTTGACGGTCAGGCTCATATTCATGCTACATTCAACAATACGATTATCACAATTACCGATAAGCAGGGAAATACAATTTCCTGGGCTTCTGCAGGTATGGACGCTAAGGGTTCACGTAAGGGCACGAGCTATGCTGCTCAGGTTGCTTCCGAGAAGGCTGCAAAGGCAGCTTGTGATCACGGCATGAAGACTGTTGATGTTTATGTTAAGGGACCTGGATCCGGACGTGAGTCCGCAGTAAGAGCCCTTGAGACAGCAGGCCTCAGAGTCACAATGATCAAGGACGTAACACCGGTTCCGCACAACGGATGCCGCCCTCCCAAGAGAAGAAGAGTTTAATCTTCTACTTGCAGAATTTGTTTAGAAAAGAGGAATATAGCAATGGCTAGAGATATGACACCTGTCCTTAAGAAGTGCAGAGCCCTCGGTATTGAGCCTGCTTTCTTGGGAGTAGAGAAGAAAGAATCCAAAAAGCACGGTTCATCCAGACCTCGTAAGATGAGCGAGTATGGTATGCAGCTTAAGGAAAAGCAGAAGGCAAAGTTTATTTACGGCGTTCTCGAGAAGCCTTTCAGAAATTACTATGAGAAGGCTCAGAAGCTCAAGTATGGTACAACCGGTGAAAACCTCATGATCCTTCTTGAGACAAGACTTGACAACGTTCTTTTCAGAATGGGTTTTGCCCGCACAAGAGATGAAGCAAGACAGATCGTAAGCCACAGAGGAGTTAAGGTTAACGGCAAGATCGTTAATATCCCTTCTTTTGCGGTAAAGGTTGGCGATGCTATCGAAGTCAAAGAGGGTTCCAAGAGCTCACAGAGATTCAAGGATATCATCGAAGTTACAGGTTCCAGAGCTACACCTGCCTGGGTAGAGTCTGATAAGGATAAGCTTTGCGGCAAGATCCTTGCTATGCCTACAAGAGATCAGATCGAAGTACCTGTTAACGAAGTTGCTATCGTCGAGTTGTATTCTAAGTAATAACATCCGGATCGCAAGATTTTGAAATAATCTAGGAGGAACAAACATGATGGAAATCAGCCAGCCGACCGTTAAGTGCGTTGAGACCAACGAGGATAAGTCCTACGGCAAATATACCATCGCCCCGCTCGAGCGTGGATTCGGTACAACTCTCGGTAACTCACTCCGCAGAGTTCTCCTTTCTTCACTTTCCGGCGCGGCAGTAACATCTATCAAGATCGAAAAGATTAAGCATGAGTTCTCCACTGTTCCGGGTATTATCGAGGATATGACGGAAATTATCCTTAATATCAAGGGTATCCGCGCAAAGCTTCACAACGAGTCCAACATCGTCAGCATCAGCGTCGCTAAGGGCAGAACCGGCGAGCTTACAGCAGGCGACATCGTTCATGGACCTGAAGTTGAGATCATGAATCCTGATCATGTTATCGCCCACCTCAACGGCAGTGATGACGTTTTCATGGAATTCACACTCAGCAAGGGCCGCGGATACAACACGGCAGAGCAGAATAAGCCCGCTAAGCAGGTTATCGGTGTAATCCC
Source organism: Ruminococcaceae bacterium AB4001 (assembly GCA_000621765.1). Taxonomy (GTDB): domain Bacteria; phylum Bacillota; class Clostridia; order Saccharofermentanales; family Saccharofermentanaceae; genus Saccharofermentans. The sequence continues at coordinate 146,356 of JHXJ01000004.1, forward strand.
GATCGATTCCATCTTCACACCTGTTAAGAAGGCTAACTATAAGGTTGAGAACACACGTGTAGGCGCAAGAACAGACTATGACAGCCTTACACTCGAGGTTTGGACAGACGGCACGATCGATGTTGATGAGGCTCTCTCTTCAGCAGCTAACTGCTTGATCGAACACCTCAAGTTCTTTACAGCTCTCGCTGATACCGATTCAGCTCCGAGCTTCAAGAACATCGAAGAGAGCGGCGAGCATGACTCCAAGCTTTCCGGTGTAATTGAGGACATGGATTTCTCAGTACGTACATACAACTGTCTCAAGAGAGCTCAGATCAACACAGTTGGTGATCTGGTTGCTCGTTCAATGGACGAGATGATCAAGGTTAGAAACCTTGGTAAGAAGTCCCTCGAAGAGATCATTGAAAAGCTCGAAGAGATGGGTCTGCACTTGAGAGAAGCAGAAGATTAAGCTTATTGGAGGATATATAAATGCCTAACAGAAAATTCGGCCGTGCTTCAGATCAGCGCGCTGCTATTCTGAAGAATCAGGTCACAACATTGATCATAAACGGTAAGGTTGAGACAACCGTTGCCCGCGCTAAGGAGATCAGCGCTATCGTTGAGAAGCTCGTTGCTTCCGCAGTAAAGGAAAGTGATAACTACACAGAGAAGGAAATCACAGTTTCTGCTGCTAAGATCGACGGTAAGGGCAAGAAGGTCTTAAAGACAAAGACAGCTAAGAGCGGCGCTAAGTACGAAGTGGTTGATCGTGAAGTTAAGACAAAGACAGTTCAGATCGACAATCCTTCACGTCTCGCTGCAAGAAAAGCCATGATCAAGTGGGTCAACAAGAGCCACGATGCAGAGGGTAACATCATCAATCCTGTTAACAAGATCTTTGATGACATCGCACCCAGATATGCAGGCAGAAACGGTGGTTACACAAGAATCACCCGTTTGGGCGCAAGACGTGGTGACGGCGCAGAGATGGCTATCTTGGAGTTCGTGTAATAAATACACAAACAAAGAGTACAAATTGAATTGTTAATCAGTTACGGGGAAAGGTTTACATCTTTCCCCGTTCTCTTTAAAATGTTGCTACAAAATAGAAAACGGAGCATTCGGATTTGCCTGATGACAGTAACAGAATAGAGATCAGTGACGTTACTTTCTCATACGAGGTCACTGATGAGAACTCATCAAGAGCGCCAAGACGCGCGCTTGACGGCATTTCTGTCAGCATCGAAAAGGGCTCATATACAGCGATCCTTGGAAGCAACGGTTCCGGCAAATCCACTCTCGCAAAGATAATAGATATCCTGGAAGTTCCCGACAGCGGACGCGTTGTCATTTTCGGCAAGGATGCAGGCAACGATGATCTTTTCTGGGATATCAGATCCCACTGCTGCTGTGTCTTTCAGAATCCCGATAACCAGATAGTCGGCACCATGATCGAAGAAGACGTTGCCTTCGGTCCTGAAAATCTCGGCATTCCCAATCCTGAACTCAGAGAGCGTGTTGACCAGGCATTGAAAGACGTCGGCCTCTATGAATTAAGACACAGGGAGACCATGGCTCTTTCAGGCGGACAGAAGCAGAAGCTTGCGATTGCAGGCGCGCTTGCTATGCGTCCTGACATCCTGATCCTCGATGAAGCTACGGCAATGTTGGATCCCGTGAGCAGGGATGAATTCCTCGAACTCGTCGAAAAGATGCGTATTGAAAAGGGTCTTACTCTTATCACGATCACGCATGACATGACCGAAGCTTTAAGGTGCGACAAGCTGGTCATCATACACAAGGGCAAGGTCGCAATGGAAGGAACTCCTGAAGAGATCTTTATGTCAGACGATCTCTGGAAGTACGGCCTTAAAAGACCCGTCAAGTTCAATTATGCTTTCGAGATCGCAAGACTTGCGGGCGGAAAGCTTACAAAAGAAGACTTAAGATCAGATGAGTCACTCATAAAGAGCCTTGCAAAAATGCTCGAAAAGCCCGGTATCAAGGTACCTGACGCTGTTCCGGATGAAGGAAAGAGTACAGGCGGAAAAGATATCATCATGTCAGTCAAAGGACTCACGTATTCCTATGACGGCGGTGATACAAAGGCGATCGACAACATAAATCTCGATATCAGAAAAGGCGAAGTATTAGGTATCGTCGGAGACAGCGGATGCGGAAAGACGACGCTCATATCGCACATGAATGCCATCATCAGACCTACTGAAGGTGATGTGGTTATCCACACTGAAGAAGGCAATCTGTCCTGCAGCAATAAGAAGGATACGATGAAGATCAGACAGAAGGTCGGCCTCGTTTTCCAGTATCCTGAATACCAGCTTTTCGAAGAGACCGTATACAAAGACATTGCATACGGACTTAAAAAGATGAACATCGCAAAAGAGGATCAGAAAGACCTTATCTTTGAAGCGGCAAAGAAGGTCGGCCTCACAGAGAAGGAACTTGATTCAAGTCCGTTCGAACTTTCAGGCGGTCAGAAGAGACGCGCTGCAATGGCGGGCGTCCTTGTAATGAGACCTGAGATACTGGTTCTTGATGAGCCTGCGAGCGGTCTTGACCCTAAAGGCAGACAGGAGATGTTTGCCGTCATAAAAGGGTTAAGGGACAGCGGCACCACGATAATCCTCGTATCACACAACATGGATGAAGCTGCAGTCAACTGCGACAGGATCTGCCTTATAAAGGGCGGAAAGATAAGGGCTGAAGGCACTCCCTATGAGCTTTTCGAGAAGTCGAAAGCAGATGAGATCGGAGTGCAGACGCCGAGGATCACAAGGTTTTCGGCGATGCTTAAAGACGAGCTCAAAAAGACATATCCGGACATAAGATTCGAAGGAAACTATTTCATTCCCGAGATGGAGGCTCTTGCGGTCGTGACCGCGGTGAGCAGGGCAGGAGGCGGAAATGCTCGATAAGATAAGTATCGGCAGATATTATCCTGCGCATTCTTTCCTCCACGAGACGGATCCGCGCATCAAGACCATCCTTTACGCGGTCTATCTTGTCGCGATCTTTATGATCCAGGAACCTATCGCTATCGCTGTGCTTGCGGGAATCGTAATAGTCCAGCTTATCCTTGCAAAAGTCACGCCCGGAATACTCTGGTCAACTATTAAGCCTATGCTTCCGCTGGCACTGTTCATATTCATCATCAACGTATTCAGCATCAGACAGGGCGATGTCCTTTTCTCGTGGAAGATAATAACGATCACGGGATACGGAATAGGAAGGGCAGCGATAATGGCTGTAAGGCTTATGTTCCTTATCGTCTCTACAAGCGTGCTACTGACTCTGACCACGACTCCTCTGAAGATGAGCGATGCGCTCGAAAAGCTGTTCTCGCCTCTTAAGATAATCAAGGTTCCGGTCCATGAGATGAGCATGATGATGTCCATCGCCATCAGGTTCATACCGACTCTTGCTGCTGAGACCGATAAGATCATGAAGGCGCAGCAGTCCAGAGGTGCTGACTACGATACGGGAAGTTTCATCAATAAGATCAAGGGATATGTTACCGTGCTGATCCCGCTGTTCGTATCGAGCTTCAGGCGTGCTGATGAACTTGCCGTCGCCATGGATGCGAGATGCTACAGGGGCGGTGCCGGAAGAACCAAATTAAATCCGCTCAAGATGAACGGAAGAGATGTTCTCACCGGAATACTATTTACGTTACTTGCAGCGCTCGTTGTCGTCATTGATTTCTCTTTGAGATAAAAGTTGCGCTGTGTTAGAATTCTAGTTGCTAATAAAAAGCTATAAGCGAAAGGTTGGGTTATTCGAATGGGTTATTATTGCGGAATCGACTTGGGCGGTACGAACATCAAAGCAGGTATCGTTGACGGAGAAGGAAAACTTCTTAACAAGCTGTCGATCAAGACAAGAGCTGAGAGATCAATGGAAGAGATCATTCACGATATGGGTCAGCTTGCTGCTGATGCTATCAAGGATGCAGGTCTTGAGGTAAAGGATATCGAGTGCATCGGTATCGGATCTCCCGGAACTCCCGATAACGACGAAGGACTTCTTGTATATTCAAGCAACCTTCCTTTCAACAAAGCTCCCATGAGAAAGCTTATCAGGGAAGTTATTGATCTTCCTGTATATATCGATAACGATGCTAACTGCGCTGCAATGGCTGAGGCTGTAGCAGGTGCCGCAAAGGGCGCAAAGGATTCCGTTACCATCACATTGGGAACGGGTGTAGGTGCAGGCGTCATCGTTAACGGAAGGATCTTCTCCGGATTTAACCAGGCAGGTTCCGAGTTCGGCCACACCGTTCTCGTTTCAGGCGGCGTACAGTGCGGATGCGGCAGAAAGGGCTGCTTCGAGCAGTATGCTTCCGCTACGGCTCTCGCAAGAATGACAAGAGAAGCTGCTGAGGCAAATCCTGATTCACTGCTCAACAAGGTCAAGGAAGATTTCGGCGAGTGGAATGCACAGATCGCATTCGTAGCAATGCGTGAAGGCGATAAGACAGCTGCAGAAGTCGTTGACAGCTACACTGATTATCTTGCTGACGGTCTCGCCAATGCAATCAACGCATTCATGCCTGAGATCCTCGTCGTAGGCGGCGGTGTATGCAACGAAGGCGATCCGCTCCTTATCCCGATGCGCGAGAAGACAATGTCACGTCCTTACTTCGGACCCGGAGTTCCGAAGACCCGCATCGAGCTTGCCCGGATGGGTAATGACGCAGGTATCGTAGGTGCTGCCATGATGGGTAAGTCCTGCGTTGACGACGGCAAAAACGGCAAGTGATCCGATATGCCGAGAATAGCCTTCATTACTGAATTTGACGGCACTGATTTCGCGGGATTCCAGTCACAGGAGAACGCGAGAGCTGTCCAGGATGTGATCGAGAAGGCGCTCGAAGAACTTTATAAAACAAAGATACGTTTAACGGGATGTTCCCGCACAGACGCAGGTGTGCACGCAAGATGTCACTTAAGTCATGCGGACGTCCCGTTTGTAATTCCCGAGGATAAATTCCCTCTGGCGATGAATGCGCTTTTGCCGGACGATGTCGCCGTAAAGAAGTCGTTCTATGTGAGCGATGATTTTTCGGCAAGGTTCGACATCAAGGGCAAAAGATACATCTACCGCATCTATTCTTCTCCCACGAGAAGTCCGCTCCTGGACAGGACCTCATATTACTGTCCCATTAAGCCTGACATCGCGAAAATGCAGGCCGCTGCTTCATTTTTCGCCGGCGAGCATGACTTCGCGGCATTCTGCGCAACGGGCGGATCACAGAAGACGACAGTAAGAAGGCTTTTCGGAGTAAAGGTTGAAGCCAAAGGTGAAGACCCGTGCCAGATAGAGATAGAGGTGTCGGGCGAGGCCTTCCTCTACAACATGGTAAGGATAATTGCCGGAACCCTTCTTTATGTAGGACAGGGAAAGATAGAGCCTGACGAAGTCGGGAATATTATTGATTCATGTGACAGGAGCCTTGCGGGAAAGACACTGCCTGCCAGGGGACTTACTCTGGAAGAAGTGTTTATCAGATAAGCCTTACAGGGATGTGATAGTTCAAGGTCCCCTGCAATCGGTTCTCTTTATATTAATTAAAAATCTCTAAGGTGATATAATTGTTTAAATGCGGGCCGGAATACCCGCATTAAATAAACAAGGGAGGATTAAAGAAATGATCAGTTGGTGGGTTATTTGGCTCGTCATTGCAATTGTCATGCTGATCATCGAAATTGCTACCACAGGTCTTGCAACTCTATGGTTCGCCGTAGGTGCACTGATCGCCATGGTCATGGACCTTTGTGGTGCTTCGGTTTCATCGCAGATCATTGTGATGGCTGCCGTCTCCGTAGTCTGTTTTGTGCTTTGCATGATCTGGATAAGACCAAAGCTTGAAACACTTCGCAAGAAGAATGTTCAGCGTACAAATGCAGACAGGCTCATCGGAAAGGAAGGCATAGTAATAGTGCCTTTGAATGCCACAGAAGGCAAAGGCCAGGTCAAGGTCGACGGACAGATTTGGAGTGCCAAAGCGGATGCCGACATTGCCGAAGGCGTAAGAGTTACAGTTAAATCAATTGAAGGCGTAAAACTCGTAGTCGAGTGCGCCGCCTAAAAGGGGAGGAAGTAAAAATGTTACCTATCATTTCAGTTTCAGCAGGCACGATCGTAGCAGTATCAGGAGCTACCATAGCCGGTGTTGCAATCACGCTCATTATTCTGCTCGTCATCATTCTGCCTAACATCAAGATCGTTCCGCAGGCAACGACATTCATCATCGAGCGTCTCGGAACTTACAGAACGACATGGGAGACGGGTTTCCATATCAAGGTTCCTTTCATCGACCGCGTCGCAAAGAAGATCTCATTAAAGGAAAAGGTCGCTGACTTCGCTCCTCAGGCCGTTATCACCAAGGATAACGTTACGATGCAGATCGATACGGTCCTTTTCTATCAGATCGTAGACCCTAAGCTCTATACATACGGAATCGAGCGTCCTATCGTTGCTATCGAGAACCTCTCGGCAACAACGCTCCGTAACATTATCGGTGACCTGGAGCTCGACCAGACTCTCACATCAAGAGACATCATCAACACAAGAATGAGAGAGATCCTTGACGAAGCTACAGACCCTTGGGGAATCAAGGTTAACCGTGTTGAGCTCAATAACATCATCCCGCCTAAGGAAATCCAGGCAGCGATGGAGAAGCAGATGAAGGCTGAGCGTGAGAAGAGAGAAAAGATCCTCATCGCAGAAGGTGAAAAGGAATCTGCAATCAGAGTCGCAGAGGGTGAAAAGGAAGCAGCTATCTTAAGAGCTGAAGCTAAGAAGCAGGCTGCTATCAGAGAAGCTGAAGGTCAGGCTCAGGCTATCCTCGCAGTACAGGAAGCTACGGCTAAGGGTCTCCAGATGGTCAAGGACGTAGGCGCTGATGACGGACTTATCGCCATCAAGGGTCTTGAAGCACTCGAAAAGGTCGGCCAGGGAGCATCTACAAAGATCATCATCCCTTCAGATCTTCAGGGTATCGCAGGTCTTACAACCACGATCAAAGAGATCGCAAAATCATAATTAAGACTATAAGTCTTTCGGAGGTGGAAACATATGGATTACGGTATGTGGAATGACAGAACCAACATGAGCATGCTCACAGACTTCTATGAGCTCACCATGGCTAACGGTTATCTGAACAGCGGCAACAGGGACAAGATCGTTTACTTCGACATGTTCTTCAGAAATATCCCCGAGAATGGCGGATATGCTGTCATGGCAGGTCTGGAGCAGGTTATCGATTATCTCTCGAGCCTCAAGTTCTCTGAAGATGATCTTGCTTTCCTCAAGGATAACTATCACTTCAATGAAGAGTTCATCAACTACCTGAGAGGTTTTGAATTCACATGTGACGTCTGGGCTATCCCGGAAGGAACTGTCGTATTCCCTAAAGAGCCCCTCGTTAAGGTAAGAGGTCCTATCATCCAGGCCCAGCTCCTTGAGACAGCGCTTCTCTGCACGATCAATCACCAGACTCTTATCGCAACGAAGACTGCAAGGATCGTAAGAGCAGCTGAGGGCAGACCTGTCATGGAGTTCGGTGCACGCCGTGCGCAGGGCTTCGACGCATCCGTTCTCGGCGCGAGAGCAGCTTATATCGCAGGCGCAGCAGGCACTTCCTGCACGATCTGCGGACAGCAGTTCGATATCCCGCTCTCCGGCACAATGGCTCACTCCTGGGTAATGCTTTTCGACAATGAGTTCGAAGCATTCAAGGCATATTCACTCGCATATCCTGACGGAGCACTTCTGCTCGTTGACACTTATGATGTTCTCCGTTCCGGTATTCCGAATGCGATCAAGTGTGCAAAGGAAGTTCTCGAGCCCATGGGCAAGAGACTCAAGGGTATCAGAATTGACTCCGGCGACCTTACATACATGACACAGAGTGCACGTAAGATGCTCGATGAAGCAGGACTTACGGATTGTAAGATCACTGTTTCCAACGCTCTTGACGAGTATCTCATCAGAGACCTCATCAGCCAGGGCGCATGCATCGATTCTTTCGGTGTAGGCGAGAGACTTATCACTTCAAAGGCTGAGCCTGTTTTCGGAGGCGTTTACAAGATCTCTGCAGTTGAGGCTGACGACGGTACGATCATCCCTAAGATGAAGATCTCCGATTCCATCGGCAAGGTTACAAATCCCTGCTCAAAGAAGATCGTAAGATTCTACGACAACGCTACAGGCAAGGCTTTGGCTGACGTCGTCATGGTTGCAGACGAGGAGATCCCGAACGGCGAACCTTATGAGATCTTCGATCCTGACAACACATGGAAGTCCAAGGTTCTCGAGAACTACAGAACCAGAGAAATCATGGTACAGATCTTCAAGGGCGGTAAGCTCGTTTATAACAAGCCTACGATCGGTGAGATCAGAGCTTACTGTACAACAGAGCTCGATTCACTCTGGGATTCCGTCAAGAGATTCGAAAATCCCCACAATTATTATGTCGACCTTTCACCCAAGCTTTGGAAGATCAAGGACGACATCTTGAGATCATACAGAAGAAGATAAGGAGAAATACTAATGGCAAATCCTGTTGTTACCATCCAGATGAAGGACGGCGGCGTTATGAAGGCCGAGCTTTATCCTGAGATCGCACCTATTACGGTTCAGAATTTTATCGACCTTGCATCCAAAGGTTTTTATAACGGACTGATCTTTCACAGAGTCATTTCCGGATTCATGATCCAGGGCGGCGATCCTGACGGCATCGGCACAGGCGGCCCGGGTTACTGCATCAAGGGCGAGTTCACGGCTAACGGATTCAGGAACGATCTTAAGCACACCAGAGGCGTTCTTTCCATGGCACGTGCAGGAGATCCTGATTCTGCAGGTTCACAGTTCTTCATCGTTCATGAGGATTCCACTTTCCTTGACGGCCAGTATGCCGCTTTCGGTAAGATTATCGAGGGCATTGAAGTCGTTGATAAGATTGCTTCCGTCATGACAAACAGACAGGACAGACCGTTGGAGCCCCAGCAGATCGACTTCATGACTGTTCAGCTCTGATAGTAAAAAGTAATTTCAAGCAGCGGGGTTTCAGGAGAGGATAATGAAGGAAGTAAAGCAGATCGGAGACAGTTCAAAGGCAAAGGCTGCCAAGGCCGGGAGCCATAAGAAGTCTTCGCGCGAGCCTAAGTGTATTACGATACCTTTTGCGTGGCTTTATACTTCATTGATCCTTTTCCTGACGATCCCGCTGTTTATGTTTTTCCTCGGATATCTGAAACTGGCAGTGGGCATTCCGCTCCTGTTTATCTTTGCAGGCGTTGTTCTGTTCGCTGTTTCCGATTGTCTTAACGATCCTAACGGAACAAAACTTGCCAAGTATTACACGGATATCAAGATACCCGTATCATATATCATCGGATTTGCCGTAATCGCTCTGGTGATATCTTTTGTCTCAGGCGTCGGAGAATATATCTATACTCTTCAGGATCACCAGTTCAGAAGGGCGATCTTAAGAGACCTCATAGATTACGACTGGCCTGTTATCTACAACTATTCCACGCAGACAAATCCGGAAGTAATCTCCATCTATGGGCTTGCGTCCGGTGAGCGTGCTTTCTCGTATTACTTTATCTACTGGATGCCTGCAGCACTCGCAGGAAAGATGTTCGGATTCGGGGCGGGAAATTTCGTCCTGTTCCTCTGGAATTCGATCGGCATCTTCTTGTCTTTCGTGGCTGCAAGCGCGGTAATAAAGAAGTTCACTTACTGGGTCCCTTTCATCTTCGTGTTCTTTTCGGGACTCGATGCCATACCCAACCTTATCTATGAGCTCGTTCCATATTCCGGGTGGCGCTGGTATGAAGGGTATGTGCCGGTAATGTCCTATGTCAGCAACTTCAGGGAACTTGCGAGCGTATATAATCAGATCGTTCCGTGCTTTATCGTCGTTGCACTGCTGATGCTGTCTCACAACACGCGTTCCATGGGACTTACGGCGGGAATCCTTTTCGCATATTCGCCGTGGGCAGTATTCGGAATCCTGCCGATGGTCGCAGCTTACCTTTTTGGGAACAAGCACAGGACCAACACAGTAACCAAGAACCTTACGAATATCTTCAGTCCGGCCAACATCGCATCCGCGCTGCTCCTTCTGGTGATCTTCGGAAGTTACTATATGTCCAATTCGGCGGCGACAGGCTTCAAGGGATTCGCATGGACGTTCTTTGACAAGCCGGGAATGTTCATTCCAGCGTACATTGTTTTCATTGCGATCGAAGTCCTGCCATTCGTGCTCATCCTTTATAAGGATCATAAGAACGATCCCGTATTTATTGCAGCGATCGTCGCGCTCCTCATAATCCCTTTCTACCAGATCACCGAAATGAACGATCTGGCAATGAGAGGTTCCATGCCGGCACTGTTCTATTTCTGCATACTGCTTATGAACAAAGTATCCGACGTCATGGATGAGAAGAATACTCCGACGACCAGGAAAGGTTGGCTTAAGTCCGCTGCGGTCATGCTTACGGTCATACTCATGATGATCCCGACTTTAATGAATCTTTTTGTTATCTTCGGATCCGTTATCCAGGGCGATCCGAGCGATAAGGAAGACATCGGTTCATTCGGTAACATCAACAATGCCAAATATGCCGAAGTCGTTCAGGAACAGTTCTTTGCCGAAGGTTATCAGGACAGTTTCTTCTACCGTTATTTCGCGGGAGACTGACGGATGAAGAAGGAGATTAGGATATCCTGCAGATCTTTCTTTGCTGTGAGTGCCGGTTTTCTTCTTTTGCCGGTCCTGATGTTCCTTGTCTGCTACTTAAAACTCTATATCGGTATTCCGGCTGCGATCCTTATGGCGGGAGCTTTTGTCTTTGCCGTAAAAGATTCATGCAAGGGCAAGGATGGAAAACTTCTCGAAAAAGGGGAGACCACTATCGTTATCCCGTTGGGATATCTTATCGGGTATTTCATTTTCGCGATGGTAATAGCATGGTTCTCGGGAGTCGGCGAATTCGTCGTGACCTTCAACGACCACCATTACAGATCCGCGATACTGAACGACCTTGTTAATTACAGATGGCCTGTTGTCTACGATTATTCGACACAGACGAATCCTGAGGTCATTAGTTATTTTGGTAATTCCTCATATTCCGGCGCGGCATTCGTCTACTATTTCACATACTGGATGCCTGCAGCGCTGATCGGAAAGCTCATGGGCGTAATGGCGGCAAGGATAGCACTTATCATCTGGACCGGCATAGGAATTTTCCTGACGCTTATCGGAATGACAAAGTATATCGGCCGCGCGAGTTTCACGGTGCCTTTCTGCTACGTGTGTTTCGGCGGTCTTGATGCACTCCCGAATATCGTCCACGAATATATCCCGTATACTTCCTGGAACGGAATGGAGAGATGGGTCCCCGAGCTTGCTTACGTATGCAACTTCGCTGAACTTACCAGCGTGTTCCACCAGTGCATTCCGATATTCCTCGCGGTCACTCTGATACTCATAATGAACAACACGAGATCCGTCGGATTTATCGGCGCGCTCATGCTGGCTTATTCTCCGTGGGGAGTATTAGGTCTTGTTCCTGTTGCGCTTACCTCCGTCTTCAGAAAAGAGATGAGGGGAAAAGATGCAAAGGCTGTTCTGAAAGATCTTTTCACGGTACAGAACATCGTCTCATGTGCTCTGATGCTGTTTATCTTCGGCGCTCTGTACTTAAGCAACAGTTCTTCTGTATCCGACAAGGGATTCATCCTGAAATACATAAGCAATCCGGTCGTCTGCATCCTGGTCTACATAGCATTCATCGCGATAGAAGTGCTTCCGTTTGCACTGATCCTCTATAAGAGCGAAAAGAAGAATGCGCTCTTTATCGCTTCTGTCATCGAGCTCTGTCTCATACCTTTGTACAAGGTCTCTTTCGAAAATGATTTCTGCCTGAGATGTTCCATGGCGCCGAGATTCATTCTCTGCGTATTCCTGGCAAGATTTTTAAAGGATCTCTACGATGCCGACAAGATAATCGTAGCCAGGAAGATCAAGCGCAAGAAGAAGGATGTCGTCAGGATGGCCCTGACCGTTCTCGTTACGATAGTGATGATCTACCCGGCATTCACCATGGCATTTTATATCGGCGGAAGCACGCTTACAGGTGAATCCACAGCCGCAGACGGAGTAGGTTCATTCGGAAACATAAACAATGAGGAACATCTCTGGAACTGCACGCACAACTATATGTGTGAAGGATATGAGGATACGTTCTTCTTCAAATACCTGGTCAGATAAGATCAGTCTTTTGATTCCTCTGAAGTAATGTAGATAGGTCTTGCCTTGGCCTCTATGTAGATTCTTCCGATGTATTCACCGATTATTCCGAGGCACATCAGCATAAGTCCGCCGATGAAGAGGATGAAACAGAGGAGTGAAGGATAACCTGCAACTTCTGTCCAGATCTTGCTGATTATCGCCTTGATGAAGTAGTAGAGCATATAAGCAAACCCTGCGAAAGCAAAGAACAGTCCCATATAAGTCGCAATACGGAGCGGGGCGGTCGTAAATGCCACGATACCATCTATAGCATATTTGAAAAGTTTCCAGAAGCTCCATTTGGTCTCGCCGGCAGCGCGCTCGACATTCTCATGTTCGACCCACTTGGTCCTGAATCCGACCCAGGCAAATATACCTTTTGAAAAACGCTGACGCTCTTTGACACTTAAGATGGCATCAACGACTTCGCGTTTCATCAGACGGAAATCCCTTGCTCCGTCTGCTATCTCGATATCACACATGCGGTTGATAAGCTTATAGAAGCAGCGCGCGAAAAAGCTCCTGATCTTCGGTTCGCCTTTTCTGGTAACTCTTCTTGCAGCGATGATGTCGTATTCGCCTGAATCCAGGTCATTGATCATCTCGGGAATGAGCGACGGGGGATCCTGCATGTCTGCATCAAGGATCGCGACATAATCGCCCTTTGCCTTTTCCATGCCCGCATACATCGCAGCTTCCTTGCCGAAGTTCCTGGAGAAGAAAACATACTTTACGGATTTATCATTCTTGGCAAATTCTTTAATGATCTCTGACGTCTTATCCCTGCTTCCGTCATTTACGAAAATGAATTCATAATACCTGTCAGCGGAAGGATCCGACTGACGGACATTGCAAAGTGCTTCATAAAGGATCGGAAGCGATCCTTCTTCGTTGTAGCAGGGAACTATAAGACTTATGAGCACTTTGATTCTCCTTTAGTATGCGAAGACTTTAATGATATCTACAGCGGATAAAGATATTTGATCTGTTTGAGGCTTTCCACACAAGCGTGCATAGCACGCGCGGAGGACTTAGCCGAAAATAGATTAAATATCTTGTTTGTATTATAATCAAAAAATCTGAATAGTGACAGCAAAAAGCCGAAGAAAGGGCATCGACGCGAATGAAAGAACTCACAAGTCTTGACGGAGGATCATCACGTAAAACCACCGGGAAGCCTTCACTTAAACCTGCTCCCGTAAACGGCGGGAAGAAGGATCTCAGACCGCTCTTTGCTTTTTTCGCAGCTTTGGTGCTTTATGTAGCGGCAGCTCTGCTCTGCAACAAGTATCCGCTGGGACAGTATTCGTTCTTACAGAGCGACCTTAAAGCACAGTATGCGCCTTTCCTTGCTCTGATGAGGAGCAAGATCACGGAGCTCGGAACGGTTCCGCAGGGTCATCTCATTTCTTATCTCACATATTCATTCAAGCTCGGACTCGGAAAGAACTTCATCGGAACGCTCGGCTATTATCTTGCGAGCCCGTTCAATCTCATATATCTTCTTTTCGATGAAGCGCAGATCGACTTTGCCGTACTTACCATAGATAATATGAAATGACCTCACGTTTGTAGCAACGTGGATTTACCTATATGCTTAAAGCTGCAAACAAAAGCTATGGGAATTACCACATACAAAGGAGGTCACAATGAAAAGAATACTAAAGATAGGAATGGATGTCCACAGTACCAATTACACATTATGTGCAATGGAACCTGTGTTCGGAGCAGATGACAGAATCTACGCTACCATTCAGGCAAGTCCGGATTATAAGAATATATTGCTGTTTATAGAAAAAGTGAAACAAAAGCTCGATCCAAATGACACATATGATATTGAATGCGGATATGAAGCAGGAT
>JHXJ01000005.1 GCA_000621765.1 Ruminococcaceae bacterium AB4001
AGCTTATATAGGGATAGTGCCAAACGTGCACAACTCGAATGAAACTGTACATCTGGGACATATAACAAAGAATGGACCACAGGAGTTAAGAACGGCATTTGTTCAAGTAGCGCTTGGAATGATTCGGTTATCGAAACAGACAAGCAACTGGCGATTGATAGAAGACTATCGACGCAAGAAAACAGATAAAGGTTCTGGCCGGGCGATTATCGCCATGACCAGAAAGATAGCAAGAATAGTATTTGTAATGCTTGAGAACAGAGAACCATTTAACCCCGAACTCATGCTGAGCAAATAGAAGGAAAATACAGCAAACAGCTTAATCTGTTTGACTTTTTATAGGAGGATTACATATGAGCTTTATCGAGACAATCAAAGCAAGAGCAAGAAGTGACGTTAAGACAATCGTTCTTCCCGAATCAGAAGACGACAGAACAATACTCGCAGCTGCAAAAGTCCTCGCAGAAGGAACAGCGGCACCCATCATCATCGGAACTGAAGAAGAAGTCATGGGTTCAGCAGCAAGACTCGGTGCTGATCTCACCGGCGTAAAGATCTTAGACCACACAAAGTCAACAGAGATCGACAAGTACGCAACTCTTCTCGCAGAGATCAGAGCCAATAAAGGCATGACCTTTGAAAAGGCAAAAGAACTCATCGCAGGCGACAAACTTACATTCGGCATCATGATGGTCAAGGCCGGAGATGCAGACGGTCTCGTATCAGGCGCTTGCCACACATCTGCAGACATGCTCCGCCCTGCTCTTCAGATCATCAAGACAGCTCCCGAAAGAAAGATCGCATCAATCGCATTCATGTTCGAGATTCCTGATTGTGATTTCGGTGAAAACGGCATCATCCTCTGCGCTGACTGTGCACTGATGCAGGATCCCACCCCTGAAGAATTAGCTGAGATCGGAGCTGAATCAGCAGCTTCATTCGAAGCACTTATGGGCAAGAAAGCAAAGGTTGCTTTCCTCTGCCACTCAACAAAGGGTTCAGCTACTCACCCCTTTGTAGACAAGGTAGTTGAAGCAGTTAAGATTGCAAAGGAAAAGTATCCTGATATCCTCTTGGATGGCGAACTCCAGCTCGATGCAGCAATCGTTCCTGAGATCGGCGCTTCCAAGGCTCCCGGCTCACCCGTTGCAGGTCAGGCCAACGTCCTCATCTTCCCTAACCTTGAGGCAGGAAACATCGGATATAAGCTCATCCAGAGAATCGGAAAAGCTGAAGCATACAGCTTCCTCCAGGGACTCGCAGCACCTGTCAATGACCTTTCCAGAGGATGCAGCGTAGACGAGCTCGCAGGCGTTATCGTTATCACTGCAGTTCAGGCTCAGCAGATGGCAAACAAATAAGTAATCAATACAATTGATAAATAAAAAGAAGCGTTGGGTTCAACGCTTCTTTTTTGTCAGACTTCATTTTCAGGCATTACTGCAACCGGTAACAAGCAGTGTGCAAACTATTGCAGAGCCAATCAAATATATTCGCAGTAATAAGATATAATGCACGTATTGGAATATTAAATATGCGGGGTTTACCCCGTCAAAGGTGATAATTATGTGGAACGGACTTAAGATATCAGAAGTGTTTTTCGAAGAATACGGTATCCCGATGATCGAGAAGAACTTCGCCGAATATAAAGATGAGATCGCAGCAGGTCTTGCAGGACAGACATCCGAATGCTTCGGATACGATGATTACATCTCAAGAGATCACGACTATGCGCCGGGATTCTGCCTTTGGATTCCTGAAGAACTCAGGAAGATAATAGGTGATGATCTTGCTGAAGCCTACGCTTCTCTTCCCATAGAAGAATTCATATTAAGTCACAGGACAGACATCGGAATGGCAAGACCTTCTGATGTCATGACGGGTGCAAGGGCTCACCGCGTCGGAGTACACAGCATTGAGGAATTCTATTTCGAGCATACGGGAATGACAACTGCACCTGTGACTACACAGGACTGGCTTGCCACACCGCAAATGTATCTTGCCGAAGCAGTAAACGGAAAAGTATTCCGTGATACTTCGGGTAAGTTCAGTTCTATTAGAAAAGTATGGGAAGGATTTTATCCTGAAGATGTATTAAAGAAGAAAGTCGCTGCAGACCTGGCCATGGCCGGAAAGACCGGCCAGTTCAACTATGCCCGCTCCTTAAAGCGTGGTGATGTCGGCGCCGCCTATTGTTGCGTTACGGAATTTATATATAAGATTTCCGCGGTATTGTTCCTCATGAACGGCTGTTATATGCCATATTACAAATGGCGTTTCAGAGCGATGGATGAGTTTACCACCTTGAAGGCTGTCAGAGAACCGCTTATGAAACTTTCCCAAATGAGCGAAGAAGAAAGTTCTGAAAAAGTCGGTATCATTGAAGAGATAAGCGGTATGGTTATCAAGGAACTGGTAGCTCGAGGTTGGTCTTCGGGCTACAGCGACTATCTTCTCGATAATGCAAAACTCGTTATGAAGACCATTAAAGATACTGAGATTGCATCCTGGAATATATTCGTAGGTGAAGACTGATCAGATCAATTCAGGTCAGCCAGGACAATGGTTACATTTCCTGTCTCATCGGCAATTGATTCGACCCGTGGTTTATCAGCATTCATTGCATAAGAAGAAAGATCATTCTGTACAACGTTCCAGCGTGCGAAAACCATAATGAACACCATAGTGATTGCGAGCAAAAAGCCCGCAATCACAACAAATCCGCTCCCCATATCTGCGGCACAATTCTTTATCTTTAATGCTAAATCCGGAAACATGTGATCTTTCCTCCTTTGCTTTGCTTCTGATGGTATTATTGCAAAGGGAAAAATCAAAAAAGTACTAAATCGGCATCAAAACGGCATCAATTTCAAAAAAATCAGATTGTTTCCAGGGTATATGTATCTGCAGAAATGCTGACACTGATGCCAAATGTATAGTTTTTCGAGTCTCTGAATACAATACGGGTGCCTGATGTTCCGTAATCCGCCCATGAATCCACAGGTGAATAAGAGATGAGTTTTGCTTCTATCTGTCTTGAATAATGATTATAAAGTGCATTACTGAAACTCTCACAGATCTGTTTTTCAACATTTGAGTTTTCATCGAGTCCGTTTACGAGCTTATGCCAGAAATATAAATAGTCAAAATCCTCATCGACCGGTTCATTGAAATAGTTAAGAAAGAACTCGCAGTCGAGTATGGCGCCTGTCTTATCATCGACCAGACAGTAGAAGCCCCAGTTAGTATTCACCTGCATTTCCACATTCCAGATGACTATTGTTCCCCTGTTTTCTCCTGTCAGATTAACGAGCATCGGCGTAGTTATGCATGACTTATTCGTGTCGATTTCTTTTCCCGTGAAATCAGAAAGGAAATCACCGATGATCTGCCTGACTTCAGCAGACTGGAGGAAGATTCCTTTGTCGATCCTTATGGCTTCAGAAAGATTATATTCATAATTGACGACATTGATCTTCTGGTTCATCGACAGGTCTTCCCTGTATGAGAGATTGATCTGTTCTATATCCAATGCAGACTGCCGGCCTTCATAGATCCTGTCATCAACGTTAAATACCGCCAACGGAAGGAACCAGCCCAAAAGAGCCGACATCAAAACGAAAACAGAAACTACAAGTGTGTATATCTTTTTCATGATGATATCTCCCTGAGCAATACGGTTACACATGTTCCGTTACCGACTTTTGAAGTGAAAGAAATATTACCGTTGTGAAGTTCGATTATCTGTTTACACAGAGTCAGGCCGAGACCGGCTCCTCCCTGCGCTCTCGAACGCGACTTGTCGACGCGGTAAAAAGCTTCGGTAACATGCCTGAGGGCTTCTTCCGGCATACCTCGTCCGTCGTCGAAAACACGGATACGGTATGCGCCCTTTATCTTCTCTCCCGTTATAAGGATATTACCACCGTTATCGATGGCTTTTCTTGCGTTGTCCAGAAGATTAGTGATCAGCGAACTGAACAGATCCGGATCAGTATTGCACATGCCTTTTTCGCAACGGCAAACAAGGTTAATTCCCTTGTTTCTGTATACAGGCTGAAGATGTGAAGTCAGGTTCTCTATAAGAGACTTCATTTCCGTCGGCACAAGCTTTATGCTCTCATTCTTCTGTTTCATCATAAGGAGATCCAGGAGCTTTAACGAAAGGGATTCAAGTCTCTTTCCTTCAGAGAAGATGTAGTTTGCAGCTTCCTGTGATTCTTCCGGGCTTAATGCCTGGCTTCTTAAAAGATCAGCATAGCCGATAATGGATGTCATAGGAGTCTTAAGCTCATGAGCAAAACTTCCCATAAACCTGTCCTGCTGTTCCATTGCAAGATTGAGTTCGTTGATGTTATCGGTAAGCCTGTCGGCCATGTTATCGAAGTCCGTGCCAAGCTGTCCGATCTCATCACTCGTCTTGGAATGTACTCTGGTATCCATAAGACCTGAAGCCAATGCTCTTGCCGTTCTGGATACTTTAGCAAGGGGCTTCGTGAGGAAATACGACATTATCCAAGCGGCAAATCCGCCTGATAACAGCAATATGATAAGTACCTGGTGATAAGTCCTGACCTGTTCGTCCCTGGCTTCATATACGGGTGTGATGTCATAGAGCGCGATAAGCTCAAGAGGACTTCCGTTAGTCTGCACCTTTCCTTTTATCTGATAGTAATATTGTGTTCCTCTGGAGAAACGATAAGATTCAAATGGTTCTTCGCTGTTGAAATCCGTCGTGTCTTCACCGGTCAGATATAAGACCTGGCCGTTTCTTGAAAGCCTCATGCCTACAAGGCTTTCGGCGGTATTCATTCTTTCGAGGGCATTACTGATACTCGAAAGATCCTGCTGGATATCGATGTAGTTTACCAGCTGGACCGACTGCAGGATCATCTCATACGACTCGGCAGCATTCCTCTCCATCTGTGCAAGGCTGCTCTTGAAATTCTGCCTTATCAGAAGAACTCCTCCCACACCATAACTCAATGTGAGGAGCCATACCATTACGAGGAGCATCTTCTGCCTGAAACGCATTACTATGCCTCCAGCCTGTATCCGACCTTCGGAACGGCATGGATTACTTCTTCCCAGCCGAGTTTCTTACGGAGTCTCTGAACGTGGAGATCAACGGTCTTACTCCCGTACGGGAAAGGCTCATTCCAGACACGCTCATAGATCGTTTCCCTGTACATGGCGATACCGGGATTTCTTACGAAGAGAAGAAGCAGTTCATACTCTTTGGGAGTCAGCGCTATCTGGTAATTGTCCTTGTATACGATCATAGCCTTCGTATCGATGACAAGGCCAGCGATGCTGATCTCCGTATCTGTCTTGTTATAACGGCGCAGCACAACATTTACTCTGGCGAGAAGTTCAATGATCTCGAACGGTTTTGCCAGGTAGTCCTCTGCTCCGAGTTCCAGTCCTCTTACCCTGTCTTCAACCATATTCTTTGCTGTAAGGAATATGACCGGAACCTTCATCGGACGGATGTACTGCATAAGCGCAAATCCGTCGATCTTCGGGATCATTACGTCCAGAAGGATAAGATCGAAATAGTTATTTCTTATGATATCCAGTGCCTCTTCACCGTCGAACGCGCACATGCACGAATAACCTGCTTTTGTCAGGCTCATACGGATAAGATTAGATATAGGTTTTTCGTCTTCGACAACAAGTATATGTATCATTAGCCCCACCTCATTAAGAACAATTATACATTAAGTGGCGGATTAATGACTCAGTGATTTGCCGCAAAATCGGATCAGTTTATTCCTGTAACCTTAAAATCCTTATCTTCGACAGCTTTTGTAAGAACGTCATCAGATATATCTTTTTCAAGCGCAACGACTGCAGTACCCTTATCGTGAGATACCTCCGCGGAAGTAACACCATCTATTGCCTCAAGTGCCTTCTTAACTGTTGCTTCGCAATGTCCGCACATCATACCTTCGATCATGATCGTCTTTTCCATCTTAATGTTCTCCTTTTTGTTTATAGTCTTAAATTCTTTCTCTAATTCTTCTTTCATGTTCCTGATATCACTTACGCTCTTATCGTGTCTTCCATCATAAGGTCTTATAAGATTTAACCTTAATGCATTCATGCATACAGTAAAACTGGAAATGCTCATTGCAGCTGCTCCGAGCATCGGCGACATGGTAAGTCCCAATGCGGCATAAGCGCCGGCAGCGACAGGTATGAGAGCGACATTATATATGAATGCCCAGAACAGGTTCTCCTTTATATTGGTCATCGTTCTTCTGGAGATCCTTATTGCTGCAGCCGCATCTTTAAGGCTCGACTTCATAAGAACGCATTCTGCTGCATCTATCGCTATATCAGTACCTGTTCCTATAGCCATTCCTGTATCTGCTTTAGTAAGAGCAGGAGCATCATTGATACCGTCGCCTACCATGATCACACGGCCATATCCGCGAAGTCTTTCAACGATCCTTTCCTTTTCACCCGGAAGGACATCAGATATAGTCAGGTCAACACCTGCCGCCTTTCCTATGCTGTCTGCAGTCCTTCTGTTATCACCTGTCAGAATTACGGTGAAAAGACCCATTCGCTTGAATTCTTCTATTGCCTCAGCAGAATCATCCCTTATGGTATCAGCAACCGCTATTATTCCTGATAGTCTTCCGTCCGAACTGAAGAACAGCGGCGTCTTTCCCTGCTCCGCCAATAGCGAACTCTTTTCGATGATTTCTTTTTCAACTTCGCATGTCTTTGAGATAAATGAGAGATTGCCACCTCTTAATATCTTTCCGCCGCTATTGCCTTCAAGGCCGTTACCGGGAAGAACTTTGAAGTCACTTATCTTAACCATCGCAAGATCCAGGCTGCTGCAGTATTCTGTTACCGCTTTTCCGAGCGGGTGCTCACTTCCGAACTCCAATGCGTATGCTTCAGACAAAAGTTCTTTTTCGCTTATTCCGTTTGCGGGAATAACATCAGTAACCACAGGGACACCGCTCGTAACAGTACCCGTCTTATCAAGGACTATTATCTCTGCTTTTCCTGTCTGCTCCAAAGAAGCGGCTGTCTTAAACAGCACGCCGTTCTTTGCAGCTACGCCGTTTCCTACCATAATGGCCACCGGAGTCGCAAGGCCCAATGCGCACGGGCAGCTTACCACAAGAACTGCAATGGATCTTGTGAGAGAATCACCGACAGGAGCACCTGTTATCTTCCAGATTACGAAAACTGCCAATGCTATGAGAAGGACCGCCGGCACGAATATGCCCGACACCTTATCTGCAATCCTCGCTATCGGAGCTTTTGTAGCTGCGGAATCACTTACCATCCTGATGATCTGCGCTAAAGCGGTATCTTCCCCAACCTTCTCAGCTTTTACTTTGATAAAACCGGATCTGTTGATCGTCGCAGCCGAGACTCTGTCACCTTCAGTTCTGTCCACCGGTACTGATTCGCCGGTCAGAGCAGACTCATCTATGGCGCAGTCACCTTCAAGTATTATTCCGTCGACAGGGATCGAACCGCCCGGACGTACCACGAAAATGTCTCCGACATTAACTTCCTCTACCGGAACGGTGATCTCCTCACCATTCTTCAGCAGGACAGCTGTCTTGGGCCGCAGGCCAAGCAGACCTTTGAGCGCATTTGTGGTCCTTCCTTTGGAAATCGCCTCAAGGAGTTTTCCGATCGTGATGAGTGTCACTATCATGGCCGCGGATTCAAAGTGCAGATCGTTCATTAAGGCCATCTGAGCCTGGTGATCGTGCTCTGCACTCATATGTAACAATGTTACAAAGCTATAAATAAAGGATATTCCCGACCCCATCGCTACCAATGTATCCATGTTCGTACTCTTATGGATCAGGGCCTTAAAACCGTTCACAAAGAACTTCTTGTTTATCATCATGATGATCCCGGCAAGGAGCATCTCAACTATTCCGATACCCGTCATGTTATCCGAGAGGATCGCCGGAGCAGGCCAGCCCCACATGGATACTCCCATCGAGAAATACATAAGCACCACAAGGAATGCCAGGGAAACAAAAAGGCGTCTTTTTAGAACAGGGATCTCCCTGTCTTCAAGTTTCTCCTCCATGCTCTTGAAGAAATCATTTCCGTCTTTGCGCTTACCTGCTTCAAGTGATGCGCCATAGCCGGCATCTTCAACAGCCTTTATAATGTCTCCCGGAACGGCACTTCCGGTCACGGTCATGGAGTTGGTCAGAAGCGATACGCTGCATGAATCAACTCCGTCAACACTATTGACGGCTTTTTCGACATGAGCCTGGCAGGCGGCGCAGCTCATTCCGGTGACGAGATATTTATCTGTCTTTGTTTCATTGTTTTCCATCAGGAATACTCATTCTAAGGTTGAAGATTATTTCATCAGTTTCTGTAAGAGCTCAACCAACTCTTCAGTCTTCTCGTCAGAACCGTTTCTGATATCTTCAGCTACACAGGTCCTTATATGATTTCCCAGAAGAACCTTGGAAAAGCTGTTAAGAGAGCATTTCGCCGCGCTGACCTGTGTAAGTACGTCAACACAATATGCATCTTCTTCGACCATCTTGCGGATACCCCTGATCTGGCCTTCAATACGGTTAAGTCTTGTGATCAGATCCTTAACTTCCTGCTCTGATCTTTCCTTCGTTCTGCAGTGCGGGCACTTCTTATCAGCCATGATGTTACCTCCGCTTAAGATACCCCCTCGGGGTATGTTTCTTTGAAGTTATCATATACCCCCACAGGGTATACGTCAAGGCATGAGATGTGATTTCCTTGCAAAACCCACTCCGTTAATATATATTTCTCTTGCTAAAAGAGAGGTATATATGCGCCGCACATCGCCAAAAGGGATAATCTTACTTCTTATCACCGCCATCATCTGGGGTTCTTCTTTTGTTGCCCAGTCGATCGGCATGCAGAGCATCGACGCATTTACTTTCACGGGAATAAGAACTACTCTCGGAATGCTCTTCCTCCTGCCCTTCACGCTCATAATCAACAAGGGCTTTGACTTCAAGAAATCCACGCTCAAAAAGGGACTTATCCTGGGCATCGTTTTCTCGATCGCACAGAACTTCCAGCAGTTCGCATTCTACTATTCGACATCAGGCAAGATCGCGTTCATCACTGCCTTTTATATGTTCTTCGTACCGCTCATTTCAGTGGTGTTCCTCAGGAAGAAAATTGCATTGCTTACATGGCTCTCGATCCTCATCGGACTTGTCGGTCTGTTCCTTCTCTGCATCAATCCGGAAGACTTAACGAACATCAACATGGGCGATATATTAGCGCTCATCTGCGCTGTCTTCTATGCATTACAGATAATGCTGATAGACAAGTTCCTAGAAGACGGAACGAGCGGCGTACAGCTGTCGTTCATGCAGTTCTTCGTAGCTGCAATAATATCGATAGTTGCGATGTTCATTTTCGAGCAGCCTAATCTCGCAGACATAAAAACCGCAGCCCCTTCCCTTCTTTACTCGGGAATAATGAGCTGCGGCATTGCTTATACTTTACAGATCCTGGGACAGCGAAATGCAAGTCCCGTTGTTGCCTCTCTTTTAATGTGTCTCGAATCGGTTTTCGCAGTCATTACTGCTGCTATCATCCTTCACGAGAACATGCTGCCAAGAGAGCTGGCAGGCTGCGTCATAATGTTTGGCGCGATCATTCTTTCGCAGGTTTCTGAGTCTTTGGCTGCGAAGAATCAGAAGCAGCCTCAGGTGCCTTCAGAACCCATCTAAGGAAGAAGATCATACCGATCATCATAACGATTCCGACGATAAGAGATACAGCTGCATTCAGTGCAAATCCGGCAACGAGGAATGTCAGGAATGATATGCCTGCTGCTGTAAGCGCGTAAGGAAGCTGCGTTGATACGTGCGCAATGTGGTTGCACTGTGCACCTGCAGAACTCATAATCGTTGTATCAGAAATCGGTGAGCAGTGGTCGCCGCATACGGCACCTGCCATGCAGGCGGATACGCAGATAATTGCAAGAGTAGCTGTTTTAGGATCGGAATCAGTAAGAGAGAAAGCTCTCAAAGTGATCGGGATAAGGATACCGAATGTACCCCAGGATGTTCCTGTAGCGAAAGATAATCCGCATGCGATAAGGAAGATGACTGCCGGCATGATACCGATGAATGATCCCTTAGATCTGTCAACGATCTCAGCTACATATTCAGCTGCACCCAGAGAGTCTGTCATAGCCTTCAGAGACCATGCAAGCGTAAGGATGAGGATCGGAGGAACCATTGCCTTGAATCCTTCTTCGATGCTGGACATGCACTCCTTGAACTTGAGGATCCTTCTGCAAAGATAGAAGATGACCGTGAAAACGATACCGCCGAAGGAACCGAAAGCGAGACCTACAGAAGCATCACTTTCAGAGAAAGCAGTTACGAACTTCTCAAAGAATGTGCCTTCCATTTCAGGGCTGAAGAAACCGCCGGTATAGAGCATTCCGATAACACAGCAGAAAATGAGGACAACTACAGGAAGTACAAGGTCCATGACCTTACCCTTTGTGTTGACCTTCTCTTCCTCTGTCTTAACGGGAGGCTCAACAGTAAATATGTCGCCCTTTTTGGCATTTGCCTCATGACGTGCCATGGGTCCGTACTCGATCTTAAGGATAACCATCGTGACCATCATGACGATAGTAAGGATAGCATAGTAGTTATAAGGGATTGCGCGGATGAAGAGCATGAGTCCGTTCGTGCCTTCAGGTGCGAATCCGGAAACGGCGGCTGCCCATGAAGAGATGGGAGCGATGATGCAGACAGGAGCTGCAGTAGCATCGATAAGGTAAGCAAGCTTTGCTCTTGAGATATTCTGTCTGTCAGTAACAGGTCTCATAACAGAGCCAACGGTAAGGCAGTTGAAATAGTCATCGATGAAGATCAGCACGCCAAGTCCGATCGTAGCAAGCTGTGAGCCGACTCTCGAATGGACATGCTCTGACGCCCAGTTACCGAAAGCAGCCGAGCCTCCGGCCTTGTTCATCAGTGCAACGATGATTCCAAGGAAAACAAGGAAAACGAGGATTCCGACATTATAAGAGTCAGAAAGTGATGCGATGATGCCGTCATTGAAAACGTGCTCCAGCGCACCGACAGGATTACCGCTTGCATAGAGTATTCCTCCGACGGCAATACCGATAAACAGCGAGCTGTAAACTTCTTTGGTAATGAGTGCCAGCACGATTGCCACGAGTGCAGGAAGCAGCGCTATGAAAGCATACTGCAACAGTTCAGAAGTTACTAATCCTTCCATAATAAACCTCCGGGAATAGGATAAATTCATAATAGCACTCGCAATTTGCCGCCTCAAACCGCAAAAGCAATAAAATAAGACCTCTTAAAAAGTCATTCTGACATTTGACGGAGCAGATATAAAAAGCCCCCGGCGTTTAATCCGGGGGCTTAATATCATCTAATGATTATTCGATCTATCAGAACTTGCCTGCCTTAGCAGCTTCCTCAACGGATACTGCTGTGGAAACAGTCATACCAACCATCGGGTTGTTACCAGCGCCGATGAGACCCATCATCTCAACGTGTGCAGGAACTGAAGAAGAACCGGCAAACTGAGCGTCAGAGTGCATACGGCCCATAGTATCTGTCATACCATAGGATGCAGGACCTGCAGCCATGTTATCAGGGTGAAGTGTACGGCCTGTACCACCGCCGGATGCAACGGAGAAGTACTTCTTGCCTGCCTCGAGGCGCTCCTTCTTGTATGTACCTGCAACAGGGTGCTGGAATCTTGTAGGATTGGTTGAGTTACCTGTGATGGAAACGTCAACGTTCTCCTTCCAGAGGATAGCTACGCCTTCCTGAACGTCATCTGCACCATAGCAGTTAACCTTTGCTCTCGGGGATGCAGGATCCTTGGAGTAGCATGTTCTGGCGAGCTCCTTGAGCTCGCCTGTCTTATAGTCATACTCTGTCTCAACATATGTGAAACCGTTGATTCTGGAGATGATCTTTGCAGCGTCCTTTCCAAGACCGTCAAGGATAACTCTGAGGGGCTTCTGACGAACTCTGTTAGCCTTCTCAGCGATACCGATAGCGCCCTCTGCAGCTGCGAATGACTCGTGGCCTGCGAGGAATGCGAAGCACTCTGTGTCCTCTTCGAGGAGCATCTTACCGAGGTTACCGTGGCCGAGACCTACCTTACGTCTGTCAGCAACAGAACCGGGAATGCAGAAAGCCTGGAGACCTTCACCGATTGCAGCAGCAGCGTCAGCAGCTCTTCTGCAGTTCTTCTTGATTGCGATAGCAGCACCTACTGTGTAAGCCCACTTAGCGTTCTCGAAGCAGATAGGCTGAATGCCTTCGATGAGGTGATAAACATCAAGACCTGCGTCCTTTGTGATCTTCTCAGCTTCTTCAATGGAAGCAATACCGTACTCAGCGAGCTTAGCGTTGATCTGGGGTAATCTTCTCTCGTATGATTCAAATAACTCTGCCATTTGTCATTCCTCCTTATTCCTTACGCGGGTCGATGAACTTAACAGCATCGTCAACACGTCCATACTTACCGGAAGCCTTCTTGAGTGCTTCTGCAGGCTCGTCGCCCTTCTTGATGAAGTCCATCATCTTACCGAAGTTAACAAACTTGTAGCCGATGATCTCGTCGTTCTCGTCGATAGCGAGTTCTGTGATATAGCCGTCTGTGAGCTCAAGATAACGGGGACCCTTCTCGAGTGTACCGTATGTTGTACCTACCATTGAACGTGCGCCCTTACCGAGGTCCTCAAGGCCGGCACCGATCTGGAGACCGTCCTCAGAGAAAGCACTCTGTGTTCTGCCGTAAACGATCTGGAGGAAGAGCTCTCTCATTGCTGTGTTGATAGCGTCGCAAACGAGGTCTGTGTTAAGAGCTTCGAGGATCGTGAGACCGGGAAGGATCTCAGATGCCATAGCTGCGGAGTGTGTCATACCGGAGCAGCCGATTGTCTCAACCAATGCCTCCTGGATGATACCGTCCTTAACGTTGAGGGACAGCTTGCAGGCACCCTGCTGAGGAGCGCACCAGCCGATACCGTGTGTATAGCCGGAAATATCCTTTACTTCCTTTGCGCTAACCCACTTTGCTTCCTCAGGGATCGGTGCAGCACCGTGATGAACACCCTGATGAACAGAGCACATGTTCTTGACTTCTGTCGAATAAATCATGTCTATTTCTCCTTTCCTTTCAAGGAATTTGTTGGTGGAATGAAATATAGTTTCCGAATGTTAATTATATAAAAGCAGGGGTGTGTTTTCAACCGAAAAAAGCCAAACTAACCCCTGCCAAAAGCAATATATCAATAATCGCTAAATCTTAGTCTTCTATACTGAGATTAATCGTATGTTATGACCTGATGGCCATATGTCATCTTGAGCCAGTCACCGCTGGTATTATCGGTAGACGGGTATACGATCGTGTTCGGATCACCGTCGGAGATATACCTTTTTCCTTCGTTTAACTGGGCGAAGTTCTGCTCGATATCCCAATCCTTGCCGCCATTGTCGTAAGCGCGGATCCTTCTGATGGCGGTATAGTCGTAGTCTCTGACAAAAGGAGAATAAGATCTGGTCCATGCGCAGAGCAGAGAAGCCTTCGATGTATATGCAAAGCCCTCATAGGTTCCGGAGAAGATCCTTTCGTACTGCGGCTTGTCCGGTCCCATTTTCTCGGGTGAGCCGAATGGCAGAGCCACGATATTCACATATTGTCCGGGTATTATCTCATCAAGGAGCTTATAGATGGCTCCTACCTGTTTCTCTATCTCATCGGCATCGCAGCCTCCGAGCTTTACGTGGTCTCTCGTATGGTTGCCGATGTCATAGCCGTTATCGACCATCCATTTCAGCACTTTCTCATCGTTCTCTCTTCCGTTTCCGAAAAGATCTGCATTAACGAAAAAAGTTGCCGTGACGTTATAGTCCGGGTATTCGGCCTTGATCTTTTCCATAATGCCGATCGCACAGGTCGGATCGAATTCGGGAGTGCCGTCTTCTTTCCATCCCTGAAGAACAACGTCCCTTATACCGTCATCAAAGGTAAGGATGAGCGGGCTGTATCCGAACGGGACAGCTATATAGCCGTCCACAAAATCCGTCAGTCTCATCATGCGGTAGCCCTGTGAATAAAAGCTCCTGAGATCTGCTTCAAATGCTTCGGAAGTCCTGTTGTATCCGTCCTTGTCGACATTGCCGCCTGTATAGGATGTCTCTGCATTGGTCATCCCGTAGATCCTGTGATACATGAGGATCGGTACGGAGTTAAGCTCATTGACTCCGGCGTTCCTGTATTCTTCTGCCGTATATGTCACAAAGGCACTTGTTTCCGGAGTAGTCTCCGTAGTCTCAACCGTCGTGGGGGCGGCAGTAGTCTCACTTTCCGTCTCTATTAATTCCGGTTCTTTACTGCATCCTGCAAACAGGCTGGCAGTCATCGTTGCTGCAAGTAACGCTGATGCGATCTTTCTATTATTCATACTTCACCTGACCATCTTTTCAATATGTCGAACAGTTCGTCAAAAGACGAAGCGCAATAATCAATATCATATTCTTTCATGGATTTTTCAATATCACCTGATGGCATGAACCATACGGAATCTATAGACGCATTCTGTGCGCCGAGCATGTCAGAAGACAGCGAATCGCCGACCATGATGCAGGCCTCTTTCGGTTCGCCTATCTTTTCAAAACAGATGTCGAAAAAATCTTCAGACGGCTTTGTCACGCCCATGTCTTCACTGATGAACAGACCGTCTATAAACTCATCAAGGCCGGTGGAGGCTATCCTCCCCTTTGCGTTGACGGTAGCCCCATTGGAGGCGATATAGATCCTGGATAGAGGGATCTCATTCTTGAGCTTCTTTACGAATTCCAAAGCACCATCCATCAGAACTCCGTTCACTGACATCGTCCTGATGAAATCATTATTGACCTCAAGCAGATCAACACCTGAAGAGTCGCCGCCGCAGTACTCGAACAGCTCGGAAAACCTCGAGAGGAAAAGCTCCTGCCTTGTTATGATCCCCTTTTCGAGATCGAGCCAGAGAGACTTGTTGAAGGCCTTGAAATGCTTATAGACATCTTCAGAAAACCCAAGTCCGTTTTTAACGGCAATGATCTCAAGAGCCTTGCGTTCGGAGGCGTGGAAATCCAGCAAAGTCTGATCTAGATCAAAAAGAAAGTTATGGTGCATCAGCTACTCCGGTCAATATTCATATGCAGGTCCGGGGAACTAGCCCGGACCCGCGCATATTATATCACCTGATAGCGCTTACCATTGACCTGACATATTCACCGACATGAGCCGGCGCATCTTTACCGTACTGTGCAACGATCTTAACGATGGCCGATCCGACGATTACGCCGTCAGCGCTCTTAGACATTTCAGCCGCCTGCTCAGGAGTCGATATTCCGAATCCGATGGCGCAGGGAACATCGGTAACTGCCTTGACAGCAGCGCAAAGAGACGGGATGTCTGTTGTTATGTTGCTCCTTACACCGGTAACTCCAAGGCTGGAGACGATGTAGATAAAGCCTGAAGCTGATCCTGCAACCATGGAGATGCGCTCGTGCGATGTGGGCGCGATCAGTGAGATGAAATCAACTCCGTAATTTCTGCAGACAGAATCGAATTCGTCCTTTTCCTCGTAAGGAACGTCAGGCAGGATGATGCCGTCGATGCCGTATTCGGATGCCTTCTGGCAGAATCTCTCTATGCCGTATGAGAATACGACATTTGCATATGTCATAAAGACCAGCGGGATAGTAACGCCAAGCTCGGTCCTCAATCTCTTTACCATCCCGAAAACCTTATCTGTGGTGCAGCCGCCTTCAAGAGCTCTGAGGCTGGCTTCCATAATGACAGGTCCTTCTGCTGTCGGATCAGAAAAAGGAATACCGAGCTCCACAATGGACGCGCCCTCTTTCTGCATCTCGACTATGCACTGAGCAGTAGTCTCAAGGTCGGGATCTCCACAGGTAATAAAAGGAATGAACGCTTTTCCGTTCTCAAATGCTTTAGCTATATTACTCATTGATATTCTCTCCTCTGTAACGTGCGATAGCGGCACAGTCCTTGTCACCTCTTCCGGAGATGGTGATGATCATGATCTTGTCCTTATCAAGAGTAGGAGCAAGCTTCATTGCATATGCAACTGCATGTGCTGACTCTATCGCGGGAATTATGCCTTCTGTTCTTGACAGATATTCGAAAGCGTTAACAGCCTCATCATCAGTAATTGCAACATACTGAGCCCTGCCCGTATCGTGGAGATATGCATGTTCAGGACCGATACCCGGGTAATCAAGGCCTGCGGATATTGAATATACAGGTGCGATCTGACCGTATTCATCCTGGCAGAAATAAGACTTCATGCCGTGGAAGATTCCGAGCTTGCCGGTATTGAGCGTTGCTGCCGTCTCAAAGGTATCGATACCCCTTCCAGCAGCTTCGCATCCGATGAGATTTACTTCCTTGTCTCCGATATAGTTATAGAAGGAACCGATGGCGTTGGAACCGCCGCCGCAGCATGCAAGAACATAGTCAGGGAGCCTTCCCTCTTTCTCGAGGATCTGCGCCTTGGATTCACGTGAGATTACAGCCTGGAAATCTCTTACGATAGTCGGGAAAGGATGAGGACCCATTACTGAACCCAGACAATAGTGGGTATCGTCGATCCTTGTCGTCCATTCACGCATGCATTCCGAAACAGCATCCTTAAGAGTTGCAGTACCGGATGTGACCGGAATTACTTCAGCTCCGAGAAGCTTCATTCTGTATACGTTCAGGGCCTGTCTTTCACAGTCGACCTTGCCCATGAATACGACGCATTCCATGCCGAAAAGTGCAGCAGCTGTCGCAGTTGCAACACCGTGCTGGCCTGCGCCTGTCTCAGCGATGAGTCTTGTCTTGCCCATCTTCTTTGCAAGGAGTGCCTGGCCCAGTACGTTATTGATCTTATGTGAACCCGTGTGGTTAAGATCTTCTCTCTTGAGATAGATCCTGGCACCGCCCAGATCTTTCGTCATCTTCTCAGCGAAGTAAAGATTTGACGGTCTTCCCGCATATTCATTAAAGAGTTCTGTCAGTTCCTTATTGAACTCCGGATCGTCTTTGTAATGGTTATAAGCTTCTTCAAGCTCAATTACCGCATTCATAAGAGTCTCAGGAATGTACTGACCGCCGTGTATTCCGAATCTTCCTTTTGAATCAGGCATATTAACCTCCATGCTTAACAGCTTTAATAAACTTTTCTATTTTCTTTTCATCCTTAAGTCCGTCTGTCTCAACTCCGGAACTTACATCTACGGCAATAGGCCCGAGCATCGAGACCGCTTCACCTACTGACTCGGGATCGAGACCTCCGGCAAGGAAATAATCCCTCTTGAAATCCTTAAGGATACTCCAATCGAATTTCTTGCCGCACCCTGCGCCGGAATCGATAAGAATGTGATCGGCATTTGACTTCAGTGCCTTCTCAAGCGCATCTTTCTCATCAGCCTTGAATGCCTTGATAACAGGTCTGTCCAATGTGCGTCTTACATACTCGACATATTCTTCAGACTCATGACCGTGAAGCTGGACCATTTGTACACCGCTTATTCTGCACGCGGAAATGACATTGTCCAAGGGTTCATCCAGAAAGACGCCGACAGTAGTTATATCAGACCTTAAGTAATCTATCAACTCACCGGCTTTGTAGGGATCTATGTAACGGCTTGATTTCCTGCAGAAAACAAAACCCGCATAGTCAGCACCGTATCTGTTGACCGCCATTATGTCTTCAATCCGCGTAAGTCCGCAGATCTTGATCTCAACTCCAAACATCACGCCGTTCCTTTCAATGCCTTAAGAAATTCCGTCTTATCTTCCGCTCTCATCATGGACTCACCGATAAGCACGGCATCTACTTTTTCACGCTCGAGAAGCTCGATGTCTTCTCTTTTCTTAACGCCGCTCTCTGCAACGAAAACAGCTTTATCACCGACATACTCCCTGAGCCTTAAGCAGTTGGACGGATCAACGGTGAAATCCCTTAAGTTGCGGTTATTAACTCCAATGATCCTTGCACCTTCGCCCAATGCCATTTCGCACTCGTTCTTATCATGTGCTTCGACAAGTGCGGAAAGCTCTAATTCATCACATATCCTGATATATCTTCCGAGAGTCTTCGAATCAAGGATAGAGCAGATCAGAAGAACTGCAGAAGCCTTACGTGCACGTGCCTCATAGATCATATACTCATCGACCGTGAAGTCTTTGCGGAGGACCGGGATCGAGACTTCAGATGCTATCTCCTCAAGATAATCAAGAGATCCCATAAACCATTTGGGTTCAGTCAGGACCGAGATACATGAAGCACCTGCGCGCTCGTAGTCTTTCGCGATCTGAAGATAAGGGAAATCTTCTGATATGACACCCTTTGACGGAGATGCTTTCTTGCATTCACAGATAAAGCTCATTCCTTCCTCTTTGAGTTTCTTCTCAAATGCGAAGTCCGATCCGGATGCGGCATAAGCCATATCCATCATTTTCGAAAGAGAAAGATTGAGTTTCCTGTCGAGATATAACTTCTGGTTATTCTCAGCTATCTGTGTCAGAATGTCTGCCATTTGATTCCCCTGTCCTTCAAATAATTACTTGTTGGATTCTTCAACAAATCTGTTAAGTGTCTCGAGAGCCTTACCGCTTTCGATAAGATGTCTTGCAAGTGAAACGCCTTCGTTAATTGTGTTTGCCTTGCCTGCTGCATACATGGCAGCGCCGGCATTCATGCAGACAACGTCTCGTCTGATATCAGTGATCTTGCCTTCGAGGATTCCTCTGGTAACCTCTGCATTCTCAGCAGGTGTGCCGCCTACGATATCTTCTTTTGTTCCTCTCTTGATACCGAAATCCTCAGGCTTGATCTCATATGTGGTGATGGAACCGTCAGCCTTAAGTTCTGCTACAAATGTCTCGGATGAGCAGGAGATCTCGTCGAGCTTATCCTCACCGTAAACAACAAGCGCACGCTTAGCTCCCAATGACTTCAATACATGTGCGACAGGCTCTGCAAGATACTGATCGTATACGCCCAAAAGATAGAAATCAGGTGTAGCGGGATTCGTCAAAGGTCCGAGGATATTGAATACTGTTCTGAAACCGAGTTCCTTACGGATGGGTCCTACATACTTCATTGATGTATGGTATTTCTGTGCAAAGAAGAAGCAGAAACCTACACTCTTCAAAAGTTCAACGCACTTTTCAGGTTCAAGATTGATATTGGCACCCAAAGCCTCAAGACAGTCAGCAGTTCCGGACTTTGAAGAAGCAGCGCGGTTTCCGTGCTTTGCAACCTTTAATCCTGCAGCTGCTGCGATAAATGCTGATGTCGTAGAGATGTTAAAGCTGCCAGCTCTGTCTCCGCCTGTACCTACGATCTCAAGGACTTCCAGATCACCCTTGTCTACCTTTGTAGCATGCTCACGCATTGCTGCGGCACAGCCGGTGATCTCATCGATGGTCTCAAACCTTGCGCTCTTGGTTGACAATGCTGCGAGGAAAGCCGCATTCTGAGTGGATGTGGACATACCACCCATTATCTCGTTCATCGTCTCATACGCCTCTTCGTAAGTAAGGTCTTCCTTGTTTACGATCTTCTCGATTGCTGTCTTAATCATGTTCTTTTTTCTCCTTCCGGTTGTTGTTCTGCCGGAAATAAAAATCCCCGACAGGAATTATAGTGTTCCTGCCGGGGACGAATTAAGACTAATCCGCGGTGCCACCCTGGCTTTGCGTTTGTGAAACGCACACTTAAGGATACCAACATATCCCGGACTACTTACGCGAGTCAGACGTTGCACATTTAATGCACCCTCCGCGGTCCATTTGATAATCCGGTATCCGCTTCACTCTCAGCATCGGAAGCTCTCTGTAGGGCCTGAAATTATCTTTATCTCCGCTTCAACGGTTTGAATGTTATGACAAAAATAATACTATTCCATTCAAAAGTCAACACTTATTGAATCAGATTCGGCGAAAGTGTACCATAGGAATGTGATTTATATAAGATTCAGTGGAGGTATCTGATGTTTAAAAGTCTCAAAGCAAAGTCAACTGTCATGTTGCTTGTCCTTGTAATGACTATTTCCGTATTTTCATTCGCTGTAAATGCCGCTTCAAACGGACAATGGTATCAGTCCGAAAAAGGCTGGTCATATAAAGTAAATGATTCTTTTATCAATGGACAATGGGAAGAGATCGGCGGAAAGTGGTATTACTTTGATGCTGACGGAATTATGGAATCCAATTGTTACCGCGGTGGTTACTGGCTTACTTCAAACGGCGCCTGGGATCCTGCTTTCAGCGGCGGTAAATGGAGAAAGAATGACACCGGCTGGTGGTATCAGGACGGATCATGGTATCCGGTAAGC
Source organism: Ruminococcaceae bacterium AB4001 (assembly GCA_000621765.1). GTDB lineage: Bacteria > Bacillota > Clostridia > Saccharofermentanales > Saccharofermentanaceae > Saccharofermentans. The sequence continues at coordinate 20,421 of JHXJ01000005.1, forward strand.
AAATGGCTACGCATCGACGGCAAGTACTATTATTTCAACGAAAAGGGCTACATGGAATCTAACTGCTACCGCGACGGATGCTGGCTCACGGCAAGCGGCGCCTGGGATACGAATTACAGGAACGGTATCTGGAAAAGTGATTCCGTCGGAAAATGGTATCAGGACGGATCATGGTATCCGAAGAACCAGGGTCTTTGGATCGACGGAGATTATTACCGTTTCGACTCCGCCGGTTATCTTATAACAGACAACGGTTCCGGCGAAGGCGATGATGACATCATCGAATTACCTTTCGTACCTGTCTGAGTCCGGTTGATATAACATAACAAAACAAGGGGTGTCCCGAGTGATCAGTTTCACTCAGTACACCCCTTATAGATTGTTATCTTTTTGCGTTGACTATATGGTCTTAATCAAGACGCTGTGCGTTGATATCACCGATCTGATCAAAATAAGTCCACCACATGTCGTAAAATGCCTTGCCGACCTTATTATTCCTGTCCATAAATGGAGACAACTGGTAAACCGGACCCTGGACAAACTTTCTTCCCTTAGGAACTGCGAAGAACTTTCCGCAGCGGGGACAGACGAAAACACGCGCAGGCTCTATACTTTCGCTGCCTTCAAATCCGATTTTAAGAACAGGATCGTTTCCTTGCGGAAAGACAACTTTATAAAGCCTTGTCTCGCAGTCATAACATTTATATCCGGATGCATAGTAGTTCCCTTCTACGTCCCCGAATACTCCTTCAGGAATTCCGCCTTTAAACATGAACATATCATGCAGTTCCACCTGGCTTGCATCCATTTCATACCAAACAGTCTGTTTGTCTAATTTGCTCTTCATTTCAGCAAGTGACCTGCATGTCAGATCAAAATGGAGAATATCCTCAAAATCGAACGAAAGATCCAACTTATCCCTGTTGTCCGCCATTACAGTGGAGTCTGTAAATCTGTTGAATTCCTTCATAAAAAGGAGCGTCTTATCGAGTTCGTCATTCAGCGCCATCTTCTGCATTATCCTGGCTATACAATGCTCATTTTTGAACATGATATTGTAGGGCGGAATATATTGGAGCTTGCTTATTTCCATCCAGATTTCAATAGCCTTTTCGTTAATATCCCTGGCTTTCAGGACCATTTTGGGAACAAGATAATCCCCTCTTAACATAAGGCGGGTCATTAGCATGGCCTTAAGCATATGCGCCTGCATGACCTGTATCATGACATTGGTCGAATGGTTGGACAGATCTACAGCCTCTTTTAAAGATTCCTCAGCTCTTGCAAAGAAGATATCAGCCGCCTCGTAATTTCCGTCAAACAGGTAAAGAGAAGCCATTCTAAGATTAGGTAATGCCCAGTAATTCGGTCTGACCACGCCGGCTTTTCTTAAGGTAATGTTGGCACTCTGAAGACAGATGATCGTACGCCTGATCTCGTAGTGTGTATAAGACTCTTTTCCCCAAAGCCTGTCATATAATTCAGAAGCAAACCGTTGAAGACTGGTTGCATGGATCACTTTGACCATTTCATCCTGTGTTTTGGGGATAACGCTGTAGAACAGGCACATTGCCTCTGTCAGCATATCTTCAGTCTCACCTTCATACTCATCGGCAACTCTTCCTTCGAGGTGCTGGATAGTCATATAAGCCATAGAAGATATATTGCCTGCTTCAAAAGCTTCCTTCAGCAATTGATATGAAAGACGTATATTCCTTTCCGTGCCCTCACCTTTTTCATAAGCCAAAGCAAGAAAATGCTTATATTCAGGCGTAAGTGATGCTAACTCTCCAATGCTTTTTCTTACATCAATAAGCTTTTCTCTCAAAGCATCCTTATCTGAAAAATCATATATTTCACCAAATTCAGGAAATATAGTTTTTACCTCCTGAATATCCGTATCGGCCATAAGGACCGGGATCATGGTCTTCCCTTCTTTTTCAGCCTGAGGGTATTCCTCACGGATAACATAATTACCATCTTCAAGCAAAGAAGGGGTAACGACAAAGATGACGATATCCTCTTCACTTATCTCCCCGCTCAACCTCTTGTCATAGAATTCACCGGGGATCAGTGAATCATCATAAAAGATGGCCATATCACGCAGTTCCGGGATTTCCCTGATAAAGTCAATAAGACGTCGAAGCTGGGCAATATCCTTTTTCCTGTAACTTATAAAAGCTTTGCAGCGGAAAAGATGTTCTCTTAATTCGTTTTGCTCTTTGCTTATTCCCCAAAGATAATACGGATCTACATGCTCATCATAATATTCTTTCAGTCTGCTCTGGTAATCAGGAGAGTTCCTGTCAAGGAGATGGAGATTACCGCATATTTTGCTGAATACACTTCCAATATTTCCGGCACCGACGGTCCTGACCGGAAGAATGCGGACTTTACTGTCCAAAGCAACCGGTAACATAACCGTGCGTGCGAAATTATCAGAAGAAACAAAATCATCCGAAACAGCAAAAACAATAAGAGCAAACTCTTTTGCCCAGGCACGGGCATCCTCTTCATCAGGATTGATGCCCGGCTTACAGACAAATACTCTTAAGTCATAGACATTCAGAAGATCTACAGCTATTTCATCCAGTTCTTTTTCATCAGAAGGGCAGCCGAACACACCAACAGCTTTTATATTGTTAGTCCGTTCAGCCAGAACGTCTCTTTCCATAATCTTAAAACAATCTGAATCAATTACCTTAATGCTTCCCATGACTATGGTTCCTCCTGAATGATCAAGTTTTTAGAGTTCAGCCGGCCTTGCCGGCCGGCTGAATGGTTAATTTAATTTGTATGTGTCGCGTACCATCTCATAAGAAGCCTTATCATCATCAGGATACTCGATCGAGACGAAATGCAGCTTATTGTTGCTGTCCAGGAACAACCATATATTGATGTTTTCACCGGAAGAATATCTGCCGCTGACGGTATATGCGTCATAGCCTGCAAACTTGGTGGACTGTACATCGACTCCGGTAGCGCCTTCGCTCTCCATGTTCTGCTTTATGAGTTCGGCAAAAGACTGGGGAGCCTGAGCGTTATACTGATCTTTATAAACTGTCAGATTCAATATCGCGCCAGTTCCGGTATTGAACTTCTGGACTCTTGCATCGAAGTAATCATCACCGCCGTCAGCCTCATACCAGTCTGTCCAGTTACCCTGTGTAAGTTCGACAGTTCCTGTGACGCTGTTTCCGACTATTTCATTATCCGTTGAAGATGATGTTTCAGATACTGTTGTTTCTTCGGTTGTAGCTTCAGTCGTAGCTTCCGTTGTTGCTTCGGTTGTCGCCACAGTTTCTTCAGTAGTTGTCATTTCAGTTTCTGAAGTCACGATAGTGTTGCCGAGGTATTTGTCGTAATCTGATTCCATGATAAACGTGGAATATGCACCTGTCTCCATTTTGGCAATATCAAGGATGTCGATGTCATCTTCGTCAACAAGATAGAAACCGAAATAATGGATCGTCCAGGGATCCTTGTCCTGTTCTTCGCCGTCAATTACAGCTTTTTCGTGCTCTAAGACTAAGCATACGAAATTATCTTCTTCGTACTGTTCGTTCATGCTGAAAGTATCTCTAAGCTCTTTCCTTGTAACGCCGAAATCGCTCAGATCCTTTGTAACATAATCGACTGCATCTTCACCGACATAAATCTCGTAATGACCTGAATAATAATTGTCAGTTGTGTCAAAGCGGCTCTGATAGTAAACAAATGACTTATCCTTCTTGTTGAAAACAAGGTAAGAAGCGTCACCTGTCGTGATCCAATTGTTCTTAACGATCTTCTTCTCGTAATCGCTCATCTTTCCGCTGCCGTTATCGTCATCGATGACAACAGTAGGATTGTTTCTGTCATTTGCCAGGTCGAAGTAATCTTGAAAAGACGAGAACAATGTACCGAACATCAGACCTGAAACACCAAGTACCAATACAGAAATAATAATACCGGCGATAGCAAGACCTTTTCCGCCTTCCTTCTTCTTTCCGGAAGAAATAAGTCCGATTATCGAGAAAATAAGTCCGAATAAACTGGTAACACCGAGCAAAGACATAATGAAACCTGCAATGCACATTCCGTTTGTCTTCTTCTTTGCATTAGGCGCAGGTGTATTTACCGGAGCAGCGTATACCGGCTCCTGGTAAACGGGCTGAACAGGCTGTGCTACCGGCTCTGCTATAGGCTGAACGGGCTGTGCTACCGGCTGAACAACGGGTTCTGCAACAGGCTGTGCTACAGGTTCTGCTACCTGCTGAACAACAGGCTGAGCGATGGGCTCTGCTACAGGCTGTGCAACGGGTTGAACGGGCTGCGCTACGGGTTCAGCTGCCTGCTGTGCAACTGGCTCAGCTGTCTGTACAGGTGTGCCGCAGTTTCCGCAAAACTTTACGCCATCATTGATAGCAGCACCGCAATTAGGACAAAAAGTCATAGATAAATCTCCCCTATTATTTTATTTCAAACGATCTGCCATAACTGACAGATCGTTAGTCAACATAGTATATTTACTCTTCTTTTTCGCTTGCTTTAGCTTCACTTGCTTCAGCTTTGGCAGCGTTTTTGGCTTCCTTTTTCGCTTCTTTTTTGGCTTCGTTTTTTGCTTCTTCCTCGTCTTTGGCCTTCTTTCTGGCCGCAAGCCACGGTACAGCTATCTGTCTGTAGATATATGAGAGGATCGCTGCAAGCGGGATGGCAAGGAGGACGCCGGGAACACCCCAGATCTTTCCTCCGACAACAAGGAATACAAGAACAAGGAATGCCGGAACCTTAAGTGCGGAACCAAACAGCCTCGGCTTGATGACATAACCGTCTATGAGCTGCAGAGCCAGTGAGAATACCAGGAACGGAATTACAAACTGCGGCTCTGCCAAAAGGAGGATCACAGCGCAGATGAATGCGCCCACAAAAGGACCAAAAGTCGGTGCGAGATTTGTAAGTGCAACTATGACCGAACAGAAGACGGCATAAGGCATATGCATGGCAAACATAAATATACCGTTTACCACACCGACGATAAGTGAATCGATAAATTCACAGACTATGAATCTTGAAAAGATCGAATTGAACTTAGTACATACATTACTGAAGTTTTCATAATGCTTTGTCGGAACAACGAGCAGGAAGAATTCAGACAGGAGTTCGACAAGCTTCTTTTTTCCGATAAGGAAATAAAATGCAAGGATGATACCGATAAGGAAATTAAATACACCCGATCCCAGACTTGCGGAAAACTTCAAAACGCCTGTAGGAGTGATCTCATTTCCGATGAAACGTCTGACGACACCGGTAAGAGTGGACTGCTCATTAATAAATGCAATAAGGCTGTTCTTGATATCCTCATCCAGTTCCGTTGACATAACAAGCCGCTTGAGACTCGCCATATAGCCTGACAGACCCATCGCGAAATTGGTAATGTTATCAATGAGCATAGGCGTTATCAGCACGAGAAGTCCGGTCACGAGCAGCAGGACAAGGACCAGCGAGACCGAAGCGGAGATGACCCATGCGGCATACTCACTCTTCTTGAATCCTTTTTTAATCCGGTTATACATAAAGACCGCAAGAGGATTTACCATATATGCGACCAGGGCACCGATGATTACCGTAGATGTAATTGTAAGGAATGAATTAAAGAACCCTTTGATATTGTCCAGATGAGAAATCACCATATAGAAGACTACAACGATACAAAGAGATATCGTAAGTCCAGACCATCTGTTCTTTTCATATTTGTTAAAGCGTTCTTTATACTTGACCATGCGAGTATTATATCAGCATAGGTTTGATAAACAACCTTTAAAAAGATTAAGAATGACTTTATTTTTTGTTAAAAGATGACCAATCGCAATACACAAGAAAAAGACTCCCGTGGCTTGAGCGGGAGTCTGGGTTTATCTGTTACAAATGATATTCAGATGTTTTTCAAGTTTCAGATTGGTCTGTTGATTCTTATTTGAGAGAAACTCAACGATAAGTAAAGATCTTACTTGCTTAGATTATTGAATCAAGCAAGACCAACCGTCTGCTTGCTTGTGATTCACTTCCCATTGGTCTCACCTCCTAAAAACAATTCAATCGGTTAACAATTAAATGTTCTTTATTCTGATGGCTTGAGTATAACACAACCAACGTCAGAATATGTTACAGAAAAATGAACGTTTTCTGACACAGAAGTATCATCCCATACAAATACGATCTTCCATGCAAAAAATCGCAAAAAGAATTTTCTGATCAAATTTCAGGAAAAGGCCTTCACTCAGGCACTGGCCTGTGAAATACCGGTCAGACAGGTGCCGGAATACCGAAATCTTTATCGCCGTCGCGCGAGATAAATGTCATGGGCGGAAGCTCAACTACCGATCCGTCTGCAGACGATACGGCCTTCATATAGAAAGTCATCTCAGGATGAGGACAGTCGTTTACGGGCTTTCTCTTCTCGTCGTAGAGTTCGGCTACAACGATCGGAGCCATATAGCCGTCAGGCATGAGAACGTTCAGAGTATCACCCTTATAGAGCTTGTTCTTCTGTGTAACAATGTTACACTGGCTCTCCGTATCAAAGCCCCTTGTCACACCGACAACGAAAGCAGGCTTGTTATAAGACTTGTCCGGATCTATCTTGGCATCTGCTCCCGGAGCGTCGAAAAAGAATCCCGTATCATAATCTCTGTGGACGACCTTATCAAGGATCTCTTTCCAATGGGGATCGACCCTGTAGTTTTCGGGATCGGCACAGCAGAGATCAACAGCTTCCCTGTAGACCTTCGTAACTGCAGCGGCATAGTATGCGCCCTTGATCCTTCCTTCGATCTTAAAAGAGTTGATGCCGGCATCTAAGAGTTCCGGAATATGGTCGATCATGCAGATATCGCGGCTGCCGAAGATATATGTTCCTCTCTGATCCTCTTCGATTGGAAGCGGAATGTCCGGACGCTTTTCCTCAACAACGTAATATCCCCATCTGCAGGGCTGGGCGCAGGCGCCGCCATTGGATCTTCTTCCGGTGAAGTAATTGGACAAAAGGCATCTTCCGGAATAAGAGACACACATAGCGCCGTGGATGAAGCACTCGAGTTCAACGTCCGAAGGGATTGCCGCGCGGATCTTTTTGATCTGCTCCAAAGAAACCTCACGGGCAAGAACTATTCTTTTCGCGCCATGAGAAGCCCAGAAATTGCAGGCGGCACTGTTAGTGACACTGGCCTGGGTCGAAATATGTATCTCAAGGTCAGGACAAAGAGTACGGACCATGGTAAACACGCCGGGATCGGAAACGAGAACAGCATCAGCACCGCTCTCAAGACCGACAAATTTTATCGCATGTTCAAGACCCGCCAGATCTTCTTCCGTAGGCATTACATTGAGAGTTACATAGCATTTGACGCCATGCTCATGAGCATATGCGATACCTGCCTTCATCTCTTCTTCGTTGAAGTTGTCGCTGAAAGCTCTTAATCCGTAGCTCGTACCGGAAAGATAGACTGCATCAGCTCCATATGCGACTGCTGCACGAAGCTTATCCGGATTTCCGGCAGGACTTAATATCTCAAATCTGGAACGGTCGTATCCCATATTCTTCTCCCCTTCTGATCACAGACCGGAACGAATCAGGTATCAGGAATAATGACCAGTCCGCTGCTCTCGGTTGTTTCCGTTGTATTGGCAGGAACTTCGGTCGGAGTGGGATCAGGTTCTTTTGTCCAGTTATCCTTATACTTTTCGACATTGGCTTCATGCTGCTCAAGGGTCGTTGCAAATGCCGTACCGCCTTCTATTCCGGTAGCGCAGAAATACATATAGTTGCAGTTCGGCTCCGGATAGAGCGCAGCAGAGATAGCCTCCTGACCGGGCATGCAGATAGGTCCCGGAGGAAGTCCCTGGTGGGTATAAGTGTTATACGGGCTGTCGATATTGAGTTCGGCATCCGTATGAAGGAGCGAAGATTTGCCGCCGCGGATCTCAACCAGATAGTTGATCGTAGCAGAAGAACCCAGATATCTCATTGATTCGTCATCAGAATCCATACGGTTGTGGAATACAGCAGATACGAGAAGCATGTCAGAAGGCTTACCTGTCTCCATCTGGATAACGGATGCAAGCGTGATGACCTCATCCATTGTCATGCCGAGTCTCTCAGCTCTTACGTAGTATTCATCGTAGAGCTTGTTCTGCATGTTATTGAGGAATCTTCTGATGATGGATTCCGGGCTGGCGTTAACGTCGAAGTAATAGGTATCAGGATAAAGATATCCGGAAAGGATAAAATCTCTTTCACCTTCCTTTATCTCGATCTGGGAAACGAATTCATAGTCGACGAACAGATTCGGAGAGTTCATGCATTTATCGAACTCGGCATCGTCGAAGTTTAAGCCGGCCTTATGCAGGAGCTGCTTGATCTCGTAGTAAGTTGATCCTTCCGGAATCGTAACTTTGACCGTGGCAGGTTCCAGTGTAAGGAAATACATCAGCTCATCGTAAGAAAAGCCTTTGAGGAGATAATGGGTACCTGCTACATAAGCTCCGTCAAAACCGTTAAGTTTGCTTATTATCGAGAAAAGGAACTTATTCGTGATAAGGCCCTGCTCATATAACTTATCGGCAATGTCCGACGTGGAATCACCGCTCTTGATAAGCACCGTGACGGCGCCTTCAGTCTCAGCGGTAATGTTATACTTTCCCTTTTCGATGTCATCCTTAAGAGCATTGAATCTCTTATCCTGTGAAATGACATAGTTATAACCGACGTAAACGCCGGTTACAGCAAATCCGAATAACAGTATTAGGATTATCAATATCCTGAGAGCGACTCTGACTTTGTTGGACAACATCAGTTAAAGCTCACCCCCAAATAAAGTTTTCGATCAGGCGTCCTTCTTCTGCTTTGCAAGAGTCTTGGCACGCAAATCGTTATTAAGTATCTTCTTGCGAAGTCTGATGCTCTGGGGAGTTACCTCACAAAGCTCATCATCTTCGACAAATTCAAGGCACTGCTCAAGGGAGAATGTCAGCGGAGGAGTAAGACGCATTGCATCGTCAGCTCCGGCTGAACGCATGTTGGTTACATGCTTTTTCTTGCAGACATTTACGGTGATATCGTCAGGCTTAGGATTTACACCTACGATCATGCCTTCATATACCGGTGTGCCTGCTCCGATGAAGAGTGCACCTCTATCCTGAGCATTGTACAATCCGTAAGTTACAGCGGTACCTGTCTCAAATGCTACGAGCACTCCCTGACCTCTGGTCTCGATGTCACCTGCGAAGGGTTCAAAGCCCGAGATAACGGAGTTCATTATACCATTGCCCTTAGTGTCGGTCAAAAACTCGGTACGGTATCCGAGGAGACCTCTGGAAGGGATCTTGAACTCAAGACGGGTATATCCCTTTGTAGGAGGAAGCATGTTTATAAGCTCACCTTTACGCTTACCGATCTTCTCCATGACAGGACCTACGAACTCTTCAGGAACGTCGATAACAAGCTCTTCAACAGGCTCACAGAGAACGCCGTCGATCTCCTTCATGATTACCTTCGGCTTACTTACCTGGAATTCATATCCCTCACGGCGCATTGTCTCGATGAGGACGGAGAGATGGAGCTCTCCTCTACCCTTTACGATGAAGGCCTCTGTTGTATCTGTCTCTTCGACTCTCATGGAAACGTTTGTCTCGATCTCCTTGAAAAGTCTGTCTCTTAAGTGACGTGATGTTACGAACTTACCTTCCTGACCAGCAAAAGGGCTGTCATTGACAGAGAATGTCATTGCGATGGTAGGCTCGTCGATCTTTACGAACGGGAGCGGCTCGGGATTGAGGGCATCGCAGAGTGTGTCACCGATGTTGATGTCAGCGATACCTGCAACGCATACGATCTCACCGATGGAAGCTTCGGAAACTTCCTCGCGGCCGAGATTGTGGAATCTCATGAGCTTAACGACTCTTGCGTTTCTCTTGCCGTCCTCGCCATATGTTACGAGTGCGACGTTCTCACCCTGCTTTATAACGCCTCTCTCGACTCTTCCTACGCCGATCCTTCCGATGTAAGGGTCAGAGTCGATGTTGGATACGAGAAGCTGCATAGGACCCTCAGGATCGCCTACAGGGCACGGTGTGTACTTAACTACTGTATCAAGGAGAGGTGTGAAGTCGAGTTCTTTGCCCTCTTCGTATTCCTTGAGGTCAAGAGTTGCTACACAGGTCTTACCTGATGAATATACAACGGGGAATTCGAGCTGCTCGTCATCTGCGCCGAGCTCAATGAAAAGATCGAGAACCATGTCTACGACTTCAAGAGGTCTTGCGTCAGGACGGTCGATCTTGTTGATGCATACGATAGGCTTAAGGCCGAGCTCCAATGCCTTGTGAAGAACGAATCTTGTCTGGGGCATAGGTCCGTCGAAAGCGTCTACAACGAGAAGTACGGAGTCAACCATCTTGAGAACACGCTCAACCTCACCGCCGAAGTCTGCGTGGCCGGGAGTATCTACGACGTTTATGCGGATACCCTTGTAATCGATAGCGGTATTCTTTGCAAGGATCGTGATTCCTCTTTCACGCTCAAGGTCGTTAGAGTCCATGACCTGCTCTACGACAGTCTCGTTCTCACGGTAAACGCCTGCCTGCTTAAGCATTGAGTCGACGATCGTCGTCTTTCCGTGGTCTACGTGAGCGATAATTGCGATGTTTCTCAGGTTCTCGATTGTTGTGACTGCCATAAAAGAATTCTCCGTAAAAAAGTTCAGGTCTGTCCTGACCTGAAGTGCCTATAATATATTTAATTTAAACCGAGTAATATTTTGCTACTGAAACAGTCTGTTTTGTCACTGTGATATTTCACAAAATATCAGTCTTCCTCGCCATTCTTATTACGCAAAAGGAGACGGATTGGAACGCCCTCGAATCCGAAGTTCCTGCGGAGCTGGTTTTCGAGATAACGCTCATAGGAAAAATGCGACAGTTCCTTGTCGTTGACAAAGAGCACGAACGTGGGCGGCTGGACGGAAACCTGTGTTCCGTAATAGATGCGCAGATGCCTTCCCTTGTCCTGCGGCGTTGGCACCTGGGTTACAGCCTCAGAGATCATCTTGTTGAGGACACTTGTAGTAAGCCTCTTCTTTGAGTTCTCATATACTGTCTTTATCAATGCGAAAAGCTTTTCAACGCGCTGTCCGGTCTTGGCCGAGATGAAGAGTACAGGCGCGTAATCCATGAAAGGAAGACGGTCTTTTACGATCTTCTCCATGGTCTCCAATGTACCTGTCTGCTTCTCGATAAGATCCCACTTGTTGATAACGATGACGGAAGCCTTTCCGTTATCGTGGGCAAGTCCTGCGATCCTTGCATCCTGCTCTGTGACGCCTGCTTCGGCATCGACAAGGATGACGCATACATCTGCCCTGTCGACTGCTGCAAGGGCTCTTACCATCGAATAACGCTCGATAACGTCTTCGATCTTGCCCTTCTTACGCATGCCGGCAGTATCGACTATGGTAAATGAACCGTATTCGTTCTCGATCAGGGAATCGATGGTATCACGCGTGGTTCCGGCAATATCAGATACGATACTGCGCTCTGAACCCGTAAGCTTGTTGGATAATGAAGACTTGCCTGCATTAGGTCTGCCGATGATGGCAACCCTGATGGTCTCATCCTGTCCGTCTGTCTCTTCTGCAGGCGGGAATTTGGATACGACCATGTCGAGCATCTCGCCCAGACCGAGTTTGTGAGCTGCCGAGATGGCGCAGACATCCTCAAGACCCAGATTATAAAATTCGTAATATTCCGGCGGGGGATCACCGACATAGTCTGATTTGTTGACGCAGACTACAACGGGACGTCCGGCTTTCCTGAGCATTACGGCGATCTCCTCATCAGCTGCCGTGAGGCCGCTCTTAAGGTCGCACATAAAAAGGATGACATCAGCAGTCTCGATCGCTATCTCAGCCTGTATGCGCATCTGCTGCAATATGATGTCATCTCCGGTATCGGGCTCAATACCTCCCGTGTCGATCATTATGAAGTCTCTTCCGCACCAGGAAGTCTCCGCATAGATACGGTCCCTCGTGACACCGGGAGTGTCATGAACTATGGAGATCCTCTCTCCGTATATTGTGTTGAACAGCGAGGATTTGCCTACATTAGGCCTTCCCACTATTGCCACGACCGGTTTGCTCATGCAAGATATCCTTCCTTTGCAAAAATAAGAGGCAGTGCCTTTATTCCAAACACCGCCTCGTTAACTAAATACTTCTATTGATCTCAGATCTCTTCGTCGACTTTGATAACCTGTCTACCGTCCAGGTAACCGCAGTTCTTGCAGACCGTGCGGCGAAGCATCTTAGCATGACACTGGGGACATTCAACGAGACCCGGCATGTTAAGTTTCCATGCGCTTCTGTGACGGGCTGTCCTTGCCTTCGACCATTTACGCTTCGGATGTGCCATTAATCTTCACCTCTTTCTTTAGACAAATGCTTGAAGATAATACATTATATTTCTTCGTTTTGCAAGAGCTTTTTTATCGAAAAGATATTCCTTATCGGTTCGCCGCTGTCCGGATCGAGAGTATAACTGATCTCCGCCCCGTTAACAAGGCCTCCAGGAAAGTTAATATATTCCGTATCTATCACCACGTCAATAACCCCAAAAGAAGTTTTCATTGAATTTGTCGTCTTCTTTCCGGCTTCAAAAACCATTCTTGAAGTTACATCACCGTTTCTGACGACGATAGCCTTGGATTCTTCCTTTATGAGCGTGAGCATGAAATGTGTCTCTTTTTCCTGATCGCTGTGCTTTTCGGTCCATTTATACATGGTCCTGTTTCCCTCAAAGCTCTCAGTACCGGTCGTCTTAAGCGGCTCGTTGTACATTCCCGATCTGATCTCAAGGATTAATTTCTTTTCATTTGTTTTGTCCATCAGAGTGTAACCTCATATTTATCAGTCGAAAAATGTTTTGTGCCTGAAGGCAGTCCCTCGCCTAAGAAAGGCGCTGCAACCTGCTCAAAGAGCTCAGGTTCGTCGCTTGTATAGAATTCCCTTACGGGATTGCTGTTGCTTCCAGAGGCTGTTCCCTCACGGCATAAGAGGTCTTTTACGACCTGAGCCGTAGCCTCTCCCGTATTTACGAGGACAACATCATCTCCCATTACTTCTTTAATAACTTTAGTAAGCAGAGGATAGTGCGTACATGCCATAACGAGCGTATCCACTCCTGCTTCCTTTAAAGGCTTTAAGTATTCTTCCGCAGTAAGTCTTGTTACTTCGGTATCCCACCAGCCTTCTTCGGCAAGGGATACAAACAGCGGGCATGCCTGCTGGAATATCTCGATGTCTTTGAGACCAAGTTCCTCTGCCCTTTTCTCCACAGCCTCTTTATAAACGCCGGTGGATACTGTTCCCTTTGTGGCGATAATCCCGATCTTGCCGTTCTTTGTGGATCTGCATGCCACATCAGCACCCGGAGTTACCACTTCGACAACAGGAACCTTTGCCCTTGCCTTAAGCTCTTCATAAGCGTAAGCGCTCGCTGTATTGCAGGCAATGACGATCATCTTTACATCCTTAGTCTCAAGGAACTTCATGTTCTGCAGAGAATAACGGATTACTGTACTTCTGGACTTGGTACCATAAGGTGTTCTCGAATTGTCACCGAAATAAATAGTGCTTTCATCAGGTGATGCTTTCCAGATCTCTCTGAGGACCGTAAGTCCTCCGATACCTGAATCGAAAACTCCGATCGGTCTGTTATCAGTCATTTACTTCCTTCTTCCTCTTATTTAAGACGGACATTATAGTCTGGTCCTATTTTAAAGGTTTTGCCCGACACGTCAACGTGGATATTATTCTTCGGGACCTTTCCGAAAAGGATCTGGCACGAGAAAAGCTGCTGATATCTGACCTTTTTCCCGTCAATCGTCTCGAAATGCAGGTTGATCTTATTCCTGCCGTAATTACCGTCGCCGATAACGGGATGACCCAGATGCGCGAACTGCGCCCTTATCTGATGCGTCCTTCCCGTCACGAGCTCCAATTCAATATCAGATACGCTTTCTCCGTCAGGACCTGCATCTTTAAAAGTCTTTAAGATCTTATACTTTGTAGCTATGTCGAGGTCGCCCGGCTGCTTCTCGTCATGAATAAAAACTTTTCCGGACTTAGTCTTTTCAAGGTAACCTTTTACTTCTTTATAAATGGTTCCGTCCTCGCCCACGGAAGGCTCACCTTCATCAGGCTCACCCAGGACAAGCGCCCTGTATCTCTTAGTTACAAGATTGTTCTTGAAAAGCTCCACACAGTCAGCCAGAGCCTGCTTGTTCTTTGCTATGAGGACTAGACCTCCCGTATTCATGTCGATCCTGTGGCAGAGCTCTGCCTCCTTGTATCTGGTCGTCTTACGGATCTGATCGATAAGCGTATCGTCGATATCGCTCTTTCCCGAATGGACAGCGATGCCCTGATGCTTATTGACAATCAGAAGACCCTTGGTCTCTGCTATTATCTCGAATCTTTCTTCCTGGGGCTTTTCCTTCACAGTCTTAGTTTTCGCATCGAAAAGCTCATCCGGAAGCCAGATCTCTACCACGTTTCCCGCTTTCACGGCAATATCTTTGCTGATCTTCTTGCCGTCGATCCTTATGTCGCGGCGCTTGAGCGCGTGAAAAAGATCAGCAGATCTCAGCTGCGGAAAAGCCTCCGTCGCCGCCTTTACGACATGAAGTCCGTCCTGTGCTCCTGTTACTGTAAAATCACGCATCGACAACCTCTTTTGTTTTCTTCTCCTTGTACTCCTTTGCGAAAATGAACAGACAGAATACAAGCAGGTCTATTATAAGGATCTCGATAAGAGAGAACCACGGTACATGCTGGTCCTGGAGGACATCCGAAGACAAAGATCCGGACAGTATCGGAATAAGATTATTATTGAGGAAATGCATTGTCACAGGGACCCAGATATTGTTGGTCTTCAAATATGCATATCCAAAGAAGATGCCGAGTGAGACGCATGTGATGATCTGTCCGATCATCATTTGAGGAACAGAATCTTCTGTGTAGTACATGGTATCTACCGGCAGATGCCAGATTCCCCAGACGACACCCAGAAGGATCACGCCGGCCTTCATGCCGAACTTCTTCTGCATGACAGGCTGCAGGAAATATCTCCAGCCGTATTCCTCACCAAGGAATGCAACTATCGTTAACGGATAATTGATCGGCAGACAGACAAGCGCAAGGTACAAAGCCGGGTTCTGCAGCAATTCGCCGTACTGAGCGGCAAAAACACCAAGTGTGTTCGTAATAACGCCTTCAATAATGACCGGTACAAAGATACGGATAACGTAAAGGCCTACAAACAGGAGGCAGAGCGGTATCGCTTTCCTCTCATTGTTCCTTGAAAGGCCAACAAATCTGCGTCTTTCCCTGCCTGCAACAAAATATCCTATCCAAAGAAGAACTGAGCTTATAACGAGTATGTTCTGTCCGGCAAGGGTATAGACCAGGTTCAATGGAAGTTCGGCCGATGGATCGGCTTCCATGCCGAGAAGTTCCGCAAGATTGATAACATCATCAGGACCGAAAGGATTTGCAAAAATGCTTAAAAGTCCGATCACGAGCTGAACAATGTAATTAATAACGAGAACCGTCATGAACATCTTCGGAACGCGCTTTTCGCCCTTCATGAAAAGAAGAAATCCCAAAGCGACTCCTGCAGCTGGCGAGCACATCTGGGCATTTACAATCTGTGTCAGGTCAATACCCTTTTGTTTTCCGATATACATCGGTATCATCGCAAGGAAAGAGATTCCATACGCAACCGCTATAAATACAAACAGCCGTTTTTTGAGAGTCAGATCAAAGATATCCGTTGATCCATTAACATCCTTTTCCAAAAATATCATCCCCTTTTCCCCGGAACCCGAAACCGTCCCGAACTTATCGTTCAGATAATTTTATCACACTATAAGATTACTTGGGTAACGGCAGAAGGCTCCTGGTACCAGCCTTATATTCGGCATAACCGGGCTTTTTGGATTGTCTCTTATCTGCCATGGGAATGCTTACGGCAAAGAACATAAGCGTATTAACAAGTGCTCCCGTAAGGAGCCACCAGCGGGCGGGCATGACCGATACCGCCTGAATGCCTATTCCCCACCACATGAGTATCTCGCCAAGATAATTAGGATGTCTTGAATACTTCCAAAGACCTGTGCGTATCAGCCCTTTGCATCCGCTCTTTCTGTACTTGTGCATCTGCATGTCAGCGAAAAGCTGCAGTGTGGCAGCACCCAGACAGACACATGTTCCGATGATACTCCCTATATTTGCAGCCGCACCTTCTACGGCAACATAGACCGCAGGGATTACACATGAATACACGACCAGCGTCGGGAACATATGGATACCGGCAAAGTTTATCAACGGATACATCTTTCCGGTTTCCCGGGAGAGCTGGGTATAGCGCCAGTCCTGATGGTAAAGTCCGCCGAAACCAAATGCCCAGTTTGCCGTAAGCCTGATGCCCCAGTATACGATCGAGATTATCAGCAGGAGCGTCGCCGGCGTCATCCCGAACGAGAACGCATATGCAGCAATTATCACTATCGGCTGGACGCTCCAATACGGGTCATAAACAGAAGCATTGCCGAAAACAAGACTGAAGATGAATACGAATACTGTTGCAGCAACATCCGATATCAAAAGAGCGAGCCAAAAAGGGAACGGAAGAGCCAGATAGACTATTATTCCGAGAACAGATGCCAGCACATAGATAACGGCAATGACAAAAAGGCTTTTCGGCTTGCTGCTCTTAATGGTATCCATAATCAAAGATCAGCTGTAATTCTTTACTTTTCCGACCGACACGTATTTCCCGATCACGGCTTTAAGGTCAGTGCCTTCTTCAGCCTCCCATACAGGTTCGTAATCGATCATATAAGTGATCCTGTCACCGTCGGTCTTAACGGGGTTATAACAGCCGGTAAAGAACGGTTTCTGGGATACGGTACAGTCATACTTTATTCCCTTGCATTCTTCAGCAGAACATCCGGGGAAATTGACATTCCATATCTCATTTATTCCGAGAGGTTTATCAATAAGTTCAGCAGCGATCTGCTCTATATATCTGTCTGTAGCGCCGTGCGTGCCTTCATGGTATTCCGAGAACGCTATGGTGTGACAGCCTTCATTTGCTGCCTCAAAAGCAGCACCGCAGGTTGCAGAATACTGAATGCTGGAGGCAATGTTGTATCCGGCATTTATCCCGCAGAAAACTGCATCGGGCTTCCAGGGCAGAACGGCATTTAAAGCAACGCATATACAGTCAGAAGGTGTTCCTGTTGTTGCAAAAGCGCGTACCCCTTCGACCGGGAAATCAACCGGCCATACATCTATCGGATCCCAGAAGGTCGCAGCATGTGACATGGCACTGAACTGCTTCTGAGGGGCAACGACCCAGACTTCACCGAACTTTTTCGCGACCGAAGCAAGTCTTGCGATACCTTCTGAGGTTATTCCGTCATCATTTGAAATCAAAATCTTTTTCATCTATTACCTCTTCTGTCAGGTTTTCAGTCTGTATACGGCATTAAGATTAAGCTGTCTGAAGTTGCCGTCATCAGGTGTCAGTTTACGTTCAAAAGCAATGCCTTCGTGCTCCAGGCAAAGATCGAGGAAAAGCATGAATATGCCAATGTCGATGCTTCCAAAATATGCAAGTCTGAACGGCGGGATTATGCCGTGCTTCCCAGGGCGCCTGTAGCGGTATACATCAAGTGTACCGTCTTCTTTATTGATAACCTTCCACGGCTGGATATTGCATGCTGTGGGTGTAAGTCTTACAACTTCAGTTATCCCGTCCATGACAGGACCTTCCCAGAACTCTCCGGCCGGCACGCGGTTAAATGTCGAAAGATCTCCCGGAGTGCGGAATTTGGAATCATCATCTATCTTGCGGATTGCCATCATGATGACGTACTCGAGCCCTTCAAACCTTCTCTCCTTAGTCCTTCCGACACCGAACCAGAGTGGTCCTATTCCTCTGTTTGTAAGCCAGAGATCCAGTTGTTCGCCGATATAACCTATGTTCTGGAGATATCCGGGCTTCTTCTCGCTGTATATCAGGATGCAGTATTCTTCTCCCCTGTTGCAGCTCGTCTGGTTTCCCGGAACTATCTTGATCTTTGTTTCTATGCCGTCAAAAAGGGGCGTGAACTTATACCACATCGTCTTGATCTCTTCGAGCTCCTCAGCGGTAATCTTCTTACCGTCCGGCTCACCATACCGGTGAAACGACTTGCGCTTGAAGATCATGTCGTAATAGGCTGCATCCATAAGTGTCCTGCTCCCTTAAAAAATATAAATAATTCTATCACAACACTTTGTGTTTTTATGTTCATCCCAACAGATACATATTTTCGAAAACCTTACTAAAACCAAACCTAAGAGGGCTGTCTCTTTAGCAAAAACGCTTCTGAGACAACCCTCTTTAAGTTCAGTTTAAGACTAAGATCAGCCCTGGCTCTCTACGTAAGCAAAGAGGAATACGACAGGTGAATTCCAGTAGATCGTAACCTCATTGAGAGAGTATGCCTGATCGTTGTCGGCATAGCACAAAGCAGGTGCAGTTCCTGTAAGTGCGGTTGATGCGTAAGGATCCTCGAGATTCTGGTTAGGACCGCCTGCGATCATGCCGGGAACAGCTGAGCCAACAGCCTCAGAAGGTCTGTGGTGAGGTGACGAAGGAGTCAGCGTACCGTAACCTGTCAGGAAGCAGTAACCTGTTCCGTTAGTGCCGAGCAGATAGTTGAGCTGCTCTTTTGCGATCTCGCCGCCCTTGTCAGTTCCGCTTACTGCATCATAAAGAAGCATATACATACCGTTGTTTGCGATAGTCATGTTGCTTCCCCAAGGATATTCGGTAAGTGAAGAATTATAGCTGTCTGCTGCTGCAGCGGCTTCAATCGAAGAAAGACCGCTCATGAAGCTTGCGAGAACGGCATCATAGAACTTACCCTTTGATACGGGTGATGAAAGATAAGCATATCCCGCATAAGCGCCTACGCCCTGCCATCCGAGATCAGCAGCACAGGGAACACCGTTTCCGATAAGAGCGCAGAAAGCGTCATCGTACTTTGAATCACCTGTTGCCTTAAAGAGCTCTGCATATGCCCATGCTCTCTCGTCTGCGTCGTTCTGGTCAGGATACTCACCTGTAACGATTCCGTCAGGGTTAACTGCGCCCTCAAAGCTCTTGTGTGCATCGAGATAATCAGCAGCCTTAACAGCAGCTTCAAGGCACTCTGCAGCGAAATCATTGTCAATACCGGAATAGATGTTTGTAGCCATAGCCATGACAGCTGCGAAATCACCGGTTGCCGTTGTTGAAACAGGGCAGACAATGAGTTCTTCAGTTTCCTTTTCAGGCATTACGAATCCGGGGAAGTTTGCGCAGGTAACCTTATGGTAAACACCGCCTTCTTCATTCTGCATCTTGAGGAGCCACTCCAATTCGAATCTGACTTCATCAAGAACATCAGGAACACCGTTGCCTGACTCAGGGATACCGAGTTCATCATCAAATGCATCCGGATAGAGGCTGTAAGCGAGCATAAGGTCTGCAGCTGCCTTTGCACCGGAAACTACATATCTTCCGTAGTCGCCTGCATCATGCCATCCGCCGGAAACATCTATCTTTTTGTCTGTTCCGTAGATCGTAGCCTCACCCGAGTGGCACTCAGGATGTGCATAGTCACCGGCCATGTCAGAAGAAAGTTCAACGCCGCATCTCTGCAGATAGAACATACGGAGTGTTGCATCAAAAGCATCATCGTAGACGTTTTCGCCGATAGCGAATTCAAAGGATTCAAAATCGCCTGCAACGATCTTATAAGTACCGGGAGCCGTAACGGATGAGAAGTCGAATCTTGCTTCGTCTCTGCCTGTAGCAGCATTAAAAGTTGCAGCTTCAACATCACCGTCATAAACGCTGTTACCGGAAGCAACGTCAACAACAGACGCCTTGGAACCGATTGCATCACCGTGGATGACTGCGACCTTGGCAGCATCCGGCAGATATCCGACCTGGTTGATATTGATCTCAGGTGCGCTGGTGCCGGCAAAAGCACCCTCTTCATAACCGGAGTCATCAATACATTTCAGGTCGATATTATCGAACATGACAGAGTGAGCTGCATGATCTGCAGCGCCGTCGAATTTACCCATATTGAAGCAGAGACGGGGCGCGGGATCGCTGGCTTCTTCCATCGTGAAAACGAAATCGAAATGCTGGACCTCAGGAGAGATCTGGATCGTCTCGATGTGGTAAGGATGGTAGTCGCTACCGTTGATCTGGATCCTGTACTCAACATCACGTTCAATGGTCGAATAAACATCGAACTGGATCTCATACTGGCAGTTCTGATAAAGGCTGAATCCGTCGTAGAAGATCTGGTTTGCCCAGTTGACCTTACCCTCATTTGTGATATCGACCTGCAATTCGCCCTTGTCATTAACAGCGTATGTGGATTCACCACCCTCAAGATACTGTCCCCAGGCGTGCTCAGCAGAAGAGAAATCACCATTGTCGATCATGTTAAAGCCCATGATGGAATCGGGATCGTAAGTGGGCTCTGTCTCCTCTTCAGATGCAGAAGTCTCTGTCTCGCTCTCAGAGGAGTCCGTTGTTCCCTCTGTGGGCGGTGTCATTACACATGAAGCTGCGCTGATGAGCATACAGCCGGTCATGATGACACATATAACTTTTTTCTTCATAATAATCCTCCAATAAAGAATGGAATTTCTTTACAACAAAGGGATTATATCATCACGCCAAAGCAAATCATATCAAATAAACCTATATATTTGTCATTAGGAGCTCTGCCATCGTCCCGGGATAAAGCCCTGCTGAGTCATTGGTTTCCGGAGGCGGTTTATGGGAAAAGAAAAACCGCAGCTGCATAATGCAATTGCGGTTTGGATTGGCTGCCGAACAAGGATTCGAACCTTGACAAACGGTGTCAGAGACCGGTGTGCTACCGTTACACAATTCGGCAATGCGTTTTACAACTCGGGAATTATAGCAAATAGAAATCCGAAAATCAATATAATAAATAAATCTTTTGATGCCGCTTCAAAAGTTTCTTCTCCGGACAGGTCTCAAACCGGGTCCAAAGGCGGCATCGCCCCTATTTCCGTAAGCTTTTCCCTGACTTTACCCATATCTTCGTATATCGGAATCTTGTTTGCCGGATTGCGGAGCGCATAAGCCGGATGATATGTTGTCATGATGTAATATCCGTTCTTCTCGATAAAACGGCCCCTGACATCGTGCATGACAGGCTTGGTTCCGAAAAATCCCTCATATGCCGTCGAACCGCAGAGCAGGATGACTTTAGGTCTTACGAGCATGAACTGCTCGGCAAGAAGCGGCTTGCAGGCACGGATCTCCTCAGGCGTAGGTCGTCTGTTCTGGGGAGGTCTGCACTTTGCGATGTTGCAGATATGGTAGTCGTCATTTGTGAAGCCGTAGCTTCCGAGAAGATTCTGGAGGAGCTGGCCTGATCTTCCGACGAAGGGCATACCCTGGATATCCTCGTTCTCGCCGGGAGCTTCACCTATGATCATCAGAGGCGCCTTCCTGCTGCCTCTGTAGATTACGACATTGGTCGCGCCATCCCTTAATCCGCAGTTGCGGCACGCCTTGCACCTGGATTCAAAAGCTTCCCACTTCAATTCAAATTCGTCTGCCATACCGACCTCTTACTTAAACATGATGACGGTTATTCCGTCATTTTGTAATCCCCAGTCCCTGTCACGTGAGGCTTCTGGATGCCTGCTGCTTATCTCACGTCCCGCAGATGAGAACGGACCGAAGTCCTCACCCGGACAATAAGTCTTTATCATTCCACGGGAAATATATTTGCGGAGTTCAGTCCCCAAAGCCTGCTTTATGGCTCCGCCTGATCCTGACGAACCGTATCCGTGAACGATCTTGGCAAGGGGCTTTCCTGTCGCCCTTGTGCGGTAAATGCCGTTCTGAAGCTTTACCATAGCCTGTTGTACGGTTGGATGACCCTGTTCGATATTGATAATTTCCATCTTAAGACCTCGCGAAAACATTTCAATTATAACATGATATATAATGTTCTCATGAGACTAGACAGAATACTTGCAAACAGCGGAATAGGAACCAGATCACAGGTCAGGGACATTATTTCTAAAGGCAGCGTCCAGGTTAACGGCGCCGTAGTAAAGGATGCTTCCTCCCATGTTTCAGAGACAGATTCGATCACCGTAAACGGAGTTGAGATCAACTGCCAGACGAAGCTCTATTTCCTTTTCGACAAACCCGACGGCGTACTTACCGCCATGGAGGACAAGCGTCTTCCCTGCGTCGCCGACTTTATTCCGCCGGAACTCATCTCCAAGAAACTCTCTCCCGTCGGACGGCTTGATTACCATACATCAGGTCTTCTCATAATCACAAACGACGGTGAACTCTCACACAGGCTCCAGTCTCCCAAATATGAGGTACCAAAAACATACCTTGCTACATTCAGGGGCATCGAATGGACTGAAGAAGAGATAAATACAGTCTCAGGCGGATTTACTATCCGCGACAAAGGCTACGCCGAGCAGATCGCTCCCGCAGAATTAAAACCGCTTGAAAAGTCCGGCGACGGAACCGCGCAGGCGCTCCTGACTCTTTACGAAGGAAAGACGCATGAAGTCAGAAGGATCTTCGCTCACTTCGAAAAGGAAGTAACCGCCTTAAGACGCATTGAACTTGCAGGAATAAAGATAAGCGAGGATCCTGATTCATGCGGAACTTTAAGACCTCTCACAGATGAGGAGCTTAAAAAGCTATTCGATGCAACAGGTCTTTCCTGATCAGGAATCAACTTAAGATCAGACTTAATAAAACTGTTTATTCAAACGCGGCATTGATGATCGTCGTGATTACTCTGACAGTCATATCCGGCTTGTTGACATTTTTATACTGTCCTATGACCAGTGTCGTTTCACCGTCCATCCAGTAGCAGCTAACGCCGAGCTTCTTTGTTATCTCAGGATCGGTTATCTCATAGCCAATAAGAATAGGCACATCGGAAAAGATGGAAGGATCGAGCGGATCGCTTCCCTCTTCGTTATATTCGATCAGGATATTCTGGTATACCGCAGAATCCTGATCCGAAAGATATACGGGAACGATCCCGGCCTTTGCCTCATCACTTAAGCCTGCCATTATCTGGTCTGAAAGCGGTGTGAGATCCTTATATACAGAATAATAGAAAGGATATGTCTCCTGGTCAGCTATCAGCACGCAGGGTTCCGTATACAGCATTGCATCGAACAGCGCGCTTCCGTATTGGTTCGTCACCTGGTCTTCATCATTCGGAACAACAACATCCGCACATCCGACATAAGGCCCCTGCAGGCCATCCTCGAGAAGCGCTTCCTTAATATATGTGTTGTCCAATTCCATATGCCCGAAAACAACTACCGAGCAGTCTGTTCTGTTGTTATTAACTACGCTGATGATAACAAGTGTCGCAGATACGATAACGATCGCTGCGAGCAGCCACGAAGTCCAGTTATACTGAATGATGTTCTGCCATTCGCTCTTGTATCTTCCGAAATACTTCGGTTCGGTCTCACGGCGCTGCTGTTCTTTTATCCTGGCATCGCGTCTTCCGGAAGCGATATCGTACACTTCGGCGATCTCATCTTCCATCTTAAGTGATTCGGGATCGTCTTTTCCTCTGTAAAGCTTTGACATCTGCCAGAAGCGGTCATCTATCTCTTTAATGTCTGCCTCTGTACCGAGACCCATATATTCAAGAGCCTGCTCGCGTGTCATATTCGAAACGCCGCTCTTGCCGCCATCTGTTTCTTTCATAGGAGAAGCAATGCCCATCTTCTGTAGTGCCTCTTCATAGCTTTTGCAGATGATGGTCTTAAATCTGTCTTCGCAGAATGCAGCGCACTTCTGGACAACGGGAAGCCCTAAGCTGTCGATAAGAACGAGTGTTTCCAGCCCGCTCTTCTTAAGATTTGCCAGTAAGACTTTTTTACTCCAGGCAACATCATTTTCGCCGAGTTCAGGTTCAGCTGCGAAATCGACCGCCATGACCTTGCATGAATGCCTCATTACCATATCGGCTGCATGCATCAGGGGCGTTCTATACTGATCTCTAATCGCTGTCCCCTTCAATACAACAAGGACGATGTTATCGTCCTTCCTGTATTCTACGTTTATATGTTCCGAATCAAAAACTTCGTTCATTAATCTCCTGTCTTACAAGCATTTGATTGCAAGACGTACCACGTTCATCGCAGCGGACTGGACATCGCTTAAAGTGAGTCTTCCGTTATTAACTGCCGTAACGATGTCGCTCGCATTTTTTGCGCATCCGGGCATCTGGAGATCGCATCCTGCATATACGCATAATCTTGAGAATGCCGGAGGATACTTGAGCTTGGTCTCATCGTAGCCTAAGAATTCGACATCTTCGTATGAAGAGAACCAGTCGGTCATTACCAGACCTTCATAGTCCCATTCATCCCTGAGTACGTTCTGTAACAGCTCGTAATTGTTTGCTGTATGTATTCCGTTGAGAAGATTGTATGAAGCCATAACGCAGAAAGGCTGTGCGAGCTTGACTGCGATCTCAAATCCTCTCAGATATATGTCGCGCAAAGCCCTGACAGATACGTGAGCATTGCTGAACATTCTGTTATCTTCCTGATTGTTGCAGGCAAAGTGCTTGATGGTAACGCCCTTGCCGTCAACCGATTGGACACCCTTTGTATCCGCGGCGGCACAAAGGCCGGTAACGAGCGGATCTTCCGAATAGTATTCGAAGTTTCTTCCGCAGAGAGGATTTCTGTGGATGTTCATTCCGGGTGCGAGCCAGATATGGACACCAAATTCTTCCATCTCTTCGCCTACGAGCTTACCGAAGCTCTCGATGAGATCAAGATTCCAACTCGATGCAAGCGCAGTAGCGGAAGGGATCATGGTGCAGTACTGATAGTAGTCGATTGCGTCTTCAGGAGTATCTTCCGGGAACGGATTATGGTTGAATCCGAATATCTCTCCGCCTCTTAAAAGATCACCGTTCCTTGTTGCCTTGAAATGAGGCTGGAGTCTCAGACCTGCAGGACCGTCAGCCATGACGATCGGTGGGATCCTTCTCTTTCCTTCGAAAAGTGAAGTTGTCTCTGCGGCAGCACCGGGTACGTGCATAGCAGCCGAGAAGAGCTCGTCTTCATCAACTTCCCTGATATAGTTGCCGACGATAAGCTCGGCAAGCTCTTCCAATGAGAACTGTGCAACAAACTCAGCTACACCGGCATTGCGTCCTATTACTGAACCTAATGTCAGCACCTCATCTCTTCTCTCGTTGATATGTGTCTCGCTGACACCTCTGTATCTGATGATGCTCCTTCTGATGCGGGACATGTTGAGAGTGAATTTTCTCTCACATGCTGCAAGCTGTGCGTCATCAACAGCCTGGTGTGCGGCCTTGCCTGTTCCGGGATTTGTTAAGTCGTCGAAAACATATCTTGAATCGTCTTCTAAGAGCCTGTCGTATCTTTCCTTGATGACAGTCTCTTCGATGGTCAGTACGGCTTCGATCTTTGTTTCACGTGAACTCGTTCCGACTCTGATGATGTAGTCACCCTGAGGGATCACCCTTGCAGGATACTGATCGTCAAAGCATGCGAAATTATCGATCGGGAATGTGATCTCAAGGTTCATGCTCTCGCCGGGATAAAGAAGATCTGACTTCGCATAACCTGCAAGTTCCTGATAAGGTCTGTCAACGGTTCCTTCAGGTGCGGAGAAGTAGACCTGGACTACCTGCTTGCCAGCAAACTCTGAACCGGTATTGGTGACCTTCACCCAGATCTTGATATCTGTTCCCTCCTGAAGAACGCTGAGCACTTCAGTCGAGAATGTTGTATATGATTTGCCGTAGCCGAAAGGATAAACAGGAATGATACCGAATGAATCAAAATACCTGTATCCGACATAGATGCCTTCCTTGTAGAATTCGTCATCGGTGTTTCCGTTGAGGCTGGAATACTCTTCTGCAAAAGGATAATCCTCATAGTATCTTGCCCATGTATCAACGAGTTTTCCGGAAGGATTTGTCTTACCTGTAATGCAGTCAGCAACGATGCTGCCAGTGATATTTCCAACCTGACCTACCAAAAGGATCGCATTGACTCCCAGGCGGTGCTTAAGTCTTGACATATCGATGACCGCGCCGACATTCAAAAGAACGATGACCTTGTCAAAATGGTGAGTAAGGAAATCCAGATTGCTGTCTTCCTCATCAGTCAGATAGTAGTCACCCTTGGAAGGAGTTCTGTCTCTTCCTTCAGAAGAATCACGTGAAATTACAAAGATAGCCGTATCGCATGCTGCCTCTGCAAAATCCTCTTCTGTTATTTCAGGCATCTGGGGTGCCTCGGGTGATATTTCAAAATATACGCTTGTAACGGGAACGCCGCGCTCTTCAGCGATCGACTCAACCGTGCTGATATATGCGTTGATCGCATCATCGTAATTTGCATCGTATCTGTCGAGCCAGCCTTTGGAAGCGATCTCAAATCCTGCTGCCTCAAGGCCATCGCAGATGTTTATGTCATTTCTCGTATTGACCTCGCCGGAACCGCCGCCGCCTTTTACGGTATGTCTTGCGCCGTTACCATATAACGCGATCCTTCCGATATCCCTGACAGGCAGGGTGCCGTCATTTTCGAGGAGCACTAAGCACTCGCCGGCGAGTTCTCTTACGGTTCTTAAATGTCTGATTTCCATTTCAGTAATCGCATCACTGGTCTTTGCGAGAAAATCCATATATCACCCCTCCTGTACGGCAGAAATCATAAAGCTGCACATTTTTCGAAAATTACGAGCATATTATATTATAAAAAGTCAGGAGCGCAAAATTACAAATATATGAAAAAACGTCCCGTGTTCAACTCGGGACGTTTCGGTTTTTTATCTGAAATCGGATATCGAGATCACGCTTCCGCCGGCCTGATAATCGTAATCCTCCACGGTCTGTCCGCCATAATACCGCATATCCTTTGCATCGTAGATAGCGTACTTAAGCGTGCCCTTCTCGCTGCCGAACGGTTCGATCTTTATGACGATCTTGAACACATCCTGCTCATCGTCTTCATCGGTCTCCGGATCAAAAGGCGATACATCCCTTCTGATGTAGATCGTGCGCTCATATGCGGTCTTGCTGTTATTCGGATAGACAGCGATATTATCGAGCGACGTCTGGTCCGACAATGTGCAGCAGCTGCTGATCCTGCCTATATACTCACTGCAGGCAGCATCCTTATATACCGAGTACGAGAAATCACGGTCATTGCCGGAATTATCCACATAAAGGCCTACGTTCAGCGGGTGATCCGTCAGAGCTACGATGGATACGTAGTCCAGGACCTGAATATTGTACGTGATATCCTCAAGGCTCTGCTTGACTACCTTATCCTGAATGGATGAAGCGTGCCACATCATCGGCACACCGTCTTCCATTCCCGCGTAGAAACCGATATGAGACCAGTAAGTGCGGTCCCTGTCATTATCCCAGAACATGATGTCGCCGGGCTGTACGCCAAGCTCTTCTATGTACTCGACCCAGTCGCTGTTCGACCAGCCTTCAACATATTTTCTGGTAACGAGCGGATCTACGACAGTGTTTACGTAATGCTTGTAAAGCCAGGTTACCGAAGTGCCGCCCGGTCTGTAGATCTCGTATTTGTCGACATAACTGTCTGCAACGATATGCTCTTCGTGGTAATCGAATTTTGCCCAGTACTTATCCCTGTAGCGCTCATATTCGTAAACGGTACCGAAGGTCATACGGAAAACGAGACTTACATAACCGTCACAGGCCAGATAGTGTTCCTGCGAGCCGTAGGTATAACCTATTCCCTTAAGTTTGTTGCAGTAATAGAGAACGTCACTGACGAACTCTTCCTGGCTCATGAAATTTTCGGGATCACCGCTCCTGTCCTTGAAAACATCATAGAGCGTTGAATAAAGTTCATCTTCGGAATCATCTGCAAGGACTGTGACCGGTTTTTCATATGCGCATAAAATGCCCGCACATAAAGCGGTCACCGATATCAGCGCAATTGCCTTAACGGCAATGGTCCTTAGTTTTTTTAATAACATTAAGCCTCGCTTTTTCCCCAAGACTTACATTTTAGCAAGCGAAAAAGCATCTGTAAATTATCTTTATGAATTCGGACCGTAAATGCCGCAAATGTATTATCTCTGGACTCTTCCCGAACCGTCGCCCTTTGCGAGCTTCATGACCTCATCGATGCTGACCCTGTTGAAATCGCCGTCGATCGTATGCTTAAGACAGCTTGCCGCAACAGCAAATTCAAGAGCTTCCCTGTCTGAACCGAGTTCGTTAAGACCGTAGATCAGGCCACCCGAAAATGAATCTCCGCCACCTACCCTGTCGATGATGTCATACATCTCATACTTGCGGCTGACCATGAATTCCTTGCCGTTGTTAAGAGCTGCAGCCCAGAAATTGATGTCCGCGCTCTTGCTCTCTCTTAATGTGATCGCTACAAGTCTTACATTTGGATACTGCGTAAGAAGGCTGTCGCTTAAGCGCTTGTAGTCATCCGCTTCGAGTTTTCCTCCCTCGACGTTGCTCTCACACTTTAAGCCGAGCGACTTCTGGCAGTCCTCTTCATTCGCGATGATTATATCCGACAATGCGGTAAGCTCTTTCATTACTTCCTGTGCATCAACGCCGTATTTCCAAAGGTTCTTTCTGTAGTTAAGATCCAGGGATACTATGACTCCGCGCTTTTTGGCCTCTCTTACGGCCATCAGCGAAGCGTCCTTTGTCAACGCGGAAACTGCGGGTGTGATGCCGGAAATATGAAGCCACTTAACATCTTTATAGATCTTCTCCCAGTCGTATCCTGAGGGATCGAAAAGCGAAAATGCAGAATATGCCCTGTCATAGACGACCTTGCTTGGACGCTGGTTTGCGCCGGTCTCCAGATAGTAAATTCCCATTCTTCCGTCAGTCCTTATGATCCTGCCTGTACCGACATCGAATCTTCTGAGCTCTGCTACAGCAGCATCTCCTATGGGGTTTGAAGGAATGACAGAAAGGAATTCTGCCTCAAGTCCGTAGTTTGCAAGTGATACTGCAACATTCGCCTCTCCGCCTCCGAAAGTCGCTTCGAGAGAAGGAGACTGCAGGAAGCGCTCTCTTCCAGGGCTCTTAAGTCTCAGCATCAGTTCTCCGAACGTAAGATATTTACTCATACTCTTGTCTCCTTGATTATCTTTACCGCATTAGCCGAAAGGGCCGTTATCTTATCCCAATCCTGATTGATTATATCGTCTTTCTTGCAGACCCAGCTTCCTCCGACTGCAGCAACTGCGCTGCTTCCGATGAAATCCTTCAGATTAGCTTCGGATACGCCGCCTGTCGGTAAGAACTTAACCTGTCCGAACGGTGCCGAAAGCGCCTTGATCGCTTTGATCCCGCCATATACGTCCGCCGGGAAGAACTTGATGACCTTAAGTCCCAGATCTATCGCCTTCATTATCTCAGTAGGCGTAACTGCACCAGGCACTACCGGGATATCGTTTTCGACAGCCCATCTGACAGTCTCCTCATCAAGACCGGGTGATACGATAAACTTCGCACCGTTCTTAACCGCAAGTTTAGCCTGCTCCACATTGAGCACCGTGCCTGCGCCGACTGTCATGTCAGGAACATTCTCGCTTATTGCCGATATGCATTCAGCCGCGCACTCTGTCCTGAATGTTATCTCCATCAGATCGATCCCGCCCTTCAGCAGTGCATCTGCAAGCGGTACAGCATCTTCCACTCTGTTTAATACAACTACCGGTACGATTCCGGTCTTATATACCTTTTCCGAAAAAGTCATAGAACACCTCTCATTCAATAACTAACATTCTAGCATATTTTAGATTGCAATTACATTTAAAACAAGTTATTTTATTACCAAATAAGCATAATATTTGAGGTGCAGCATGAAAAGCCCGGTATCAGATAATTTCCTTTTGGAAAGCAACACCGCCATCGAACTTTACAACGAGTTTGCCAAAGATCTTCCCATCGTCGATTATCACTGTCATATCGATGCCAAAGAGATCGCCGAAGATATTCATTTCGATAACATCACCGAACTCTGGCTCAAAGGCGACCACTATAAATGGCGTCTTATGAGGGCTATGGGTATCGATGAAAGATACATCACAGGCGATGCGCCCGATAAAGAAAAATTCCTTATGTGGGCAAAGGCTGTCGAGTCCGCTTTCGGTAATCCTCTTTACCACTGGACCTGCCTTGAGCTTTCAAGATACTTCGGAATCGATGAGCCTCTCACAGTTCTTAACGCAGAAGAGATCTGGGATAAGGCCAACGCAATACTCAGGTCAGGCACGTTCTCAGCAAGGAGCATCATGAGCAGTTCCAATGTCGAGATCATCTGCACTACGGACGATCCCTGCGACGCGCTCAATTATCACGAAGAGATAAAGGCATCAGGATTTGGCATCAAAGTGCTCCCTGCATTCAGGCCGGATAACATCGTCGACATCGAAAAGACAAGTTTCAACGCTTATCTCGAAAGGCTCGAAAAAGTCTCCGGCAGAAAGATCGATTCCATGACATCGCTCAAAGAGGCTCTAATCTCCAGGCTGGATCACTTCGCTTCACACGGCTGCGTGATATCAGACCACGGTACCGAATACATCAGTTACAGTGAAGATAACCGTGTTACTTCAGAAGACGCTTTCACGAAAAAGATCTCATCCCCTGATGCAGTTCTGACCGGAGATGAGATCACCGCATATAAATCTGATCTTATGCTTTTCTTCGCACGCGAATATGCAAGACGCAATTGGACTATGCAGCTTCATTTCGGCTGCAAGCGCAATGTAAATACCCATATGTTTGAAACCGCCGGCGCCAACTGCGGCTGTGACACAATTACCGGTTCATTCGATTTTGTCACGCCTCTTACAGGATTTATGGACAAGCTCAATTCGGAAGGACTTCTTCCGCGAATGATAATCTATTCTCTGAATCCGTCTGATAACACGGTCATCGATACGCTCTGCGGTTGTTATAACGACGGCAGTGTACCGGGCAAGATACAGCACGGTGCAGCCTGGTGGTTCAATGACAATCTTGCGGGCATGGAAGACCAGTTAAGATCTCTCTGCGCTCAAAGCCCGCTCCCCTGTTTTGTCGGAATGCTCACAGACTCGAGGTGTTTCCTTTCATACACAAGACACGAATACTTCAGGCGTATATTCTGCAATTACCTCGGTTCACAGATCGAACGCGGAATGTTCCCCTGTGACAAGAGAATACTTAAAGACATTATTGAAAGGGTATGTTATAAAAACGCTCTTGCAATGCTTAGCTCTGATGATCCTGTATAAATAAACCAGTCAATTGCGCTCTAAAAAAAGGGTGTCTTAGAAGCTTACGCTTTTAAGACACCCCTTATGTTTAATCAGTTACAGCTTTATTATTTTTGCTCATACAACAGGTAGCCGTCACCTGAGGGATTAGTGCACTTTCCGTCTCCGTCAAACTTATACACGCGTCCGTTAATAACCTTGCCAAAAGAATAGTGTTTTAACATAAATCCGCCGTCTTCAAAGTAGTACCAGGAACCATTGCTATTTAGCCACTTTCCCTCATAAAGTCTACCGTCAGAACGGGCATAATACCAACTACCCTCTCTGTCTATCCATCCGGTCAATAACTTTCCGTCTTTATCAAGACAATAAGCGCCATCGTCAAGATATGCAGTAGTATCGTAATACATCAGACCGTTCCACGTGTCAAAGTAATACCAATTACCATTGATCCTCTGCCAGCCTGTAACAAAACGGCCATCTTTTCCGTAGTATATCCAGCGGGTTTCATCATTTTCAACTACCTTATTCCACCCGTATGAAGCCGGCCCATCAGGATTCAGGCATTTTCCTTCTGCGTCAAAATCATAGAGTTTTCCATCAATGGGGTAAAGCGCATCTGCGACAGCATGTCCGGCGTAATCGAAATAGAACCACTTATTGTTTATGTATTGCCACTCTTCACAGTAGATCTTTCCTTCAGGTCCGACATAAGTCCAAACGTCAACATATGTCCCGTACAATTTACCGTCGAGCTTGTACCATCCCTTTACTAATCTCGGATTCTTATAGTTCGTACATACGCCATTTGCATCAAACTTATACTCATAACCGTTAATAAAAAAAGAATTATTGACGATCATTTTCGCATCCTGGTTAAAGTAATACATCTGGCTTCCGGATTTGATCCACTCATTGCATGCAAGATATCCGCCGGCCTTGATATAAACCCACGATCCGTCATTTGTCTTGTACCACTTCGGACCGGATACCATCTTGCCGCTGTCATCCAACATAAACCAATCATATGTGGTATACGACATCGTTACTCCGGTCTGCATAAAAGGAGAGCCCCAGAACTCATAGAAAAGATACCAGTTATTGTTTATCTTTGCCCAGCCGCGGCATGCCTTTCCGTCCGATCCAAAATAATACCAGCCGGTCTGGCCTCCGTTTGCAACACCCTCATACCAGCAATTCTTCCTGTAATGACCGTTGCCGTCGAAGTTATATCTGACCTCGCCATTTTCCTCATAAAGCCAGCCATAGTGCATCTTACCGTATCCTGATGTATCGGATATATATGCGGTATAGTCAAAGAAATAGCCGTCTTTCATATCATTGAAATAGTACCACTGACCGTTTATCTGCTGCCAGCCGATCAATGCTGCACCATCTGAACCGACATAACGCCAGTCTCTTTTGCCGCGGTATTCTTTTAAGACCTGGGCATATTCAGAATTCTTAGAAGCAAATTCCTCTTCCTGTTCGTAAAACTTATGCTCGCCGCAATCGACCCATTTGTTCGTCTCCATGTGACCTTTTGAGTCGAAATGATACATTTTGCCATTAGTGTACATCCACATGTCAGTAACTGCATATCCGTAATCATCGAAGAAATACCACTGACCGTCGATATTCTTCCAGTCATGCTTTACATACGTATCTTCAGATGTATAGTACTGCCACAGATTGCCATCTTGTCTCCAGCCGGTACTGTCGGCCAAAGAAGAAATTGATGCAAATGACAGGATCACTACGGCTCCGAAAGCTGCTGTCAAAAGCTTTTTAATGCTCATTTTTCAATCCTCCCTTTTAAGCTAGTGTATTTATAATATCGGTTATAAATATCAATTTCATTTGTTTTTCTGTCCATTTTTCCAAACGATAATTGAACAGATACGACAAAAGGCTGCCCCTGCAATGTGCAGAGACAGCCTTCGTTTTTACTTAAAGCGATATGCTATCTGTAAAGATTAACCCTTATAGAGATCAGCATAGATATCAACGAGACCCTGTACGTTGAGATCGGTGCAGGATGCAACGTATTCATCCCACTGTGAGTCAACGTCTGCCTGACCTGTAACGAACTTCAATGTCCAAGCGTTTACGTTACTGATGAGAGGTGTAGCGATGAGATTGATCTCTTCGTTCTGGTCTGCCGTAGGAGCAATACCGGGAGCGAGCGGAGGTGTATCTCTGTCTGTGTAGTCACGGTTAACGTAATCTGCTACCGGAGGAATGAGGTTGTCAGACATCTCTGCAACTGTACCGCCGTACCAGAAGTTACCGCCTGCATAACCCCACTGGAGTCTGATATCAGTCATGGAACCTTCTGCATCGTTACCATAGCCTAAGCCTGAGCAGCAGAAACCATCAACGAGCTTCTTGTTGCCGTCAGCGTCTTCTGTGTAATGAACGTCCTTGATACCCCACTTTGTAAGGTCATATGCCTCGTGAGAGTAGAAGAGCCAGTCAACGAATCTGAGGAGTTCGATGAAGCCGTCTTCGCCGAGCTCATCAAGAGCCTTCTGTGAGATCATAACGCCGTTCTCAAGTCTCTCAGGAGCAACTGTGGAGTTTCTTGTGGAACCGATAGGCATTGTGATTACGTAGTTCTCATAGTTGCCTGCACCGAGCTGAGCTGTCATGTTCTCTTCGTAGTTAGCCCACTGACCCTGGTTGATGGACATGATAGCTGTCTTGCCGTTGTAGTACTGTGATGTAGCCGTAGCGTCATCCTGTGTGAATGTTTCGGGATCGAGGATGCCTGCTGCGATGAAGCTGTTTGCTGTCTTAAGGAATGCCTTATAGTTGTCTGTCGTAGGTGAGAAGATGAACTTGTTGGCATTGTGATCGAATCTCATACCATTGCCCATGTTCCAGCCTGCATTACAATCATAAGTAGCTGCCATAACGCCGAGGAGGTTTCCGCCGCTGCCCTGGCCGGACTCGTTGCCGCACCAGAGGTCAGACCAGATGTAGTCACTCTCGGAACACATACCCTGCTCTACCATGTAAGCCTTAACCTTCTTCAAAGCTTCGAGGAGGTCAGCCCATGTCCAATCCTTCTGGATGGCTTCAACATCAACACCTGCTGCATCCCAGATATCCTTTCTGATAACGAAAGAATAGTTGATGAGGTTAGCTTCCTTCATGCCGGGGAGCTTGTAGTATTTACCGTTAGCTCTTGTGATCGTCTTGATGTCTCCGGAGAGATCATAAGTATTGTAGAACTCTGTGTAGTAAGGCATGTACTGAACGTAGTCAGAGATAGGTACGATAGCACCGCCGTCTACGAATGCTGAATCATCATAGATCTTAGGGATGATGTAAGCAGCATTACCAGCGTTGATGTCGAGTGTGATGTTGTCCATGTAGTCGCCGCTGTCGTAAGACTTGATGTCGAGCGTTACATTTGTCCTGTTTTCGATTTCCTTGAAAACACCCTCCGTCTTCCAAGTATCGACCATCGGATACCATGATGCATCACTGAAGAACATGGTATAGGTTATGGGCTGATCAGCATGGAATGTCTTGCCCAGACCGAAATCATAGGGCAGATCAGCTTCCGTCTCAGCTGTTGTCTCGATCTGACTGGGGATAGTCGTAGCTTCAGTAGTTTCACCGGAACCGCCACTACAAGCAGCCAAACTTGAGAGCATCGTGATGGCGAGACCAGCACATGTTACCTTTGCAAGTTTTGTTGTCTTCATAACTGTTTCCTTTCTGTTTTTTAAAACATTTTCTATTGCTGCGGGTTATCCCCTATAGCACTGATTCATTACTCCTTTACACCGCCGAGCATCATGCCCTGGACATAATACTTCTGGATGAAAGGATATACGCATATGATCGGAAGTACCGTAAGCACCATAGCGCAGGATTTGATATTTGCAGTCATGTTCTGGGCATCAGGATCGGATGCGCCGGCACCTCTGATGATCGTCTGGAGGAAGTAAGCAACCGGCCACTTTACCTTATCCTGGAGGTAGAGTTTTGCATTGAACCAGTTGTTCCAATACATAACTGCGTAGAAAAGAGTCATTGTTGCGATGATCGGTGTCGAAAGAGGTCTTGCGATGAACCAGAAGACACCCCACTTATTAAGGCCGTCGATCTCTCCGGCTTCTTCAAGATCTTTCGGTATGCTCATGAAGAACGATCTCATGAGGATTACATAATAAGTGCTGATAAGCATCGGGAGAATGAATCCCCACATTGAGTTCTTGAGTCCGAGTCTTAAGATCAATACGTAGTTTGCGATAAGTCCGCCGCCGAAATACATCGTGAAGATAATAAACGGTGAAAAGAACTTGTTGACCTTGAGATTAGTCTTCGAAAGAGGATAAGCCAGGATCGAAGAGAAGAACAGCGAAAGCACAGTACCGATAAGCGTATAGATTACCGTATTGATGTAGTAAACGATGAACTCCGGAATCGCGAGCTTAGGGAATAACTGCGGCAAAGGCTTGATCGGGTTACGCGTAATTACATAGATGTAGGTATCGATGTTAAAGCCTTCAGGAATCAGTCCCGTATGTCCTGCGATGATTGCCTGCTCAGATGAGAAGGACTGTGATACGAGATAAAGGAACGGATAGAGCGTAAGGAATGAGATTATGATCATTATGATAGTGTTGACTACCGTAAAGACCTTATAACCGGTTGATTCCTTGATCTTGTTCTTCGGATTATGTACGTGGATTTGACCTGATGTGTTATCAATGATGCTCATATAGGTCCCTCCTTACCACAGACTCGTCTTGGCAACTTTGCGTGATACAAAGTTTGCACATGTGAGAAGTACCAGGTTGATCAATCCTTCGAACAGACCTACCGCAGTAGCAAAGTTGATGCTTCCTGACTCGACACCCATACGGAAGACGTATGTCGAAACGATATCGGATGTCTCATATGTCAGAGGGCTGTAAAGGAGATATACCTTCTCGAAAGCTCCGCCCGAACCGACGAGTCCGCCGATGTCGAGAATGAGAAGTGTTGCAATCGTAGGAAGGATACCAGGTATCGTAACATGAATTACCTGCTGGAAGTGTGATGCACCGTCAACCGTTGCAGCTTCATAGAGTGAGGGATTGATGCCTGACATTGCTGCAAGATAGAGTATCGTACCCCAGCCCAGGCTCTGCCAGATACCGGATGCGACGAATATCGTTCTGAACCATTCAGCTAATGATATGAAGCTGATCTTCTCTCCACCTAACTTGAAGATCAAATCGTTGATAGGACCGTGTGTCGAGAGGAGCTCTTTGAGCATACCGCAGACGATGACCATCGAGATGAAGTGAGGGAGATAAGATACTGTCTGAACGAATTTCTTCCAGTGAAGATTTCTGATCTCGTTTAAGAGAAGAGCGAAGATGAGCGTAAGCGGGAATCTGAAGAGCAGGTACAGACCGTTGAGAATCAGCGTGTTTGAGAATGCCTGCCAGAAAGGCTTAGCCGTAATGAACTGCTTGAAATACTTTAAAGTCAGGGGACCCTGACCGAAAATGCTTCCGCCCGGATTGTACTTACGGAAAGCAAGGATATTACCAAACATCGGAATATATCTGAAGATAACATAATAGATTACCGGGAATAAGAACATGACATAAAGCTGCCAGTTGATCCTGAAATCCTTTGAAACCCTTTGACGGAGAGTCAACTCTCTAGGAGACCACTCCGCAATTTGCTGGTGCTGATAATCTTCTCTGTTTCCCATTTCATTGACCTCTTTAAGTCCTTTAATCTAACAAAATGTTAATTGTCAAGCGTTCTTGTATACTTGTATGTTAGTTGACTTGCTATGAGATTATCACCACGTCTGTGATATGTCAATACTTTCTTCAGTTGGAACACTAGAATTTGTGCATGGTGAATAAATGGACAGCCTTGCAGAACATGAAGCAGCTTTTGAAGTCTGATCCCGTTATCTTTGATCTGCTCTTCCGCTTTGCTGTATCAATACAGGCAAAGGCCCTCCATAAAACTTCAAAACAGGAAGTCGGGCTGTCTCATAATGGCACTGAAGCGCCGCACCGGTTTTCAATTTCGAGCCCTCAAATATTTAATGGGTGCATCACCAGTAAAGACCATCACTTGTGATACACCCACTATAGTTAAAACTACAATCTAAAACTGTTCAGCGACTGATGAATATCAGAAACTCATCGAAGCCTTAGCGAGATCTTCGCCTATCTGACTCTTGTTCTGGGGATGAAGTTCGAAAACAGGATCCGGACGCGGACTGTTTACGACCTTTACATTACTTATATATTCAGGTGCCCTGTCCTGAAGTTCCTGTATCTTTCTCCAGCCTTCCGGTACAGATGTATCCTTGAGCGGATTGATATAATCAGCTATCCTGACGATTACTGCAGGAACATCACCGAGCTGCTCGCGGAATCTGCTGAACAGAAGGATCATCTTCTGATCGTAGCCTTCAGGGAAATCGGCATTCGATTCACCCTGACACCACCAGATCTGCGATATCTTTATATTCTTCAATGTCAGTATTCCTGCATAGTATAGTGATGAAGGGATATTCTGTGCCATCTTGTACGGCTTGTAGATCTCAGTCAGCTTCTCTACTGCCATCTTCCACTCGCCTGTCATGTCGATATTGCCTTCAGGCGTTTCGAGCCTATAGGGATGTCCGGGGACAAAACCGCCCGCTCCGCTCTCGATAATGAGCCTTGTGCGGATGATGTTCTTCCCCTGTTTCAGGAGCGATCCGTCAAATCTGTATTTGCGCGGCGGATACTGATACTCGGTCCTGCCGATCTCGACGCCGTTCAGATAAGTGACATCGGCATCGATCAGGTCGCCCAGCCTCAGCATGCACTCCCCGTCTATCTGTTTATCAAGTTCGAATTCCTTTTCGAACCAGACGCTTCCGCTGATATCCTCAGCAATAATGCAGGGCATCTTTAATTTGACCGCATCTGCCATCGCCTCATCAACGGAGAAATCTTTATCTATGGTGTTCTCGCGCCATTCATTGCACTTTACTGCGCCTTCGGCGACATAAGCCTTAAGGACACCTTCTCCTCTGAATGGTGCTATCTCATCTTCTTTTGTTCCCGTGGCGAAAAGGTCTTCCTCGCTCATCCAGGATTCTATATTTGCGCCGCCCTGGGCATTCAGGATCAGCCCTACCGGGACATTCTTTTCCTCGAATATCCTTTTCGCCGCATAAAAACCGATGGCACTGATCTCGTTCTTGCCGTCTCCTGAAGCACTTACCCAATCAGTTTCCGGAAGTTTACATATAGGAGCCTCGCCCTTAAGAGGGATCTCAAGGTCAGGCGTGAGTCTGTATTGTCTTATATACGGATAATCTTTTGCTTCGACCTCTTCCCTGTTCAGATCTATAGTCCTTATTACCGGGAGTTCCATATTGGACTGGCCGGACAGCATATAGACATCGCCGATGCATACATCCTTGATGGAGATCTCTTCTGTTCCGGTTACTTTCAGTTCGGTATCGAAAAGAGCCTCCATAGGTGGGAAGACAGCCTTGAACTTTCCTTCTGCAACAGCGGCAGTAACCGTATTGCCGGCAAGTGTTACCGTGACTTCAGCCTTCGAACTCTCGAAGCCTTCGATAATGATCTCTTCATTTCTCTGAAGGACCAGTCCGTTTGAATAAATACCGAGAAGTTTTGTTGCAGGCATAATGTTCACCATCCTTCCATAATGCTATTCTATAGTTCACAAATCTTTTTGTCTAGTATTCTAGTTGACAATTTCATTGATTTTTAACTGATCAACTTTTATACTGACATACAAGGATGCAGAATTATGAAGAAATCTTTTGACCACATCACGAACAGCTGGCTTTACAGGCTCTGTAAGACGATAGGAGATATAGTTATCATCTCCGCTCTTTTCCTGCTGTTCTGCATTCCCGTTATCACCATAGGAGCATCAGCTTCGGCTCTGTATTATACTGTATATAGAAAATATGTTAAGAAGATCGACTCCGTTTCGCATGACTTCATGCATTCTCTTAAGGACAATCTTAAGAACGGAATTATATTAAATCTTATTTATCTGATCTTCAGCGCCGCCGTCGGATTCAACATCTACTTCGCATTCTGCGGCATGGGCGACATAAAGCTTCCGGACTGGTATACGGTCGTATCTCTTCTTCCTCTTATACCTATTATATTTACGTTCCCTTTTGTCTATCCTCTCACTGCAAGGTTCCAGAACAGTATAAAGGCGACCATCACCAACAGCTTTACCCTGTGCATGATGAACTTTCCGAAGTTCCTTCTTATATGGCTCATCATCATCGTGGCACTCGCAATAACCATTGCTTTCCCGCCCGCCGTACTGGTTACTCCGGCAGCAGCAGCATATCTGATCCAGATGATCACGGAGAAGGCTTTTCAAAAGGCCATGAACGTAAAGAAGACTGCTGAAAGTGCAGCTGAAAAAAAAGATAGTCAGGAAGATACTGATACTAAAACCAGCGCAGAAGATGAAGCTGATAATGGCTCTGACGATGAAGACGCAGATGATGAAGAAGTCGAGGTGAAAGATGATGAATGATATTTATCTAAATTATATACAGATTATATCCGGTATCCTGGCAGCGGCCCTCATCTTTATCGGCATCTTCCTTACGGTCAAGAAGCTCAATCCCGAAAAGCACGAGACGATACCGGTTAAGACAACTGTCATATCGACTGCTCTGATAATCGCGGGACTTCTTTGCTACACACTTACCAAGACATGCACGAACTACACGATCGTTACCGACGAACAATATACTTTGGGAGCTCTTTATTTCGCGTCTTTGGAAGAAGTCGTAAAGCTCTTTGGCTTCATAGTATTCATTCCCGTTCTTTTCAGGCTCTTCAAGCCCAAGTCACGAAAAAAGGATCCCGACAGTGAGTTTGAAGAAGAGATCGTTGAAGAAACAGAACAGGATCTCTAATATTTCCATTTCACAGGAATACTGCCTCAAAATGTACAGATCACTTTTGATACACCACTCATTTTGCGTGGCTTGATTCGGTGATGTGCGATAATCCGCTCCAGACGTCATTAATACAATAACTTATCCCCTGTTTTACTGTATTTTGGCGGGTTTCACTGTCATTTCCGATACGATAATATTCTATATGTCACAATCTATTGACAGTATTCAAGCCGTCTAGTATACTAGTTAACAGATTAAGCTTGAGTATTATTCAAGTATTCTCTTTTAACATAGATTCGGGGTGTTATAGACATGAAATTGGTTTTGCGGTGGTTTCCATATGGCGATGACAGCGTTTCGCTAAAGAACATAAGACAGATTCCCGGAGTCAGCGGTGTTGCTACACATCTGACAAAGATCCCGGTAGGCGACATTTGGACAATGGACGAGATCAATCTTGTCAAGAATGAGATCAATTCCTATGGTCTCGAAATGGAAGTCATCGAGAGCCTCAACATCCACGAAGATATCAAGAAGGGCCTTCCTTCACGCGATATGCTCATCGACAATTACATCGTATCGATGAGAAATCTCGCAAAAGCAGGCGTTAAGTGCATTTGCTATAACTTCATGCCGGTCATGGACTGGTACAGGAGCAATCTCGCAAAGGAACTTGAAGACGGCAGCAATGCCATGGCATACTCTCATAAAGAAGCCGTCAATCTTACTCTCGAGAAGATCACATCTTCCATGATAGACGGTTCCAATAATTTCAGCCTTCCCGGATGGGAGCCTGAAAGATTCGGCCAGATGGCAGAAGACATCAAGTTCTATCAGAGCATGTCATCAGAAGATTATTTCAAGAACATAAAGTACTTCCTCGATGCAGTCATCCCCGTTGCAGAGGAATGCGACATCAATTTCGCTGTGCATCCGGACGATCCTCCGATGCCTCTTTTCAACCTTCCCAAGGTAGTAAACAGCAAGGAATCCATCAATACATATCTGAACCTCAACGCTTCCAAGAGAAACGGTCTTACTCTCTGCACAGGAAGTCTCGGCGCCGGCATTCACAATGACGTTACCGACATCGCAAAGACATTCACTGCTGAAGGCAAGGTTCATTTCGTACACTTAAGAAACGTTAAGCACGAGACCGAGAATGATTTCCACGAATCAGCTCATCTCTCATCATGCGGAGACCTGGACATGCTCGCTATTGTTAAAGCACTTTACGAGA
Source organism: Ruminococcaceae bacterium AB4001 (assembly GCA_000621765.1). Taxonomy (GTDB): domain Bacteria; phylum Bacillota; class Clostridia; order Saccharofermentanales; family Saccharofermentanaceae; genus Saccharofermentans. Next base: position 62,063 of record JHXJ01000005.1, read on the forward strand.
ACGGTTTTGACGGATATATCCGTCCCGACCACGGACGCATGATCTGGGACGAAGTCGGAAGACCCGGATACGGACTTTACGACCGTGCCCTCGGCGCTGCTTACATCAACGGCTTATGGGAAGCCGTAACAAAACTTTGTTAACTATTATTTGGCAATAACTCCTCCCTTGCCCGCAAAACCGATGATCTTATAAGCACTTATAAGGTTATCGGTTTTGTACAGGAAGAGACATTATGAAAGGAAACGGAAAATGGATCTGTCAAAGGCTAATCTCAGCAATAAGGAATTCTGGAAGAGCATAAACGTTACGCTGCCCCAATACGACATAGATGAGGTAAAGGCAAAGACTTCCGCTTCTCCGAAATGGGTACATGTCGGCGGCGGAAACATCTTCAGGGCATTTATCGCCAGGATCAACCAGAGGCTTATAAATCAGGGTCTTGAAGACACGGGCATTATCGTGTGCGGCACTCAGGACTATGAGAATTTCGAGCGCGTATATAAGCCGTTCGACAACCTTACGATAATCTGCGACTTAAAACCGGACGGCAACACAGGTTACGAGATCATCGGGAATATCACTGAAGCAATAGCTGCAAACTACGACATTAAGGAAAATATCGACAGACTGAATGAAATAGCATCTGACCCTTCTCTGCAGATAATCTCCTTCACTATCACGGAGAAGGGTTATGCATTAAGAGACGCTGACGGGAAGCTCTTTGAGTCAGCAGTTCACGATATGGAAACAGGTCCTTCCTGCCCTGTCACATGCATGGGATTTATCGCCTCCCTCCTCTTCGAGAGATTCAAAGCGGGTGCTTATCCTCTGGCACTTGTAAGCATGGATAACTGCAGTCACAACGGAGATAAACTTAAATCATCAGTATTGGAGATAATCGATGCCTGGGTTGATAAGGGTTTCGCAGATGATCAATTTCGAGCATATGTAGGAGATCCTTCCCGAATTGCATTCCCCTGGAGCATGATCGACAAGATCACACCGAGGCCTTCAGACGAGATTCTGAACAAACTTACCTCCCTGGGCATCGATAATCTCAAGAGCGTTAAGACTACGACCGGTGTCTTTGCGGCACCTTTTGTAAATGCGGAAGTTCCGGAATATCTGGTAATCGAAGATCTCTTCCCCAACGGAAGACCCGCGCTCGAAAAAGGCGGCGTGATTCTCACCGACAGGGAAACTGTCGACAAGGCCGAAAGGATGAAAGTTACGGCATGCCTTAATCCTCTTCACACTTCACTTGCGATCTTCGGATGCCTTCTGGGATTTACGAAGATCTCTGATGAGATGAAGGACGATGACTTAAGAACTTTAGTTACGAAAATGGGATACGAAGAGTGCCTCCCCGTAGTATGTGATCCGAAGATCTTAAATCCCGGGAAATTCCTGAAAGAGGTCCTTGAGGAAAGATTCCCCAATCCTTTCCTTCCTGATACTCCGCAGAGGATCGCAACTGATACGAGCCAGAAGCTTCCTATCAGATTCGGCATCACGATCAATTCTTATATGACTGAGCAGCCTTCAAGGCTCAGTGAACTTAAACTCATTCCGCTCGTTATCGCAGGATGGCTCAGATATCTTCTCGCCGTTGACGATAACGGAAACGCTTTTGAGATCAGTTCGGACCCGATGGCTGGCTTCTTCCAGAATGAGCTCAAGGCTCAGGGCATCAGCTACCAAATGGAAGGCAGCGTTGAAGGAAAACTCTCCGGCATTCTTTCCAATGAGACTGTTTTCGGAGTTGATCTGAATAAGACAGGTATGGTTCCCTTAATCGAGCAGTATCTTGATGCACTGCTCAAGGAAAACGGTGCAGTCAGGAAAGTGCTTCATTCCGCGGTAACTGATTAATTGACCCGCCGTTGCTAATTAGTATGTAAGTTGTAGACATAAAAGTTTTTTTATGTTACTTTTCATATAGTTATTTAATATTCAAGGGGATTACTATATGATCATTACACCGAAAAACAATTTCGAACCTAACCGCGAATATGCTTTCCGAATCGTAAAAGACAACATCATCAACATGGAGATCAAACCGGGATCTCTCATCGGCGAACAGGAGATCGCTACCCAGCTCGGCATCTCAAGAACTCCCGTGCACGAGGCTTTCCTCGAATTATCAAAATCTAAGATCGTAAACATCCTTCCCCAGAAGGGATGCAGCGTTTCTCTTATCGATTACGAACTGATCAAGGAATCAAGGTTCCTCAGGATCGCAGTAGAGTCCGCCCTCCTTAAGGAAGCCTGCGATGTTGCAACTGAAGCAGACATCCAGAATCTTTATGCGAACCTCAAGCTTCAGCAGTTCTACATCGAGAACGATCCTCCGAAGTTTTTAGATCTCGACAATGAGTTCCACAAGAGCATCTATGTCATTTGCAATAAGCTCCAGTGCTTCTATATGGTCAGCCTCATGAGCCTCCACTTCGACAGAGTAAGATCTCTTTCATTAAAGACGATCAAGGATGTAAAGCTCGTATCCGACCATAAGGCTATCGCCGACGCTATCGCAGCTCACGATAAGAATGCAGTCGAGGCAGCTTTCAATAAGCATATGTCAAGATTCGATCTGGACTGGGATATCATCAAGAAAGCTTACAGCGAATACATCTCAGAGTAATTACAGTTTTCAATTAACATGAATAAGGACTGTCTTAAGATTATAAGACAGTCTTTTTTTCGCGCTTATCCCAGATTGGAAAGTAACAGATACAGAGCAAAAAGTATCACGAGCATCACAATGTTGACCAGCGTAAAACTTAACACATAACTGTCATTCTTACCGTTTTTCTTACTGTCCTGACATGATGCGTAGGCTGAGTAGAATCTGTATGTAATAAGGCTTGCCATGCTTGCGATAAGAGTTCCGAGTCCTCCAAGATTCGTTCCGATGATGAGTGACTTTCCGTCTTCAGTAAATGCAGACAGGAGCATGGCTGCGGGCACATTGCTGATTATCTGTGATGAAAGGATGGCAGCAGGTACCGGGTACTTTGATACAAGTCCGGAAAGCGCGCCCGTGATGGAATCTATGCGTCCTATATTTCCTATGAGGATGAAAAAGAAAACGAACGTTAAAAGAAGATTGTAATCAACCTTCAGGAATGACTTGCGGTCAAGTATCATTAACGCCGCGGAAGTTACGATCAAAGATATGAGGAAATGGACATATCCTGCAACGGTAAGGATGTTAAGGACAAACAGCACGATGCAGATCAACAGCTTAACAACCGGAATCTTCTTGTTATCTCGTCTTCCGGGATTTCCAAGTTTGTCTGTTCCCTTGATCAGAATAAATGTCATCAGGACAATAAGTGCAAGTGATAAGACCGAATACGGAAGCACCAGTAAAAGGAATTCAGAAAGAGGTACTTTATATGTATCGTAAAGATAAAGATTCTGCGGATTTCCTATGGGTGTCAGCATGCTGCCGAGGTTCGCTGCGACCGTCATTATTATCAGTGTATACATGAGCTTTCTGTTCTCACCGAAAGGTGCAAGAACCAAAAGCGCAAAAGGCACGAGCGTTACGAGCGACACGTCGTTTGTCAGGAACATGCTCAGAAAGAACGACAGGAGTGACAGAAGAAGGCTGATGCCCCTGTATGTCTTTATCTTTGAAAGGAGCTTGGTGGTAAGCACATCAAAAGTTCCCATATGGCTTAATGCGGCTACTATCAGCATCAGCGAAAACAGTATCGCGAGGACCCTGAAATTTATATAGCCGACATACTGCATGTCGGGCTTTACGAAAAAGCACGATATGAATGCCAAAAGTCCTGATATATACAGGATCGCATTATTCCTGATGCTGTTAATGATCTTCTGCATTTGCCACCTCTCCTGACCAAACGTAGATTTTACAACATTTCAGAAATAATGAAATACAAAAATATTTACCTTTATCACGGCAATAAAAAAGCGTCCCCGGTTTCTAATTCCGGGAACGCCCTTATAATCGATCTTTACTTTGCGCTCGGCATCAGAGCAGTTCGATAGCATCCTCAACCGTATCTGCTCTCTTGTCTTTAATGATCTCAATGATCGCTTCAAGCTGGGCAGCTGTGCGGTACTTCTCGGGAACGAACTTCTCGTAAAGACGCATCTCGTTCTGATTCTCCTGATAGAGTGTGATCATGCGCTGGTTCTGAAGTCCCTTCTGGTATCTCTCGGAAGCTTCGCGGTTCATGTATTCGGCATTCCTGTTAAAATCAGCCTGCTTTCTTTTGGATACCTTAACACCGAAGAATATGATTGCTCCCGCAATGATCAATGCAACGATCATACCCATAAGAGTATCTGTCATTGCTGTCCTGGACATATAATCGGAATCTACAACATCGCGCAATGAAAAAACAGCGATAAAAGTACTGAGAAGGTATACCACATAATATGCAACTGGAGCTGCTACCAGGAAAGGCCAGAAGAACTTTATGAAAGATCTCTTCTTAAAGTCTGTCTGCTCAGAAGTAGGGAAACTGCTCTGAGGCTTGATCATGCCCTTTAATTCTTCACATTCAGCAAGAAGACTTTTGTACTTTTCGAGTGTCCTGATCAGATCATTCCTGGCATAATCCGGATTGTTCGCAACAGTAGCTGCAGGATCGGGAATGCGTCCCTGCATGCCCGGATTTCTTCCCCATGCGGGTCCTACACCTGCTCCGAAACCACCACCTGTGGAACTGTCACCTGCTCCGCCATTCTGTGTTCCGCAACGCGTACAGATACCGCTTGCAAACGCCATTACAGCGCCGCACTTCTTACAGAAATTCATAAATACCTCCCCATAAAAAAATAATCTATTCCGTATTCCGTTTTTAAAAAACCTGTGCCTTAAACACAGGTTTTAATAAAATAAATGATACGATAATAAATAATTTTTTACAAGTAGTTTTGAACTTGTGAAATGCGTAAATGTCGCGTCGTTGAGCGAAACTGCCTCATGCTCCGGCTATGCAGACCTTGTTCCGGCCTGTCTCTTTGGCAGTATAAAGACCTTCATCTGCAACGCTGATATTTTCCTCGATCGTCTTGGAAGGATCAAAACCGGTAACACCAAAGCTCATCGTGCATCTTATGGTATTGCCGTCTGCATCGATGTCGGCTTCCATAAGCCTTTGTCTGATCTCTTCAGCTTTTCTGACTGCGCCGTCAAGATCAGTGTCACGCATTACCATGACGAACTCTTCACCGCCCCATCTGTATACACTGTCATTAGCGCCGCAGCAGCCTTCGATAAGTGCGGATGCGAAAGCGAGAACGTCATCACCTGCGTTGTGGCCGTAAGTATCGTTGACGCTCTTAAACTTATCGATGTCACCGATGAATACAGACATCTTCTTGCCTGAATCGGGAATCAGATAATCCTTGTACTTGCCTCCGAAATCATAATAGAAACCCATTCTGTTCTTAAGGCCTGTAAGTTTGTCATGATGTGACTCTTCAAGGAATGTCTCGGATTCGAGCGCGATACCGCACATCAATGCGGCAAGGGAAAGTTTCTTAGGATCAGCTTCATCATCAAAGCCTCTGTCATCGCTCTTGTTAATGAGCTGCAAAGCGCCGATGAAGTTACCGTTGATATCAGCAACAGGAAGCACAAGAACAGACTTTGTCTTGTAACCGGTCTGAAGATCGATCGCGCTGTTAAAGTCAGGATCGGAATAAGGATCATTGGTGATAACAGTCTTCTTAAGTCTTAATGCCTTTCCGACAAGACCCGTGTCATCAGGAATGACGATCTTATCAATACCGGTAGCCGACATCGTCCAGATCTGTCCCTTTCTCTTGTCCCACTTCCAGAAGCTAGCCCTGTCAGCACCGACTATCGTCTTGCTTAATTCCGTAAGATAAGAGAACAGCAGATTATGGTCCTTGCTGTCATTCATGCACATATCTTTATAAAGGCTGTCAGTAATATCGAAAATTCCGTTCATCATTCTGCCGGTATCTTCCATTGTAAGTCCTCCCCTTTCGAGCGGTGCAAACTCGGCGCCTGTCCCGTTCATAACTTTCTCGATTCTCCTCTCATCATCCATATGCATGAGATAAACATGCACGCCCTGTGAGACATACTCCTTTATCTTGGCACGCATGTCTACACAATACAGATGGACAGGAGTCTTGTAAGCTGCCATCTCAATATAGAGATAAGCGCCGCTCTCAATATATTTTTCATAAGGAACGATCGTATTCGTATCGCCGGTATAGATTACCTTGTTGCCTTTGACAGTAAGGTAATAACCGAAACATTTGCCTTCAAGTTCTTCCGTATGGTGTGTGGGTATTACACAGTTGAGCCATTCCTTTTCGAGCTCTTCGGCATTGGTAAGTTCGTACCAGGAACTGCTGCACCCTTCGATCCTCGAACACAAATAGAACAGATCCGCTTCCACTTCCTTTGACGGTGCCACGATGGTTAAAGGTGTCTTTACGGAAAACTGGAGAAGATCGATCAACAGTCCTATTCCGCTTGCATGGTCGCCATGGGTATGTGTTACGAGAACATAGATGTGATCATACAAAGCCAGGTTCAGATCATTGAGTCTCATGAATGTGTGCATCGGACAATCCAGGAGCACCAATTCATCGTTTTCGATAAAGTAAGCACTGTTATGGTCATCAGAAAACGCGGAACCTCTACCAAAAAACTTCAGCATGTTTATTCCTCCGTTCCTACCAGCTTCAATATCTCAAACCCGTCCGCTTTGCCCTTGAGCTTAATGGGCTTTTCGAGCGGTTCAAACTTCATTCTTCCTTCAAGTCTGTCTACGACAGACCGGCTTACGTATATCATTCCTCCGGGAGCGTTAGCCTCAAGTCTTGCGGCTGTATTAACTGTATCTCCAATAGCAGTATAATCCATACGCCTCTCGGATCCCATATTCCCGACGACCGCAGGGCCGTAATTTATTCCGACACCCACATGTATCTCTTCATTGATCTCTCTTTTAAGTTTAGCAGAAAGTTCATCCGCTCCCTTTATTATATCAATAGCTGTCAAGGCTGCGTTATATACCGGATCATCATCTGCGATAGGAGCGCCCCAGAATGCCATCGTCGCATCACCTACAAACTTGTCCAGCGTGCCCTGATGTTTTTCGATACAGGAACTCGTCATCGAAAGATACTGGTTAAGAATATGTACGACCTCTTCAGGAGACAGTCTCTCAGACATTGTCGTAAATCCTCTGATATCGACAAAGAGTACTGCAATGTCGCAGAGCTTTCCTCCGAGTTTCAGGCTGTCAGTTCCCTCCTTAAGGATCTCTCCGACGATGTTCGGCGCAACATACCTTTCGAATGTCCTCGTGACATTCTGTCTTTCGATCGCGGCACGGATATAGTTGGCTGCAACGCTCTGGATGAACAGTACGAAAAGTCCCACAGGGATCCACAAAACATGCGTGCTGTATCCTGCACCGTAAAGCAGCACCGAACTTCCGATCGCAAGGAATTCAGATACTATGAGTGCGGGAATTGTGAAACGCAGTTTCCTGTTATAGAAGAATACATAGAAAGCGACACATACGATCCAAAGCGCACCCAGCTGAAAATATTCCGCAGCCTGGACCTTATAGTCTCCTTTCAGGATGTATTGGATAACATTCGCCTGATATTCAACGCCGAACATCATGACGCCCTTCTCGATAGGTGTGTTATATGCATCCTGGAATCCTGTCGTATAAGGTCCGATAAGGACCAGTTTTCCGTCATAATAATTCGGGGAGAGCTCTCCGTTAATGAGCATGCTCAGATTGACGCCGTCGTAGAAACCACCGGGCTCAGCACAGAACGAAACGAAGAACTGTCCTCTCGAATTTGTCGGAGGCATTTGGACATCGTAGCCTTTCGACCTTGCATATGCCCTTGCCGCTTCAAAAGGCATGGAATAGACTCTACCGCCCTCAGTCTCGACGTAAAGGAGCGAGTGACGGATTACGCCATCTTCGTCATACATTGTATTGATATGACCCATCGTAGTCACTTCCCTGAGTTCATCATAAGGTTCCTCATAATTCAGGACTGCGAAATCATCGATCACGACTGATGCGCTTCCGAATGTAGTACGGGTACCGAATGTCGCTTCAGTAGCCATAATGACATTGCCGAGCTCAGCAGCCGCATCAGCTAGTCTCTTATCTCCTTCTTCATCCATCCTGTTGGAATAAACTGTATCCACAGCAACTACGGCAGGGCGCTTTTCAGGGTCTCTTGCAAGCGCTTCCAGAGCTCTCGCCATTACAGTCCTGTCCCATGAATTGTACGGTCCGAATTCTTTGATGTCCTTTTCATCAATGCCTATTATGACTATGTCGCCGGGGAAAGTTTCAGGCCGCTGATATAAAAGATCTTCAAGCCACAATTCAGGTCCGCGGAAAACCTTCAATGCACAGACTGCGGTTATTGCCGTAGCCCATATCAGAGCATATATCAGATTTTTTGTCCGCTCATTCATAATCACGACCGGGTACTACCTAACCCTGTCCTCCAAACATCACATACTCAACATAGTAAGGTGTGTCTTCCTGACCTTCGAAGCAATATTCATAACGAAGTCCTTCGTTAGTTTCATGAACCGTTTGATATAGCGTGTCCCATTTGCCGTTGGAATAACCCAGGAAATGTTCGTCAGTATCTCTGACTACTATGTATGCTTTATGACCATCATACGATCTGCCCCATACATAACTGGTACATCCGTCAGGCATATCCGGCTCAGGGTTAGTAGTCGGCGTCGGTGTCGGCGTCTCGGTCGGAGTGCTTGTAGGTGTCGGAGTAGAAGTACCCGTAGCAGTAGGTGAAGGCGTACTTGTGGCAGTAGGTGTCGGTGTCGCACTCACTGTCGGAGTAGCAGTTGCCTTTGCCGTAGGAGTTGCCGTTACCTTTACAGAAGGTGTTGCAGTCGCCTTTACAGAAGGTGTAGCAGTAGCCACAGGAGTGGGAGTTGCCGTTGCCTTGGTAGAAGGTGTAGCTGTCGGCTTGTCTGCTGGTGTAGGCGTCGACGTCACCGTTACTTCCGGTGAAGGGGTTGGAGTCTCAGACGGTGACGGTACCGGTGTATCTGTCGGAACAGGTGACACAGCAGAAGGATCAGAAGGTGAAGGTGTCGGAGTCTCTGTTGCTCCTCCATTACCATTTCCATTCGTGACAAGAATATTTTCTATGAGCGATTTAAGCGCTGTCTTATCCCATTTGGTGTATTCAGTGACTCTGTCTAACAGTGCTTCATTTTCGCCAAGCATCCTGAGAGTAAAATCAGGCAGGTCATCAGGCTCTATGTCTTCAAGCTCAAACTGAACAGTATCCTGGGTTCTGTCTGAAAAAAGATAGACCGTTATTTTCTGACCGCCGTGTACTTCCGCATATTTGGTCTCTCCTGTTACGGGATTTGTCGCGGAAACGATAACGACACCATCAGTGATGATAAGTGAATCCCTTCCGTTTTCATCGTAATACACCATTCCCGATGTGCCTCTGATACCGGCAGTCATCGTGGAAGTCTTGATCTCAAACGATTCATCTTCATTAAGATGCTCTGTTACTTCAAAAAACAGGGCACCCTTAGTCAGCTTAAGTTCGAGCAGTTTCCTGTTCTTAATGAACTCTGCCCTGCTGTCGGATTGGAGGGTTACAACCTTAGTGTCATCCAGACCAACTGATGCTAAACCATCAGCGCCGGTATTCAGTGCATCACCTGACTGGAACCTGATATTCTTCATTACAGGCTTTGTTCCGCCGCCTGCATCTTCGATATTTACAGTTCCCTCAACGCGGAGCAGCCTCATTGTGTTCGCAAGATAACCGCTACGGGCTACAACTATTAAGACAACAATTGCTGCTATTAAAACCAGCGCAATAGCTGAATAAATAATCTTAAGCCCCAAAGATAATTTCCTGATCTTATCGAATAAATTCATGCACCCGCATTCCCCTCAAAAGTGGTTCATATTTTATTATTTTAACATAATGGTGCCTGCACGAATCGTTCATTCTGACAGGCACCGGTTATTTACATGTTAAGCCAGGAAATAAGAAATCTCCCAATAAATCTCATTTGATCCGACATAATAGTATGTATAAGTTTCAGTTTGCGAGGTTCCTTCTCCATAAACCACATCACTTACTACATAAAGATCATACCAGGTACTGCCGTAGAATCCTTTGTAGTAGAATTCATCGCCAACTTTCTTGTAACACATATATGGAGTTCTACCATCGATGGTCGTGCCCCATTCATAGCCTTCGCACTTAGTATAACCGGAAGGTATATCGTCTAAGGTTACAGGATTTAAAGCTCCGCCCATACTTGCAGTATCAGAATAGTATGTATTCGGAGAAGCAGTATTACCGCATTTTGCATAAGTGTATGTGTAATTAACGTTATCAACAGAACTGTAATTCAGGTCATACCAGCAACCATTTGAATATCCTCTGTACTCCGCAGGACTCGTGCCATAACTTGTAGCTGCAGAAGAACTCGTCAGGCGGGCAATATAACATGTATTGCCCTGATAGACTGTGCCCCAGATATCTGAATATGTGTATCCGGCCGGGAGTGAAGGGCCGCCGGAAGGAGTCGGTCTCTGTGTAGGTGTAGGTGTCGATGTCGGAGTTGACGTCGGCGTAGATGTTGCAGTCGGTCTGGGCGTTGATGTTGCCGTAGGAGTCGACGTTGCAGTCGGCCTCGGAGTTGAAGTTGAAGTCGGTCTTGGAGTCGAAGTTGCCGTAGGCGTTGACGTTGAAGTCGACGTTGCGGTCGGCCTTGGCGTTGATGTTACCGTAGGCTTAGGTGTCGATGTTAATGTTGAAGTCGGTGTAGTTGTTACCGTAGGAGTTGTTGTTACAGTCACGATCGCAGTAGGTGTAACAGATACCGACGAAACAGGTGTTGCGCTGCTCGAAACTGTGGGCGCAGGTGTAGCTGATGTTTTCGCCCGCGGTGTAGGTGTAGGCGCCTGGGTTAATGTGGGAGTCGGAGTCATGGTAATGCCCGGCTCCGGGGTAGGTACAGGTGTATCCGAAGGTACTTCTTCAGGTGTAGGTGTGGGCGTTTCCGTGATCTCTACGCCTTCTGCAGTTCCTGCAAGAATATCTCCTGCAAGCTGCTTCAGTTCTTTCGGATCCCAGCCTGTGTATTCGCAGACTCTGTCAACGAGTTCACTGTCCTCAGCCAGCATCTGCAATGTAAAATCAGGAAGATCTTCTGCTTCGACATTTTCGAGTGTAAACTCAACGGTATCGTGATTAACGTCACTTTCTTCATACAGATAAACAGTTACTTCCTGGCCGCCGCGAACTTCAGCAGTCTTCGTCTCTCCTGTTTTGGGATTGGTCGCGGAAACTTTGACAACACCGTCAGTAATGACCAGTGAGTCTCTTCCGGAATTATCGTAATAAACATAACCGGAAGTTCCCCTGATTCCGGCGGTCATGGTCGATGTCTTGATCTCAAAAGTCTCATCGGGTTTCAGTTTCTCTGTTACGTTGAAAAAGACGGCTCCCTTTGTGAGCTGGAGTTCAAGTTTCTTTCCCTGTTTAGTAAATTCGGCTCTGCTGTCGTTTTGCAGAGTGACTATCTTTGTATCGTCAAGACCAACGGATGCAAGACCATCAGAACCGGTGCTCATAGCATCGCCTGACTGGAATCTGATATTGTCGATAACGGGTTTGGTTCCACCGTCCGAAGTCTCGATCATAACAGTACCTTCGACACGGAGAAGTCTCATTGTCGTTGCTACAAGGTTGTTGCGAGAAATAAAGAAAACTATGACGGCCGCTGCTATGACAGCTATCGCCAGTGCAGCACTGATGATCTTTGTCTTTAAAGACAACTTCTTTATATTATCTATCAGCCCCATATGTATCCGCCTTTCCCCTCAAGGATTTTTAGCGGTATTTTTACATACCCGCTCATTATATCAAAGATTTTTCACAACACAAACACTTTTTTCATTCTCTGTTGAAATGTCTTTGCAAAGGGTTCCGGAGTGATATAAACCTCAAATATGTTCCTGATTCTCTCATAATTCACAGCGCATATCCTGTGGATGGAACTGTGCTAAATGACTCTGAATTGTTTAGCAGCACAGGTGTTCTCATCGGCGAAGAAAATCTTGATGGTATTATTCCAGCCTGTGCCGAACATTCCGGTTATATTACTTATCAGCTCTCAGCATATTAATCACGAAATGATCAATTCAGGCCGTCTCAAAAGTGTATCTTAAGAGACGGCCTTTTAATTTGCTTTTCGATAGTAATGTCATATTAACAGCATCACGCCGGCAGGTCATCAAAACCGTCCGGGAAGTTATCGTTGGCGATAAAGAAGAACTCATCGTCAGACACGATCTCCGGCAGATCCAACAGTTCCGGATATAACTCATAGATCGAGATCTGACCCTCAATGATCCTTGTCTGCCTTCTGATACGCGCTTCTTCTGCTCTCATAACGCGTCTTAACTTTCTTGCATAACCGCGGACTTCATTCTTGTGTTCGCGGCTTAAGAAATGATCGAAATCAGTAAGAGCATAGGGATCGTATTTCAGGCCGAAGATCTTACAGTAAAGTTCAAGGAACTCATAAACTTCAACACCGGGATATTGGTTGAATCTTGCAAAGACCTGCCCTACTATCCCGTTTGAAATATCGATCGTTACATATGATTTATCAACACATGACTTTCTGCGCAGGAACACCACTGTCCTGTATCCGTATGCGCACTCCTCTACAAATGAGATGAGGCAGTTGTGCTGCTCGAGAGCCTCCTTGATGAATTCATCAACGCTTTCCGGCATGATCACCACGAACTCCCCGCATGAGTATTCAAGCTGCTTCATCTCCTTCTGTTCCCTGAGCCGCCTGTCGAGAGTCTCTTCGTCATCAACGAAATCAAGGATATATTCAAGTCTGATGAGTTCATTATCGATCTCATCAGGCACAGGAGTCTTCAGCTTTTGTCCGGTACGGATCTTTGAACGAATCCTGTAAAAACAGCGGTAGTCTCTGGCATCATTTCTGCTGCACCTGCCAAGGAATTCAAATATCGTCCTGTTGAAACCCTCTCTAAGGCCATTGCCATCAGGATCACAGATCTCTTCAAGATACGTCCACTGATCAAAGTTAAACTGCTCACCTTCAACATATGAAAGACAATATTTAAAGGCATTGATAAAACTTGCAATGGTATGCTCAGAATATAAACAGGCGATAAGCTTATGTTCGTTGATGAATCTGAGCATCTTCATTGAAAGCCCGTGGCCGATGATCTCTGCAGGTGTAGAGCCGGTAAGACTGTATGAACATACAGAATCAACATAGTAAGCAATGCATTCCAATCCTGCTTTATAAAGGGTCTCCTTTGGGCCTGAACGGTGACTGGCATAATATAAATGCTCCATCAGGATCCCTATCTGTTCAGGACTGTAATCGCAGACATGCCAGTCAGGAAAAGCACCCTTTACCGAATCAATAAAGCCGGCATACCAGTCCGCATCACAACCGCTGACATTTGCAGCATATTGAAGGTACTCCTGCTCATCGCTTTCGGACATCTGATAACCTTCACAGATGATGTATCTCTTATAAGGTTCCGGATATCTTGAACAGTCCCATACATAGACCGCTACGAATTCCCCGCCACGTGAATTGCTCATATGGCACGGGAAAACATAGATGCCTGATCTGTCCGAGATAAGAGACTCCATGCAGTTGAAAGCTTCTCCATCAACACCCGGAAAAACCTCATAGTCTTCACTGTCCAATTCGGGACAAGCAAAGAATCTTCTCTTCAAGCCTGATAAGATATCCATTCTGCTGCTCCCGTATTGCTTACTGATTAAATTCTTTGATCTCCACTTCTATTCCAAGAACTCCATACCGCTTTTCATCAGATTCCGAATAGTATTCCCTCATCCCGGAAGCTGCTTCTTCTGCGGTGACACCTTCCTCATAACCGCAGTTAACGGGAGGAATCTCTTTAAACAATTCAAGGAAGGAATCATATCTGTGCAGAGCCTTAACGGTTACAGTTAAAGTCTCGTTTTCATCAGGCAGTCTCGAAAAGACGATCTCATCACCAGCATTTATTCTCTGCCGCTTCTCATCGTACAGACGGAGTTCGACAGTCTTGCTGCCTGACCTGATCAAGTCAAATGGGGATTCTCTGAGTTTCATGGTGAATAACATATAAACTACCTCGCTGATGCAAATAGAACTTGGGATACAAGTGAATAAAAAGAGACAGATACTGCGGATAAAAGTATTATTGATCCGACAGCGGACAGCGCTTCAATACCGGCTGTCTGAAAATCTGAACGAGGAAATCGTAAAAACAAAGCCAGACGGAATTATGCTTAAAGATCAGATCGGCACGCCAAGCAGTACCCTGATGGGGCAGGTCCATAATGCTGTATGAACTGTCTGCACAGCTGAGCTTTGCGCCAGCCGGAATAATGCGTGCCATAAAACCGTCCTGTACTTTGATCCTTGCAGGAATCTTCATATAAATTCCCGCATCCGCTTGTTACTGCATAACCTGGTTGTTTTGCCACTTTAACAATGTTACGCATAAATATAGCATTAAAAAGCCGAAATAGAAGGGCTTCGGGAAATATTGTCCTAAAAACGGGAAAATAAATACGGTCCCTTATTCAGGAACCGCATTTGATTTTTTTATTTTATCTCTTACCTCAACGCTTTACGTCTTTGAAGATGTCCGTGATCTGCTCTTCAGTAGCCTGATTATACTTTTCGAGGAAATCAGCCAGCTTCTTAATGTGCTTCTTGCCATTAGTGATCAGATCGACAGTATTCTTCATTTCCTGTTCGAGGATCTCATTTACCTTACCGATAGCCTGATCAGCCATAGGCGATGCGATGAGCTTCTCATAAGGAACGCTTGCAAGACCCTTGTCAGACATTGCGTATGAATAGAGCATCTGGAATGCAATCCTTGTCGCATTCTGAATATCGGATGACACTCCGGTATTAACGCCCTTCTCTTCTCCGAAGAAGACTACTTCAGCTGCACGTCCGGCAAGAGAAGTACGGATCTTCCAGATAAGATCCTCTCTGGTATAAGAAGGCGTAGCTTCGGAATTCGAGTGCTGCATGTATCCGCCAAAGTCACCTCTGGACACGATAGTTACGAAACTCGGATTCTCACCTGACAGGTAACTGATGTATGTATGTCCTGCTTCATGAACGGCAACCGAGGAATAGTAATCGTTACTCCATTCCTTTCTCTCACCATACATATACTCTTCAAGAGCATTAAGCAGGATTTCGTCATTTACGTCTTTACCCTGCTTGTTTGCATTACGCAAAGCAAGATCCATTACATTCTTCAGGATAGCAAGGCTCTGTCCCGTTGTTCTCTGTGCCAGATTATGGATAGTACTTGTCTTAACATCCTTAGCCGAAACTTTCTTGAGAAGAACGTTGATATATTTCTCTCTTTCATTCTCCTTAGGAAGATCAACATAGATCTTGTTATCGAAACGTCTCATGAGAGCCGGATCGATACCGTCTCCGATACCGGATGAAGAGTCGATTCCGTAGTTGGTTGCCGCAACAACAAATACCGGCTTGGAAGGATCAGAAACGAATCCGTCCATCTCAGTAAGGAGTGCTGTCAGCATGTTCTCATTGAGCTGGGATGTCGATGAACCTGTCCTTGTCCTACCTATCGCGTCGATCTCATCGATAAAGATGATGCTCGGAGCAAATTTCTTGGCTGTTGCAAACAGTTCGCGGATATTCTTTTCGCTCTCACCGTGATACTTATTCATCAGAGCCGTAGCTGTTGTCGGGATGAAGGTAACATCACTCTCACCTGCCATCGCTCTGGCAAGCATTGTCTTACCTGTTCCCGGAGGACCATAGAGCAGGATGCCCTTAGGCGGTTTAATGCTCTGAGCCATGTACTTTTTAGGATGCTTAAAGTAATCGATGAAATATGCCAGTTCAGCCTTGGCATCTTCAGCACCGATGACATCAGCAAATCTGTCCTTGGGCTTGTCAGCTTCGGACAGGAGCAGTTTGCCTTCATCTGCATCAGCTGCGAGTTCAACCTTAAGGTCGTAGAATGTGATCTTGGCGACCTTGCCTGAGATCTGCTGGGCAGTATTATATGTGAGCACTCTGCCTCTGCCTGACAGGGAATCTACACGGGACTGCATATAAACAAGTCCTGAGATCGTCATGATCTTGTCAGCAAGCTCTGCGTCATCATTCCACTTAATGAATTCGCGTGCTCCGCGCTCGAAGAATACAGCCGCATCAGAATCACTGATATCCTGCTTATGAACAAAGTAGATCGGCATATCAGGGATCTTCTTTGAGATAAGATCAAATGCAACTACGGCATTACTCTTGATATCATCAAGGCTCAGGTAACCGGCCTTGTTGTCATCAACGCCGTACTTCATATTTATGATTACAAATGAGATCTCATTCTCGGCAATGTCCTTAAGAACATTGTCTTTATCTGAGAATATGATCTTATAGTCTGATTTAAAGAACGATTCTACTGAACCTTCGGCAAAGTCAGAAGGATCGCCCACATAAAGGATCACAGTCTTCTCGCGGTTAACAAATAAACTGTCAATGAATGGATCCTCTTTACGGTCTACACGGACAGAGAATTTGATCGTATTAACTCCGCTTAATGAGAAATTATGGTCCAGAACATGACGACCAAGATCGAACAGCTCGTTCTTGATCAAAATGGAACTCTGGCTCTTCATGTTCCTGGCATCCATACGGGTGCTCTGGGAGAACAGAAGCATGGGAGCAACTTTCTGATCCAGAACAATATCATAATCGTACTGGCTCTTAACCAGCTGGGCATCTTCATTAAACTGCTTGTTGATGATGTCGATGAAGTTATGAACTCCGAGACGGTTGAACATGATGACGTTACCGGAAGCAAATCTTGAGCAGATTGCCGGCGGGAAAACCTTATTTCCTCTCTCGTCGATCTCATTCTCGATCTCCTTCATTACTATCGAACGCGGAGTCGAAGAAAGATTACGTCTGGAAGTATCCTCATATAACTTCTTTCCGACATTGGTCGTGAAGATAAGGATCACGCGCTTGAAACTGATGGTCTTCATTGTGCATTCATCAGTCAGGACTCCACCGTCAAGGACCTGTAAAAACTGATAAATAACATCGATATGAGCCTTTTCGATCTCATCGAGGAGAATGATCGACTCAGGATTGAGTCTTACAAACTCGGTAAGTTCGCCAGGTTTAGGTGAATGGAATGTCTTAGGTACACCCATGAGACGCTGGACGGAGTCATCTTTTGAGAATTCGCTCATATCAAGACGGAGATATGGCATATCCAATATCTCTGCAACAGAGGAAGCAAGATATGTCTTTCCTACACCCGGAGGGCCTGCAAAAAGGAATGTAGCGCTCGGGCCTTTCTTTCCGTCATCTAATCCAGCATAAATCTGGCTCTGGAAATAGCCGTTAGAAAAAAGTCTTATAGCCTCATCCTGACCAAATACCTTACGCTTAAGGCATTCATAAAGAAGCGTAGTCTTCTTAACAAGGTTATCGAATTTATCTTTGTCAGGAACTACAGGATCAGCTTCTTCCTGGGCTTCGGCTTTCCCGGTATCAGCACTTTCAGCCTCTTCGCCCTTTTCTTTCTTAGCAGACTTTTTCTCTTTGTTCTCGCCCTTCTTCTGGGCAGCGGGCTTAGCAAGAGCATAGACATCATCTATGCTCTTG
The DNA here is from genome assembly GCA_000621765.1 of Ruminococcaceae bacterium AB4001. Lineage (GTDB taxonomy): Bacteria > Bacillota > Clostridia > Saccharofermentanales > Saccharofermentanaceae > Saccharofermentans. The sequence goes on from JHXJ01000005.1 coordinate 79,836, forward strand.
CCTTCCTGCATGACTTTAAGTTCCGGAATATCGGCTTTCAAGAGCTTTGATAATGCTTCTGATGCAGACTTCTCACTTGCGAGAGACTCCAGAACAGAATTATTTACATCAGAATCATCCCTTCCGGCACGCAGAAGCGGAACTCCGCTCTTCAACAATTCCGGATCAAGATTCTTACTCTTGAAGATCGAACGGACCTTATCGATCTCATTGCGATCAGATTCTTCAGTAAAAAGAGCATCCAATACATTGCTGTTCATCAGGATCAACTTGGCATATCCGAAGATAAAATCAAGTTCTGATAAACCTTCTTTACCGAATGCCGTCTCAGTTAATCTGACTACATATTCAAAAACACTATCGTTAGCCATAGGAAAACCTTCTTTAAAAATGTTATTTTATTATCCGAAGATAGCCTTCATGATAACCGGATAGGAGATATCAACGATATCTGCAAGCTGGCAGCAGCAACGATATACTTCTTCACCGCAGGAATCGAGCTGGATAACAGCATCGTCCTGAGCGCAGATCGTGCAGTCTTCTTCATCAAGGATGAACTTTGCCCACTTATACTTCTTGTTCAGCATATTAACTACTCTGAACATATCGTCCTTCTTAGCCTCAGGGAACTTTACGAAATCTCTGGTTGTGATCTCAACTGCTTCTTCCTTCTCATCGAAAACGATTACGAATCTTACGCCTTCAAGGTTATCAAGAGCAAAACCTGTCAAAATAGCCTCGCTCTGCTCTCCAACGAGATCATAATGGATTCCCTTTGAATCAAAAAATGCCGCAGTAACCTTAGCTGCCATGTTTGCCATAATAATTTCCTCCTGGAAAAATAAATATTCAAACGCAAATAAGTTTGATTTTCGTATTATAGCATTTACATCGGAAATTTATACAAAACAACTACAAATATATAAAAAAAATATAGCCGCATTGTACTGATGACACAAAACGCGGCTATTTCCCAGCAAAAGAGTATGGATATGTACAATAAATCCTTAATTCAGCCAGAGCGACCTGATAATGATGTTCCACTCTTCATCGGTAAGCCAGGTAAGTCTTTTGTGGACCCCAGCCTTGCTATGACCTTCAACTATCCTGATACCGATATCTCTTGCACGCTGCCTGATATATTGGGCCGGTTCAGAATCATCAAGTGAACTGGCGACAAGAACTTTCTTGACATATTTACCGCCAAAACGTTCAGCTACGGTATTCAGTTTATAGAGCTCTTCCATCTCGATTATTCCGTTTTTACAGGAAATAAAGACCGGAATGAGACCATGCATCAGTATGACATCGATCTCATTTTCCGTATCATAACTCTCATGGTTCGGATGGATGTCGCCATCCCAGTCAATGAAGACGCCATTCATCGCATCATTATAAGTAGGTGTGCCATCCTTATCCGTTGCTTCCAGAGCAGAAAGGAAGACCTTCATCTCAAGTATCTGCCCTGCCATCATCAGACAATATTTGATCTGGTGATTCTTATAAGTGACAGAAAAAGTTTCCTCATCGATCGTAAATGAAGTGATATAGCCGCGGTTATTTAACTCCTCAAAGAAACTGTTGGAAAAATGCAGTCTCCAGCCTTTAACCTTCAAATAACTCTGAACATTCTCCATAGGAACCGAAACCGTGAGCAGATCGTCATTTCCGGCGAGTTTTTCTACCGTAGCCAGAAGCGTAGTCTGTGAATTCCAGAGCTTTGTATTTTTGCAGCAGATACGCCACAGAGCTTTTGCATCCTTCTTGAATTCATCATTCAGGTCCCAATGGAAAGTGGTATTGTCCCTGTCCTTATCGTAAATGATATCGCCGCCATAGATCTTTACGTTCTCATCAACTGTCAGCAGCGGAGCTTCATCCGTCATCATGGTCACGCCATCCATATCGGCATCGATAATGGAATTGGTCAGGATATTGTATCTCTGAAGCTTAAGGTTTCTTTCCTTATACCTCTCGAAAACGATGCCTGCAGCTGTAAGGAACAGATCATCACCGCCGGTCAGGTCTATCATGCACTCTTCGTTTTCTTCTATGATCTCCGATAGAACCTGGAGGATGTTTGTCATATTGTTTCTGTTGGAAGTCTTGCAGATAAACTCGACATTGATACCGCGTCCGGCCAACACCTTCTTATATATGTTCGCAAATGGCTCCATGACTTTGATGTTGCTGCCTATCAGATACACGGTATCCACTGTGTTAGTCAGACACGAACAGATATTCTCTATAGAATCTTTTTCAAAAAATACGATAAGTACCATAAAAGTCTTCCCACAAACAAATGATCATTCAAGCGGAACTTTTTCAAAAGCTTCAACGATTTCGTCGGTCAGCTTAAGTCCGTCCTGTTTTCTTACATCCGGAGGCAGTTCTTCGAAAAGAACCAGATCCTCATGGACTTTTGCACGTGAACGGACCAACTGTCTCTGTTTCTTCAGTTTCCTGACCTCTTCTTCATCTGAGGCATTCTTGATCTGCTTTGTCAGTTCCTTCAGTTCTTCAGTCAGCTGTTCATCTGCCCTCACATAACCTAAAGTCCTTGTATACATATCCCATCTCATGTGCTCATAGATAAGCCACGGATCGATCTCACCGGATACAGAAGGCTTCAGACCCTGTTCAAGGATCAGTCTGACCTTATGTCTGAAACTTAATGTTCTTGCATATACAGAATGGCGGTTATACTCGTTATTGTAATAATCCTGCCAGGGAGTCTCTTTTGCTTTATCAGCTTTCTCCTGTGCTTTTTTGGCTTTTTCAGCTGCCGCCTCCGCTTCGCTCTTAGCAGCTTCCAAGTCTTTCTCTTTTACCTTTTTCTGGTTCTTGATACTCTCATACTTTTCAAGAGCCTTCTGAGCCTCTTCCTGCGCAGCCGCAGCCTTTGCCTTCACGCCGGCTATTTTCTCAGCCTGTCTGACAATATGTATCTGCTTGCTTAAACTTTCGATATCTGACATAGCGACAAATGAGTAACTGTAGACTTCACTGATCTCGCCTGTCGGCTTGATGCTGTCCAGCATTTTCTTATCCCACTGGGCACAGATGGCTGCATCCGAGACACTTACCTGTATCTTGTAACCGTTATCCCTGTTATTTCTCCTGCATATGGAATTCAACTTAAGTGCAGCATTGATATTCATGAGGTCATTGCCGGCGTTGATATAAGCAAATGTGAAATCCAGATTGTTCTTTATCAGTTCTTCAAACTTCAGGGAGTCTAAAGCGATGCCGCCGCAGTAAACATACTTATAAATGGCGTCACCCTTAACATTGCTCTCAGCTTTGAGTTCAGGAATGATCGTGTTGATATACTCCGGTCTGTCTTTGTTATCAATAACGACAATAGTGGGCTTATATCCGGGCATCTGTGAAAGGAAAAGTACCGCCTTAAAGAATTCAATGTTTCTGTCATTGACACCGACTATGAGTATCTTGATCTCTTTTTCACCGGATTCGTTTACTTCAAAATTATTAAAGATCGAATTGTGGAGCAGATCGTTATATACGTATGTCTCCTCAACTCTGACAAAATTGATCACTGTCTTGGTATCCAAAGAGTTCGTACTGTCATCGTAGTTTTCGAGATAGTCATTGTATACATCGCAGGGTGTCTTGATTATCTCGACGTATATTTCCGACGGAACATCCGTACCTGCCATCCCTTCAGCAATACTGCCGAGCAGGGTCAGATTTTCAGCTTCTTTCTTATTGAACAGGAAAACTTCTATTCCGCTTGCATACGACTTATACTTCTTGATGATCGAATTCAATTCATCATATATGACCGTTGCCCCCAACTGGTCGATCTTGCGCTTTTCCTCTTCCGAAAGCTCTTCTTCGGAACCTGCGAAAACGATGTTGCAGTTCTTCTTGTCCGGCACGGTCTTTGCGATCGATTCCGTCTTGTAGTTATACTCCGAGAACAGATAAAGGTGCTTGTTCTTGCCTGTAAGAAGTTTGAATCTGCGGACAGGACCGTCAATAAACTTAATGATGAAACCTGCCATGAACAGCAGCATTAGGATATTAACACATGCATAAAGACCGCTGTATACCAGAGTGAAGATAGGACGACCTTCATAGTAAATAGCATCGTAACCGTCACCTAAATATTTGGTAAAAGTCTGAAGGAATGCGATCACAACGCTGTGGGCAGAATGAAGCAGGAAATGACTGCCGTCAAATTCCCTGCAAAACTGGAACGGGATATATAAAAGCCAATACGCGATAAACTCGGATAATGCAGCTATCTCGATCCTGTTCTTGTTATTCTTTTTGAACAGAAAGACATACAGTCCGAAAATAAAAACAGCCAGTGAAACTACAAAGAAAACACACCAAACCGGGAATGTATATTCACTTATCCAGAACCAGTTTTCATTTTCCATAATTCAAACCCCCGGTTATCAAAACTTCAGACATTCTTTTTGTTGACGGAGAAAAGAACTCCGCTGACAGGATAAACCCATGTATCGTTCAATACTATATTGTAATTCCTGCCATTCTCTGAATGAGCATTCTCATAGGAAGTGCCGTCACAGATATCAAGGAAAGAGTACATCTCCACTTTCATATCATCAGTGTAATTAATCCTTATTCTCGGGTTGTGCGTAGGATCTACCATTGCGACTTCGAGCAGGCCATTCCATCTCTTCGGCATCTGGAACTGGATCTGGACACTATGCATATCAGGATATGTCTCATGTCCTGTCTTGAACGAAGCAACCAGGCCGCAATCGTATGCCTTGACTTCAACTAATTCACCCTGCTTTTTATCGACCCTGATGTCAGGCGTAAACAAACTCAAAAAACAATCTTTAAGTTCACCTTTGGCATCCAGATCTTTGAAGAGCTGGACCTTCTCAGCGTCAACATCAAGACTCTCTCTGAAAATGCAGCCTTTAAGGACATTACCGTCATCATCAGTCTGATTGTCCCTTAAAAACGCATCAAGGTTTTCCATATTGAAAGGGAAGCCGATCTTAACAACGGGTTCTTTCATGTTGTTTATCTCATCTGCCAGGAACTTGATCTCATAGAACAATGTTTCCTGAACAAGGAAATATTTATCACCAAAATTGAACTTTTCGAATGCTATATTATGAGGAATATCCTGCAGGATAAAACCGTAATCGAACTGTGTGCGTAATCTCAGCTTTGTCTGTCCGTCCAGATAAATATCCAGGAAATCACGGACCATTGATTCCTTCAACTCGTCGTTTGCAATGGATTTAACATTTGAATTGATCATATCACGCTTATGTTCTTCCGAATAATTCGTGATCTGATTCAAAACAGATTCGTTACCGGATTCTTCTGCGAAGTATTTCTCAAGAGCCTTGGCAATGTCTTCGGCAGCTTTCCGGTCCTTGCCCAATGAGAGCAGTGACTTTGTGATAAATACCTTTTTGACATCATCACTGAGATCATCAATACCTTCCTGATCAAAGAGCGTGGCACGGATCTTCTCGGACACTTCGTCAGCATAACTGTCTTTGGAGAGCTTATCATGAATGACGTCGAAGATAAGGAATGCTACCAATACGCCAAGCAGATTCATAGCTGTCTCCTTGATCAGATCGATCATCGAGAAACTATCCGTCTGGATAAGGATTACAACCTCTACACCGATCAGCAGAACGATTATTGCAACTACGATCAGATAGCTGAGTGTGTTGATAAGTTTATTGGCCTTTTTTCTTCGCTCGTGGTATTGCTTCTTCTCTGACTCAGTTTCCATTGAATTCACCTCTGGTAAATACTCCTCTGTAAAGTGCATCCTGCTTCATATAATATGCCCAGAATCTGTCTCCGTAATCAAAGTGCCACCACTCGGAAGGCAGATTGGTAAAGCCGGCATCGGTCATTAAGTGATACAGGAGTCTTCTGTTCTCTCTGATCTGATCGAAGTGTTCTCCGGATTCATTATTCTCGTAGTAGTCAGTATAGGATCTCTGACTGAATTCATCAAATCCCGAGCCCATGTCGAGTTCATTTCCGTCCGGTCCGAGAATGGTTAAATCAACCGCTCCGCCGGTAGTATGAACAGGTGGAACATCTTTATCAGGAGCCGGAACCGATACAAACTTGGCTATAAAAAACTTTTGGTCATCTTCAGCCATATCTTCCAGGCCGAAATCCTTGATTATCTGATCCGAATATTTTTGGAAAAGCTCCATTTGCAGATCAAACGGGCGCCATGCATCCAAGATCCTCAATCTGTATCCTTCAGGAAGGTGAGCAGCCGCATCTTTCAAACGCTCAAATACTTCTTTCCTGACAAAGCATTGCTCTTCGGCATTTTCCATTCCGTTTACCACATACATCATCTTAACATCAAAAGAAGAATCGGAACGGATCTCTACGAACTCCGACTGTATGAATGAAGCAGGCAAATACTTCAACGGATCGGAAATGTGAGGAATGGATCTCATGATTACAGTTTACTTCCCTTTGAACCTCCGAAACTTGCCGTATCAAGGATGTTAGTATCGAATGCAAACGTAAGGCCGCCTTCGACTCTCTGCCTCTTGAGAGCCAGCTCGATCATCCTGTCGAGAAGTTCTTTGTAGGGAACTCCGACAGGCTCCCAAAGATAGAAAGCCAGGGATCCGGGGATCGTATTGATCTCGTTGAAATACAGTTCATCCGTATCTTCATCGATCATGAAGTCTATCCTGGAGACACCGTTACAGCCCAAAGCCTTAAATGACTTTACAGCAAGTGAGCGAATCTCTTCTCTTCTTTCAGGCGAAAGCTCGGCGGGGATGATACGCGATGTGCTCGCCATGCCCTTTGAACCGCCTGACTTGGAGTTGCTTGTATATTTGTCAGCGTAGCTTAAGATATCCTTTGAATGGATAGGTTCTTCGCACTCGGAAGCGGATGCTTCATTCTCATCGCCCAATACAGAACAGTTGATCTCTCTCAAATTCGTAATAGCTCTTTCAACAAGGACTTTTGTCGCATAGCGGAAAGCATCGTCAATGGAATTAGTCAGCTGGAGCCTCTCTCTTGCAACACTGATGCCTACGCTGGAACCGAGATTTACGGGCTTAACGATAACGGGATATCCGAAACGCTCTTCAATATCTTTAATGAGTGAGTCGATATCGCTGTAATCTGTCAGGGTATACTGTTTTGCATCCAAAACCGGGATGCCGCTCTCCTTGAGGATAAGCTTCATAGCATACTTGTCCATGCCCAGAGCGGAAGCCTCAACATCACAACCGACAAACGGAACTCCTAACGTCTTGAGGTAGCCCTGTAATGTGCCATCCTCAACATTTGTTCCGTGTACGATCGGGAAAACAACATCTATGTCTATATCGAGGTTCTTGCCGAACTTCTTAAGCGGATATGCGACCAGGTGGACCTTCTCGCCTTCATTGATCATTATCACTTTCTGAGATCTGCTGAGGAGAGAGTCAATATTCTTATATGATTCGATCTTACCAATATCATCACCGACATACATCACATTGTTCTTGGTCAGATATACGGGAACAATATCATATTTCTCGGTGTTCATGCTCAGAATCGCCTGTATGCCTGATATTACGGAGATCTCGTGTTCAACACTCTTTCCTCCAAACATTACAGCAACTCTTGTCTTCATCTTAAAGCCTCCTAATAGTTATCGGGCAGGTCGTTCTCCAAAAGGATGTATCTGTGCCCTTCACCTTTTATTGTGTATGCATACGCCAATGCGTCTTCAAGTTTATCATAGATAAGGCACTTTTTCTCAGGAAATCCCTTGCTCAGCACGCCGTTCCTGATCGGAACAGCACGCTTTTTTCCTACCAGAAGAATGTAATCGCAGCAATCGGCTGCATATGTACCGAAGTTGTAGTTATATTCCTCTTCCTTATCTCCAAGCTCGACCATTCCGGGGGTAATAAGTATCCTTATTCCGTCAAACATGGCAAGCGTTTCAACGGCTGCTTTGGAGCCGACCGGATTTGAATTATACGCATCGTCGATGATGGTTACATTCCCGTGATCCTTCATCTGCATCCTGTGCTCGACAGGCTGTATCCTTCTGACAGGAACGATCAGATCCTTTAAGGCGATTCCCAGGGAATTTGCGACAGCGATAGCACCCATGACGTTGATCACGTTATGCATTCCGATCAGTTTCATCTGGTATCTTTCGCTCTCTCCGCCAGGAGTAACCACGGTAAACTCAGTTCCGAATCTGGATACCGAAATATCCTTGGCATAAAATCCCTGTCCTTCATGCTCCGAGAAATACATCACCCTGTTCGGATAATCTGAAGCTTTGCGCTGAATGTATTCATTATCGCCATTGAGGAAAAGCATTCCGTCAGAGGGAACCGCATCAGCAAGTTCATACTTGGTGCCGATGATATTATCAATATTTCCGAAGGTATCCAGATGCTGAGGACCTATCGAAGTGATGATGCCGTGCTTTGGCTTGACGAGATCGCATATCTCCTTAATGTCTCCTACCCTTCTGGCACCCATCTCGCAGATAAATACTTCATGGGTCGGCTTAAGATATTCCCTTATGGTTCTGGTAACACCCAGGGTCGTATTGTAGTTTCCGGGAGTGACAAGAACATTGTATTTAGCCTGGAGCAGTGTCTGCAGATAATACTTTACGCTTGTCTTTCCATAACTTCCGGTAACACCGATGATAAGAAGCTCCGGCATTCCCTTCAGTTTGCGCTTGGCATCGTTGATATAATGCCGGTTTATCATCAGTTCCATCGGGCGGTTGATCAAATTCGCGATAAGGCAGATCACCATCTGTCCGGAAACAAGGAGCATAAGCACGCCGGAAACGGGGTTGAGCCCGACAAGGAAGAATACAAGTACAAGCGGGATCAGCGTCAGGATGATAACTGTCGTTATCAGACGCTTTACCCTTGCTGTATATACAAGTTTCTTCTTGGTATTGATCCTGCGCAAAGCCCTGTATACTGCAATAACGAGCAGCAAAACAAGATACAGAAGGATATCAAGTGCAAGGAACGGGAAGAACAGACGGAATACTGCGACAACTGCGCCAAATCCAATGAGCCACTGCTGGCGGAGATTCTTCTTTATCCACCAGAAATGCTCGTCCGTTTTATAGCCGTTCAGCTGGAACATATGGATGTTATGCCGCATTACGAGGAATGCCGCATATATTGAAAGTACAAGCATGATCACCGTTCTAACTATCATCATGCCGCACCTATCCCAAAGTAGGCCTGGATCACAGCCCTGAATTTATTCGGATTCTCGATAAAAGAAAAATGGCCGGTCCCTTCAAGTACGACCAGTCCGGATGATGGGATCTTCTCCTTCATAATCTGCGCGTCGGAAATAGGAGTCGCAGTGTCCTTATCACCCCATACAAGGAGCGTATCCTGCTTAATTTTCGGGAGAAGTTCCGTAAGATCTTCGTTTACCGCCTTAACAAGACACTGTCTCATAATAGGCGAAGCGTTTCTGTAATCCGCAGATCCCTGGCGGCTCCTCCAATCGTCGATCAGTTCCGGGAAAAGATAATATATGACTTTGTTCCTGAATATCCTGTTGAGGATCTTATACTTTCTGGTCTTCAGCTTCTTCCATAGGGATCTCTTGGGCATGATCCCGGCACTGTCGATCAGAACGATCCTGTCGATCTCAAACGGGATGCTTTCTCTGGCAGCGAGCTTGATTATGACTCTTCCACCATAAGAATGGCCTATCAGAGTAGCCTTTTTGATCTCAAGCGCCTGCATGAACTTACAGAAGAAATCCGTAAAATCATCAACGCTCCAAGCCTCTTCCGGCTCATCACTTCCGCCAAATCCCGGGAAATCGAACTGCACAACGCGGTAAACCCGGTTAAGAGAGTCTGCAACCCAGTCATAGACCCCAAGATGAGTTCCCCAGCCCTGGAGTATTACGATAGTCTCAGTTCCTTCACCGGTTATCTTATAGTTAACGCTGTGCCCGTCTACGATAATATTCATGTGCAATATTATATAACTATAAGAAAATATGTCCAAACGGAAGAGAAATGGGCAGTATCTTTGCGGCAAATGGGCTATTTCATCATTTTCTGCGGTTTGAGAGCAGTTTCTTACGGCACTTTTTTGAATATTCGTTAGGACCGCCGAAATGCCGGTCAAAACACTCTAAAGCCTGATAGTAATCGCTGAAGCATTCGGAATAGACCTGACCTTTACGGAAATCGCCGATACCGCCATACTCCTGGTCGATTGACTGCAGTTTTTTCCCGATATTCCGCCTGACAGCTTCATCCGACGTATTGCAGGCCAGGTTCAGCAATGCATCCGTCAGAACCTCTGCTATTTCATGCCTGGAACAATAATCCCTGCCTATGACCGGCTGCTCGGGAATATCTGCCAGGTTTTCTTCAACCCTTAAGCAGAGATTATATGAGTAGATCCAATCAAAGGTGTTTTTGTCCGGATCAGAAGACAGCTTTAAGGCGATCGCAGTCGTCCTGGAATCCGGATTAATCCCGGGTATTGCCCTGATGTATGTCATCGCGCTGCTGTCATCGTGATAAATCAAACGTCTTCCCTCGTTAGAGGGCGCGTCTTCCTGCTCGGAAAACAGTATGCCCAGACGTCTGGCAGACTCAACATCACCATCAAAGGCTCTTTTTACCGAATGAAGGATCTGATATGCAGATAAAGCTCCTTCCGATAAATCCAGCAATTGTCCGTATCCGAATTCTTTCGCAAACTGATCCAGATCATAGCTTCCTTCTATCCCGGCCTCACGCAGGCAGCAATAATAATGCAGTGCATCAAAAAACAAACTGTAATATTCGTTTCTGGAATAGCGGGATCCCTTTGACCGGGCCAGTTTATTCCAGTCTATGCTGTCGAATCCGACAAGCAGCTCCATCGCCAAATTCAGATCAGGATCGATTCCAAACCCGAAGATATAACAGACAGCTCTTGATAAAAATGCCTCGCCATGCTCAAACTCGCTATAGAGCATGCGGTTATCGATCATTGCTTCAAACTCATCAATTAACTGAAGACCGTCCGCACCCGAAAAGCATTCCTTATACTCATCAGAAGACCATCTCAAAAGATTTATCTCTCCGCGCGGCTCCTCAACGGCAAACTCTATTTCAGCAGGATAATCCAGCTTATGCTTAGCTATTAAAGTCGGTCGGAATGCCGTCTGAGACAGATCCATAACAGCATCAACATCGCCAAATGACTGGTAATACAACATCATTCTGCGTTTGGACACATAAGATCCGTTTCTGGCCGCTTTGATATCCCACTCAATGAACTTTTTATAATCCTTATCCGTTCCCCATCCCCAGAAATATGCATCAGCGATCCATGTCTGGGCCCACGATATCCTTTTTTCGGCCAAGACCATGTAATGATCAAACAGTTTCTTTAATTCACTCTTCTCTTGTTCAAGATCCATTTCAGACTCACTTAATCACAATATCCATATCCCTGTCACGCCGTATCTCTCAACACCGTATAACGGTTAATGATATAAAATCTCCACTCTTCCTCAGACTCCACACGATTGAGAGCATCAATGGCTATGTTTAGAATCTTCTTTCTTTTGCGGTAGTTATGTTTAAACTCACAGATCTTTACCATGGAATTAACGGCATAATCCAAAAACAGCCATTCCCAGGTATTCAGATATGAACCTTCATAATGACGCGCTATAACCGATGAGCAATAGTCAACGTTTTCGAGCGGGCTCATATAGGATTCTGCCTTATTGATGCATTCCCTCCTGATTTCAACAACTGACCTGGAATCGATCATTGGAATACCCTGGTCTTCAAGCTTTTTCGCATTCAGTGACTGACGGTAAAACGCATTGGCGGCCAGGATCATAAATCTGTCATCTGAAAACGCAGATGCAATTCCCGAACATTTCACTTCATACTGATTTGCAGCGTAATATCTGTTAGCACGGCGTTCATTCTCAGCTTCGAACAAAAGCTGCACGCAATAATAGAAAGCAATGTTACTCTGAATATCCCTGAATAATCTCCAGTCAATGTCCAACTGACTGTACTTTTTGTATCTGTCCGCAAGGATATTCATCCTTTGATGCAGGCTTTCAAATCTCTGAAGCAGTTCAGATTCATCGTCCCAGGAGCACTCTTCATCTATCAATGCCCTGTAATCTTTACAAAGAGAAAGAAACTCTGACTTAAAATCCTCATAACCGGTCTCAAACTCATACGAGTCACTGCGTTTCCTTGCATCTTCAGCGAATTGCATTAATTCCGGACCGTCTGCTATAGTCTCAGGATTAGCCTGGGATAAAGTGTAAGCATTATTCAGTTGGTTAGATATCTCATTCCATTTGTCCCGAAGTATTCCGGCAGGCGCAAACGGATTACTGACCATCTGTTTCTGATAGAGACTGACAGCTTCCGACTTGACCTTATAGTATTCTTCAAGATCGACCTTGATACCAATGCTGTCGTTTCTTACAAAGACAGGTTCCTGTCTGACTTCCTGAACAGGAATCACGGCGTTAACAGGCGTTCCACACTTTTTGCAGAATTGATCTCTCTTTTTTAATTTTCTTCCGCATTTACTGCAGTAAGCCATAATCACCCTCACAGATTCAGAAATATGTTCGGTTGACTATTGATTATATCATTCCAATCTGTTTACTTCTGCTTCAAAATGCTTATTGAATCTACAATTTCATTGTGCTTTTCAATTTCCGCCATTACGATCTTCTGTAAACATGGCGCCTTCACGAAATATTCTATTCTGACCATTTCCCGGTTATTTTCATCCTCAACACTTCCACTATCAAGGAATTCATTAGGTGAATCGTAAACGATGTCATCCTTCATTCTCTCCAACACATTTACAGACTCAATGCGATCTTCATCCCGCGTCTTCTTTTCACCCTCATCAAACACTTTTCTAAAGTCATCCATAAAGGTGTCACTGATCGAAAAAATACCAAAACCTCTATCATCAACAGGTCGAATGACTCTTTTCTCAATTGCTTCAAGATATAAATCTTTAGCATATTGCGCCTGCTCAACAATTCTAGGACTAGCATCGTAAGAATCGAATAACCGCATTGGGACAGGAGATGGTAAGCAGCTCCAATCCCTATCCGTTGTTTCCTCTCCATATACAAAACTTTTCCCGTTCTCGTAAATGTGATGACCGGTAGCCTTACAATTAATACTATCTTTTTCGAATCTGAAAATACCCTGATATCCATACATAGGAACACCATCAAAACATCTGATTACAGATATTCTGTCAGATTCATCACTTGTTCGTGATGCTAATTCATCACCATATATATCTTGAATATTATTTGCGGCTAGTATTGCCTCGGAACAATTAGAAGGACAAGTTATATAACCGATTTTCGAAGCCTGATTGATATCATAAGTATTGGTAGCCCCAAACATCGGATCAGCCTTCGCAATCAGTCCGTGCATTGATTCCTGTAACCTGCCAACAATTACTGCAGGAACAATCGGGCCAATCAAAGTCTGAAAATAATCTGTAATTGTCTTTGTTGTATATGCGATGAAAGAATTAGTGAAATACCGGTTAACAAACGAAGAGATATAGTTTTCATTTCCTCTTATCCATGCGTTTATACCTGCTTCAGAGCTCAACTCCTTCATAAAGGACCGGATATTCAAATTCATATTCATTGCAGCAATAGTTTGTGTAAGATCCGGTAAAACATCCTCAAATGCAGCAATATGACTCTCATAATTGAGATGCGTAAAAACACCGCACTCAAGATATTTCTTATTGTCATCAAAGGTGTCCACTAATCCCCGTAATGTACTCGTCAAAACATAAAAGAATTCAGTAGACAACTTAACCAACTGATCACGAAGCGTTTTCATCAAGTCCAACATTCTACTCATTGCAGTTTCTCTTGCACGATGAAGATAAAGGATGCGTGTAGCATTGGCATAAGTTCTATATTTTTGGTTTCGGCTCATTAATAATCTTGAGCCGTTGCCAAAGAATGCATCTCTGGATTCTTTCCATTCCCTATAAAGATTATCTTCCAGAGCATGTTCATGATTAAGCTTATCATGTGCTTCCATAATATATCCTTCAATAGTTGCAACAATATTCAAGCCTGTATTCGACTTCAGGAGCTTTGCAGCGAAAAACGGTCCGTAGTCAGGATCAGCTGCGATATCTCTAAGTGCAATAAAAATCTTCGCGATTATGGAATAAGTTGCACTTTGCTGCCATGCTTGGATATCTGAATAGTTTTTGATCTCTCGTGACACTAGTGAATAATTTTTCTCGATCTTTTCGGATGTTCTGGCATGCATATCAGCAAAATACATTACAGTAAGATCATCATTGGCAAATGCATCTTTCCAGCTGACATCATTCAACGGGAATGCAGTAAGATCTGCACCTGAAATCAGTTGTGAATAAATCTTGTCGTAAGACAAAGCGTTCTTATTTACAAACTCTAAGCAATCTTCTTTTGTGGGAGACTTATCTTTGAGCGATGATGACATGTGATCAAATACTGATGAGGTCAGATATGTAACAACTTCCTTACGCGGAAGTGTTGCAACTGAAGCTCCGATAATTCGATATCCGTATTCAGCTCCATATGCCTTGTGAATATGTGATATTCTTCGATGATATGTTGAAAATGAACTTGCCAAACCAAAAGCAGAAGAATCAGTATGAATATCAATGACATAATCTGAAGCGACATTCAATGCATAATTGTAACTGTCCGCAAGTGCATTACCATCAACTGTAAAAGCTGAAACCAGATGACAAATATCTACAGGCTGCCTCGTAGTCTCTATCAGGCCAACACCTTCATATTGCTGAGACCATTTATCTCCATTTCTCTCGAAATTCATGCAATAGTCTAATTCTTGAAGAGCAGCATATCCGTTATGCTCCAGAAATCGTATAACATCATATAACTCCCCTCGAGTTTTTACTTTATTGATATTCACATCGGGAAGGAAGAAATAACCGCAAACATAACAGTTAGTAACACCACTCCGTTTAACAGCTTCCTGCACAAGATAACAAGCATCAAGAAATGAACCACCACCGGTGTTTCCACACACTCCGCTGAATATATGAATGTACACTCTGGGTTGATAAAGATTCGCTCTTGCATCATAAATCAAAGTTTCTATACGTTCACGGAATTCATTGGCTTTTCCGGTGAACAGATATCTTCCAAACTGACGATTTCTGCCCGCATTGTAACTCATACTACTACAAGCAATTCTGAAACACTCAGTATCAGGATCCAAACTGCAGAAGTATCCAAAAGGACTCTCTTCACGTGGTATAAACGAATATTCATCCGAATCAACTGCGAGGAATTTAATATGATCATAATGAGGAACTGGTGAATCCGGATCATCCGGCCGGATACGATTATAGATCTTCGCCTTCAGATTCTTGAGACAATCTATTCCGGTACCGCCTAATCCGATGCAGATTACTGCACAGTTATCAATTTTCATCTGTTGTGATACGTCAATGAGGCCGCCCTGTTTGCTAAGCAATAGTCTTTGATACATTTTAAGTTCCTCACCAATCTATACTACTCATATTCTGAAGAAATTCTCTAGATTCAAACATTCAGATCAGACGGAAAACACTGAGCCTACTGATCAGTCTTCAATTACACTTGAAGCCAGCTCGTATTCAACAAAACCTTTCTTCTCTTCAATATTCCAACTCAAATGAATGTAAGTATCGCCGTTACGCCATACGCATCCATACTCGAAGCCCGTATCGTTATCATATAAAACAGAATCACATTCGCCTAAATTGCTGATATAAGCGGCTTTAATAGTTTTATAATCAAAAGAGTTTTCAGAATAGTGATACAGGAAACCGATACACATCTCTTCTTTGAACTTAAATGCAATCGGTCCGTTATCACATTTGGCATCTGTATCCAGGTCGCTTTCACTCCAGTCTTCAAGATCCGTCAGATTGCCATTCGCAAGTTCCTTAAGTTCCGAATAATTCATCTCAAACAAAGAATTATCAACCGTAATAAACCCATCAGTATAAGTCATGATGTTACCTGGGAAACTAAGAACATAGGACCGATTCTGGTCATTTGATGCAGGAGACAGGTTTAACGGTTCCGTTCTGTCTCCTACTTCAGCGTAAGCTAATATATACGGATCCTTCAATGATTCATCAGACGCAACAATAACAGCATAATATCCTTTATCCATCGAGACAGAACAATCAATATCATAATATGCTCTTTCCCCGTACATCTTTGGTGCGGTCTTTGCTGCAACTATCGGTGACTTAAGATCTTCGATGTCAAACTCAGCATCTAAACTGTAATAATATGCGTAATAGATCTGATCTTTCAGATTAGGATCTACTTCGATGGAAAATGCCATAGTTCTGACACGGCCGTCATACACACCGGGTTTGATCATCGCGTCATTGTAATCAAACCACTCGACTTCGATGATCTTCGAATTAAATCCTGCATCATACACCTTATATCTTTGACCGGCTCTGACAGCATCCATTCTCTCAATTTGCTTAATAAAGGTACTGCCATTAAATGCAGCTTCAGGATCTTTATAATGGTCAAACCAAAAATCCTTTTTTGTCTGTATACCATAGGAATCAACAGCCCATACTATGAGATGACGGCCATCAATATCTATCGTTGTCTTATCAGCTTTTACTTCAACAATTTCATCCTTATCATATGAGAAATAGTCACTGAAAACGTATCTAAATGATTCGACACTGTTTTTCTTTCCATCAGCAGTTACATTTATAGTTATATTTGTCGGATTGATAAGATAATTACTCTTAATAGCATCCTCATCAGCTTCGATCTTGATGTGCGTTCCGCCCTTGTATACGGGAATAATAAGGAGCAGACCATATAAAACGATCAGCACGCCCTTGGCATATTTAAAATCGTTGTGACCTATATGGTTGTTATGATCGACAAAATACAGACTAGCCAGTACAAACACAAAAACAGCTGCGATCAGCAATTCTTTTTTCAGTGAATACCCGACAGTCAGGACACGGACACCGGCAATCAAAGCCAATGAAAAAGTGATCGCAAAACTCTTTGCAAAATCCTTATGCCAGCCGCTGAACCGGTCCGGTAAGAAGAACACAATAAAAATTGCTATTCCAAGTGCAAGAAGGAAGAAATAATGTCCCTGACAGAGCTGGAATATTGAGAAACCGATTGAAAAAGAAAAGACAACAATTGAACTAAGCGGATTGACGAGCCAATCATCGCTATATAACGATTTGCCTTTTGCTTTCTTTTTCTCAGATACATACCTGCTGGCTACAGCAATAAGAACAAGCACACATATCAGCATGCCGGTCCAGCTAAAGTAAAAGTGGAAATATACACAGCATTTACTGACAGCTGCAAATGATGCCAAGCCGCAGAAAAGAACTGAATCATTAGTTTGGTCAAAGCTCTCAAAACCACCCTGTTCAATAGCAATGATGATAATCGAGATAAGAATAAAAGCACCAAGGAAATAGAACGGCAGTATCTCAAAATTGAGGGTAGCCAATAAAGAAACTGATGAGAGCTCATATCCCGGGAAGACCAATCTTCTCAGGAGTACGATAAGCATTGTGATCAGAGTCAGCCAATAACTCCTTCCCAACGTTTTATTGGAAGGATCTGTATCATTTAATGTAGCCGTAAACAGATAATAACAGTCAATGGCGATCAGAATACAATAATCATATATGTTCAGGTTCCCGCCCAATGTGTAGGCTATGGCAATTGTAAGCGCAATGCTTCCTGCCAAACGCTTTACCAACGGTGTTTTTTTGAACAGCTTTCCGACACCGAACGTAATAACAGCTGCAATAACCAAAAACAGTAATCCTAACCATCTTATATTTTCCCGCAGGTGAATAAGAGCATAATTGTCGAAGCTCTTCATCAGCGAACCTAATTGTCCTCCGGTCAACCCGACAACAAGCAACAAAAGATATATATCACTTTTGCTCGTAATATCTTTTTCGCGCTGCATGATAAATAAGACAGCTAACACGATGATGCTTGCTACAGCAATTATTTCGCCAGCCAGATTATAGGGATTAATAAGCATTTCCCTGACTATTACCGCTATTGTTGCTATAACAACTAATACGTTTTTAATCGCGCTTCTCGTCATGCTTACTCCTCCATCATGCCAGTTCCAAAACGAAAATGTAGATCATCCAAAGAATAATCTGCAGGAATAAAGCAGAACGAATGCTGTTCATCTTACTGGTCTTAAAGTAGAAAACAAAAACTGCAACATCATACAATATGATCAATGTAAGGATAATAATACCTACTACAAGCCGGCTTGAATCAGAGAAAAGTCCTTTGTTGAAAAACGCAAGAAAGACTGCTGCCAGGATCGTGGATATCACCATAAAAGCGAGCGTGAACTTATTCTCTTTTTCCTGAGCATGGATGTCCTTAACTTTGGATTGTCTTTCAGAGTTGAGAGGGACGCTTCCGGGTTTAGTGTAATAGTAATATGCTTTATCAAATGATCTATCAAGGAAATCGTCATTGTTATAATACTTATCGGCTAGTTCAGCCGCAGCTTCAGGATGTCCTGCATCAGCAGCAGCTTTCATATATTCATCTGCTTTCGCATCATCTATTACAGTATTCAGATAGCCGTTTCTATAACACAATACAAGATAATAGAATCCATCCGCAATTCCGGCACTGCAGAGCATATTAATGTCTTCCAGCAATTCTTTCTGCTTCTGACTCAGTTCTTTGCCCTTTGTTTTTCCAATTTCTTCGAAAGAATCTGCAACACGACGGATCTCTTTCTCAGCAACATCCGGAGGTAGTATTGTATGAACTGCGAATTTTACTTTATCGCCTTCCAGAATCGGACTATATGTAATGGCGCAATCAATACCTAATGCATAAAGGATTGCAGAGAGCGTTTCTACAGCTGCAATATACGTCAGTCCGGTTTCCTTACATATTGAATGAAGCATGTTATCGATCTGGGTCATCTTATAACTATGCAGGAACTCAGGACTTGTCAGATAAGAAGTAACATTGCTGCAGCCAAGAACAAGCTTGACCTGCTGCTTAGATGTATCGGTGAAATCAGCCTGATCGATCATGGGAAATAAAGCCTTCTTGTCTGAAATTATTTCCCGGCCGTATTTATCAAATATTTTCTTAAGAGCAATCGAGGTTTTTGTCTTGATTTTACCGGTCTCGCACTCTCCAACAACTTTCCGTATATTATTCAACACGTTTTTGCTCCTGTTTTATTTCATAAACGCATTTTAATTTATGTTTCTAATAGCACATCACCCTGCATTATTCAAATACCCGTCACTCCACCCGGTGAATATCTCTTTCCACTGTCGCGGCGTAATATAAAAAGGCGTACTCTCCCTCATTGCATTTTTGTGCTGGAATATTCTGGTAAAGAAATCCTGTATTTCCGGAGATAGTTTATTCCATCTTTCTATGTACATTTCATCACTGGCAAAGACACCGATCTTATTCCTGCCATCGCTATCTGACTCATCACCGAAAATGAAATATATGGAATTGCCATGGTAATAGTTTATCCATTCATATTCTCCCCTATCAGGAACAGAGGCCATGATAGAGCCGTCATAAGGCAGCTTTCCTATGAGAAGTCTGAACAATATTACAGAAACAGTATGATACATACTCAGATAGTCCATACTGTGGTTCGCCTTTTCCGTGAAAAAATACGGATCAGCATATTGAGGATCAACTGAATGAAATGACAACGGGAACGGATGGTCCTTACTGGTTATTGTCTTCTTAAAGCTAAGGAATATTCTGTTATCAAAATAGTAAATGCAGTCATCATCTGACAAACCGTAAAAAGCATATCCGGCTTCATCAAGTTCGATCATCGCATCCAGAAAATCACTTACAAGTTCGAAGTGTTGTTTTCCGAATTTAATGTTGTCTCCGATAACATCATCAGTTAACAGTTTCTTTAATGGAAACAGTTTGCGGGGAATATTTACGAATGAAAACACCAAATAATATTCTTCGTTGAATTTGACAATATCGATTGGCCATTCAATATGAGAACTGCTGACACAACGCCTAATGATGCTGATATAGCGGTCCAGATAAAACACATTCTTTGCTACTTCGGCAATAAAATATTCTTCACCCGTCTTATAATGACGGATAACCTGCCGCTCTGAACCTAAGATATTTATCCTTCTATCGGTAACAGTATAGTAGTTATATCCGCTACAAACACTAAAAAGCAATTGCTCTCTTTTGTTTCCAGCCATTATTACGTTTCGTCCTTATCTTCGTCTATCTTTTCGCTGTCAGGAACAGTAGGAGTATTTGGCAGTGTTGCCCAATCATAATTCGGTACAAATGCACCGGATACTTCGTTATCGTTCTGTTGGACAAACGGCCCCGGTACTGCATTAGTATTTGGAACAAACGGACTTGGTGCTACATTGTTGTTCGGAACAAAGGGACCAGGAACTGCATTATTGTTTTGAACAAACGGACTCGGCGCCACATTGTTGTTCGGAATAAAAGGGCCCGGTGCTACATTATTGTTTTGAACAAACGGACTTGGTGCCACATTATTGTTTTGAACAAAGGGAGCGGGTGCTCCATAGTTGTTTTGAACAAATGGTCCGGGCATCGCATTGTTATCCGGAACGAACTGAACGGGACCTGCATTATTGTCCGGAACAAACGGAGTATAAACTGTATTGTTGATCCGGCCGGACTGAGGTGCGAAACCCATGTTCGCAGGTTTATTGCCGCCCTTCTTTTTGCGGTTCATTATCTTTATTGCTTCATTCACTATCTGCTCGTCCTCTTTGGAATCCGGATTGCAGGAACGGAGCTTATCCATAAACCAATTCCAATACTTCTCTTCAGATAATAAACGTGAATTCTCACAGGAGATACTAAAAGAATGAATGAAAGGACCTATAGAATAATCTATAAGAATACTGACAGGATTCATTTCCAACTGAGTAAACCCATGTAAAAGACAGAGCCAGTTATCAATAACCAAAGCCTGGGATACCTGGGCTTTATACCGGATTAAATGCTTTAACAGTTTTTCTTCGATTATTTTCTGTTTTTCAAAAGAAAGCGGAGATTTAGTCGAAGCAAAATACTTTTCCAGAAGCGTGCTCAGTTTCGCGCAGTCACACTGTCTGAATATTTCTATTATGGATAACAGTTCATTGATAATCTCGTAGTTCTTGTGGTCGGGTAAGATTATAGTATCCGGGATATATGAAATGATATATGAGTTTTCAAATTCAAAATCACAGATATCGTAATTATCCCAATACTTCTGCTTGATATACTGATTAAGATCCAGTCTTGTCTGCTGATCGGAAATACCTATCTCATTCATTAACCGATAGCACATTTCCATAATAGTATTAGGATTCTTCTTCTCAACGGTTATCTTGTCAATATAACGCTTCATGAGTTTTTGCAATGCTTCAGCAACAAGAACCCTGTCTTTAACAGACATCGTGTCACGATAGAACCGGACGATGTGCTCTTCATCGGGAGTGATCGTTTCCGAATTCAAGACAAATGCGCAATCAAGTATTTCACGGCCCTTCTCAGTATTCTTCAAAAGGCTTTCAATATCTTTATAATCCTCGCTGGAATGATCAATGAAATCTTTATTCAGCATTTGAGCAGCATCATTAGGAGTCATGCTCAGCAGCTTATCAACAGTGAATTGTTTTCCACAGCTCTTCAAATCAGCATTCCGGGTAACTCCAAGACGCTTGTTAACTTTATCTTCAAGCAGCTTAGGCATCTTAATGCCATGATCCATAATGTCGGATAGGGCATACTGAATCTGCTGGTCAATATAAGGATGAACCAATGGGACATTCAGGAGATTGTTAAGCCTCTTGAGGTATTCTTCCGGAGCATCAGAGTCGGAATTGGTTGAAGTAGCCATCATCAATTCGTATGCTACTCTGTACAGTTCCAAGGTTACCGGCTGACCACCGACAAACTTTCTTAACTCGGCATCAAGATCCTCAAAGAATTTGTCAGAAGATACGTCTTCATATCCATCGGGAATTACATCAATAAATCCGTATCTGCTCATTTTCTTAACGAGAATATCAGAAAGGACATTGTTATCCCCGGAACTGACGTTAACGAAATATTCGCCTCCGGCATTATACTTCCTGTCAAACACAATGGTCTTATATGCAGAATCCCTTGAAAGCTTTGTTGAAGCAGATAATCGTTTGCGATACTCAAATGGCAGCGCACGAACTATACAGAAGAGGAGTTTCTGAACCGTCTCAAGATCACAGTCGCAAATGATATGCAGTGTATCCCTTGATTTTCCATCAAGGATATAACATACACATCTCATCAGCGTTTTATATGTGTTTTTTGTCAGACCTGAAGATTCAACACATTCCTTTAATGCGGGAATATCTTTCATCTCAAGAGTACTCGGAATGATCTTAGTCTCATCAATAGAAAACCGGAAATTTGAATCATTCAAAAACAGAACATCCTGAGGGTTATGGATAAAATCATTTATCTTAAACGCATAAGAATGTGCAAAAGAAATAGACCGGCCGAGTGTATCAGTTCCGACATCATATTTTATCTTTGTACAGAACACATAATTGTTATCGCTGATAAATTCAGCAACAGTCTTAGTCTGTTGGTCTTCAGGATCAAAAACCGGGCGGGAGATATTAGAATTCTGAGCCTTGGAAAAGAAAGAGAGTGACTTTTCACTCAAATCCGGAGAACAGTTTACTAATTGCCAGCCGTCTCCCTCACCCTGTCCGCCAACTCTGGTAAAACAAGCCTGATAAAAATCCACTTGTAAACCTCCTTCAAAGAAATCCTATTCCTTACCTGCCAAATTTAAATAACGGTTTCTTCTTTCCCTCTGGATTCATCTTGCATTTCGGGCAGTAACGCGGAATGGATTTATCGCCCTCTTTATCAATTTCGACTTCAATCTTATCCCTGACACAATACCATTTCGTTCCATTGATATTTTTATGGCAAACAGGGCAGAACTTTGTTTCCCTCTTTATTCTCTGTCCACAGCAATTCCAGTCAGTCGGCTCATGAATACTGTCTGCAGCAGATATGTAATTGCTTTCAACCAGTATCCACAGCAAAGGCTCCATTATTCGTCTCGGCACAGGAATACTGATCGGACTGCTCTTTCCATCAGCCAGATCCTCAACATCACAGCCCAGAGCAGAAAACAGGAAATAATTATAATTGTGGTAATTTGTCTTCAATTCCGTATTAAGGGAATTATCCGGCAGACGTAAAAGGAATTTTTCTATTCCATCGTGGATCTTATTATAGTCTTCAGCATTGAATTCCGGCAAATAATTACCGTCACTGTCTCTCTTCTCGACAATGTCAGACAGATCCATCTGAATAATATCTCTTGCATAATGATCACCTTTTGAAATGCAGACTGCCAAAGGATGATCGAATTTAGAAGCGTCTTCTGCAGAGAACAGATTATGGATTGCTTCTAATACCTTGGTGGGTTCGAGCTGCTTAGCTGAAGCATCCATTCCGGCCTTGAACTGCTTCGGATCAATGATCAGGATAATAGCATCGGAATGAAGAATAAAATTTCCCCACTCCAGCATCTTCTGGGCTTTGACGCAGTTCTCGCCTGCTATATCGTAAAAGACTAAAGTATGGCTATGACTTTGGTTGTTGCTGTCAATATACTTGATATCATAACAGAGCGGCTGCATAAGCTGTTCCGGTGCAGTTTGTTCAGGAAGCTCAATGCCCATTTCCACTTTGAATCTGTTGACATACTCTGTTGCGTAATCACTCGTCGTATTGCAGGATATGCTGTATTTTGAGAGATCACGTTTCATGTATTTACAGACTTGTGACAGATAAACCGTTTTACCTGCACCGGTTACGCCGATTACCGGAATGAATTTTACCGGATGAAGTCCATAACCATATCCCGGTAACGGGTTGTGACAAACCGGGCAGACCCTTCTTCTGGTCTCCTTGCCGAAGCAGTCAACGGCACCAATAAGCATACCGTTATTTACGATCATCTTTTTATCAGCTATTTTACTGAAATAAGCATTATGAGCATTATTACTGGGAGAATATACCGGCCTCTCATACGGATTAATCTGTTTTGTTCTACCGTCCTTAGCCTCAGAACTCTTCTCCGTAGTATCTCCAAAGCTTTTCCACCATTCTAAATACACGGGATCAATTCCTGCCTGGAACTTCGCACGGAGATCATACTGCCTGAGCAGTTCCTCTACTTCATCTTCGCTTCTTCCGCTAAATGTTAAAGCCTCAATTTCTTCTCTTGAACGCCCTTCGTTCTCGGGATCCAATTCTTCTTCCTTAAAAACAGTCTCCATACGGAAATGGACATCTTTGTCATCAAAGGTTTCAAAACAATAAGGACATGTAATAGAAATACCAGGCATACAAGAAATCTCCTTAAATACTCTTTCTCTCTAAATTCACAACAAATCCACCAACTTCATTTGAAGTAAGATAGATCTTTTCTTCTGTCTCAGAATCGATGTATATTGTTTTACCCAACATATCTTTTGTAATCGGATAAAAAAGCTTATTGTCGAAACTGTAAGACAAACCGCCCTCATAACCGGGGATCAGCGGAATATTGATAACATAGCGGTTGCTTTCCTTTTTCCTTAAAAACTTTCTCTCGCCTTCTTTGTATGAATACGTGAGCGTAACGTTTGAAGGGACATTGCAATAATAACTATTCTCATTTAACGGAGAATAAATCGTAGCTTTCCGTTCAGATTGATTAAATTCAACACTATAAACAGCATAGGCTGCAGGCTTAACAGATATAGTGTAGGAAGGGAATAAGCTCATTGAAATCCCTGCTATAAAAACACCTTCCCTGACCTGCATCTCCTGACCGTTAAAAGGATAACTGATCGGCAGGTTCTGAATACTATCAATCAGCTCATTAATACTTACCCTTTGACCGAATTTTGTCCGGACAATCAGGAAATTCTCACAACCTGAGACTCTCCAGGATAAAGAATTCTCATTACATTGCAGGTCTGCAACTACGTGCTGTTGATCACAGTTAACTAATTCAAATAACAAATTAACCAACCTCCCGATTATGAGTTGAGATTTGATTCATTTAATGCATAGAACCAGATCGTCTCGATAATATCATCTCTATTTGTGTTAAAGAATTTCAGATCAGTATTCAGCGACTGATTCCTGTCTTTCAGATAATTACACAATAAAGTGATCGTATTATCATTTAAGTCAGTGTTAATGAAATACGTCTCAAGAATTCTTTTACTGATTCCACTGCTGGTATGAAATTCAATTTTGTCATCCATACCCTTTATCAATTCTTCTCCGACATATTGCTGGATAGTCATCTGATTTCCGTTATCAAATCGTTCTCTTAACTCAGCCAGATATGACTTCCGGTAAATTGAATCTGACTCGTATAGACCTCTGATCTGGTCATCTATAACCTGCATCATCATCTCGACAGAGTTTCCGGCTCTGAAAACTGACCTGACCATCTCATCCATTCGTGTCTCGTTGTAAAAGTACCTTTGAGCGTTTTTATAATAAACGCCATCCTGATTATCAATTATTCTGAGATTACCGACAGCACACTCCCCTAATAATGCGATCTTTAATTCATTGAACCACTTGATATTGTTCTCTGCTTCAAATCGAAGTTGATTGACGACTTCAACAAAGAGGTCCAGGATCTTATTGTTGATTCTGTTGTGGATGATGCTGTCAACAGCCTGGTTAACCGGCTTTTTGGCAATCGCTTCAGGACTGAAATTCGATCTGAAATCATTGGCAAATCTGTTTTCGTCTAAGACCTTAAGCTGAAAAGATGTCAGGCCATTCTTCAACCTGTCGAAAATCACGGAACGGATTGATTCCCGATGGTTGATAAACTCTGCATCAACGATCTTGAAATAATTACAGTCAATAAACGCACTCAGGCAGCCCATGGAGACAGTATTGATCCTGACATAACTGTCTTCTTCCGATATTTTCTGATTTTCGCCATGCGGTAATTTTTCGATGAAAGAAATCCTTGGAAGATTATTACGGAGATCGTTAAAGAATGCATCACCGATTTCCATTCTTCCATTGGATATTCCCAGAGCATTTGCAATCGTTTCATTGCTCACAGGCTGATCTTTTATATCATTTGCTTTGCTCTCTATGGCCTCAACCGCTGTTCTTAATGATAGGAGTGTTATCTCACGGCTCGGCTTTTCAACGAGGCCATATGCTGCTGTAAAAGCAGCAGAATCATTATCAACGAACTTCGACGTAAAGGCGCGGTACAGATCATTTTCTCTTGTATTGGACAACAGAAGAACATAAGCCGGAAGGTTGTAAGCCTTAAAGGCCTGTCCTTCAACATCCAATACTTTGGTAAAAGAACCATCAGAGAAATGATTGCTTAATACAAATACGGAGCTGTATGAATGTCTGTTCTCGCCGGCAACAGAAGGATCTTTATAAAGCGATAACAACGCTTTTCTGATCATCATCGAGCTTTCTAAAGTCTGCAGCGTTTCATTAAGCAGAAGGACTAAAGTTGACTGAAACGGGATAGGGATCATTGACTTAAGTTCGTCAATTACACTATACCAGGACTTAAGATCTTCTTCGTCGCTGATGACCGAGGAATCAATATAGCAATTCAGCAATAATGTTGACATATCACTGAATACGCCATTTTCTCCCAACAGTTCGGTAAGCTGGGACAGCAATTCTTCTTTGGTGATCCCATTTCGCGAAATATCCGTGATGCGGACAGGCGATGAACAAGACACGCCATAAAACCTGACATATCTTGTATTACCGCCCCAACCGCGCTGTAAATCCGAAAGCAATTCCTCATGATACGCGAGAGTCTTTTCACCGAAGTAAAAGACAACCGTCGGATAATTAGGATGCATGTAATTTGTTCCTTCGATTACGGTTTTGCTCAATAGATCAACCGAATTCTGAATTGCCCTCTGGATATTATTCATAGTTACCTCTTACGCAAAATCAAATTGAATCAGGTCAACTTAATTCTATATTTCCTTGCAAATACAGTGAGATCTTTCTGCATCTTTGATAAGAACTTCTTTAAGTCTTCAACTTCATCAGGGAATTCCTGATATGCATCCTTAACGAAAGTCTTAACATCCTTAAGCTCATTCCAGATGGTGGTACATGCGGCTGTTATGTCGTCATAATCTTCCTTGACACTGGACTGAGACTTCTCACTTGCCTTTCCAAATAACTGTTCCTGCATATCTTCTGCCAGATCAGAATAGCTTAAGAATACCTGATAAAGCGGTACCGCAGCATGTGCCATTGAAGGATTAGACAGTGCGTATGATTCACCGAAATCATCTTCACAACTTATGTACGGAGGAGTAAACGGTATGACACCGGTAAACATGATCAACTCATATTTATCAAGTACAGGATTCTCTTCCGGTTTAAGTGCAGCAATGTCTTTCTCCATTTCATTGATCTTATCGATTTCTTTACTGACAATGTCCTGAAGCTTGGGAGACATAATGAAATGATCGATTCTGACCAACTGCATTTTTTCATCTTCCGCAATCGTACAATCATTAGGGATATCGATCGGAGCATCATAGCTGATGTTTTCCTTCATTGACAACAACTTCTTCTGGGCTTCAAAACGGTCTTCGTCCTGAGTCTTCTTTGAGCCTTCCTCGTAGACTTTTCTGAATTCACCCATAAAGGCATCGTCGATTGTGAAGATACCATAATTCAAATCATTGACCGGTCGGATGATATTCTTATCAACAGCTTCAAGATAAAGACTCTTAGCTGCTTCAGAATTCTTTTTCAGAACCGCGCTGTTAGTATTTGCCGTCATTATTATCAACGGTGTGATGGAAGGCAGGAACCTCCAGTCACGGCCTGTAACCTCCTTACCGTCAACATGATATGTCTTTCCTTCGAAAATGTGCTGACCAACAACTCTGCTGTTAACTGAATCATTCTCATATCTGAGAGCACCCTGATAACCATACATTGGAACACCGACAAAGCATCTCATTACGGATATTCTGTCTGATACAGCTCCTATACGGGATTCAAACTCATCTTTTCTTAGCTGATGAATATTATTAGCAGCAGCTGTTACTTCAACACTTTCAGCAGGACAGGTAATATAACCAATCTTTGAAGCCTGATTGACATCATATGTGTTAGTAGCCCAGAACATAGGACTTGCTTTAAGGATAAGGTCATTCATCAGTTCCTTTTGTATCCTGTCAGTAAGAGCTGCAGGAGCAACCACGCCATACTTAGCCTGGAGATAGCTTGTCATGGTCTTTTGTGAATATTCCTGGAAAAGACTGGTGAAATAGTGATTAATGAACGAAGCTATGTCATCCTCGCTTCCGCCTATCCATGCTTTTATTCCAGATTCTGAAGTCAACTCCTTCATAAAGCGGCTGATATTTGCATTCATGTCCATTGCTTGAATCGTGCGCTCAAGGTCGGGCATTACATCACTAAGTGTAGCAATAGGTTCCTCATAACTGAGATGCGGAGCAACGCCGCCTTCAAGATATCTCTTATTCTCATCAAAGGTATCCATCAATTGACGTACCGTACTAGTTAATATATCCATAAAATCAGTAGACAATTTAACTAA
Organism: Ruminococcaceae bacterium AB4001; assembly: GCA_000621765.1. Classification (GTDB taxonomy): domain Bacteria; phylum Bacillota; class Clostridia; order Saccharofermentanales; family Saccharofermentanaceae; genus Saccharofermentans. Next base: position 108,601 of record JHXJ01000005.1, read on the forward strand.
CTGGTCACGAAGCGTCTTCATCAGGTCAAGCATTCTGCTCATAGCAGCTTCTCTTGCACGATGAACATAAAGCTGGCGGGTAGCATTGGCATATGTTTTATATTTCATGCCGTTTGCCTTACCAAAGAACTCATCCTGGGATTTTTTCCATTCCCTATACAGTTTATCTTCCTGAGCCTGTTCCTGATTAAGCTTGTCCTGTGCTTCCTTTATATATCCTTCAACGGTTGCAACAAGATCCACACCTGTATTTGACTTCAGGAGTTTAGCAGCAAAGAACGGACCGCAATTAGGATCAGAAGCCTTGTCTTTAAGAGCAATAAAAATCTTGGTAATCAAAGAACGAGCCGCATTCTGCTTGCCTTCAAGGCTATCCGTATAGTTCTTGATCTCACGGGATAATACAGAATAATTCTCATCGACCTTTCCGGATGATCTGGCCTGCATATCAGAGAAATACGTAACTGTAAGATCATCATTGGCACGTGCATCTTTCCAGCTGACGTCATTCAACGGGAATGCTGTAAGGTCTGCACCTGAAATCAAAAGTGAATATATTCTGTCATACGACAGCGCATTCTTATTTACAAACTCCAGGCAATCATTCTTTGTGGGGGTCTTTTCCCTGAGAGCAGATGACATGTTGTCAAATACTGATGAAGCCAGATATGTAAGTACCTCCTTGAACGGAAGCGTGGCAGCTGAAGCTCCGATGATACAATACTCAAAGTTAGCTCCGTGCTCTTTAGTTACACGGGCTTTCTTCTGGACATAATTTGAGATGTGACTTGCCAAATCAAAACCATTTGTTTTTCCCAAAAAGTCGATGACATAATCAGTAACTACATTCAATGAATAATTGTAGCCGTCTGCAAGTTCGTTACCTTCAGCATTGTTCGCAGAAACTAAATGGCAAAGCGCTACCGGCGGGCTCTTGGTCTCAATTAAACCGATACCTTCATAATACTGTGACCACTTATCTCCATTCCTCTCGAAATTCATGCAGTAATCTAATTCCTGAAGAGCAGCAAAGCCATTATCTTTGACGTACTGTTCTGTCTCTCTATCCAGTCCTTTGGCGATATTAACATCAGGCAGGAAGAAATAGCCACAAATATAACTGTTTGTAGCCGCACTCTGATCAATGGCATTTCGGACAAGATAGCACGCATCGAGGAATGTTCCGGCACCGGTTCCGCCACTTACTCCGCTGAAGATATGAATGTAGAGTTTAGGTTGATTCAGATTTGCTCTTGCCTGACCGATCAAAGATACTATGCGATCACGAAATTCTCTTGCGTTTCGGATAAATAAATATCTTCCTAGCTGACGGGTTCCCCCAGCACCAGCATCAGCATTAAGAATCCTGATTTTAGTATGTTCAATCCATTCTCTATAGGCAGGATTTGAATCAAGGTTGGCTTTCTGTGCGTCAAACATGCTTGAAACGCTTCCGCTATATGACATCCTATGGAACTCAGTATCATAATCTATTCTGCAGAAATCGCCCAAAGGACTATCTTTATCAGGCTCCAATGACTTCTCATCAGCATCAACAGCAAGAAATTTGATGTGATCATAATGAGGAACCGGCGATTCAGGATCATCGGGACGGATTCTGTTATAGATCTTTGCCTTAAGATTCTTAAGACAGTCTACGCCTGTTCCGCCTAAGCCAATGCAGATAACAGCACAATTATCCTGTTCGATCTGCTGTGTTACATCAATGATACCGCCCTGTTTGTTGAGCAATAACTTCTGATACATATAGTCACCTCCAAAAATATAATTACTTAATCAGACAGATGCCTTTTAGTGCATCCCGTACAACTGGCTTTCAAACCTGACCTTGATACCCTTGCATGATTCCATGGATGGTTTGATATCAATTTCAAATCCGTCGCCCTGGATCTCAACCTTGTTGGTCATGATTCCGTTAGCAAATACCTTCTTATTCGTCATGAAGTAAATGTGTGATTTCCCTGAAGCCTGGAAATAGCACTTACGGGAATCGAAAATGGCATTTGCTGAGGGCTGATTGAACGCAAACAAAGGAATACGTCCTCTATTCTTATGTCTCATTACTTCGTCTGTAAACTCACCTGTCTCATCATCGAAATAACGTACAAAGCAGTTGCCCACATATCTCTTGTTGAGGCTGATGTAGATAATGAGAGCCAATGCAGCGATCAGTGCCAATGCAACTATGCCTAACACGATCATCATGATCACAGGAATATTATGTGCGATTACACTTATGGTGATCTCGCAGGATAATCCGCCTGAATCGGTTGCCTTTACAATGAACACACCTTTGCTGAGGCTGTAGTTAAACAGTGACAGATCCGTTCCATTCAGAGAGTAATCTGAATCTGCCAGGAATGAACTCTTCTCGATTGTGTATCTCAGAGATGAGTCTTCATTGTCTGTAGCCAAAGTGCTAAGGTCGATGTTTAACGGTTTTGCTCCGACAAACGGCCAGATATTGACTTCGTATTCCAGCTCTTCCTTTACAGGCTGCGGCGCGGTATTTACAGGTACCGGTTCGGGCTCATCAGTCACGATAGGATAAACATCGTACGGACCAATCTTTCCGGAAGTCTTGGAAATGTAATTACCGGTCAATTCAGTTTCAAAAAAGTATGAACCGTCAGCAAGATCAACATCTGCCTGGAAGCAGTCTCCGACGACTTCCATGGGAACTGTTTTGATAACTTCGCTGTATCCGTTCATGATCTTTAATGTAGCTTCATATCCGAAATACTGTCCGGCTTCTGTAGCCACTTCACTTCCTGCACTCAAACGCGAAGTAAAATGCGCGGGCTTGGAACTGTTGATCACACCATTCTCGGTCTCAACATCAAGAGAGACTGCGAGATTGGTATTGTAGACCATGTTGATCTTGATCTGGTCACCCGGAATGCCTGTTGCAACGAGTTTCCAGGTACCGGGAACAACATCCGTAACCTTTACCATCGTAAAAGACTTGAATTCAGTCTTATAGACATCCGCCAGTTTTCCGTCCGGAGTATAGATATCCAGACTTTCCGTATCACCGTGAATGATGATATTGACTTCTTCAACACCGATTCCGGGAATATCAAAAGTCTTCTCAATAATTCCGCTGTCATCAAAGACATCATCAACGATAGTGATCGTGGATGTACCGAAAATAAGCGTATAGAAAACATTGAATACTTCGTTGAGGTCCTCAGCTCCGGCGACTTCTCTGAATACACCACCGGTAGCTTCGGCAATCTGCCTCATCTCAGTTGTATCAGCCGTTCCGTTATAGTTCAGACAAACACTGTAGATCGGAATGTCATATTCGATTGCAAGTTCAATTGCTTCGGCCTTATCCGCATATGACTGTTCCCACTCTGCCTTTGATGCACCGGGAAGATCTGTATTACCGTCACTGAGGAAAACGATTACGGAAGGAAGATTGGGATCTCCGTATTCCTTAAGGGAATTAACAGCGCTAAGCAGTCCCAAACCGATATTCGTATCGCCGGAAGCCCTGATCGCTTCAAGGGAATCCGTAACATTATCCTTATCCTGCTGGGAATTGATCGCAGAGGGGTTAATCTCCTGCTCAATTCTCGTAGAATATACAAAACCGCCGAGGTAGTTGCCTTTTGTCGCCAACATGTTTGTAAACAGGCTGATCGCATCATATCTGTATCCATCAGGATCCGTCCATTTCATCGATCCGCTTGAGTCTAAGACAAATACAACATTGAATCTGTTATCACTGTTATTCTGATTATCTGATTTGTCAGCAGAAACACCACAAAAAAGGAATCCGATCGTAACTGTTAATGCTAACAATAACACGCTAAGCTTGCTTTTTCTCATCTTGTACTCCAAACCTTTTTCCTTAAAATTTGGTCCTACTTTTTGACTATTAAAGTATTTTAACAGTTTTATTATTATTTACAATATGCACAAACGCCAAGTTACAATAAATTAAAATTCTCGCGTTTTGCACAAAGGCACTCAATTTGCTTTATTAACTGTTCATAGTGAATATAGCACATCAAAATTGTTTTTAAACACCAGTCCGGAGGGTAAATAAAAACCAGAAAAACCATAGCAGTTTTCCTGGTCATATTTCTCATTCTCACACTCTTCGGATGTAAAAAAATGTCGAAAATCAGTGTTTCACCTGCAGATGAGTGCTGCTGGTTCAACTTAGAGTTCTCCGCACCTTCAAACGGCACAAAGACATTCAGCAGTCATGCCACTATCTTGTAGTATGCTCCGGATGTTGCCTTGTAGATCAGGCCGTAGAACAGACCGCAAAGGCACAGACAAATAGCTGCGCAGAGCAAGAGTCTGGGAAAATTGAACAGCGCAAAGAGCATAAGAAGTTTATTGACTATCGGAAGCACTACCAGAAGATGGATGCCGGCGAATACGACCGGGATCATAAATACTGTAAACATCTGCGAATTAATGCTCTTTCTGATCTCATCTTTGGTCATGCCGACCTTCTGCATTATCCCGAATCTTGACTGATCTTCAAAACCTTCAGACACCTGCTTATAGTAGATGATCATTACACATGACACCAGGAAGATGATGCTCAGGAGAATACCGAGGAAGAATAATCCGCCGAACGTTCCAACGAAATCACCACGCTCTGCTTCGTGACTCTCGCTGTAATAATTCGAGAAACCCTTTCCTTTCAGTTCTTCTTTGAGTTTAGCTGACAAGTCAGAAGCTAATGCTATCTGTCCGTCTGCATCAAGTCCGGTATCAAATCTGCAGTTCCAGAACCATGCAAGCATCGGTTCACCATTGTAGTCCTTGTACTTAATGAACTCTTTTGCCACTGATTCCGAATCATTAACTATGACAAAGACCGTTGGAGAAGCAGCGCCATCAGCAACGGGATCTATCTCTGTTACGGTATCATCAAAACGGCCTGTAACATTGAACGTGACATCGCCAATTGTCAGCTCATCACCTATTTCGATATTCTTGGCAGTACCGACCAGAGCCTCCCCAGGTCCGACCGTAACATCATGACCAAAGACACTGTTATAAACTTCTGCATCAATGAACATGATCTGCGCAACCCTGTCGTAATCGATGAACGCCATATCAGTCATTGAATTCAAAGTAACCTGAAGTCTGTTGTTCTCATAATACCCGCTTATGGAGTATTCAGAAAAAGTGCAGTTGTTTTGGATTACCGCACCATGCTCAGCTGCAACACTGTTTATGAGATCATCAAATCTTGCGGCCTGAAGAGGTAATGACTCATCGTAACCATACTTGCATGCGAAAGCTCCTACTTCATTCGGATAACGCGTATCGAGACACTCATCAGATCCGGTATAGAGTGCAGCCGTGGATGACAGCATGACCAGTACTGCTGTAAGCAGGATGCAGATTGAAGCAAGTCCTGCTCCGTTACGCTTCATACGGTATGCCATGGTGGATACGGAAACAAAGTGTTCCGTCTTGTAATAGTACTTCTTGTTTTTCTGAAGAATTCTACACAAAATGACTGATCCTGCCATAAGCGTAAGATATGTTCCGATGATAACGAATATTACCGCAACAAAGAACCAGCGGAGCGCAGAAAGCGGCTGCTCGATCTTAAGTGCAATGAAGTATCCCGAGCCGAGAAATAAGAGACCCAAAATGCCGACGACATAATTTGCTTTGGGCGGTTTTTCGCCTGCTCTTCCTGACCTGATCAGCTGAGTAGGATTTGCAAATCTGATCTGGCGGATAGTATTCAGGTAGATAAGAAAGAATATAACGGCAAATACCAGGATGGAACTTACTGCTGAACTTCCCGATACTGAGAAAGTGTACTTTGTCGGAACAGCGATCAGCTTGGTAAATCCCAGTTCTGCAAGCTTGGACAATCCTATTCCCGCCACAAGACCAAGAGCAGCCGATACTACCCACATTATGGCTGTCTCCCAGAACAGGATCTTACCTATGTTGCGCTTATTCATTCCGAGAATGCTGTATAGACCGAATTCCTTTTTGCGTCCTTTGATAAGGGTTGAGTGCGTATAGAAAAGAAAGATCGCGGAAAAGAGCGTCATTACATATACTCCGAAGACCATCATGTCCGTCGCTGTGCCTGCTCCCGGCATGCCTCTCATGACACCTGAAAAGCTCAGGAAATGAAGTATGTAGAACATGGCAACCATAAGGATACTGGTGATGATGAACGGTACATAAAGCCGGCCGTTCTTCCGCATTCCGCTGACGGCCATCTTAGGATAAAAACCGGCTTTCATTACTTGTCACCTCCCTGCGCGAGAAGTGTGAGCGTATCACTTATCTTCTGATACATCTGCCGGTCAGAAGCATCTGCCTTATAAATCTGATGGAATATGGCACCATCTTTAATGAAAAGAACTCTTGATGCATTTGAAGCGGCCTTTGTAGAATGGGTAACCATAAGGATGGTCTGTCCCATCTGATTGACCTGTTTGAAGAGCGCAAGAAGTTCATCAGATGACTTAGAATCCAATGCTCCCGTAGGTTCATCAGCAAGAATGACCTTCGGATCTGTTATCAGCGCCCTTGCGACAGCAGCCCTCTGCTTCTGTCCTCCGGAAACCTCATACGGGTATTTCTTCAGGATATTCGCGATACCCAAAGGCTCTGCGATCTTTTTAAGTCTCTCCTGCATTTCAGCTGGTTTTCTGCCCGCCAATACCAGAGGAAGATATATATTATCTTCCAGCGAAAACGTATCAAGAAGATTGAATTCCTGGAAAACATATCCGAGATTATCTCTTCTGAACTTTGCGATGTCCCTGTCCTTTACTTTTGAGAGATCCATACCGTCCAGAATAACGGAACCATCTGTTGCCTTATCAAGCGCTGCGATGATATTAAGGAGCGTTGTCTTTCCGCTTCCCGATTCACCCATTATCGCGACATATTCGCCTTTCTCAACGGTAAAACTGACATTATTCAATGCTTCGACCGAAGTCCCGCCGAATCTGGTCTTATATACTTTTTTAATGTTTCTGGCTTCAAGCAAACTCATAACTTAATCACCTTTCATGCTTAGGATAGCCTGAGTATATAGATCCGTTCAGTTTCATTCCTTAGCTTCTTCTTACGCAAATCTAACGGGTATGTCACATTTACTCAATACTGACAGGGCGCCTGTTAAGATCGATAATGATCCTGGTTCCTTCACCCGGGGTGGATTCCGCGGAAATACCGTGGCCGAGATTGTCACAGATGCGTTTGCAGAGATAAAGACCAATTCCACTCGCACGTTTGTCTGCCCTTCCGTTAAATCCCGTATAACCGTTTTCAAAGATCCTTGGCAGATCTTCGGCGCTGATACCTATTCCGGTATCCTGAATGCAAAGAAGGCCCGGCTTATCCATATAGATGCGGATTCCACCGTTAGCGGTATACTTTACGGCATTAGATATTACCTGCTCAATTACAAAAGAAAGCCATTTCTCATCGGACAGAACCTTTGCTGCCGTAGGTTCAAAATCCATCTTAAGTTTCTTCGAGATAAAGTCTCTTGCAAACTTCCTTATGGCAGGTCTGATCACATCGTCAAGTTCTATCTCACGGAACACATAATCTGTGCTGTCAGAACCGAGTCTGAGGAACGCAAGGACCATATCAACATATGCTTCGATCCGGTTGAGGTCGCTGTCGAGGCGTCTGGCAATATCAGAATCCTCTGATTGTATCTGCAGTCTCATGGAAGCGATAGGAGTCTTTATCTGATGAGCCCAGACCGTATAGTACTCGACCATATTGTTGTAGTCTTCGGAGTTTTTCCTGCGGGAGAATTCTTCCTCTTCTTTCAGTTTTCCGATCAGTTCCTGATAGTCTTTTTCAAGCATATCCGAAGAAGACGGCATCTCGCACCTGGACACTTTTTCATGTTTGCTGCGCATTATAAGGAAGTCGATGATACCGGCGATTAAAACAATAACTAAGCTTAATATCAGCGGATACAGGACCGTTACCGGAGGCATATTAAAGAGAAAATAGGAAGAAGCAAAGACCGCCTCCACTATGAGGATCAGTATGATGAGACTCAAACGCGATCTGAGATATTTCTTCAGCATTCGTCCTCCAGAATATATCCGACGCCAAACTTTGTCTTAATGACATCTTTCAGACCTATACTCTCTAACGTTTTGCGAAGTCTTCCGACATTTACGGTCAGGGTATTTTCATCGACATAGCAGTCCGTTTCCCATAAAGCCTCCATAAGCTTCTCACGGCTTACGACCTTATTCTTATTCTGAACAAGAGTGAGGAGTATCTTATACTCGTTACGCGCGAGGTCTACCTCCTTATCCTCATATGAAACGGTATTGTTGTTCAGGTTCAGCACAGCGCCCGAAAACCCGATCGTGCTGGATGCCTGGCCAAAGTCATATGTCCTTCTGAGCAGCGCGGACACCTTTGCGATCAGGACACTCTGATCGAACGGTTTTGCAATAAAATCATCAGCTCCCATGTTTACGGCCATGACGATATTCATGTTATCCGAAGCGGATGAAATAAAGATGATAGGAACAGAACTTTTCTTTCTTATCTCCTGGCACCAGTGAAAACCGCCAAGATAAGGCAGAGTGATATCAAGAATTATAAGATGCGGTTCGTACTCATCGATCTCTTCGATGACCTTCATGAAATCAGAAACGACACGCCCTTCCATACCCCACGTCTTAAGGCATGTAGTTATACCATCTGCTATTCCCCTGTCATCTTCAACGATGTAGATCTTATACATATCGTTCACCTGAAAGGATTATACCACTCGAGAAATGGGCTTCGACGGCCACAAGATGACTGATGACAAAAATGTTAGGATTTGACAGATAGTAGGATATAATCATTTCAAAATAACCATCATATTTGACCGGAGCGAAAATGCATAGCAAAAATATTAAAACTATATCTTTTGTTCTTGCCTTGGGGCTGATCGCGTCATCGTTAAGCGGATGCGGAATAGCAGGACAAAGCAGTATTGAAAGCGCTGAGACAAGTCTTCCCACAACATCTGCCACTACAAGACCTGAGACCGAAACTACGGTAACCACTGAGACTACAGAATCTGAAACAACAGTTACAGAAACTGAAGTTGTTGAAGAAACATTTGCGACTGCCATTGATAACTACGACATAGATCCGGAATACGTAACGCTTTTCGACGGTGTTACTCCCGAGATGATGAAGAGTGATTTCTGGGTCGGCGAAAACGACAACATAGTCCTGATGGACCGTGATGAGATCGCCGTGTTCAATTACAATAACAGGACCCAGTTCAAATCAGACAATGGAACTCCGATGCCGCGTCTGGATGAATTTGAAGACACTCTGGACGGAAATATCTTAAGAGAATTTCTTAATGACAATGCAGATTCCGTTCCGGATGATCCCTCACTTTATTACCTCAACGGTCACAAGGTCTCCAGGGGCTATTGGATGAACCTTGTAGAGCTCTCTAACATCGACGGTGTTGAAGATGAGATCAGGGTAAGATACGGATTCACGGTCAAGAGGATGACATTAAGACTTTTCCCTACGGAAGACCGTGTTTTCAAAGGAAAGGACGAGCAGTACTTTGATTTTATTCTCTATTCCGAATGCATGCCGTATATGCCTGTAGTCGTGCTTCACGAGAGCCTTGACGGAGAATACCTGTACGTTGTCTTTGACAGCTTTTCAGCCTGGGTCAGAAAAGACGCAGTCGCATTATGCAATAGCAGGGACGAATGGGAAGCAAGACAGTCTCCTGAGCAGTGGCTGGTCGTAACTGCAAGGGAGATCAGATTGGGTGACGATCCTTACAACCCGGCAATAAAAGATCTCGTGCTCCCGATGGGAACGCGCATGTCACTGGTATCAGCTGACGATGCGCCTTCTGTGATCAACCAGAGGACCACATATGGGAATTATGTGGTCAAGGTCCCGACAAGAGGAAGCGACGGATATATCAAGGACGAATATGTCCTGATACCCGTATCAGATGATGTTCATGTCGGGTTTCTCTCTTTGACACCGGCAAACATAGTAACTCAGGCAATGAAGCTTTTAGGTGACAGATACGGCTGGGGCGGTGACCTTCGCGCCAATGACTGCACGGGCATCACAAGAGAGATATACAGATGCTTCGGCATCCTGTTACCCCGTGTCGGACAGTCTGATTCCAAAGGTATATGCAAGGTCGATCTGAGCGAGATGTCGACTGATGAGAAACTGAATGTTATCACAAACCTGTCGCCCGGAAGTCTGGTTTCTTTCCCAGGTCACATGATGATCTATCTCGGCACGGTAGACGGCGTGCCTTATGTCATCAGTTCTGTAGGTTCTTTGACAGCTCAGGGATCAACCACAAGACAGCATCCTGACAGCGTAATTATCAACAGTCTTTACGTGAAGAGAGCAAACGGCACTACCTGGCTTGATTCGGTTCAGACGGCGCTTACGATAAGACCTGAATGACGGATATCATTCATCTATACGGAGAATGACTTTATTCTTGCCGTTCTTCTTGCCGTAATAGAGTTTATCATCTGCTTCATTAACCCACTTATCGACAGAGTATCCGTTCTGATAAGCGGCAACGCCTGCAGTGACTGTAACTCTGACCTCATCATCTTCAAATGAGAAATCATGCTCCTCTATATTCCGGCGGAGTTTTTCGAGCAGTTCAAAGCCAAGACTTTCGGCATCACCAGTAGAAAGGATCAGGAATTCTTCTCCGCCCCATCTGGAGATAACACAGTCTTTAAGAGTATCATTCATTATCTCTGCAACAGTCTTCAGGACATGGTCACCAGCATTGTGACCGAATCTGTCGTTGATCCCCTTGAAATCATCAACATCGACCATAGCGACAAATCCGGGATGTTCCGCCTTTATGGAATCCTCGAGGCGTTCTACCATATAATGCCTGTTATAAAGCGCAGTCAACCGGTCCTTATGAGCTGCATCAGTCAATATTTTCTCATAATCACCGATCATCTTAAGCATCATGCCTGAATACGCAATAATGAAGAAAAGTACGATTGCGGAATTGGTTATCCAGAACATAGCCGCTATATGATTTTCGACCTGATAAACCGGTCCGATATAAGCCGAATAACCGGTGGAGAACAGATAACATGATCCTACGATTGCACTTATGGCAAACGCATTGACCTTCTTCTTTCCTATTTTTGTTGCCAGATATTCCGTATAGAAAATGATCGGTATCATCGAAAGGCAGTAAAGATGGAATCCCATCCTGTAACCGAGACAGACCGTGGTAACGCACATATACAGCGTGAGCCAGAAATAGACAATCCTGACATAAATATCAAGTTTTTCTTTCCGGATCAGGAAATAACCGATAATGTAGACCAGAGCAGTCGGAATACTGAACCAGATAAGAAAAGAAGCTTTGCATATAACAAAGAAACCCGCCAGTCCGAATACCAGAAGGAGTATGATCGAGTTAATGGTATATGTAAACTTCTTTACAGTCTTAAGATCCATTTGGGTTCCTCCGCCCTCAGATAAGTCAATTATACTCCCTGAGGAAGGCTGTACTGTCCGTTACACTTATGTTTAACACAAGGTTTACACAACGGAAATATAGATTCCCGGTTACCTCAGATCAACATAATAGGTCTCGTTCAACACTATGCTCTTAAAGATATTACAGCCATCCGGATTAACAGCTATGATCTTATTGGCAGCATCCGGATTATGCTTAACATAATCAGTTACGTAATCGTATTTCTCCCACAGGTGCATCGGAGTAAACCATTTGATGTCGGCAACCGAAAGATAGTGATCTATCGTCCTGAATCCGAAATCATACCACCTCGGATCCAAAGGAAGCATGGCATAATCGATCGTACCGATCCCGCTGAGGATACGGGTATTAGCCTTAAACTGTTCTTCAGTATTGCGGACTTCTTTAAGATAGAATTTGTGAGCCATTTGTTCTGCAGTAAGTCCTGTACTGTATCCTGTCTTCAACATTTTGTTGAACCTGTCTGCCAGACGGTTTTTAAACGTAGTAAATGTCTGCGAAGCACTGACAAAAAGATCTCCCGCATGGAAGAATCTGAAGTCTTTTGTCTCAACTATAAATGCGACGCCGAGATCAGTTGAAGTAATGCTTCTGACTGAACCGAAATCAGTCTCAAGTCTCTGATCGCCTCTGAAGGAACACAGAATATCTGCAACAGAAGCAGGCATCTTTTCCAAAGCCGCCTGTTCTATCGCCTTACCGCTTAATCCGAGATATATCTCAGCTACATTGTATCTTTCGGCAAGATCGAAAATACGCGCATTATAGTGATCGAGATGTACATGCGAAATAAAGATGTACACCGGCTTGTTGGGATCAAGCTGCGGAATGCTCGAACGGTACCAGTCGAATACAAAAGTCTCATTTACGGTCTCGATTATGAATCCGCTCTGTCCGCCATAACAGCACTTAATGCTGTCGAAGGTAGGATGAAGTTCATTCACGGGAAGATCGAAATACAAACCGGATTTAACATGCTCTCCGTTCTTGAATTCAAGATCATAGGGAACGCCCAATTGTGAATGAACAAACCTGCCTTCTTCTTTATTCATAATCCAGACACCAGATTTGGTCTCACGCATCTCATATTCACGGTTATCATAAACAAGATCACGGAGCGAAGCTTTTTTATCATAATAAGCTGTGCCTCTTCCGTTATAGCATCCGTCCTTGAATTCTCCGACCCAGTATCCGCCCTTGAAATAATATGTTCCATGGCCATGTGGTTTGCCGCCGACTAATTCACCTTCGTAATATGTTCCATTGCTGTAATCGTATCTGCCACGTGTTTTTTCAGTCATTTTCTTTTCCCTCTCCATTTGTTCTTTTTTTGCGTTTTCAATTTCCCTGCCGGCCTTATCAAACCACGCTATCATATGGACAGTCTCCTGAGCATCAACTCCATACATTTTGCTGCAGGCATAGACTAAAGCGTCAATAAGAGGATAAGCCTTTTCAAAATCTCTGTTATTGAAGTATTTTACAACTTCACTCTTAAACCTGTTTATGAGTTCTCTCAGCTTATCTTCAATTCTTTTTATGCTTTTACCGTCTTCATTATGTGCTTCCCGCCAGCCTGCGAGACAGTCCGCGTAGGATTTCAATGCATCTTGGTAATCACCGGTTGCTTCATATGTTTGAGCCAGATATTCAAGCGTTGTCAATGTTTTCGGATGATTCTCTCCCAAGACGGCGCACCTGCTTTTATAGCACTGTTTATTTATTTCCAGTGCTTCTTTATATTTTTTGTATTTGTATTGATAGCGTCCGATATTATTTAATACATGAAGAGTCATAGGGTGTTCTGAACCCAATACATCACAACACAACTCATAGCATTTTTTGCCGATAGTAATAGCCTTATCAAATTCTGAGACAAAACTATATGCAGATGCAAGATTCTCCATTGAACGCAGCGTGTCAGGATGCTTTTCCCCAAGTACCTCAACATACAGCTCATAACACTTTTTGATAAGCTCCAACGCCGTAGCATATCCGCTCTGAATAACATAAGCTCCGGCAAGGCCATTTAAAACAAGAAGTGTCCTGGCATCTTTTTCGCCATACTTGGCTAAAAACTTCTCATAGCACTTCTTGCGCATTTCAAACGATTTTTCATACTCGCCGACATTATCGAAGGCATTTGAAAGATTATGCATGAGCTTGAGAGCTCTTTCACTGTCTTCTCCTTCCGCTTTACATGCCAGATCGTAATCCATCTGGTTCAGTTCAAGTGCTTCGTTATATCTTCCGGCCCGTCCGCAGGCTATTGCCCAGTCATTCAATGCACGGATTGACTCATCATGTTCATCACCATACACCTTCCGGCTAAGCCCGTAACCTATTTGTCCGCAGTCCAAAGCCTGCTGATAATCACCATTGTTTCTGTAAGCTTCTGAAAGATCGATCAAAGCGCTTACCGTATCAGGATCTTCTTCACCCGAAGTTTCAAGTCTCAGGTCATAGATCTTCTTTGCCCAATATAAGGTTTTTCTGTAATCAGCTTCGACTTTTTTACCTTCTCTGTACATTGTCATCAGCTTCTTCATTGCTTCTATAAGACCTGCTTCGGCAGCTTTGGTTAAAAGTTTTACGCCTCTGCCGATATCGATCTCGACATCGATTCCTTCAAGATAGGCAAGACCTATCAGATAGTTATGCTCAGGATCATTATTGTTTTCAGATACAGCTATCCCGACAAGCATATCCAAAAGCCGCTCGTTAAATGTATTCGCATCGCCTGTATCGGTACAGTCAGGGAGACCCGGATAAGCTTCGATCAACTGAGCGTAATCCGTAACCATCATCTCGGCGGGAAATATATTCTTTTCAAGTCTTACAGCCTCAGGATATTCCTGTGCCATTATGTAATTCGGTGTGCCGTCACTTTGTCTGTCGAGAAGATGAGGCGTAACGAGCAGGGTAAACAGTTTGCTGTCTTTGAGCATCCTCCCTATACCATCTCTGAAACTTTCTCCGGGAGTCAGAAACTCATCGAACCATATTGCAATGTCCTCACACTCAGGATTGTTGTGGATCATCTTCATGAGGTCGTTTGCAAGTTTCCTGTCAGTCTTTCTGTAGCTCAAAAAGATGTATGCATCAAAAGCTTTCCTGATCCTGTCTCTCAGTTCGTTGCTTTCCAAAACAGATCCAAGGTATTTTTTGAGTTTCTCCTTATAACTGATCTTTGTCTTGTCGGCATTAGAAGGAGAAAGATACTGGATCTCACCGAATCTGTCCGGCCTGCTGTATACTTCCCTGATGCCGTTATCGAGCAGGATAGGAAGAACAGGAATATGTTTTTCTCTGGCGAATAGATAGTCATGATCCATAGCCCTGTTGGGCTTGATAAGAAGATTAAGGGTTACCGGTATGACGAAAAGGCTCATTCGCTCAAGGTCGACTAAAGTATTCTCATCATCAGTCTTTGCAGTCATGTCCTGCGTGTAGTATATAGTGCAGTCAAATGCTTCAAGAATGTCATCACTTATCTTTTCAAAGCATTCATTAAAATCATCAGGATGGCATGTGAAATACACCTTGGCTTTCCCCTCAGGTGATGAGGTTCCGCGTGTCTTATATGAGAATACCGTTTCGCTCATTTACTGACTCCTGAAAACAGATTTATATCACAGGATTCCCGTCAGATATCAGCACTTCACTGCCGTATCTGCTCCTTGAAAGATAAAACTTATCGATGCCGGATGTAACAGCCTGGCTTTCAAATTCCTTAAGTTCAATGTCGCCTTCTTCAGTAAGTATCTTATCTCCTGTCATGTTCAGATGCGTCAGGAAAAGCGATGCCTTAACATCGTAAGGACAATTGTCTTTAACATCATTTACTATCCTTCCGGTCAGAGAAGCGGCCGAAGGATAGCGTCCGAATCTGATGCTGTCCTGCCAGGGATTCGGCTGATTGGTCCTATCCTCAAAACACATTTCCTTATCTTCATTAAAGGGACCTGCGCCGTGACGCGTGAGATAGGTCCTTGCAACATAAACTGCTTCGTCCAGCCTTATATCGTGTCTGCTCAAGATGCTCACGGGATTAGTCAGATTGGTACGGCTGCATGTCGTATGCGGCCACAGGTCTTTTCTTGCGACATCAAGCAGCAGACCCTGTCCGGTTTCAAATATAACGTTGTCATAAGAAGCGAAAAGAGAGGCTTCGTCTGCTGTCAGTTCGACATTCTTTTCGAGCGCTTCCTTAAGAAGTTCCGCATATCTTATCGTATCAAGATTTAAGCCTTCGGATATTGAATATTTTTCAATGCGCAGCGGCACATATTCGTCTTCGATCTTGGTAAGTTTCGAAGCGATCTTCTCTGCAGAAAGAGAGGCAATATCTCCTAACGTTATGGCAAAGCCGTTACCCGATCTTCTCGTGGCTTCCCATATGCCCATTCCGCAGCTGCCGTGCTTTTCATCTCCCCTGGATTCTTCTATCTTCTGATTCAGATATGCATCATAAAGAAGGGTTACGGAAGCATCGGGAGACGCATAAATCTTTACGCGCTTATCCGATACTGCCGAAAACCCTTCGATCTCTTCATTCAGTTTATAAAGATCGGGAAAGAATGTCGAAGCCCAATAAGTGTCTGCGCCGTTGAAAGAGCCGGATGAGAGTTCGTGAAAAACAAACTTCCCATCGGCCTTTTCTACGGTATGCGCGGACTGGGCTCCGCCGTTATGTCTTACGACCAGATCATGACCTTTCAGGGTCAGATGATCGACCGCAAGTCCTTTTCCTTCGTCTCCGAAATTACTGCCTATTACAGCGTAAAACATCAGATGATGAGGTCAGCCATCATCCTGTCGAGATTCTTGCTGACATCAGCTGAGAGGTCTCCCAGGATATCACTCCTGTTAAGTCCCTTTACCTTGCAGATAACGCTTATGATAAGTTCCGGAAGGAGTGAAACGGCATCCTTAGCGATATTGATCGTTCTACCGTCAATGACAGTTCTCTGTGAACCGATATTGATGTGGAAGAGGTGATAAGAATCCAATGCTTCTTCTGCTATCTGTGCAGCGGAATAATCACCCTGAACATCATCGTTGAAAATATACTTAATATCTTTTGCTCTAAGTCTCGGGTGATTTGAAGCATCACCGATCGTGAAAGCAAAACCCTTCTGCTGACGCTTCTTCATGCTGTCAGTATCCGTATGATGTGCAAGGAAATACCAGAACAGTGCATAGTCCTCAGGACCGTCTCCGCCTCTGCCCTCAAGCCAGAGCTCAAGAAGCTGCTCTGCAATACGGATATCTGATTCATACTGGGTAACCTGCAGAGGTGCAGCGTCACTTACGTCACCGATCGCTGCAAACATGAGCTGGGGATCGGGAATGACATTTGATGAGTAGAGAGTCTTCATAAGTTCATTAAGAGAATTCTTTACGATCTCTTCAGAGAGATAACCCATAGAACCCGTAACATCAACGCCAATTGCAATAGGCGTTGAATTAGGATGCTCATCGTTATCCCTTGATTCTCTCATGTTGATGAACCGGGGATTGAACTTGTCATCCATCCTTTTGTTCTTAAACAGATTATCTGCAGAAGCATCAGTAGTGATACCTCTTGTTGTTCTGAGTCTGTCCCAATCGTGTGCGGTGTAACTTCCGGAACCCATATAATTTCTCCTTTATCATTCGTTGAATTTATGAAAATTATGGCCGCCAAAGCCTTTCATAATTACATTATCCCATGCCTTGAAATCATCATAAGCTGTAGGCGCGGGGTTACCGTCCAGAAACTCCATGCAGAGCTTCGGGGCAGTGGAAACATTCATAACCTCCTTGGCAATATTCCTTATATCCCTGAGATAATTGCGTCTTGCTGTATTAGATACGCCCTCCCAGCCGTCGAGTATAAAGAGTTCATGCGTCTTCGGATTTATATAAATGTCTTCAATGCGGATTGCTTCAAAGTCCAGATTATTGAACTCCAAAAGACAACCGAGATTTTCAAATCTGGATATCATCCATGCGACTGTCGTAGCTTTCAGGTCCTCGAAAAGATACAGAGGATAAATATTCTCGGCCTTTGAAACCATCATTATTCCCCTGCCGTCTTCAAGTGCTGCCTTGTAGATGATATTCGGAAGGTATTTGCTGAGTCCCTTTATGTCTGCAGAAGGATACTCGATTCCTGACACAATGTCATTGATC
Organism: Ruminococcaceae bacterium AB4001; assembly: GCA_000621765.1. Taxonomy (GTDB): domain Bacteria; phylum Bacillota; class Clostridia; order Saccharofermentanales; family Saccharofermentanaceae; genus Saccharofermentans. The sequence goes on from JHXJ01000005.1 coordinate 126,332, forward strand.
CTCGCGATGGCTGCTCTGTCATTGAAAACAACGGCGATCCTGGTGTTTCCGACATAGATCTCTTTCTCGGGAAGGATAACGGAATAGTAACTCTCAAATGAAAGCGTGGTTCCTGCTGAAGTCGTGAAATTCACGATCGAACTGTTGTTCCAAAGTCTCAGGATATCACCTTCGGAAGCCAGCTCGTCATTGAGGAACCTCTCCTTTTTGAGCATCTCGTCTCTTGTATTCTTATATGCCTTGAAGTCCTTATCAGACAGATAGATCATGGAACCGCAATAGCGGCATACCAGCTCCCCTCTTGTACTTATCCTGAATTCGGCACCGCAGCTGTCACATTTGATGTTAATAAGTTTGCTTTCCAAAGTCGGTCTCCTAAATTCCTAATACAAATTTGATTTTTTAATTATAGCATTTATTTAATCTAATTTAAGGCGATTTATCGGAAGTTCTAATTAGTCACCTCGATATTGTTCACGCTCTTTCTTGACCAGTCATTGGACAGATCCATGTTCTGCCAGTCAGACCTGTGGCAGCTGAAACTTATCGTAAGGGTATCGCCTTTGGCGAGTGACCCGCTGCTCACGGTGATCGTAAGACACGTATCCCTGTCCTCACATGAACAGGAGGTAAATGTTCCCTTTACATTATCTGTCAGCGGCGTATATTGGCCGGATGCAGAATTTACAGCCGCGTGATAGCAGTCAAAGACCAGCGATCCGCCATCATTGGTCAGATAGTAATTGATGTTCAGGTCAGACAGATTGACCGTGCCGCTTCCGTTATTGGTAATGTCCAGAGTTCCTGCAATAGCATTAGCCGAAAGTGAACTGTCGTTGTAATTCATCTTTATGCTCAGATCGCCGGATACTGCCTGACCGCTTCCGGACTGTGACTGGGTCTGTTCAGTCTGAACCGTTCCCTGTGTGGCATCTGTTCCGCCTGCATTGCTGCCTGCCCCGGTTCCCTCTTCTCCGGGAAGCACACCGAACACAACCTCATCATTTTCGAGCAAAACAGACCCTGTAACATTGTTATATGAGTAGTCATTGCCGTTATCCCACGCTCCATTGGGGCTTGTCATCCTGACCTGTATCTCGGACTTATACTGCGACTGTCCGCCGGGTCTCAGATTGCCGTCATCGAAGATAACCGAAAGGTAATAGATGTGATTTTCCTCATTCCAGACTTTCAGACCATCAACCCTGCCTGACTGCATGTAGTTTGTGCTGATGCTTACGCCCGACACATCGCCGCCTGCCTGATAGATCTCCGACAGATCGACAAAATATCTGAATTCAAGCTTCTCGGCAGTTCTTGCTGGCCATGCGGTCCTGTTGTAAATGAAAGCCTTTATCTCGGCGAAATCACTGCCTTCCACATTGAGACTGCACTCGGCGGAATACTCATCAGAAGGAATCTCTTCAACGGCGCCGAAGTCGATAAGTGTCTGTCCGTGGTACCTGGAATACATAGCGGCAAGAAGTCCGGTAAAGCCTGCATTGTAATCACAGGCAACCTCATTCTTGTTATAGTCGGACACAGTATCGGAATAACCGTCCGAAGAGTCCGGACCTCCGACCAGAGCGCCATAGAGCGTGTGTCTTGCTTCTCCCGGTTCATTCATGTTGTCGCAATAGGAACCCTGACTCGTCCTGTGGTGGGGATGCTCCGGGGGATTCTCTCCAAAACCCACTACATAGGACCTTCCCGAGGAACCTAGTGCGTAATCCGCCTGTGCTTCGGCAAAATTCCAATAAAGTTCGGACTTATCAGAAGGACATCCGCTCCATCTGCTGTAAACAGCAGCAACAAATGCCGTGGTAGTCGAATACCTCAAAGATCCCCACTGGTCAAGCCATGCAAGACCCTTAGGCGAATAAGTAATCTTCTGGCCGTCGGAAGTGCCGCAAGTCCAGAAATCAAGGTGCTTCTGAACTTCATCCATGTACTGCTTCTCACCTGTGATCCTGGCCAGGAGTACAGCAGCTCCGATGTGGACATCATCCCAGCATAAAGACCAGTTGAAGTCGTGCCGGGCGCTTTTCAGACAGACTTTGGCATTATCAAGGTAGGATGCGTCATCGGTAGCAAGATAGAGCCAGCATCCCGCCCATGAAAGCTCATCGTAGAATCCGCTCCATGAATCGTAAAACCCGTTGGCAGCTGTATATCCTGCATCACTTCTTGTAGAATCGGCAAATGAATACAGGCTCTTTGCGTGTTTGAGGCAGAGCTTAGAGTACTCTTTGTCAACATCTTCGAAAACGATGGCTGTCAGTGCCAGTGCTGCAGCAGCTTCGCCGGTTACGGCAGAACCCGGGCTCGACTTGGTGACGCAATAAGAGGGTCTGTTCATGCTCATGACCTCAGCCGGTCCCCACCACGAGTGATCGACACCTGCGTCACCTACCTGATAGTAGAAGACTTCATCCTCAGGATGACACTTTATAAGGTAGTCACTGACCCATTTTATGTCGCCGAGGATATATTCCAGCTGACCGCTCTGCTCATACGACTGCCTGTCTTCATAAACTGACCAGCCGAGCATTGCAGCCGAATAAGCCATGGGAAGATTAAATTTGACGTGGTCGCCGGCGTCATACCAGCCGCCTGTGAGATCGATGTTGTTATCTGCGCCGTCATTAAGTCCGGAATCACCTCTCCAGTTGCATCTGGTCTGTTCAGGAAGCTGTCCGCTCCTTTGCAGTTCAAAGAAAAGAACTGATTTCTGGAGAGCTTCTCCGTAATTAAAATTGCCCGTCCCTTCGATGCCTTCATAGCCTTTGCCAAATTCGGTCAGTCCCTCTGATGAATGACCTGAGCCTGATGCACCTTCAAATGTGCCGGTCTGTGATGTCTCAGTCTCTTCAGACGACGAAGCTGTCGTTTCCTCCGCCGTGATCTCTGTTTCCGTCTCCTGAACTTTATTGCATGCAGATACTGTCAGCGCGCCTGCAAGCACAAACGCTACAGCCTTGTAATATCTCTTCATCCTGCCCTCCGGGAAGTTATAGCATCATTATACGATATATTTCGCTTTTGCAGATTGTATCCGATTTCACCTGCAAATTGACATAAAAGCACGATTTTCGAAAAGTATAAATATAAAACCTTTAAAAAATCAGGTTAAAGAATGAAATTTTTTAATAAATAGTTCTAATGTTGCTTGCGCCGCAACTCAACTATAATACTATTGTATCCATCCGTTACTGAATAGAGGCTGTTATGAAGACAAACCGGAAGACATTGTTACTGACACTCGGAGCGACGTTTATCCTGATGGCATTGCTCGTCACCTATACCACGAGTGTAATGTACAGGTCCTCCTATTCTTATGTACAGGAACTCGGAAACGATAAGGCCTCAGCCATCACGGCCGATCTGGAAAACTATCTCGAAAACGCAAGTTCTGTACTCTGGGTCGCCGCAGATACGGTTGATCACATGGTAGCAAATGGCGCAACTTACGAAGAGATAGTTGAATACATAACCCGTGAGTCCGCAAACACAGAAGCCCAGTTCGATGAGAGCTATACGGGAATCTACGGATATATCAACGGAAGATACGTCGATGGTGTCGGCTGGACTCCGCCGGATGACTATGATCCTACTGCAAGAGACTGGTATAAGGATACCGTTGCTGCAGGCGGTCAGCTTCTTATCGTCTCTCCTTACGTAGATGCCCAGACCGGAAATGTCATCATCTCAGTCTGTAAGGCTCTCACAGATACAAACAATGTCCTCGGAATGGACCTTACCCTTACCGGAGTACAGGATACAGTCGAAACCATCCGCATCGACGGAAACGGATACGGTTTCATCCTGAACTACGACGGAACTGTCGTAGCGCATTACGACAGTAACGAAAAGGGGAAAAACTATAGCGAGATCCCGGAGAAAGCCGATCTGTTCAACAAAGCCGTTGAAGTTGGCAAGGGCAATTTCGACATGGTCATCGATGGAAAGAAGTGCACTGTATTTGTAGACAAAGTCCTGGATCAGTGGCATCTCATAATAGTTGTTGAAAGCAAGGATCTGTTCAGAAACACACAGTCCGTTCTTCTTATGAGCATTCTCGTCGGACTGCTGGTCTTCGGACTTATCTCATTCTTCTACATCCTGTCGTACAGACATGAGCGCAAAGTCAACAAACGTATGGAAGAATTGAAAGCACTTGAACAGAAGAGAGAATACGAAGCCAAGATCCTGATGCTCGAAAAATCTGCTGCAGACACTGCAAACAAGGCAAAGAGCGACTTCCTTGCTGATATGTCCCACGAGATAAGGACTCCTATTAATGCTGTTCTCGGAATGAACGAGATGATCTTAAGAGAATCAGACGATGAGCAGATCCTGGAATACTCTTCCAACATCAAGAGCGCCGGAAATACCCTCCTCTCACTCATCAACAACATCCTCGACTTCTCCAAGATCGAAGACGGAAAGATGAGCCTCGTTCCAGTTGAGTTCGACGTTGCAGAACTTATCAACAACCTCGTCAATTCAATTAGCGAACGTGCACGCGCAAAAGGGCTCGAACTCAACATCGATATCGATGAGAATATTCCTTCAAAACTCTACGGCGATGACGTAAGGATCAGTCAGATAATAATGAACCTCCTTACCAATGCCGTTAAATACACCGAGAGCGGCAGCGTAACTTTCAAGGTCAGGAAAATCGGAGCAGTTGATGGCAATGTCAAACTGCACTTTGAGGTTGTCGATACAGGCATTGGTATCAAGGACGAAGATCTCGATAAGCTCTTCATCTCTTTTGAGCGGATCGAAGAAAAGCGCAACCGCCACATCGAAGGCACCGGCCTCGGCATATCGATCGTCAACAAGCTCCTTGCAATGATGGACAGCAAACTGGACGTCGAGAGCAAATACGCGATAGGATCCACCTTCTCATTCGATCTTACTCTTAAGATCATTGATGACACGCCGCTCGGTTCGTTTGATGAGAAGAGAAAGAGCAGTCACCTTCTCCGCGATAAATCCGTAACTGTCCAAGCGCCTGATGCCAGAGTCCTCGTAACCGATGACAACAACATGAACATCAAGGTAGCTGTCAACTTCCTTAAACTGTTCGGCATTACTCCCGTGACATGCAATTCCGGATTTGAGACGCTCGAGATCATGCGCAAGGATCATTTCGACATCCTGTTCCTCGATCACATGATGCCTCAGATGGATGGCTTTGAGACCCTTAAAGCCCTGCAGGATGAAAACCTGCTGAAGGACACAGTAGTGATCGCTCTTACTGCAAATGCAGTAGTCGGCGCCGAAGAACAGTACCTGAAAGCAGGCTTCGACGGATATCTTTCAAAACCGATCATTGTCGGAGATCTCGAAAAGGTACTTAAATCGCTCCTCCCCGCCTCTGCTTATTCTTCTGCTGAAGAAGTTTCAATCGAAGAAACCGGCAAAGATTCTTCACTCACGATAGAAAAGGCCCGTTCTCTCGGACTCAATGTTGATGCCGCTCTTGTTTATGCGTGTGATGAAGAAGACTTCTATCTGGAACTTCTTTCTGACTATGCTACCGGCGCATCAGAAAAATGTGATGAGCTTTCCTCTTACTTCGAAAATGGCGATCTCAAAAACTACAGTATCCTGGTCCACTCGATCAAGAGCTCTTCAAGAACTATCGGCGCTGATGAGATATCTGACAGGGCAAAAGCATTGGAAGACGCGTCCAAGAACGATAACATGGTCTTCGTTAAGGAAAACCATGATAAGTTCGTTAGGGATATGAAAGATCTCGCAGGAAAGATTCTCTCTTAAGACCTGTCAGCTGTCCTGACCTTCAGTCCGGTTTTTCTGATTGCTCAGCTTTATCGACCTGACCATGAATGTGACGATCATCATCACGAAGAAAACAAAAAATACGATCATGACGGGTGACAGTATAATGCTGAGCAGATAAGTAATGACGTCTACATTTGTGGCTAATGTCTTTTGATGAACAAGCTTGTCGCCGCCAACTCTGACATAGATAGCTCCGAACAGGATCGCAATAAAGTAAAAAACGATCGGAAACACAACAGCCATCGGTTTATCCTGCATCTTCTTGCTGGAAGCTATGATGATGAAATACACGAGAATAACGATAGCTGCAAGGATAATAAAGTACATATAGTACGGGATCACTGTACCGCGGCTTAAAGGCATCTTGAAAAAACTGCGGGCAAACCGGCTCTTCGTGAAAACTCTGGCAACAGACCTTATTATCGGTTGCTGGGCAATTGTTACTATAGTGGTGATGATAAGTGCCAGTACTACCGGAATTCCCATTCCGATTATCTTTCCTCTGTATGCTTTATCCATATGCTTCTCCCAAAACGGCTGAAGATAAAAAGCTCTCTTGAATAATGAGATTATATCAGACAAAACAAAGGGAGAGCAGCAACGCCCTCCCTTTTCTCCGGCAGTTTTGATCCGGATATCAGAATTTTATGTTTGGATCACTTGATAGCTTCTCTCCATGTTGCAGGCTTGAACTCGTCAAGCAGGGGCAGGAGACGCTTATCTACGTCGATCTTGAATACAGCGTTGAAATTGTTTGTAGCGATCATCTGACCTGCAAATCCGACGATTACAACGAGTTCCTGATCGTTGAAGAACTTTCTGAGCTTATCGAAAAGTTCATCTGATACTGCAGTAGGATTTTTAACATACTGCTCAGCGAGTTCTGCAAGTACTGTTTCCTTCTCGTCATAAACGAGGTTAGCGGGATCAAGACCCAGACCCTTAACGTCACTGATAAAGAAGAGTGAGCAGAGCTGGCATGAATTTGTCGTAGAGATCTTGTGCGCATAGAGGATCGCATCCTTCTCTCCGATAACTTCTACAAGTCTCTTCCATGATGTGTACCATGCCATATAAGCATCGTATGTTGCAGCATCATTAAGAAGACCCTTCTTCATGTTGGTTACTGCATTTCTTCCTGCGAGCTCATCATAACGCTCCTTCTCAGCGCCTGTTGCTTCGTTCTGTTCTACCAGTTTGATTCTAGCCATTTTCATTTTCTCCTTTGCGATTTTTACCCGGTAATTTATTAAATTGCGATCTTTAAGATCTCAATTATCCTGTTTGAATCCAGCGGCACATAATGTCCTACATTCCCGCCGGCTGTTGCACGGTTTGCCATTACTTCGAAGTCTTTATCGGTAATCCCAAGTTCTGACAGATGAGTCTTGAGTCCTAACTTCCTGAAGAACTTCTCGAGTTCATCAGACAGCAAAAGCGCTCTTTCTTTTTCTGAATAATCGTATGGATCTTTTCCGTAAACTCTGCTTGCAAGAAGTGCCAGTCTCCAGGGCTTGATATCTGCTATGTACCTGGTCCAGGCCGTGAAGACAATTGCCATGCCTTCTCCGTGTGTAATGTTATATTGGGCAGATAATTCATGTTCGATACGGTGTGATCCCCAGTCAGCCCTTCTTCCGGCATCAAGGAAATTGTTATGTGATACCGAAGCCAGCCACTGGATCTCGGCTCTTGCATTAATGTTGTTCTGATCTTCGATTAGCCTGTCTGCATTTACGAGCAGTGCTCTTATCGCGCCTTCGATGAGGTAGTCAGTCGTATCGGAATTCTTTTCGTCGGAGAAATATCTTTCGAGAAGATGTGAGAGAACATCTGCTATTCCTACGAATGTCTGATAAGGAGGAAGGTTTACCGTATACTTCGGATTCATTATCGCGAACTTCGGAATGATCCTGTCGTCCTCAAAGCCCTTCTTCCACTCACCGTATGAGAGGATCGCGCAGTTGCTTGTCTCGGAGCCGCTCGATGCCGTTGTCGCGATAACTCCGATGTTAAGGACATGTTCGGGAGAAACACCCTTATCGAAGAAATCCCAGACATCGCCATCGTGCGGTATACCGAGTGCTATCGCCTTGGCTGTGTCTATGGCACTTCCGCCACCTGCTGCCAGAACGAAATCAACTTTATCTTTCTTGCCCTGAATGACAAGCTTTCTTACAAGTTCGATGGAAGGATTCGGTACTACTTCTCCGCTCTCCGAAAAACTTATTCCGAGTTCCTCAACTGCTTTGGTTATCTCATCGTAGATACCTAAAGTCTTGATGAAATCTCCACTATAGACAAGAAGCAGACTTGTTACCTTATACTGCTTAAGAAGCTTTGCAAGATTCTTTTCGCTTCCCTCACCGAAAACTATTTTCGCCGGATTGTAGTATTCAAAACCAATCATCTTACCTGTACTCCTGTATTACTTTTTATCAACCGAAAAGCGGAACTACCGCACCGTCATATGTATCCTTGATGTACTGCGCAACCTCAGGTCCCTGAAGAACTTCAACGAGTGCCTTGATAGCGGGATCGTCAGCCTTAGCAGGAGATGTAGCTATGATGTTGCCGTATGTCTGTGCAGCAAGTCCGTCATTAGCCTCAACAGCGATCGCCTGGCTTACATGGAGACCACCTTCAATAGCGTAGTTACCGTTGATGACTGCTACGTCTACATCAGGAAGTGCCGCAACGAGCTGCTCGGGTGCGAGTTCCTTAAACTGGATGTTAAGAGGGTTATCGATAATGTCTTCTACTGTTGCGTTGATACCTGCATCTTCCTTAAGCTTGATGATGCCTTCCTGTGCAAGGAGGAGAAGAGCTCTTGCTTCGTTAGTTACGTTGTTGGGAACTGCTACGACAGCACCATCTTTAAGGTCTTTGAGATCACTTACTCTGCCTGCATAGATTCCGAATGGTTCATAGTGAACTGCGCCTACTGAAACAAGATCTGAACCGTTCTCAAGATTGAACTGATCAAGATAAGGAACATGCTGGAAATAGTTTGCATCAAGGCTTCCTTCAATTACGCCTGTGTTAGGTGTTACAGAATCTTCGAGTCTTACGATCTCAAGCGTGATTCCCTGCTCTGCGAGGATCGGCTTAGCTACTTCTAGGATCTCAGAGTGAGGTGTGATGTTGGCGCCGACCTTGATCACTGTGTTCTCCTGCTTGCTGGCTTCTGACTGTCCTTCAGGCTGAGCTTCGCTTGATGCTGCCTGAACTTCTGTTTCTTTATTTGTTTCCTTTACCTGGCCGCAGGCTGCGAATGAACCTGCGATCGTAAATAAAAGTGCTGCGGCAATTACCTTCTTCAATGTATTTTTCATATTAGTTTCTCCTTTGTTGTTTGTTATTTGCTTTAAGAATGATTTGTTATAGGCATAAAAATGCCCGGTAAGTTGATTTAACTCCCGGGCGCATGGCATATGTGTTTAGCTTTTATTCTGCTTTAACATCGATCGTTCTCAAGGCGTGAGGAATGACTTCCTGAGCCCTGGGCCATATAGCGCACCCGGGAGCTTAGCATTCGACACATCATCATGGTAACTGTGCTGTTAACTGTTTTGTACATTTCTCACTCCTCCTTTCGTCGTGATGGCGATACTTTACTACTGCTAACCTACCATGTCAATAGGTTTATTCAAAAATTTTTTCTGCTTTGTTCCAGTCAAAAAAACAGTGCTGTTTCCTGAAAAAATAAGGACTGTTCGTATTTGCGACAGTCCTTAACGTTTTTACTATTTATCTATTATCAACTTTCTCAGGATACATATCGTGGTGGAATAACCTGTCTTCAGCGACTTTCTCCCATTTGGTTCCCGGCTTACCGTAATTGCAGTACGGGTCTATTGATATTCCTCCGCGTGGTGTGAACTTACCCCAGACTTCTATATACTTGGGATCCATCAGCTTGATGAGATCCTTCATGATAATGTTAACGCAGTCCTCATGAAAATCACCGTGATTACGGAAAGAAAACAGATAGAGTTTTAAGGACTTGCTCTCGACCATTCTCTCTGAAGGAACATAAGATATCGTGATCGTCGCAAAATCAGGCTGGCCTGTGATAGGACAAAGGCTTGTAAATTCGGGACAGTTGAACTTTACGAAATAATCATTCTCCGGATGCTTGTTGATGAATGTCTCGAGCACTCCGGGATCGTAGTCCTGACTGTATTGTGTTCCATTGCTTCCGAGCTTTGTAAGGTTTTCTTTCTCGCGCATGATATCACCCCTTCAGAACATTGTATTTGATTCCTGAATCGTATGTATCTACGCCTTCAGCCTTCTTGATCAGGTTAACTACAAAGTATGTTACCGGTGTAAAGATTACTTCATATGCGACTTTAAACAGATACTGGAAAAGGATCATACGGAGAACAACAGAGTTTTCCATCGTACCCCAGAATGAGATGACAATAAAGATCACCGAGTCCAATCCCTCCCCGATCAGAGTTGATCCGATCGTGCGGATCCAGAGATTCTTTCCTTTGGTCAAAACCTTAAGTTTGGATAATACGATCGAGTTGGAAAACTCTCCGAAAAGATATCCCGCAAATGACGCGATGGCAACTCTCGGTGTGGTCCCCATTACTGTCTCGTATGCGCCCTGACTCTCCCAGAAACCGGGATGAGGCAGCGCGATCGTAGCAACGTAGATGGTTACTGCGAAGAAACTGCACGCAAATCCGAGCCAGATGATGGTCCTTGCATTCTTAAACCCGTAAACTTCAGTGAAAACATCACCGAGGATATAAGTCAGCGGGAAAAGAATTACTGCCGCAGGAAGAGTAATACTATCCGTTACAGCCCACATCTTACCGGCGATAAGATTGGATAGCAAAAGGCATGTAACAAATACGATGCCTAAGCACATATACAATTTCGTTACTTTGTTCTCTTTGTTCATAAGATCAGCTCCAAATAAAAATGGCTCCCAAAAACAGGAGCCACATTTAATCAAATCAGCACAAGAAAATTGATCTAAATGATTGTCCTGGTTTTGTTTAACGACAGGATGGCACAAACGAACTGTCGGCGGCGTGTTATTACGCACGCATAAAATAGCATCTTGTTATCTTTTGGTCAAGTCAGATATTTTTGCTGTTTTTCTCTTTGGCTATTTACCAATTCGTGACTGATATTTATAAATCTCCGAAATGAATATATCATATCGGCTCTTTAAGGGCACTAGCCTTATGCCTCTACCTGATATAATTCAGGCTGCTTTTATCTTGATTATCTGTTCTCCTTTCTTGATGGGAATTGCTCTTGTGTCACCCAGCTTCATCATCTGATATGCAGCATTTATGTCTGCGTTAATGAAAATCCCGCTGTTGCTCTTAAATAATCCTCGCTCTATTCTTCGTGTCTTGTCATAGTGAGCTTTGTCAGGCTTTTCTCCGTCAAGATAACTCGTTCCGCTCGTGTAGCTCTCGCGTACAATCTTTACCTCTATGCCTTCAAGTCTTGCTTTGTAT